>DAIRDB010000005.1:0-107777 GCA_036796405.1 Gammaproteobacteria bacterium | reverse complement strand
AGTGCATAGAGCAAGTCGGTTAGCAGGACGGTGTTCAGATTCTCTATCCAAGAAATCTCTGGCCAAGAGGCGGCAGATTTCTTGGACAGCGGATGCTGACAGTCCCCTCTGAAAGGCCTCGGAAACGCAGTTTCGTTCCGAGGCTTTTTTTTATCCCAACTCGGTTGGCGCAGGCGCCAGACCGACTAAAACCGGTGGCCAACCATCACGTACAGGCTGCGCGGTTCGCCCACAAAATAGCGGTCGGTGCCAAAGGCAATGTCGGCACGCTCGGCATAGTCCGTGTCGAGCAGATTGGTGACGTTGGCGCCGTAGTACCAGTTACGGCTGAAGTCGGCCTGATAACGCAGGTTCACGAGATCGTGCCCGGGGTATCGGGCCGTGTTGAGCTCGTCTGTGAAGTACTTGCCCATGTGGACCCACTCCAGCTCCAGGTTGCGGCCGTCCCGGATGCTCCAGCGCAACTGTGCGCTGCCGGTCATGCGTGGCGCGGTGTCGATGTCCAGACCCGCCAGCTTCACGGCAGACGGATTGACGTTACCTTCGTAGGTGTGCACGGCATAGCTGGCGGCTACCGTCAGCGAAAGGCTGTCGGCGATACGGTAGTCCCCGTTTACTTCCAGGCCTCTGTGGCGGGTCTGCGCTCCGCTGATGTTGATCCTGTTGCTGTCCTGGATGATGACATTCTCCTTGTCCATGTCGTAAAGCGCTACGGCATAGTTCAGATCCTGCAACACGCCACGCAAACCCAACTCATAGCTGATTGCTCGCTCGGAACCGAGATCGGCAACGTTCTGGCTGCCTTGCAAACGATAGATCTCGTTGGTGTCTGGAGCACGGAATGCACGCGCCGCGTTTGCATAGATCTGCGTGCCATCCGGCAGATCGTGTATCCAGCCAAGTTGCAGCGAGTGGTTGTCATAGTCGTCCGAGCGATCGGCCGGTCGGTTGAAGCGGCAGCCACCATTGGTGCAGGGAACGCCATTGTCCTTGGTACGGCCGGTCAGCATGAGGTTGTCGTAGTCGTACCCCAGCATTTCGTAGCGGAACCCTACGTTTATCTGGTCAACTTGCGTCAGATCGAATTTCAACTGTGCGTAGGGTGAGATTAGCTCTGCATCCACGGTGAAATCGTAGTGTTTGCCCACAGGAATGGTGGCAACGATGACGGGCGTCCCGACGGCCGGGGCGCTCTGAGTCTCGCGCAGATAGCCCTCGGTGGTCTCCATGTCGACGCCGGCCTGCCAGCGCAGTCTCGCCACGTCGCCACTGACCGTGGTCATCAACCCGAACGATTCCTGACCGTTTTCCTCGAGGGGCACACCAGGAAGGAAGTGCTGCAGGAATTCCATCTCGGTCTTGCGGTAGTAAGGCGTGACGGTGATGGCACCGAAGCGGGTCTGCCAGTCGACACGGCTGCTGAGACGCCAGGAGCTTGCATCACGAAAGGCTTCCGGGTTGGGGTTGAGACGCTTGAACGCGTCGTTCTTGTAAGCATCTTTGCCCTGAATGAACCCAGCAGTTTCCTGATTGAGGTTCGTGAAGTGCAAAGCGCTGGTCACGGTCAATCCTTCAGCAGTGTAGCGATGCTGGAGGCTGAGTTTCTGCTGGTCGAATCCTGAATCATCCTTGTAACCGCCATCGGACGTGCCATTGAAGGACACACGGTAACCCTGAGAGCCATAAGTTGCGCTGCTGGTTCCACGGACCCTGTTGTAATCGTGCGGTCCCCCCTCGTAGGCGATGCTGGATGCGGGTTCCACGGCGATCGGATCACTGATGACGTTGATGGCGCCATGCAGGGCATTGGCACCGTACAGAATGCTGCCGGGACCACGGATGACTTCCACCGTGCCAGCCTGCTCGCTGTTGGCCTCGAACATCTGATTGACGTTGCAGAACCCCGTGGCTCGCAGCGGAATGCCATCTTGAGCCATCTGAAAAGCACCACAGCTACCGGCTCCAGAAAGCACCGGAGAGCGGATTGCCGTCAGACTTTCCTGCCCGTTGCCACGACTGATCCACGTTCCGGGTACCCTTGCCAGTGCCTCGTTCAGATGGGTGGGGCGAATGGCAGTGAGATCGGCAGCGCCCACGGAAAAGACACTGGCAGAAACATCGCGCAAGGTGGTCTGGCGCCGGTCAGCGGTCACCACGATGGACTCGAGGGTGTTTTGTTGTGCCAGCAACGATCCGGGTAGCAGGGTCAGCAGAAGTGCCACAGTCAGCGGGGAAAGTCTGTACGGCATTAACATCAGGGAAACCTCGGTCTGGATTTCTGACACGTTACACAGCGGCAAAACTAAGGGGCCACGGTGCAAGAAAAAGGATGCCCAAAGTACTGCAAGCCTACGGCCTTTCACAATAACATGCGGCCGTTTTCTATGATTGCTTGGTGCCGGATTTCTCGGGTCCCGGCCCATGTCACCAGCGTAACGGTGCCTTTCACTCCATGACCTATCTTAAAGACCAAAGCGACTCCGTTCTTTTTCAACTGCAACATCTTGGTGGCCTGCCGATCTGGGAGGGAACTGCCGAGTATGGGCATGCAGATGAAGCTACCGTCCAAGCACTGCTCGAGGCAGCAGCCCGCTTCGCGGAGGATAGACTGCTGCCTCTGGCGGCCACAGGGGATCGTCAGGGCTGTACCTTGGCAGCAGGGGCGGTCTGCCTGCCCGAAGGCAGCCGTGCTGTCTACTCGGAATGGGTTGAACTGGGCTTTCCCGGCGTCGGCCTGCCCATGGACATCGGAGGTCTTGGACTGCCTCTGGCGCTGCAATGTGCGGTCCAGGAACTCTGCGACGGCGCAAACCTTGCTCTCGGCATGCTGTTCATCAACTTGCGCTGCGCCGCACTGGCGCTTCTACAGTCCGCCAGCGATGAGCAGAAAGCCCGGTGGCTACCTGGACTGTTGGCGGGCACGCTCGCCAGCACCATCGTGATCAGTGAACCGCAGGCAGGCTCCGACGTAGGCCGCATCCGCACTCTGGCAACACCGAGCAGCGACGGCACCTACCTGCTCAAGGGCACCAAGATCTGGATTTCCTATGGAGATCACGATGCCACCGCCGAGATTCTTCATCTCGTACTCGCGCGTACGCCAGGTGCCGAAGCAGGCTCGCGGGGACTCAGCCTTTTTGCCGTGCCAAAACTCCGGGACGGTACCGGCAATGGCACCCGTGTGGCACGCCTCGAGCACAAGATGGGGCTGCATGCTTCGCCGACCTGCGTACTCGAATTCGATGAGGCCCGCGGCGAACTGATTGGCACCTTGGGCAAAGGGCTTCAGGCTCTGTTCGTGATGATGAATGCCATGCGACTTGCCGTGGCCGTTCAGGGCGCTGCCGTAGCCAATGCCGCCACACTGCAGGCTTGGCGCTATGCAGCCGAACGACCGCAAGGCGGCCCTCCGCAACAACCGGCGGTTGCCATCGTGCAACATGCCGACGTGCGGCGGATGCTGCTGGAGATGACGGCCGAGAGTGAGTTGGCGAGAAGTCTGGCACTGCGAATCGCCGGCCTGTTCGATCAGGCAGTCCTGTTGCAGAGCACATCACCGACAGAGGCGTCACTGCACCAGCAATTGGCGGAATTCATGCTGCCCATCGCCAAAACCTGCAATGCCGAGACAGCCTTCACGGTCGCCAACACCGGTATCCAGGTCATGGGCGGGTACGGCTACACCAGTGACTACCCCATGGAGAGACTGGCTCGCGACATTCGCGTTGCCGCCATTTATGAAGGCACCAGCGGTATCCAGGCGCTGGACCTACAGCGGCGCAAACTCATCGGCGATGGCGGTCGCTGCTTCAGGGAACTCCTGCGCCGCATCGATGCCACGATGGCGGTCGGCGAAACACCGTTCGTCACGGCGTGGAGCGAAATCCGTGGACTGCTGCTGCAGCGCGCCGAGCACTTGATTTCCTTGCCCAAAGAGGAACTTTCCCGAGCCGATGGTGGCGCCTACCCGTTGCTGCAATTGTTCGGTCAGGGACTGCATTGCTGGAATGGCCATGAATTGCTGCTGGCGGCCAGCAACACCGGTCACCAGCGGCGACTGGTCACCGCGCTGCAACTGCTGGCGACGTTCCTGCCATCTCGCGCGCGGCTCTGGGCCGTCCGTGCCACCCAGTCGATACCTCTCGACTGACGCGCCGATGGCGATCCCTCTTGGGCAAGTTAGCCGATTGCCTTGGCAAGGGCCGTTCCGGTAAGTTACGACAGCGCTCGATCGCTTGCTGGTCGCTGTTTCAGAGACCCAGCCCCTCACTCACGACCCAAACTCGTTATGGAGTCCACCATGCAAGAGTATCAACTGTTCATTGACAACGCTTACACCCCCTCGGCTTCGGGGGTTTATACCGACGACATGAATCCCGCGACCAATACCGTTTACGCGCGCGTTCAGAATGCCGGCAAGGCCGACGTCGAGAAGATTCTTGCCTCTTCGTCCAAGGCTTTTGAGACCTGGAAGAACGTCGCACCCGGTGCCCGCGAGAAAATGCTGATCCGCGTGGCCGAGGTATTGGAGGAGCGCGCCAAGGAATTGCAGGAGGTACTAATCGACGAAGCCGGCTCCACGCTGCTGAAAGCAGGCTACGAAACGCATCACACGCCGGGCTTCCTGCGTTCGATGGCCGGTGAATGCCGTCGTGTGAAGGGTGAGACCTACCTTTCGGACTACCCGGGCGTGAAGTCCTACTGTATCCGTCGACCGCTCGGCGTCGTGCTGGCCATCGCGCCGTTCAACTTCCCGCTGCTGCTCGGTATCCGCAAGATCGGTTTCGCCCTGGCGGCCGGCAACACCGTGATCCTCAAGCCCTCCGAAATGACCCCTGTCATCGGTCTCAAGATTGGTGAACTGTTCCGCGATGCAGGATTCCCGCCCGGCGTGGTGAACGTCATTCCAGCCATCGGTGCCGAACTCGGCGACGGCCTCATCACCGACAAACGCGTGCGTTTCGTCACCTTCACCGGTTCCAGCAAGGTGGGCTGGCAGGTTGGCGCGAAGGCAGCAGCCAACGGCAAACGCTTCGCACTGGAGATGGGTGGCAAGAATCCCATCGTCGTCCTCAATGACGCCGACGTCGACTACGCGGTCAACACCGCAGCCTTCAGCAACTTCATGCACCAAGGCCAGATCTGCATGACCGGTTCACGCGTGATTGTCGAGGCCGGCATCTACGATCAGTTTTGCGAGAAATTCAAAGCCAAGGTCGCCGGCATCAAGTTCGGCAGCAATCCGCGCGAACCTGGCCTGATCGTCGGCCCGCTTATCCGCACCACCCAAGGCCCCTTCATCAAGGAACAGGTCGATAAGGCCGTCGCCCAGGGCGCACGACTGCTCACCGGTGGCAACTTCTCCGGCAACGTGTTCGAGCCGACCGTAGTCGCGGACATCACGCCTTCCATGAGCATTTTCCGCACCGAATGCTTCGGTCCGGTAGCCTCGGTAATCAAGGCCAACGATTACCAGCACGCCATGGCGCTGGCCAATGATGCAGACTACGGTCTATCGTCGGCCGTCATCACCAATGACCTGCAGAAGGCCATCGCGCTTTCAGAGGGACTTGAAGCAGGTGCCGTCCATATCAACGGGCCAAGCGTGCGCGACGAACCGGTAATTCCGTTCGGTGGCGTCAAGGACAGTGGTTATGGCCGGGAAGGTGGACACTTCTCGATCGACGAAATGACCGAATTGAAGTGGATCACCATCCAGACCGGTCAGAACAAATATCCGTTCTGAGGCTGTGTCTGCATGAAAAAAAGAGGGGCCTGCGGGCCCCTCTTTTTTTGGAGCAAACAGGCCAGGACTAGCCCTGTTCCTGCGGCGCTGGCTTGGCTGGCTTATGACCGGCCAACTCGTCAAAGATACCGAGAAAGTGCATCTGCAACGTGCTCGGCAGGAGCCGAAACTGCATCAATAGATTTTCTTCTTTCCCAGAGATACTGATGGAGGGCACGGCATAACCTTCGGCCGCGCTGCCCACACCAGCAAGTACACGCATCGGCAATTCGCTGTCGAACAGCCAGGCGCGACGCACGCCGAGTTTTTGTGCGACCAAGGGCATGCGCTCGGCTTTTGGCATGGAATCACCGGAACGCCACTTCTTGACAGCCTGCGGCGAGACCTCGAACAGTGCGGCCAGCTCACGTAACTTGTACTTGTCGTAGCCAGCCTCGACCAATGCAAGCTTGAAGCGCTCAGTGAAACCGTCGTGCACTGTTCGCGATGTCATGAAGTCACAACCAAAAGTTTACGAGGCCACCAATGATGGTTGGATTGCCCGCAACTAGCAGTAGCCGTAAAAGCTAACTTTTGGTTGATCCCTTGCAGTTCCTCAGAGCTTGAAGACCCGTTCTGCCACCGTCTGATAGAACGCCCGCTTGTCCACGAGATCCATCTTCATGTTGTCGAGGTCGATGACCTCTTGTGGCGTGTATTGGTATGGGTAGTCCATGGCGTACATGACACGATCGACACCGACGATCTGCTGCGCGAACTTGATGGCAGGTTCCCACGCAACACCGCTGTTGGTGATGTAGACGTTCTCGCGCAGGTAGTCCCCGATCTTTCTCTGCAATGGCTTCATGCTTTCGTAGCGGGCGGCACGTACACCGGCAGCGTGCATGTACTCGAGACGATAGAGCCAGTAGGGCAATGCCTCGCCCATATGACCGACGATGATCTGCAGACGCGGGAAACGATCGAACACGCCAGCCACGATGATGCGCAGCAGGTGAAAACCTGTCTCGACACCGAAACCGAAGATCGCTCCGTCGAGACCCGCATCGACCATCGGTCCGATCATGCTCTTGGGCGGCGTGTTGGGGTGCAGATAGATCGGCAGGTCCAAGGCCTCTGCCGCCTCGAAGATAGGCCAGAACTTGGTATCGGACAGATACTCGCCCATCGTGTGGGAATTGATGATGATGCCGCGGAATCCGAAGGACTTGCAGCGCTGCAACTCGGCTGCTGCCTGCTCCGGGGCCTGCGGAGCGATGGCGATCATGCCGGTGAAGCGGGTGGGATGCCTGCGTACGGCCGCCTCCAGCACATCATTGCATTCCCGCGCCAGTGACAGCGCCGTCGCACGATCGAACACCTGTACCCCCGGCGAAGTGAGCGCAATTATCTGGTGGTCTACGCCGGTGGCATCCATGTCGGCGATGCGGCCCGCGTCGAGATCAGCCAACTTCTCGCGAATGAAGGTCGGTCGTGGCGCCTTCGAAGAGGAGTAGAAGCCCCACAGACTGTCGAAGCCCGGGTCATTCAACTCGTGACTTTCGTAGAGCTTGCGATAGCGATCGATGAGGTCGGCAGGAGCAAATGCCTCTTCGGTGGCGATGCGCTTGTACTGGGTGCTGAAAGGGATTGCTGACATGCTTGACTCCGGGAAAGGCTACGTAAACTCAGGGTGGCGGCATGATATGCCAGTCCCGAGGCCAGCCGGAAAGGTTTTGCCCGCTACGACGGTTTGGTGGATCATACGCGGCCTCGAAAACTGGCAGCACGCAGGAGTCCAGTCCCATGTCCGGCCCACACCACCCGTACCCGGAGCTGCAGCTGTTCATCGATGGTGAATGGATCTCCCGGGGCAGCCGCAAGACGGAGCCGGTGCTCAATCCAGCCACTGGCGAAGTCCTCGGCGAACTGCCACATGCCACCCAGGCAGACCTCGATCGTGCGCTTGCCGCAGCCCGCAAGGGTTTCCGGATCTGGCGCAGTTTCATGCCGGAAAAACGCGGCGAGATCCTGCGCAAGGCCGCCGAACTGCTCAAGGCAGACGGCGATAGAGTCACGACGGTGGCCACGCTGGAATCCGGCAAGCCGATTGCGCAATCCCGCATCGAACTGCACATGGCCACCGAAGTACTGGAGTGGTATGCGGAGGAAGGTCGGCGAGCCTATGGTCGCGTGCTGCCCCAACGACAGCCTGGCACGCGACTCCTTGTGGTCAAGGAGCCCATCGGACCCGTCGCAGCATTTACGCCATGGAACTTCCCGCAGGGAAACCCGGCACGCAAGTTGGGTGCTGCCCTTGGCGCAGGTTGCTCTTGTGTGCTGAAGGCCGCTGAAGACACGCCGGCCTCTGCCATCCTGATGGCCAGGGCCCTGCAAGAAGCCGGAGTGCCGGACGGCGTGGTCAATTTGGTCTTCGGCGTACCCTCGGAAGTGTGCCCCTACCTGCTCCGCTCCGGTGTGATCCGCAAGCTGTCCTTCACCGGATCGATCCCGGTCGGCAAGGAACTCATGAAGATCTGCGCCGAGCGAATGATTCGCACCACCATGGAACTTGGTGGGCATGGTCCGGTACTGGTCTTCGATGATGTCAATCTCGAGCACGTCCTGGACCTCTGCGTCACGGCCAAATGCCGCAATGGTGGCCAAGTCTGCGTATCTCCCACGCGTTACTACATCCACCGTTCCCTATACGCAAAATTCGTCGAGGGCTTCGTGGCCCGTATCGGCAAGGTAAGGGTCGGTGACCCGCTGGACGACACTATCGGCATGGGCCCGCTCATCCATGCCCGCCGGCGCGAGGCCGTGCACGCCCTGATCCAGGAGGCGGTGCAGCAGGGAGCCACGCTACACACCGGCGGCGAATCGATTCCGGGGCCCGGCTTTTTTTACCGACCCACTGTCCTGTCGGACGTACCCGACTCCGCACGCATCATGAACGAAGAGCCCTTTGGTCCGGTGGCCTTGCTCAATCCTTTCGATGACTTCGATGCCGTGGTGGAACAGGCCAATCGCCTGCCCTACGGTCTGGCCGCATTCGCCTTCACCGAAAACGGCAAGCGCCTGAAACTGCTGGGAGAGCGCATCGAGACCGGCATGCTGGGGCTGAATACGTTTGCCATCTCGGTGCCGGAGTCACCCTTTGGGGGTGTGAAGGAAAGCGGCCATGGCAGCGAAGAGGGCATCGAGGGACTCGACGCCTGCCTGATCACCAAATACATCAGCGAAGCCTGACCCATGCACTTTGTCGTGACTGCCATCGACCACACCGATGAGGGCGCCTTGGCCCGCCGCATGGCCAACCGTGAAGCCCATCTCGCCGGCGTTCGCCAGCTGATCGCCAACCAGCAGTTTTTGAGTGGAGGTGCGATTCTGGACGACAGCGGCAAGATGATTGGCTCGACCCTGCACGTGGACTTTCCGGACCGGGTCACGCTGGAAGCCTGCATGCAACGGGACCCTTATGTCACAGGCCGCGTCTGGGAAAGCGTCGAGATACGACCTGCCCGTTTTGTGGCAGTCTGATCATTAAACGCCGATAAGCGAACGGCCGTCTGCAACTGCCCTGAGCGGTTTCGTGGTATACGAAGGCAGCGTGAGCCAGTTCCGCCAGGGCTAGCCGCCCTGCCCCTTCTGTTCATGCTGCAGCGACGCCGCCGCTGACTGCGTAAACGCTGCCTGCTGTGCGGGCGTGGCCGCCGTCTGGTGCAGCGACTTCCACACGTCGTAGGGCATGCCGTAGACCAGTTCACGGGCCTGCTCATAGGTCAGGGATTCACCGTGCTCCATCGCCGCGGCGGCGTACCATTTCGCGAGGCAGTTGCGGCAAAACCCGGCCAGATTCATCAAATCGATGTTCTGTACGTCAGGTCGCGCGTCGAGGTGCGCCAGCAAACGCCGCAACACCGCTGCCTCAACCACTGTCCGATCAACCATGCAAAGCCCTCCTTGCGCGTGTAGCGCCTCTTCAACCGCCAGCCAGTTTTGCCTTGATGCCCTGCTCTGCCAGCCAGGCCAGCAGCCGCTCCCGGTTGTCACCCTGAATCTCGATGACGCCGTCCTTCACGGTGCCGCCCGTGCCACAGTGCTGCTTCATGCGTGTGGCCATCGCCTTCAGATCGGCCTCGTTGAGCGCAAGTCCCTTGATGAGTGTGACTCCCTTGCCGCCACGCCCCTTGGTTTCACGATGGATGCGCACCACCCCATCCCCATGCACTTGCTGTGCGCGCCTGTCAGCACAGCGACAGTGTGCGACAGGCTGAACGCAGTCGGGGCAAAGACGCCCAGCGGCAGTGGAGAAGACGGTGCGGGTGTTGGCAGACATGGGCAGACAAATGACGGTGGCGATGGCCCGGGATTATACTGCCGACCTCCCCCGCGACGCGGCCGCTCTGCATGAACAAGGTATTTGCTTACGTCCTTTGGCCTGCCCTCGCCGGCCTCGTCTTCGCCCTTGCGCTGATCTTGGCTCCAGTGGCCTTGAGCCGCTTTCCCGCACTCTACGCCCTCTTGTCCCTGCAGGGGCCAGGCAACGCAGAGGTCGCTCCGGCGGCCCCGGCGGGCATTTCGTTCAGCTCTGCCATCAAGAAGGCTGCGCCGGCCGTCGTGAGTATCAACTCGAAAAATACGGTGGAGCGCACGGTGCTGAGGCGGGTGTCACCCTTTTCTCCCTACTTGCAGGCCGATACCGTACCGGATGATGTCAGTAGCCTTGGCTCCGGAGTGATCGTCAATGCCGCGGGCTATGTGGTGACCAGCTATCACGTCTTTTTTGGGGAGGATGCCAACAGGACCATCCGTCAGGACATCACAGTCACGCTCAGCGATCAGCGCGAACTCGAGGGAACACTGGTAGCGCTGGATGAAACGAACGATCTGGCCGTTCTCAAGATCGACGGGGAGAACCTGCCGTCCCTGAGTCAGGTGGATGACCGGGCACTGGAGGTCGGGGATGTGGTGCTGGCCATCGGCAATCCGCGCAACATCGGTCAGTCGGTGAGCTTTGGCATCATCAGTGCTCTCTGGCGGCGTGACGACAGTTTCGTGATCCAGACTGACGCAGCCATCAACCCCGGCAACTCCGGCGGCGCCCTGATCGACATCGACGGCAACCTGGTGGGCATCAATTCGACCATCGTTTCGGAGTCAGGCGGTTCGGAAGGGATCAGTTTCGCCATTCCAGCCAGTCAGGCGCTGGCCTTGCTTGATGAGTACCTCGCAACCAGTACCAGCGGCTATCTGGGCGTGGACACCAATGCCCTTTCCCCCCAGCGTGGTCTCGAGGCGTTTGGCACCGCGGTGCAGGGCTTCATCATCAACGAAGTCACACCCAACAGTCCGGCCGACAAGGCGGGCCTGCGTCCCGGAGACGTGATGACCGGCGTCGACGGAGAAATGATTCGCATCGTCGACGACAAGGATCGGGCCGAAACCAACAAGGCCTTGGCCATGATCCGCAACAGTCCCGCAGGCAAGCTGATGGTGCTGGAGATCTTCAGAGGGGGAGAGACGGTACAGATCCCGGTGATCCTCGGTGTGGGAAGACCGAGTTTCTCCGGCGTCGAGCGCATCGCGGATTCTTTGGAAACAGGTCCGGCGGACGCAGGCACGCAGGAAACGACTTCCAGCAACTCACCTCGCAGCGGAAGCAACGCTGGCGACACCAACCCGAACTTGCGTTAGGCCCTCCAGTCCGGATCGCGCAATTCCGCCGAGCGGGCGTGTGCGGTGAGGCCTTCGGCATGCGCCAACACAGACGTTGGCTTGGCCAAGGCCCTTGCCGTCTGTGGCGAGCAGAAGATCACCGACGAGCGTTTCTGGAAATCATAGACACCCAAGGCCGACGAAAAGCGCGCCGTACCGGAGGTTGGCAGGACGTGACTCGGCCCGGCACAGTAGTCGCCCAGCGCTTCCGAGGTGTGGCTGCCCATGAAGATAGCGCCGGCATGACGGATCGAAGGCAGCAAGGATTCCGGATCGGCGACTGCCAGTTCAACGTGCTCTGGCGCCACCAGATTGCAAACCTGCGCGGCGGCGGCCAGGTCGGGCACCTTGATGAACAGCCCTCGGCGCTGCAGGGATGACTCGATGATGCTGCGCCGTGACATCCCCGGCAGCAACCGGGCCACACTTTCTGCCACCTTGGCGAGGAAGGCTGCATCCGGGCTCACCAGAATGGCCTGCGCATCCTCGTCATGCTCGGCCTGCGAAAACAGATCCATGGCAATCCAATCCGGGTCCGTCGATCCGTCGGCAATCACGAGAATCTCGGAAGGCCCGGCCACCATGTCGATACCTACCTGTCCGAATACCGCCTTCTTGGCAGTGGCAACGAAAAGGTTGCCGGGGCCGACGATCTTGTCGACGGCCGGCACGGTCGCCGTGCCGTAGGCCAGTGCGGCCACGGCTTGGGCGCCACCGATGGTGAACACTCTGTCGACACCGGCCAAGGCGAGGGCCGCCAGGACCAAGTCGTTCACCACGCCACCGGGGGTCGGCAAGGTCGCAATGATTTCCCCGACACCGGCAACCCGTGCGGGGATGGCATCCATCAGCACCGTGGAGGGATAACTGGCCTTGCCGCCCGGCACATACATGCCCACACGATCGAGCGCAGTGATCTGCTGTCCGAAGCTCGAGCCGTCCTCTTCACGGTAGCGCCAGGAGTGCTGCAACTGGTGCTCGTGGTAGCGTCGTATCCGCTCGGCGGCTTGCCTCAGCGCAGCGTTCTCTGCAGCCGGCAACTGCGCCAGCGCAGCCAGCATACGCTCGGGGCTGACCTGCAGGGCCGCTACGGAATCCACCGCCAGCCGGTCGAAGGTGGCGGTCCAATGCAACACGGCAGCATCCCCACGCGTACGCACATCGGTGATGATCTCGCGGACGCGCCGCTCGACGTCTTCCGATACAAGGCTTTCGAAGGCCAGGGCTCGCTTCAGCTCCTGGTGAAAACCAGCGGTCTCGGCATCGAGGAACTTGACTGCATTGCTCATGGTGAAAAGCTTCAGACGACTTGTTGGCGTTCCACAGCCTGTTGCAACCGCTGCAAGAGCGCCTGCACCTCGGCATGCTTGATCTTCATGGCCGCGCGATTGACGATGACGCGGGTACTGACATCGGCGATCCAGTCGCGGGCTTCCAGACCGTGCGCTTTCAGGGTCTTGCCCGTGTCGACGATATCCACGATGCAGTCGGCCAGTCCCATCAATGGGGCCAACTCGAGCGCTCCGTTCAATTTGATGATGTCGACCTGTCGTCCCTGCTCGGCAAAAAAGCGCTTGGCGATGTTCACGAACTTGCTGGCAACCCGCAGTCGAGGCCCATCCAGCCTGGCCCCGACAGCGGCGGCGGTCATCAGTCGACAGCGCGCGAGCTTGAGGTCCAGCGGTTCGTAGAAACCCTGCGAGCCGGACTCGAGGATCATGTCCTTGCCCGCGATGCCGATGTCGGCGCTGCCAAGTTCGACATAGGTGGGCACATCGGAACCCCGGATTACCATCAGCCTGACATTGGGGAGATTGCTGTCGAACAGCAGTTTGCGACTGTTGCGGATGTCCTCTTGCGGGGTGACACCTGCCTGCTCCAGCAGCGGCAGCACCTCGTCGAGAATCCGACCCTTGGTCAGGGCGATGACAAGCTTGGCAGGCAACATGCGGGGGAATCCGGTCTCAGGTCGGCAGGCGGCGGATCTTGGCACCAAGCAACTGCAGCTTTTCCTCGATGCACTCGTAGCCTCGATCGATGTGGTAGATCCGGTCCACCGTGGTTTCGTTTTCAGAGACGAGCCCGGCGATCACCAGGCTGGCGGAGGCGCGCAGATCAGTGGCCATCACCGGCGCTCCCTTGAGCGACTGGACGCCACGGAAGATCACGGTATTGCCTTCGACGCGCAGATCGGCGCCCATGCGGTTCATTTCGTGCACATGCATGAAGCGATTTTCGAATACGGTTTCGGTGATGGAACCTGAGCCCTCGGCAATCGCATTGAGCGCGGTGAACTGGGCCTGCATATCGGTCGGGAAGGCCGGGTACGGCGCGGTGGTGAGGGAAACCGCCCTCGGTCGTTGTCCATGCATGTCCAGACTGATCCAGGTGTCACCAGTTTCGATCTGAGCACCGGTTTCCTCCAGCTTGGACAACACGGCATCCAGACTGCTGGGCCGCGTATCCTTGACCTTGATGCGACCGCGGGTGGCGGCGGCAGCGATCAGGTAGGTGCCGGTTTCGATGCGGTCCGGCATGATCGGATAGGCACAGCCATGCAATTCACTCACCCCGTTGATGGTGATGGTGGCCGTGCCTTCCCCGGTAATGTCCGCTCCCATGGCGCGCAAACAGTGGGCGAGGTCCACCACCTCGGGCTCGCGAGCCGCGTTCTCGATCACGGTCTGCCCCTCGGCCAGTGCGGCTGCCATCATGATGTTTTCCGTGCCCGTCACCGTCACGATGTCCATCAGGATGTGCGCACCCTTGAGGCGCTTGCCGCGCGTGTTGGCCTTGATATAGCCGTTTTCCATCCGGATTTCGGCTCCCATTTTCTTGAGCGCTGCCAAGTGCAGATTCACGGGGCGGCTGCCGATCGCACAACCGCCAGGCAAGGCCACTTCCGCCTCACCGAAACGGGACAACATGGGACCAAGCACCAGAATCGAGGCCCGCATGGTCTTCACGAGTTCGTAGGGAGCATTGAAATTGCGAATCGTGCTGCTGTTGACCTGCACGTTCAGCTTTTCTCCCACCATCGTTTCCACGCCCATGCAGCCAAGCAATTCCAGCATGGTGGTGATGTCGAACAAATGGGGCAGATTGCCGATGTCGACCGGCTGCGCCGTCAGTAGCGTCGCCGCCATGATAGGCAGCGCCGAATTCTTGGCGCCTGCGATACGAATCTCGCCATTGAGCTGAGAGCCACCTTGAATGACCAGTTTGTCCACGCTGTTTTTCTCTCCGGTTGACGGTGCCTGCGCACCGGGCGCTCAGTTTTCCTGCGCGTGCTCTTCTGGGGTTTGCAGTAGCATGTTGATGGCGTGAATGGCCCCGCTCTGGATATGGGCGTTGACTACACGGTAGACGGCTTGCTGGCGCTTGACCCTGTTGAGTCCGGCAAACTCCGAGGAAACGACATGAACCTGATACTTGCCGTCCCCACCGCTGACCGCGACCTTGGCACCGGGGAAAGCCGTGGACAGTTCGAGGGAAAGCGCTGAATTTTGCATTGCCATGTCGACTTCTCGAACGTGGAGGTGCCCTGCCATGCAGGAGCGGATGGATGAGTCATGTCGCCGACATGACCAGCAAAGTCTACCGCAAAGGTCACTGAGGTCCCAGCGTGGCGCAGGGGCGGCAGCGACCTCGGCAGGTGTGCTGTCCGGGCCTTTTCGCTTACACTGCCAGCGCCCGTCCAGCCTCTGCCCCATGACTGCCGATTCCCTGCTGAAGACCGCCCGAGACACCATCCTGCTGGAACGGGATGCGCTGACGCGACTGCATGATCGACTCGACACCTCTTTCGTGCGTGCGTGCGAATTGTTGCTCGGCTGCCAAGGTCGCGTGGTGGTGATGGGTATGGGCAAGTCCGGGCACATCGCCAACAAGTTGGCGGCCACGCTGGCGAGTACAGGCACCCCGGCCTACTTCGTTCACCCGGCCGAAGCCAGTCATGGCGACATCGGCATGGTGACCCGCGGTGACGTCGTGCTGGCCCTGTCGAATTCGGGCAACACCTCCGAATTACTTTCCCTGCTGCCCATTCTCAAGCGCAAGGGGGTGGCGCTGGTCAGCATCACCGGCAACCCGGAGTCGGAGCTGGCCACGGCTTCCGATGTGTCTCTCGATGCCGGTGTGGTCAAGGAGGCCTGTCCACTGGGCCTGGCACCTACTACCAGCACGACGGTTGCTCTTGCCCTTGGCGATGCGCTCGCCATGGCGCTGCTCGAAGCGCGCGGATTCACCAGTGAGGATTTCGCCTTTTCCCACCCCGGCGGAAACCTCGGGAGACGCCTGTTGCTGAAGGTGGCAGATGTCATGCATGCAGGGGCAGACATTCCGAAAGTGGCGCCGGACACGCCCATCATTCAGGCGCTGCTGGAGATTTCCGGCAAGAAGCTTGGCATGACCACCGTGGTGGATGCGGCCGGCACGTTGTATGGGGTCTTCACGGACGGTGATCTGCGCCGCGTGCTTGATCGCCACATCGACATCTACCAGACGGCGATAGCCGAAGTCATGACCGCCACTTTCAAAGCCATCCCGCGGGGTGCGCTTGCCTCTGAAGCAGCTCGCATAATGCAGGAACGCGCCGTCTACAGCCTGGTTGTACTGGCCGAGGACGGAGCCTTGGCCGGCGTGGTGACCATGCACGATCTGCTGCGCGCCAATGTGGTCTGAGAGAAGCGCGAGCATGCGGTCTCGCCCAAGACGTCAAGTGTCCGGCAAACCGACGAGCCCACTGCCTGCAACGTGGCTCTCGCTGTTGGCGTGCTCTCTGCTGGCGGCTTGCAGCGAGGCGCCCGCGCCGCCAAACGCCCTCGTTGCCGAGTTGAGTGCCCCCTACGACTACTACCTGACGGGTATGCTGACTCACCGCTTTGCCGCCGACGGTACGCTGCAATACCGGCTGGAGGCCGAGCGCTATACCCACTTTCCCGAAGACGATCATGCGGATCTGCTGGCACCGCACCTGTTCTGGCTCGCCGAGGATGCTGAGTCCTGGCAGGCGAGCGCCGAGCGCGGCCGCCTGGACGTGAAGGCCGATGAAGACACGCTGCAGCTGATCGGCAGCGTGGATCTGCACAACCAGCCCGAGGCCCGGCAATTCCTGCAGATTCGCAGTGACACGTTGCTGGTGGTGCCGGCCAGGCGGCTTGCCAGCACCACCGCGCCGGCTACAGTCGTGACCGCGACAGCCAGCCTGCAGAGCATTGGTCTGCAGCTGGACCTTGCCAGTCATCGCCTGACCCTGCTTTCCGACGTGCGAGGACGCTATGCACCGTAACCGGCCAGCCCCCTGGCTCAGCCTGCTGCTTCTTACTGCCTCATGCGCTGTCTGGTCGCTGCCGGAAGATGCCGAACAGCCTGTCGAAGTGGATGCCGCCTCGGCCGAATTCGAAGAATCCGGGGTCACTCTGTTCAAGGGCACCGAAGACAGGCCCGCCGTCATCACGCAAGGTTCGCTGCGCATCAGCGGCATCACCATCAGAATCGTCGAGGCAGAACAGGAGTTGCTGTCGGTGCATGCGACCGGCACACCGGCCAGCTTCGCCCAGCAGCCCGCCAGCGACCAGGCGGTGGTACATGCCAGTGGTGCTTCCATCCTGCTCGATAACGTCAAGCAGCTGCTGGTCATCGAGCAGGACGCCACCTTCCGGCAGGAAGGGCGCGAAGGTCAGAGTCACCGCATCGAATACGACCTCACCACGCACAAGGCCACCTTCGAAGGCTCACCTAACGGCGGTCGCGTGCGCATGAACCTGCAATCGAGGCCGGAAGCTCCGTGAGTAACCACCTGCTGGAGATTCGCCACCTCGCCAAGCGCTATCGCGGGCGGCAGGTCGTGGCTGATGCGTCGCTCGCCCTGCGGAGCGGTCAGATCGTCGGCCTGCTCGGACCCAACGGAGCAGGTAAGACCACCTGCTTCTACATGATCATCGGTCTCGTGCCGGCAGACGGTGGGCAGGTCCTGCTGGATGATATCGACCTTTCGGCAGCCCCTATGCACGAGCGGGCACGGCACGGCATCGGCTATCTCCCGCAGGAAGCATCGGTCTTTCGCAAGCTGAGTGTGTCTGACAACATTCTGGCCATCCTCGAAACCCGTGCGGACCTCAATGTCGAGGGACGCCAAGCCGAACTGGAGACGCTGCTGCAGGAATTCGGGCTTGTCCCGCTGCGCCAGTCACTGGGCATGAGCCTTTCAGGCGGCGAGCGCAGACGCGTGGAAATAGCTCGTGCGCTGGCGAGCAATCCGGCTTTCCTGTTGCTGGACGAGCCGTTTGCCGGCGTCGACCCCATCTCGGTCAACGAAATCAAGCACATCGTGCGGGGTCTGAGTCAGCGCGGCATCGGTCTGTTGATCACCGACCACAACGTGCGGGAAACGCTGGACCTCTGCGAATACGCCTACATCGTCAATGCGGGTCGCATCCTTGCCGAGGGCAGCCCGGCAGCAATCCTCGAACATCCGCAGGTCAAAGCGGTCTATCTCGGCGACAATTTCCGCATGTAGAGAACCCGGCACGGGTTTTGCTACCATCCGGCTCGCACTCGAATTCGAGTGCAGCAGATCAACCCGGCTCAGCACAGGCAGTCGCCGCGCAATGAAACTCTCCCTGCAGCTCAAATTGGGGCAACAGCTCGCCATGACGCCTCAGTTGCAGCAGGCGATCAAGCTGCTGCAACTGTCGACGCTGGACCTGCAACTGGAGATCCAGGAAGCGCTGGAATCCAACCCAATGCTCGAAGTCGAGGAGGATGTCGACAATGACGAGTTCAACGGTGGAGGCAGCAACGACGACACCGGCGGCGGGCAAGCCGGCAGCGACTTCGGCGACAGCGGCAGCGGCGAAGGGGACGACAGCCGTGAGGCCAGTGACTTCAGCAACGGCGAAGACTGGAGCAACGACGACATCCCCGACGACCTGTCGGTGGATACATCCTGGGATGACATTTACGTCGACAACCAGCCGGTAGGCAGCGGCAGCATCAGCAGCGACAGTGATGATTCGCCCGGCGATTTCGAGGCTCGTAGCAGCGTCGGTCAGACCCTGCAGGATCACCTGCTGTGGCAATTGAATCTGACACCCATGTCCCCGCGCGACCGGCTGATCGCAACCACGCTGATCGATGCCATCGATGGCAATGGTCTGCTCACGCTCACACTGGAGGCCATCGTGAGCGGTCTCAACAACGAGCAGGGCCTCGTCGATGTCGAAGAAGACGAAGTGCTGGCCGTTCTGCATCGCCTGCAGCAGTTCGATCCGGTTGGCGTTGGCTACCGCGATCTGAGGGAGTGTCTCTCCATCCAGCTACGGCAGAGGGACGCCGCTGCCCCGGGCGTCGCGACCGCTGCCCTCGTCATCGCCGACTTCCTGCCGCAGCTGGCCAGTCACGACTACAACACGATCATGCGGCGACTGCGCATCAGGGAGCAGGATCTCAAGGCAGCCCTCGACATCATCCTCGAACTCAATCCCCGACCGGGCTCCGAAATCACCGCGACCGAAACCAACTATGTGATTCCAGATGTCTTCGTGAAAAAGGAAAACGGTCGCTGGCGTGTCGAACTGAATCCGGACACGGCGCCGCGCCTGCGGGTCAACCCTACCTATGCAGCGCTGGCAGGTCGTGGACGCGAGGGCGACAGCGCCTTCCTGCGCGACAGCCTGCAGGAAGCCAGATGGTTCATCAAAAGCCTGCAGAGCCGCAATGAAACCCTGCTGAAGGTGGCGAGCAAGATCGTAGAGCACCAACGCAACTTCCTGGACTTCGGCGAAGAAGCCATGAAACCGCTGGTACTGCGCGACATCGCTGATGCTGTGAGCATGCACGAATCGACAATTTCCCGTGTGACTACCCAGAAGTACATGCATACGCCACGCGGCATCTACGAACTGAAGTACTTTTTCTCGAGCCATGTCGACACCGATGCCGGTGGCGAGTGCTCATCCACAGCCATCCGCGCCATCATCAAGAAGCTGGTGGATGCAGAAAATGCGCGCAAACCGCTCAGCGACAGCAAGATCGCCGACGTGCTCGCCGACCAGGGCATCCGCGTGGCACGCCGAACCATCGCCAAGTATCGGGAATCTCTGGGTATTGCCCCATCCAACGAGAGAAAGCAGTTGCTCTGACAGTGACTTCGGCTAGGGGTGACTGGCTAAGGTAAAGGGGAAGCGCATGAAACTCATCGTCGTCAGTGGCCGCTCCGGTTCTGGCAAGACCTCCTGCCTGCATCTGCTGGAGGACCTGGGGTATTACTGCGTAGACAACATTCCGGCCAGCATGCTGGCCGTGCTGGCCCAGCGACTGAGCAGTCAGCAACTACCGCTGGAGAAGGTTGCTGTCAGCATCGACGCACGCAACATCGCCGAGGATCTCCGCAATTTTCCGCAGATACACCAGAGCCTGCTGGACCAGTCGATCAAACCGCAGATCATCTTCCTTGATGCCGAAGACAAGATACTGATCAAGCGCTTCAGCGAGACTCGCCGCAAGCATCCGCTCACCAGCCACCACCTCAGCCTGCTCGAAGCCATCAGCCAGGAACGCACGCTGCTCGAGCCGATAGCGACTCTGGCAGACCTCGCCATCAATACCAGCACTTTTTCACTCCACCAACTGCGAGATCTCGTCAAGAACCGCGTGGCCGAAAACGACGGCGACGGCATGGCACTGCAGTTCCAGTCCTTTGGCTTCAAGTATGGCGTGCCGGTAGATACGGACATGGTCTACGACGCCCGCTGCCTGCCCAATCCTTTCTGGGACAATGAACTGCGGCGCCACAGTGGACTGGATGAACCCGTGATCAAGTATCTCGAGGCGCAGCCGGAAGTGCTGCAGATGTATGAGGATATCCGGTCCTTTCTCGAGCGCTGGCTGCCCCGCTTCCAATCCAACAACCGCAGCTACATCACGGTTTCGATCGGCTGCACGGGCGGGCAGCATCGCTCGGTTTACCTGTGCGAAAAACTCCGCAGGCATTTTCAGGCCTGCGGTTATAATGCCCAAGTACGCCACAAAGAACTGGCCTGACGCGCACGCATGATCAGCACCACCATCACAGTCCCCAACAAGGCCGGGTTGCACGCACGGGCGGCAGCAAAGCTGGTGGCCACGGCCTCGCGCTTCAAGAGCCAGATTCAACTCGGCACCGAGGAGCGTATGGTCGATGCCAAAAGCATCTTGTCCCTCATGTTACTGGCAGCCCCGCTCGGCAGCGTGCTGCAACTCGTGCTGGACGGTGCCGATGAACAGGCAGCGCTCGAGGCAATCCGTCTCCTGATCGACCAACGCTTCGGCGAAGACTAGTGCCGAACGCGTGAACGACTTTTCCCTCAAGGACGACGCGGAACATACCCAGGATCACCTGCTGGCCCTCACCGATGCGCTGGAGGCCGGTGGCTTGGTGCAGGTTCGCCGGATGCTCAATCATCTGCCCGCGCCGACCATTGCCCATCTGCTGGAGTCTTCTCCCTCTCCGACGCGTGAAGTGCTGTGGAAACTGGTCGACCGGGAGAACGAGGGCGAAGTCCTCAATTACCTCAACATCGACCTGCAGGCAGACATTCTCACCAAGCTGAGTCCCGCCGAAGTCGCCACCTTGACGGCAGGTCTCGATACCGATGATCGCGCCGACATCCTGCAGGCACTGCCCGAGCAGGTCATCCAGCAAGTGCTGGGCGCCATGCGTGATCAGGATCGCAAGCGTCTGGAGACGGTGCTGTCCTATCCCGAGGACAGTGCCGGCGGGCTTCTCAACACCGATACGATCACCGTCCGGCGCAACCACAGCGTGGAAGTGGTGCTGCGTTACCTGCGCCGACACGACGAAATTCCCGAGATGACCGACAGCCTGTGGGTCGTCGATCGCAACGATCATCTCGTGGGTGTGCTGGCGCTGCGCAAGCTGCTGGTGTCCGATCCGGAAACAACCGTGCAGGACATCATGGAAACCGACTTCGAGGCGATCCCGGTAAGCATGGACCAGCAGGACGTCGCCAACAGATTCGAGCGCATGGACTGGGTTTCCGCGCCCGTGGTGGACGATGCCGGAAAGTTGCTCGGCCGCATCACCATCGACGACATCGTCGACGTCATCCGCGAGGAAACCGATCACTCCATCAAGAGCATGGCCGGACTGGGCGATGATGAAGACACTTTTGCCCCAGTGGTCCGGACACTGCGCAACCGTGTCGTCTGGCTGGGCATCAACCTGTCGATGGCCTTCCTTGCGTCCCTGGTCATCAACCAGTTCTCCCAGACCATCGATCAAGTCGTGGCTCTGGCGGTCTTGATGACGGTGGTGGCCAACATGGGTGGCGTGGCTGGCAACCAGACGCTCACACTGGTAGTGCGCAGCATGGCACTGGGCCAGGTGGGACGCGCCAATGCCTGGTGGCTGCTGCAGCGAGAGGTGAGCGTGGGCATACTCAACGGTCTGCTGCTGGCGGGACTGGGCGGCCTGATTGCTCACTGGTGGTTCAGTGACTCCTTGCTCAGCATGCTGTTTGCCTCCGCGCTCATCATCAACATGATCACCGCCGCCCTGTCCGGGGCGGCACTGCCGTTACTGATGAAGTCCTTCGGCATAGACCCGGCTCTGGCGGGCAGCATGGCTCTGACGACGATCACCGATTCGGTGGGTTTTCTGTCGTTTCTTGGCCTGGCCTCCCTTTTTTATTGAACCCTGCGAAACCTCGCCATGCGCAGCACTCAGCGGCCGACCGTCCCGGTAGAAGAACTGAAACCCAGCAAGAGCCAACGCAAGCGGGAATCCACCGCACTGCAGAATCTCGGCCAGCAACTCACACGGGCAAGACCGCAAGTGCTGCAGAAGTGCCTGTTACCCGAGCCGCTGCTGCTGGCACTGCAGGAATATCAGCGAATTCCGGACAAGCACGGTGCCGAGCGACGCCAACGCCAGTTCATCGGCCGGCTAATGCGTGACTTGGACGAAGCCACCATCGCGCGCATCCATCAACAGCTCAATCTCAACGTCGCACTGGAAAAACGTCGGTTCCACCGGCTCGAGGACCTGCGAGACCAACTTCTGCAAGGGGATGCTGAGACCTTGCAGCAGGCACTGCAGAGCCATCCGGAACTCGATGCAAAGCAGCTCGGGCAGTTGCTACGACAGACGCGCAAGGAAATGGAGCAGTCGGAGTCGCCACCGACTGCACGCAAATTGTTTCGCTACCTGCGAGACACGCTCGGCGTCTGAAGCCGCAATTCAATCATCACTGACGCTGATGTTGGGAAAGCCTGCCTGCGGCGCCGCAACGCCCAGCAACTGGTCGGCAACCCGACGAGCAATCCGTGCATAGATCTGACCGACGCGCCCGCCGGGATCGATGGCAACAGCCGGGGTCCCGGCATCACACTGCGCGCGAATGCTGCCGTCGAGCGGGAGCGAACCCAGGACTTCCACGCCGTACGCGTGGGCAATGCGGTCAGCGCCGCCCTCGCCAAAGATGTGCTCGCTGTGCCCGCACTGGCTGCAGACATGGATACCCATGTTTTCCACCACACCCAGGATCGGTACACGGACCTTGCGGAACATCTCGATACCGCGCTTGGCATCGAGCAGCGCGACATCTTGGGGCGTGGTCACGATCACAGCGCCCGTCACGGGGACCGACTGCGCCAGGCTCAACTGGATATCACCGGTGCCAGGCGGCATGTCCACGACGAGATAATCGAGTTGCCCCCACTGCGTGTCGTTCAGAATCTGGTTGAAAGCGCCGACCACCATGGGTCCACGTAGCGCCATTGCCTGATCGTCATCCACCAGGAAGCCAACGGAATTGCATTTGATGCCGTGCGCCGTGATCGGGAGCATCTGGTTGCCATTGACGATCTGTGGTCGCAGCCCAGCCACCCCCAACATGAGCGGTTGGCTGGGGCCGTAGATGTCAGCATCGAACAGACCGACCTTGGCCCCTTGGCGATGCAGCGCGAGGGCGAGATTCACTGCGGTCGTCGACTTGCCGACACCCCCTTTACCCGAGGCAACCACCACGATGTGGCTGATCTGGCGCAGGTTGGCGCTGAGTGAGGGAGTGACTCTGGAAGTTGCCATGAGAAAAGAGCCTCGAAAGGAGTGAGCGCCTCGCAAGAGAACGCTTTGCGTGAAAGGAGAAAGTTCCTTGCACCAAGAAAAAGGGGGCCGGAGCCCCCTTTGACTTTACGCAGCCGCCCCGTACTTCAGAGCAGGATGCCGCCGAAGTTCACGAAGAAAGGCGCGAATACCAGGCTCAGAATCGCTGACAGTTTGATCAGGATGTTGAGCGAGGGGCCGGACGTATCCTTCAGCGGATCGCCAACCGTGTCACCGACGACGGCCGCTTTGTGATTGTCGGAGCCCTTGCCACCCATGTGGCCTTTTTCGATGTACTTCTTGGCGTTATCCCAGGCGCCACCACTGTTGGACGACGAGATGGCCAATACGCCACCGGTCACCAGCGAACCTGCGAGGATGCCGGCCACGGCCTGTACGCCGAACAGAAACCCTGCTGCCAGTGGCGTGCCGATGATGAGAATGCCCGGCGCGATCATTTCACGCAGTGCGGCCTTGGTGGAGATGGCCACACAGGTGCCGTACTCGGGGCGACCCGTACCTTCCATCAGGCCCGGGATGGTCCGGAACTGGCGACGTACTTCCTCGATCATGTCGAAGGCAGCCGAGCCCACGCTCTTCATCGTCATGGCCGAGAACAGGAACGGCAGTACCGCACCAATGAACAGGCTGGTGTAGACCATGGGATCGAGCAGCGTGATGTCATTGGTGAGGATGTAGTCTGCCCCGTACTCGGGCAGGGACCGCATCAGGTTTTCGGAGTGCGTGATGAAGGCGCTGAACAGCGCCAGCGAGGTGAGGATGGCGGCACCGATCGCAAAGCCTTTGCCGATGGCAGCCGTGGTGTTGCCAGCGGCGTCGAGGATATCGGTACGGCGACGCACTTCCTTGTCCAACCCAGTCATTTCGGCAATGCCGCCGGCATTGTCAGCCACCGGGCCGTAGGCATCGATCATCAGGGCGATCACGAGGGTTCCGAGCATGCCGATCGAGGCGATGGCAATGCCGTACATGCCGGCCAACTGCCACGATACGAAGATGGCGATACCGATGGCGATATAGGGCAGCACGGTGCTCTTGTAGCCGAGCGCCAGACCGAAAATGATGTTGGTGGCAGCCCCGGTTTCGCAGGCTTTGGCGATTTCCTTCACGGGCGCGTAGTCACCCGAAGTGTAGTACTCGGTCAGGAAGCCCACGGCCAGACCCGACAGCAGACCGGCGAGGAAACAGTAGTAGACACCCATGGCCGTGTAGGTGGCTCCGTTGATCTCGAACTGGGCCGGGATCATGGCCATGGTCACGAAGTACATGACGATGACCATCAAAACGGTCGACAGCCCCAGCAACATCTTCAGCGCCTTGCCGACTTTGGTTTCGTCACTGACCGTCACCAGCATGTGGGTGATGATCTTGGTGACGAGGCTGATCACGATGCCCACGGCCGTGATCATGATCGGGTAGAGCATGGCATCGATGTCGGACGCAAAGGCGATCGCACTGATGACCAAGGCGGCACAGGTGCTTTCTGCGCAGGAGCCGAAAAGGTCGGCACCCATGCCGGCCACGTCACCCACGTTGTCGCCCACGTTGTCGGCGATCACCGCCGGGTTACGCGGATCATCTTCTGGAATGCCTTTTTCGACCTTGCCCACCAGATCGGCGCCCACATCGGCTGCCTTGGTGAAAATCCCACCACCCACGCGGGCGAACAGCG
Source organism: Gammaproteobacteria bacterium (assembly GCA_036796405.1). Classification (GTDB taxonomy): domain Bacteria; phylum Pseudomonadota; class Gammaproteobacteria; order Pseudomonadales; family Pseudohongiellaceae; genus CAILUG01. Next base: position 82,529 of record DAIRDB010000005.1, on the reverse strand, counting down.
CGATGGTCGAACCGCCAAGACCGAAGCCGGCGATGACTTCCATCACCACGTTATTCGGTACGTCTGCCGGCAGCACGTTCTTCATGAAGAGGTAAATGAGGATCATGCCCAGGGTGGCGAGGCTGACCAGCGCAAAGCCCATGACCGCGCCGGAATTGATGGCCACCACGAAGGCATCAGCGAGGCCGTTGCGGGCGCTGACCGTGGTGCGGGCATTGCCGGCGGTCGCTACCTTCATACCGATGTACCCGGACAGGATGGAGATGGCAGCACCGAAGACGAAGGCCAGCGCGGTGAACCAACCCTCATTGGTACCGAGCGTTTCGTGATTGTCGGTCAACAGGCCGATCACCACGGCGAACGCCAACATGAACCAGAGCAGCACGCGGTATTCCTGTTTAAGGAACGCCATCGCACCTTCGGCGATGGCGCCGTGGATGGCCTTGAGTTTGTCGCTGTCTTCCTTGTTGAGCCCGAGGTCCAGGGGTATCGCTGTCACCTTCCTCATGTAGAAGAAAGCAACCGCCAGCCCGAACAGGGACAGCGCAATGATCAAAAGAGTGGAACCTGCCATGCAGTTAATCTCCCGGTAAGTCAGAAAAGCGAAGAACGTTGTTGTTCTGGAAGGTGGTTTCTGGCGGAAAAACGCGGCGCGACTTTAGCACAGCCCCTCGTTGCGGTTAAAGCCGAAACCGGGGGCCGAGTCGCTTGGGCACTCTTCAGGGAGCAGGTCTGGCCAGCGCTTCAGCCTCTGCCCGCAGGCGCTGTACCTCGGCCGTCAGCTCGTCGATGCGGGACTTCGCCAGCGGTTGCTCGGTGGCCCCCGTGGCCGGATCGAGATTGGCGTACTTTTCCTGTTCTGCGGTCATGGTGGCAATCAGCGCCTCGGCAGCCACAATCGCCTCGCGCAGCGCAGTGTTGGCACCCTCCAGCCGAGAGGCTTCTGCCTTGGTCGCGGCAATGCGCGCCCTTAGCTCGGCGATACGTTGCTGATCCGCGTCGGTCGTTACCGCTGGCCGCCCACCGCTGCGGGTCGACGGGTTGCCGGAGGAGCCGGCCGAAGACGGGGACGCAGTCGCCGGACGTCTTGCGGCTGCAGCGGCTTCGCGCTCCTGCCGTTCCAGCTCGGCGGCTGCGGCCGTGGCTCTGGCGGCAATCTCGGCTACCCGCGCCGCCTCGGACCGAGCCTCCTGCTGCTGGCGAGCCAGCTGCTCTTCACGCAGGCGAGCCGCCTCTCGTTCGGCATCGACGGCAGCATTCTGTACCGCCGTGTCGTCTGTCCGCGGCGGTGTGGAAGCACAGGCGGCAAGCAGGGAGAGCAGAACGAGGGGCAGCAGCAAGCGGAGCAGCATAGTGACGGTTCCTCACACCAATCTGCGGGACGCGGGCATGGTAGCTCATCTTGGGCGCACGGGCACCGCAAACTCTGCAGACTCACCCAGCGCCCAGCCGCGCGCTGGCGGCAGGCACACCGACTGGCGGAAGCGGGCAACTGGAGCCCCTGCATCGGGCAGCGCTATCATGCGCGCCTCTGCCGACGGACGTGCCCCCATGAGCAAGCACCAATTCACAACTGAAAGCCTGCACGCGGACCGACGCGAAAAACCCGAGCACGGCGTACTTCACAAGCCCATACACACCTCCGTCGCCTTTGGTTACGAAGATGCACGTGAAATCGCTGCGGTGTTCCAGGGCCGCAAGAGTGGCTACTCCTATGGCCGCCAGAGCAACCCGACCGTGGAGACCCTGGCGCGCAAGGTGACCGTCATGGAGCAGGGTGTCGGCTCCATCTGCTTTGCGACGGGCATGGCCGCCATCACGGCAACCATGCTCTCGCTGCTACGGTCTGGCGACCATGTAGTGGCCAGTTCGTTCCTGTTCGGCAATACCAACAGTTTCCTCGGTACGCTGCAGAACTTTGGCATCGAGGTCAGTTTCGTGGATGCAACCGGCATAGCGGCCGTCGAGGCGGCGCTCAAAGCGAACACGCGGCTGGTGTTTGCGGAAACCATCGCGAATCCGGCAACGCAGATCGCCGATCTCGAGGGTATCGGCGAGCTGTGTCAGCGGCGCGGGCTGCTTTACATCGTCGACAACACCATGACATCGCCCTGGCTGTTCCGCCCGGCCAACGTTGGCGCCGGCCTGGTGATCAACGCACTCACCAAATACATCGGTGGCCACGGCAATGCGCTGGCGGGTGCAGTGACGGACACTGGCAAGTATGACTGGACGCGCTTTCCGAACCTCTACCCGACCTACAAGGTGGCCGACACGCGACTGTGGGGACTGCAGCAGATCCGCAAAAAGGGCCTGCGCGACCTCGGGGGCTCGCTCGGGCCGGAGGCCGCCCACCATATTTCCGTGGGAGCCGATACGCTGGGGCTGCGCATGGACAAGGCCTGCGACAACGCCATGGCGCTAGCCGAGTACTGCCAGCAACACCCAAAGGTCAGGAAGGTTTTCTATCCCGGCCTTGCCCAGCATGCCCAGCACCAGCGCGCCGCCCGGCTGTTCCGCAAGTTTGGCGCCCTGTTCAGCATCGAACTGGTCGACGGCGTGGACTGCTTCGACTTCCTCAATGCCCTCGACCTGGTGGTGACCTCGAGCAATCTCGGCGACACACGTAGCCTCGGCATTCCGGTGGCGCATACGATTTTCTGGGAGATGGGGCCTGAGCGTCGTGCCTCGATGGGTATCGCCGACTCGATGGTGCGCTTTGCGATCGGGATAGAAGACACGGCCGACCTGCTGGCGGATTTCGCCCATGCCCTCGGCTGACCGCTCACTGCTGCCCCTGTGTCGGCTCGACTCGGTGGAAGTCGGTGAGGCCCGACTGGTACAACTTGGTGCCCGCAGCCTGTTGGTGTACCGGGCCGACAGCGACGCAGTGCAGGTCTATCTTAACCGCTGCCCCCACCTCGGCATTCCCCTGACCTGGTACGACGACCTGCTCTGGGATCCGCAGCACAAGCACCTCCAGTGCCTCACCCACGGCGCCCTGTTCCTGCCCCAGAATGGTGCCTGCGTCAGCGGCCCCTGCCGGGGGGACTCCCTGTGGTGCATTTCCAGCACGATCGAGGGCGGCGACATCGTCGTCGACGCAGCCGAACTGCCACCGCAGGCAAGCGGGGAAAGCTGAGAAAACTGCTACTGGCCCCGCGCTTCTGCTGGTAGGTCACCAAGCCGTTCCACGGCTGGTTTCTCGGTGCTCCGCTCTTAACGGTGCAGTTCTGGCAGAGCAAAACGGAATCTGATAGCGTGCGGCCGTTCTTGAATCCGGGTTCGGTTCATTAGAACTGAAGCATGGTCCGGCGATAACGACTGTCAGCCTTACATTCAGCAAGGTACCCACAATGGCGACTAAGAAGACTGGAAAAAAATCCACCGGTGCAAAACCGAACAAGAAGACCACCAGCAAGAAAGTCTCTGCCAGCGTCAAGAAAGCCAGCAAACCCAAGGCGGGCAGCGCTATGAAGGCCAAAGCAAAAGCAACGCCCCAGCGGCCAGCGCCGAAGAATGCAAAGGCAGCCAAGAAGCCAAAGGGCAAATCAGGACCTGTCGCCAAAAGCAGCGTTGCGAGCAAGGGCAAACCCAAGGGCAATACCGCTCCTGCCAAGAAGGCGGCCAGCGGCAGAGCACAGCCAAAGCAAGCGCCAGTCAAGAAATCACCCGCCAAGAAGTCGCCCGCCAAGAAAGCGACTCCACCCGTGAAGGCCGCGCAGAAGGTCATCAAGGCACCACCTGCCAAACCCGTGAAGGCGCCTACGTCAGTCCCTGCGCCCAAGACCTCAACCCCAGCAGCAGTGGTTTCCGGTGGCAAAGCTGCCGGCAACAAGAGTGCTGCTGTGGCAACCCCCACTCCAGTGAAGACCAGCATTCCGATTATGAGCAGTAAACCGACTCCACCTCCCACTCCCGTGAAGGCTGCCGCCCCCAAGGCGAAGCCCAAGGCAGTGCCTGTGACCCCACCCAGCCCGGGTGAAGGCATAGCCTCTCCTCTCCAGGCGGCAACCAAGGGGTTCGTTCCCTACGTCATGGACAAGGGCGAGGAGTACATGAACGACCGCCAGAAAGACCACTTCCGCAAGATCCTGCTGCACTGGCGCGATGAATTGATGCAGGAAGTCGATCGCACGGTGCACCACATGCAGGACGAGGCCGCCAATCCGCCGGATCCGGCAGACCGCGCCACGCTCGAAGAGGAATTCAGTCTCGAACTGCGGACCCGTGACCGCGAGCGCCGGCTGATCAAGAAGATCGACAGCACGATCGAGGCCATCGCCAACGACGATTACGGCTACTGCGAAACCTGCGGAGTCGAGATCGGCATTCGCCGCCTCGAGGCTCGCCCCACCGCCAACAAGTGTATCGACTGCAAGACCCTCGACGAGATCAAGGAAAAGCAGATCGGCGGTGCCTGAGCAGGCCGCTACCGCGACTCGCAGTCGCGCCGGCGATTACCGCGGACGCTTCGCGCCCTCGCCGACCGGGTCCCTCCACATGGGCTCGGTGCTGGCGGCGCTGGCAAGTTTCCTGGATGCACGCCACCACAAAGGCCAGTGGCTGCTGCGCATGGAAGATCTCGATCCCCCGCGGGAAGTGGCGGGAGCGGCGGATGGCATCCTGCGTACCCTTGAACGGTTGGGGCTGCACTGGGACGAATCCGTTTGTTTCCAGAGCAAGCGCTTGCCAGCCTATGCAGAAGCGCTGCAGCACCTGCTCGCCGCTGATCTGCTGTATTGCTGCCGCTGCTCCCGCACCGAACTGGCCGATCAGCAGACCTACCCCGGAACCTGTCGCGCGCTGCAGCACGCGATCGACGGGCCGGGCGCACTCCGCTGCCGCGTCCCCTCTGTTCGCCTCGGGGTAACGGACCGCCTGCAAGGGTGGTTCGAGCAGCACCTCGGCGTGGACGTCGGCGACTTCGTGGTACGCCGCAAAGACGGCTTGTTCGCCTACCAGTTGGCCGTGGTCGTGGATGACGGCTGGCAGAACATCAGCGACGTGGTGCGCGGCAGCGATCTGCTCGATTCGACTCCGCGACAGCGTTTTCTGCAGCAGTGTCTGGGACTCCCGGCCCTGCGCTATGCGCATATTCCCCTGCTGGTCAACGCAGCGGGCCAGAAACTGGCCAAACAGCAACTGGCCGCAGCGGTGGATGCGCTGCCACCCCACACCGTGCTGGCGCGTGCTCTGACTTACCTGCAGCAGTCTCCGCCGGCCGAATTGCTTACGGCTCCGGTGCAGCAGCAACTGGAGTGGGCGATAGCGCACTGGCAACCAGCGCGACTGGCCGGCCGCAGGGAATTGCGCGAGTAAGCCCTCCAGCGGTCGCCCACCAGAATACTGCTAAGATGGCGCGCCGGCCTTCAGTCGCCAACCACCGCCGGGTCTTGCCGATGACGCGTCCACTCCTGCTCCTGATCGTGCTGCTCGTTACCGTTGGCAGCCTCAACGCGCTGCCGGCGTCGACGATCTGGTTCACGCCTTACCTCGGAGCGCTGGTGCTGATCGGCATGGTGGCCGCCTTTCACCGCGCCGGTGTCGACGACGATGTTTGACCCCAGTACGCTGATCATCGCCAGCGGTGTTTATCTCAGCCTGTTTTTTGCGGTGGCCTGGCTGGCCGAACGCGGCGCGCTGCCGCTGGCCCTGCTCCGGCACCGCGCGACCTACGTTTTCGCACTCGGCGTCGTCCTCAGCACCTGGGCGTTCTACACGGCCTTCATTTCAGCCGACAGCCGCGGCTACGGCTTCAATGCCTACTACCTCGGGTACTCCATCGCCTTCCTGCTTTCGCCCTTCCTGCTGCAACCCCTGCTACGCATCACCAAGCGCTTTCAGCTGGCCTCACTGGCCGATCTGTTTGCGTTCCGCTTTCGCAGTGCCTGGGCAGGCACGCTCACCACGGTTGTGCTGCTGGTCTGCGTGCTTCCCCTGCTCGCGATGCAGAACCTCACACTCGCCTCCAGCGCCGTCCTGCTTTCGCCCGGACTGCCCTCCGCCTGGCTGACTCTGGGATTCCTGCTGTTCGTGCTGGTCTTTGCCCTGCGCTTCGGCAGTTCGGATGTCAGCGGTCGGGAGCCGAACGCAGCACTGCTGACCGGCCTTGCCTTCGAGGGAGCCTTCAAGCTGCTGATGCTGCTGCTGATGGGTGGCTTTGCCGTGTACGCAATCTTTGGTGGCTTCGGCGCCTTGCAGGAGTGGCTGAATGACCAGCCCCCGGAGACCACCCGTCTCCAGCTTTCCTTCCTCGAGGACTCCACCAATATCCTGATCCTGCTCTTCTTCACATCCGCTGTTGCCATGCCGCAGGTGTTCCACCTGCTGTTCCACGAAAATCGCGGACCGGGCGACCTGCGCACCGCTAGTTGGGCCGTGCCGCTCTACCTGCTACTGGCGAGCCTGCCGGTGCTGCCGATCTTGTGGGCAAACGAACGGCTCGGCGGTGTCGGCAATCCGCAATTTACTGCGCTGCAGCTCGGTCTCGCGGCGCAGGCGCCAGCCGTAACCCTGCTCTATTTCATTGGCGGTCTCGCGGCAGCAACGGGTGTCAGTGTCGTGGTCGCCGTGGCCCTCGCGACCATGGTGATGAATCACGTGCTGCTGCGGTTGAGGCCGCCACCGGTGGGGGTTGCCCTCTACCCCTGGCTGCTGCGGCGGCGACGGCTGTTGCTCGGCGGCATACTCGGGCTGGGCTACCTGCTCTACCTCGCCATAGCCGGCGAGCGCGCCGTGGTGAATATCGGCTCGATTTCCTTGATTGCCTGTCTGCAGTTCCTGCCCGGCCTGGTCACGCTGCTCTACTGGCCAGCCGCCAACGCCAAGGGCTTCATCGCGGGCTTGCTGGGCGGTCTACTGGTCTGGTTTCTCATGGGCGTGCTGCCCTATGTCTCCGGTCGACTGGGGCTGGACCTTCCGCTGTTGTTCGTGCCGATGCGCTGGACCGAAGTCGGTGGCGCCTCGCTGTTGGTCAACCTGTCGTTACTGCTGCTGGTGTCGCTGACCACGAGCACCGCACCGGAAGAGCGGCAGGCCGCGCGACTCTGCGCGCAAGGCAACCAACTGCCGGTGCAGGGACCGCTCAAGATTCGCTCCGTGACTGATTTCGTGAAGGGTCTCGCGGCGATGCTGGGCGAGGAAGCGGCAGAGCGTGAAGTTCTGCAGGCCTTGCAGGACCTTAGGCTCCAGCAAGACGAATCGCGGCCCTTCGCCCTGCTGCAACTGCGCAACAGACTCGAGGCCAATCTGTCGGCCCTGCTCGGTCCGTCGCTGGCCAACCACCTTGTGGAAACGGCCGTGCCGCTTTCCGGCAAATCGACCACGACATCGAGTGAAGCACGTCGTTGGCTGGAACAGGGCCTCGATGCCTGGCCGGTCAACCTCACCGGCATCGCCCTCGATCTCGACTCCCTCAGGCGGCAGTACCGGCAGACGCTGTTGAATCTCCCACTCGGAGTTTGTGAACTCGACGAGGGTGGCCACGTGGTGCTGTGGAACGGGCTGATGGGGCGCATCACCGGCATCTCCGGCGCGGCTGCGCTGGGCCTGCGGCCCGCGACCTTGCCGGCCCCGTGGGGTGGGCTGCTCGATCGCTTCCTGCGAGACCCCGCCGCCAAGCAGGATCGACAACCCCTGACGCTGGACGGCAAGACGCGTTGGCTCAGCCTGCACAAGGCATTTTTGCAGGGAGGTGCCGGCAGGGCCCCGTCCACCGGCAGCAGTGGGCAGTTGCTGCTGGTCGAAGACCGCACGGAAACCATCCTGATGGAAAACGAGCTGGCTCACACGGACCGGCTGAACTCGATCGGGCGTCTGGCCGCCGGGGTGGCGCACGAGATCGGCAATCCGGTCACCGGCATCGCCTGTCTTGCGCAAAATCTGCGCGACGAATACCCGCAGGCCGATATCCGGGAGCTGGCGGAGCAGATACTGGGTCAGACTCGGCGCATAGCATTCATCACCGAGGCCCTGCTGCGCTTCTCCCACCGGGGTGTTGCCACCCCCGCTCTGCGCCCCGAAATGGTCGATCTGCACGCGCTCACGGCAGAAGCCTTCACGCTGCTGCGGCTGGGGGACAACGAACAGCACGTCGATCTGGTCAATGCCTGCTGCGAGGGTCTCTCCATCAAGGCAAGCTACCAGCCCCTGCTGCAGGTCCTGCTGAACCTGTTGACCAATGCCCAGCAGGCCAGCGCGGCTGGGGCACGGATCGAGGTTTCGTCGCGGCAGGACGGTGCCCAGGTGCGCTGGCAAGTGACCGATGAGGGCTGCGGCATCCCGGCGTCACTGCTGGAGCGCGTATTTGATCCCTTCTTCACCACCAAGGACCCCGGGCAGGGAACAGGCCTCGGGCTGGCGCTGGTCCACCGCCTCGTGACGGATCTGGGCGGCAGCGTGCGGATCGAAAGCCCCCCGGCGAGTGGGTCAAATGGTAAAGGTACTTGCGTGATTGTTACTTTTCCCTGTTATGATCCGGGCAGTTTTGTAACAGAGTGACAGGTTACAGGCCGTCGCCCCCCAGGGGCCATCCCCTCTCGCCATCGCCCGCATGCCCAACGTCCTCCTGGTCGAAGATGAAGATGTGATTCGCACCGCGCTCCGGCGATTGCTAGAGCGCAATGGCTATGGTGTCTCAGAAGCCGGCAGCGTGCAGGAGGCCAGCGATCAGTTCGACCTCGATGGTTTCGACGCCATCATCAGTGACCTGCGCCTGCCAGGACTGCCGGGTACGGAACTCATCAAGCGCACACCCACGCCGGTGCTGATCATGACCAGCTACGCCAGTCTGCGTAGCGCCATCGACTCCATGAAGGTGGGCGCAGTCGATTACATCGCCAAGCCCTTCGAGCACGAGGAGTTGCTCAGCACCTTGGAAAGGGTCCTCGGCAGCGAGTTGAAGCAGCAAAACCGCAGCAGGCGCAACCCGCGCCCGAGCGAGGAACCCGTGCCGGGCATGGTGGGTAGCTGTCCGGCCATGCAGGAGCTTTTCCGCAGAATCCGCAAGGTAGCGCAAACCACCTCCTCGGTGCTGATCCAGGGTGAATCCGGAACCGGCAAGGAACTGGTCGCGCGAGCCCTGCATGAGGCCAGTTCGCGGCGGGCCGCCAATCTGATTTCCGTCAACTGCGCTGCCATCCCCGAGAACCTCATCGAGTCGGAACTGTTCGGCCATGAAAAAGGCGCTTTCACCGGCGCCACCAACGCCCGTACCGGACTGATCGAGGCGGCCGACAATGGCACGCTCTTCCTCGACGAAATCGGCGAGCTGCCATTGGAGGCCCAGGCCAGACTACTGCGCGTGTTGCAGGAACACGAGATCCGCAAGGTGGGGTCGGTGCAGTCGCAGCGCGTCGATGTGAGGCTGGTTGCTGCCACCCATCGCGATCTCAAGCAATTCGTTCGCGAGGGACGCTTCCGCGAGGATCTTTTTTACCGCATCAACGTCATGCCGCTACAAATCCCACCGCTGCGGGAGCGCGGCAACGACATTCTCGAACTCGCCGAGCGTATCCTCGTCAACACCTGCAACCGTCTGGGCCGCAGCCCCATGCAGTACAGCGCAGACGCCATCCAGGCCATCACCACCTACACTTGGCCGGGCAACGTACGGGAACTGGAAAACGCGGTAGAACGGGCGGCGATACTCTCGGAAACAGACGAAGTCGCCATCGATCTGCTGGGCCTCGACGTGGAATTGGTGCGCATCGACAGTAAGCGGCCGGAAGGGGCAATGTCCAAACCGGCCAGCAGCACGTTGGCCATCGAGTCCGATCCCACCGAAGACCTGTCCCTGCAGGATTATTTCCAACGCTTCGTGCTCGAGCACCAGGAGCAAATGAACGAGACGGAACTGGCAAAGAAACTCGGCATCAGCCGCAAGTGCCTGTGGGAGCGGCGCCAGCGCTTCGAGATCCCTCGCAAGAAAAAAAATAGCTGATGGCGGTTACCTGTTACTCACGCGGTAACACAATTCAGGCACTTTCGTAACAGATTGCTTGCATAATTGCGAAAGGCTCGAGCAGCCCTGCCTGCAACCCGCTGAAAAATAACAAAAATAATTGCGGTGCCGACTTGGCACAAATGCTGCTCTATTTACCGCGTACTTCTGCTTCGACAACAGACAAGAACAACAACAAAAGTAGAAAGAACGGGCTGTGAATGCAGACCTTGTAACAAGGGCCAGCAGACACACCGAGCAGAGTGCATTTGGAGTCCGCTGCAGAAACTTCGGTATCTGCAATCCACTGACAAGACTGGAACCAGCAGCAGTGCAGGGCTCGTTTGGAAGGGATAACCACCCAACTTCAGGTCCTTGACCCATAAGAAGAACAAGTACGGACGGGTCGTCCACACCGCCAAAAACATAATAAGAAAGCGCAATCCGACCCGGGGCCCAGGCCCCGGGTTTTTCTTTTTGGGCTCGGTGTAGAATGCCGGCAGTTTTTTTCACGCGGCAGACGACACCATCACTCCTCCAACTTCAGGCAACGGCGCAGGATCCTCCGAAGCGCAAGCGCGAGAGCATTCGCAGGGGCAAGCGCAGGTGCCGCATGCACGCATCCTCAGCCGCAGCGAGCACGGGATCTCCCGGCAATCCATCAGCCCGGGCTGCCTCAAGGTTCTCTATGGCCTGATCGATGCCGGGTACGACGCCTACATCGTCGGCGGCGGCGTGCGTGACCTGCTGCTCGGCTTGCAGCCCAAGGATTTCGATATCGCGACCAATGCCACACCCGAACAGGTGCGCAGCGTGTTCCGCAACTCGCGGATCATCGGGCGCCGTTTTCGCATCGTGCATGTCCACTTCGGGAGGGAAATCATCGAGGTATCCACTTTTCGCGCCCTTGCCGACGCGACCTTCACGTCGGCCGACGACGAGCCACTGTCGCGAGAGGAAGCCCAGTTCGATGCAGTACGCTCTGCCAGCGGTATGATCCTGCGGGACAACGTCTATGGCAGTATCGAAGAAGACGTGCAACGGAGAGACTTCACGGTCAACGCGCTCTACTACACCGTCCGCAATTTCGTGGTCCACGACTACGTGGACGGACTGGCCGACATCGATCGACGCTGTCTGCGTATGATCGGCGATGCCGAACAACGCTACCGGGAAGATCCGGTGCGCATGCTGCGGGCCATCAGGCTCGCTGCCAAGCTCGACTTCAGCATCGCTCCCACCACGGAGGAGCCTATCCGCCGCTGCGCACCGCTGCTGGCGTCGATTCCTCCGGCACGCTTGTTCGATGAGTTCCTCAAGCTGTTCCTGGCCGGGCACAGCTTGTCGACCTATCGGCTGCTGCAGCAGCAGCAATTGTTCGCGCAGCTTTTTCCCGGTACGGCGGCCGCGCTACGAAAGGATACTGGTCGCCTGCAGGGGATGCTGGAACTCGCACTTGCCAATACGGACGCCAGATTGGCCGAGGGCAAGAGCATCACGCCGGTATTCCTGCTGGCCGTGCTGCTGTGGCCGGCCTTGGAGGCAGAACTGCGTCAGCAGCCTGAACATCTGCCGCCCTGGCAGGCCCAGCAGAGTGCGGCACAAAAAGTCTTTGACGACGCAGTCGGGCATATCGCCATACCGAAGCGCTTCAGCTTCCCCGTACGGGAGATCTGGGAACTGCAACTCGGCTTCCTCGAGCGTCGTGGGCGCCGCGCCGAAGCGCTGTTGGCCCACAAGCGCTTCCGGGCTGCCATCGACTTCCTGATGCTGCGGGAACAAAGCGGAGAGCCGCTGCAGGAACTCAGAACCTGGTGGCAGCACTTTGCCGAGGCCGACCTCACCGTTCGCTCTGGAATGTTGCAGTCCACGCCCAGCGCCCCGGCGGTGCCCGGAAGCAAGCGTGGCAAGTCACGGCGACGGCGGGCAAAAACCGGTCAGAGCCCCGTCGTGGAACGCAGCGAACCGTGACAAGGACCTGCCCGTGACCGAAGCAAGCTCCGCTGGCAACCTGCCACGCTACATCGTCGTCGAAGGTCCGATTGGTGTCGGCAAGACGTCTTTGGCAAAGCGCCTGGCCCACAGTTTCAACTACGAGATCCTGCTGGAGCAGGCAGAGGAAAATCCCTTCCTCGATCGTTTCTACAACAATCCCCGGCAGCACGCGCTGGCCACGCAGCTTTTCTTCCTGTTCCAGCGCACACAGCAACTGCAGCAACTGCGACAAAGTGATCTGTTCGAACCGGTGAGGGTCGCGGACTTCCTGATCGAAAAGGATCGCTTGTTTGCCAAGCTGACGCTGGATGCCGATGAATTCCAGCTCTATGAAAATGTTTACCGCCATCTCACGGTAGAAGCGCCGGTACCGGATCTGGTGATCTACCTGCAGGCGCCGGTCGACATCCTCATGCAGCGCATCCAACGACGCGGCATAGCTTCAGAGCAGCTCATTCAAGAGGATTATCTGCGACGCCTCGTGGAGGCCTACACCGAGCTGTTCCACTACTACGACAAGAGCACGCTTCTGGTCGTCAACAGTGCCGATGCCAACTTCGTGCGCAACGACGACGACTACGAATTGCTGCTGCGACATATCCGTGGCATGCGGCAAGGCAGCCGCAACTACTTCAATCCACGTCCCAGCCTGCTGTGACAGGCAGGCACGTAGGCGCAGTCGATGGAGGTCTCATGAACGACAACATCACTCTGTACTCCCTGCAGGATTGCAAGCGACGCGGTGAGAAATTCGCCTGTGTCACGTCCTACGATGCCTTGTTTGCCCGTCTGTGCAACGATGCCGGCGTGGAAGTGCTGCTGGTGGGCGACTCCCTCGGCATGGTGCTGCAAGGACATGACTCCACGCTCCCCGTGACCATGGAAGACATGGTTTATCACATGCAGTGCGTAAAGCGTGGCAACCGGCGCGCCATGCTCATGGCCGACCTGCCTTTCATGTCTTACGCATCGGCACCGCAGACCCTCGACAATGCAGCACGCCTGATGCGAGCCGGTGCGCATATCGTCAAGCTCGAGGGCGGGGCCTGGATTGCGGAGACCACGGCCCTGCTCACCGAGCGTGGTATACCCGTGTGCGCGCACATGGGACTCACGCCCCAGTCCATCAACCGTCTCGGTGGTTTTCGCGTGCAGGGTCGTGATCCGGAGGCTGCCAACACCATCATCGAGGAGGCGAAACTCCTGGAGCGTGCGGGGGCCAGCATGCTGCTGCTCGAGTGTATCCCGGCCTCTCTGGCGAGGACGGTCACTGCTGCCGTCGGCATTCCAGTGATCGGTATTGGCGCAGGCGTGGAGGTCGATGGCCAAATCATGGTGTTGCACGATGTACTCGGCATCTCGCCAATCACGCCGCGCTTCGTGAAAAACTTCCTCGCCACATCGGAAGATGGCATTCAGGGCGCCCTCGCAGCGTTCGTTGCGGCCGTCAAGTCACGCCGCTTCCCCGGCGACGAACACACGTACTACTGACGTCTCATGGCACTGATCCAGATCACCACGGCCACCGAGCTTGCCAGTCTGCGGCTCCAGTGGCGCAGCGAAGGACGCTCGCTCGGTCTGGTGCCGACGATGGGCAACCTTCATGCCGGCCATCTCTCGCTGGTGCAGGAGGCTAAGTCGCAGTGCGCCGCCGTGCTGGCGACCATCTTCGTCAATCCGCTGCAGTTCGGACCGAACGAAGATTTCGGGCGCTATCCGCGCACTCTGGACGCCGACTTGCAGGCGCTGAGCGCTGCTGGTTGCGATGCCGTCTTCACGCCGACGGTCGCCACGCTCTACCCGGCCGGACTGGAGCAGCACACACTCATCAGCGTGCCACGGCTTTCTGCACTCTATTGCGGCAGGAGCCGGCCCGGGCACTTCGACGGTGTGTGCACGGTGGTCAACTCGCTATTCAACATGACGCAGCCCGATGCGGCATTTTTCGGTCTCAAGGATTACCAGCAATTTTTCCTGCTGCGCAAGATGGTGGCCGACCTGCACATGCCCGTACGACTGATCGGTGTTCCCACCGTCCGTGAGGCATCTGGGCTGGCCCTCAGTTCTCGCAATGGCTACCTGAGTCCAGCGCAGAAGCAGCAGGCTGCGGCCCTCTACCGCACGCTAACTGCCGCAGCAGGCGAACTCTGCGCCGGGGCAGACGACTACGCTGCGCTCTGCCGCCGGGCCGAGCAGGCCTTGCGAGAAGCCGGCTTCGTGCCCGACTACGTGGAAATAGCCAGCCAACAGTCCCTGCTGCCCGCCGCTCCCGAGGAGCGTTCGCTGGTACTGCTGGCAGCCGCCTGGCTGGACAAGACGAGGCTGATCGACAACGTACTGGTGGAACGCAGGGGCGGTTTGCCGCAAGCCGCGGGCATTTGGGATAATCCCGCGCCCTGAATCGAGGACCTTCCATGCAAACCGTCATGCTGAAAGCCAAACTGCACCGAGCTCGCGTCACGCATTCCGAGCTGGACTACGACGGCTCCTGTGCCATTGACGGCAATCTGCTCGATGCGTCCGGTATCCGGGAGTATGAGCAGATCCAGATCTATAACCTCAACAACGGAGAACGCTTCACCACCTACGCCATTCGCGCCGAGGCAGGCTCCCGCATCATCTCCGTCAATGGGGCCGCTGCCCACAAGGCAGCAGTCGGTGATCGTGTCATCATTTGTGCGTACGCCAGCTACACCGATGTGGAACTGGTGCTGCACAAACCGAGACTGCTCTATCTCGATGACGGCAACCTGGTCGTTCGTACTGCCAACACCATTCCCGTCCAGGCCGCCTGAGTCCCCAAGTGACAACGAGCAAACGCTATCCGGTCCACGCCTCGCTGCAAGGCAAAACCCACCTTGATCGCGAGCGCTATGAAAGTCTCTACCGGGAATCCATCGAGTCTCCACAGACCTTCTGGCCGCGCATGGCCAATGATTTCCTCGACTGGCTGCGTCCCTTCACCTCGATCAGTGAACATGACCTGCGGCGAGGCGAGGCCCGCTGGTTTGCCGGCGGCCAATTGAATGTCACGCAAAACTGTATCGACCGCCACCTGCCCTTGCGGGCCGGGCAGACTGCCATACTGTGGGAAGGCGATGAGCCTGGGCTATCGCGCCGGATCAGCTACCGCGAGCTCCACGAACAGGTAAGCCGTCTGGCAGCGGCCCTCAAGGACCACGGGGTCCGCAAGGGCGATCGCGTTTGCATTTACATGCCCATGGTTCCCGAAGCTGCCTTTGCTATGCTGGCCTGTGCACGCATCGGGGCTGTCCACTCAGTGGTGTTTGGAGGATTTTCGCCGGAGTCGCTCAAGGATCGCATCCTTGACGCCGACTGTCGCACGGTCATCACTGCAGACGAAGGCGTGCGCGGTGGCAAGCGGGTTCCGCTGAAGGCCAACACCGACGCGGCATTGCTGCACTGCCCGCAGGTACAAACCGTTTTCGTCGTGCGCCGCAGTGGTAATCGTGTCGACATGAGGCCCGGCCGGGATGTCTGGTACGACGAGGCCGTGGCCAGGGCCTCGGCACACTGCCCAGCAGAACCGATGGATAGCGAGGATCCCCTGTTCATCCTCTACACATCGGGCTCCACCGGCAAGCCAAAGGGTGTATTGCACACGACGGCCGGCTACCTGCTGCATGCAGCCATGACGCACAAGTACGTGTTCGACTACCACGACGGCGACATCTACTGGTGTGCAGCGGACGTGGGCTGGGTCACGGGGCATACCTATATCGTCTATGGTCCCCTGGCCAATGGCGCGACCACCCTCATGTTCGAAGGTGTACCCACGTACCCTGATCACTCGCGCTTCTGGCAGATCATCGATACCTATCAGGTCAACCAGTTCTACACCGCGCCGACGGCCATCCGGGCTCTGATGGCGCAGGGCGATGAACCGGTCAAGCGCACCTCCCGGAGTTCGCTGCGCATACTCGGCAGCGTCGGTGAGCCAATCAATCCGGAAGCCTGGGAGTGGTACTACCATGTGGTGGGTGCTGGCCGTTGTCCGGTCATGGATACCTGGTGGCAGACCGAGACCGGCGGTCACATGATCACCCCGCTGCCTGGGGTGACGGAACTCAAGCCCGGGTCGGCGACGCTACCTTTTTTCGGGGTGGTACCGGCGCTCGTCGATGCCGAGGGTCACGTGCTGGAAGGAGCTGCTTCCGGCAATCTCGTGCTCACCACCTCGTGGCCGAGCCAGCTGCGCACGGTATACGGCGACCATCAGCGTTGCATCGACACCTACTTCTCGGCCTACCCTGGCTTCTACTTCACCGGTGATGGTGCCCGTCGTGACGAAGACGGCTACTGGTGGATCACCGGCCGGGTCGACGACGTGTTGAACGTATCGGGGCACCGTCTGGGTACGGCCGAAATCGAGAGTGCGCTGGTGCTGCACCCGCAGGTGGCAGAGGCGGCCGTAGTGGGCTATCCGCATCCCATCAAGGGCCAAGGTATCTATGCCTACGTCAGCCTCATGGCGGGCGCTGAACCCAGCGAGCAACTGCGCCAGGAGCTCATGGTGCTGGTGAGCAGGGAAATCGGCGCGATCGCCCGACCCGATCTCATCCAGTGGGCACCCGGTCTGCCAAAAACCCGCTCCGGCAAGATCATGCGCCGCATCCTGCGCAAGATTGCCGCCAGTGAACTCGACAACCTCGGCGACACCACGACGTTGGCCGACCCAGCCGTCGTGCAGCAACTCATCGACGGCAAGCTGGCCTGAGTCGTCACCGACGCGACGGCGGCCAAAACGCACGGCAGGCAACCCCGCATTGCAGCTTCAGTGGAGCAGCGCTAGCAGTTCGGCCGTCTTGCGCTCCATGAGCGCGCGATTACCGCGCGTTTCCACGTTGAGCCGGATCACCGGCTCTGTGTTGGAGCGCCGCAGGTTGAAGCGCCATTCGGAAAAACTCAGGCTAATACCGTCGATGGAGTCGATCGCCAGGGCGCTCGCACGGTACTGCTCCATGACACGCGCCAGCACGGCATCGGCATCGGCCACGGTGCGGTTGATCTCGCCGCTGGCCGGGAAGCGCTCGATGCAGTCACCAATGAGCCGGGACAGCGACTTGCCGCTTTCGCTCAGCAACTGCAGCACCAACAGCCAGGGAATCATGCCGCTGTCGCAGTAGAAGAAATCGCGAAAGTAGTGGTGCGCACTCATCTCCCCGCCATACACGGCGTCTTCCGCGCGCATCTTTTCCTTGATGAAGGCATGACCCGACTTGCACTGCACGGCAGTGCCCCCAAGGCGCTCGACCACCGACTGCGTGTTCCAGACGAGGCGCGGATCATGGATGATTCGTCCGCCAGACTGCCGGCGCAGAAACAGCTCTGCCAGCAGCCCCACGATGTAATAGCCCTCGATGAAGTTTCCGTCTTCGTCGAACAGGAAGCAGCGATCGAAGTCTCCGTCCCAGGCAATGGCGAGATCGGCCCCCTGGGCGAGCAGGTATTCGCTGGTGACCTGCCGGTTTTCTTCCAGCAGCGGATTGGGAACACCGTGGGGGAAATCACCGTTCGGTTCATGGTGCAGTTTGATGAAGCGGAACGGCAGATGGGGTTCCAACAGATCGATGATGCGGCCAGCGCCGCCGTTGCCAGCATTGCAGACGACCGTCAGGGGCTTGAGCTTGGCACGATCGACGTAGCCGAGCAGATGCTCGATGTAGGCGGGCTTGGTATCCAGCGCGTGGACGGTACCGCGCCGCTCTGCCGGCCCAAACGCGTTGCGCTCGGCAATCTGGCGAATGACATCGAGCCCAGTGTCACCACTGATCGGCCGCGACCCTTCACGCACGAACTTCATGCCGTTGTAGTCTTTCGGGTTGTGACTGGCCGTCACCACGATGCCGCCGTCCATGCCGAGCTGGCCAGTCGCGAAATAGACTTCCTCGGTGCCGCACAGTCCGATGTCGTAGACGTCGACACCCGCATCGAGCAGGCCTCGCGTCAGCGCGTCGCAGAGTGGCTTGCTGGTCAGACGGATGTCATGACCGACGACCACCCGCCGCGGCGACAGGAAGGCGGCAAACGCTCGACCGATGCGATAGGCACTGTCCTCGTTCAGCTGATCGGGAACGCGACCGCGAACGTCGTAGGCCTTGAAGCAGGTCAAGGGCAGCAGCACCTCGTCTGGCCTCAGTCCTTGTAGACGTTGTCGAAGAAGAAACGCGTGGCCTCCATGAAGCCTGGCACGCTGCCGCAGTCGAAGCGCCGCCCCTTGAAGCGGTAACCGAGGACACGACCCTGCTTGGCCTGCGTCAGCAAGGCATCCGTGATCTGCACTTCGTTATTGCGGCCCGGGGGCGTGTTGCGAATGATGCCGAAGATGTCGGGCGTGAGGATGTAGCGGCCGATGATCGCCAGATTGCTGGGTGCCTCCTCGGGCTTGGGCTTTTCGACCATGTTGTTGATGCGGATGATGCCCGGTGCGATTTCGTCTCCGGCAATCACGCCGTATTTGTTGGTTTCGTTGCGCGGTACCTCCTCGATGGCCACGATCGAACACCGGTAGTAATTGTAGAGTTCGACCATCTGCGAAAGTACGCCTTTCTCCGTGCTGTGGCACAGGTCATCGGCCAGTAGCACGGCAAAGGGCTGGTCACCGATGAGCGTCTCGCCGGTGAGAATGGCGTGGCCGAGTCCCTTCATTTCGATCTGGCGCGTGTAGGAAAACACTGCCTGGTTCATGATGCGGCGGATTTCGCGCAGATAGCTTTCCTTGTCGCTGCCAGCGATCTGATGCTCGAGTTCGTAGTTGATGTCGAAGTGATCCTCGATGGCCCGTTTGCCACGCCCGGTGACGATGGCCATGCCACTCATGCCGGCATCGAGCGCCTCCTCGACGCCGTACTGGATGAGTGGCTTGTTGACGACCGGCAGCATTTCCTTCGGCATGGACTTGGTCGCCGGCAGGAATCGGGTTCCGTACCCTGCGGCGGGAAACAGACACTTCTTGATGGGAGCCTCGCTCATGCTTGCCTCTCGGATTTCACGTTGCAGTAGGTGGTGGCTAGCCGGGTTGCAGCGCCCTCAAGAAGTGGACCTGCGCATGGCCGGAAGTGTGGGGATTATATGCCACGCATGCGGGGAATTTAGTGGGCGCCGGGGCGGCTTATGACGATATAATGCCGGCCTTTCCAGCGGGAAAACGGCGTCGGCAACACCCGACGGGCCACCGAATGTCATTGCATTGCTTATGAGTACTGATTTCAGAACACGCAGCAGTTTCAGCAGGGACGATTTACTGAGCTGCGGCCACGGCCAGATGTTTGGCGCCGGCAACGCGCGCCTGCCGGTCGGCAACATGCTGATGTTTGACCGCATCCTCGACATCAGCGCCACCGGAGGCTCCGAAGGCAAGGGCCGCATCCTCGCCGAATTGGACATCCACCCGGCGCTCTGGTTCTTCACCTGTCACTTTGAATCGGACCCGGTGATGCCCGGTTGCCTCGGCCTCGATGCCCTCTGGCAACTGGTGGGTTTCTACCTGGGCTGGCGCGGCAATCCGGGCAAGGGTCGCGCACTCGGGTGTGGCGAGGTCAAGTTCACGGGTGAAATCCTGCCCAGTAACCGCAAGGTAGTCTACGAACTGGACATCAAGCGGCTCATCGAAAGAAAGCTGATCATGGGCATCGCGGACGGTCAGGTCTCGGTGGATGGCAGGGTGATCTACACGGCCAAGAGCCTGCGTGTAGGCCTGTTCAAGCCGGACGAGCCGATGGTTGTCTGAGTCCGGCAGACGCAGGTTTCCGGTCCTGCCGCAGGCAATCGCAGCGAGCAGCCAGTAATCGCAACGAGCATCAAGAGGTTTGGTCAATGCGGCGAGTCGTCGTCACAGGCATGGGCATCGTGTCCTGCATCGGAACCGAGACACAAACGGTGCTGCAGTCCCTGAGGGAGGGTCGCAGTGGCATCGTTTACCGGCCGGAATACGAGGCCCGCGGCATGCGCAGCCACGTGGCTGGCGCAGTCGACATGGACTTCTCCACCCTGATCGACCGCAAGGACCTGCGCTTCATGGGTGCCGCGGCGGCCTACGGCTATCTCAGCCTGCAGCAGGCAATCGCCGACTCGGGACTCGACGGCAACGACGTCTCGAACGTGCGCACGGGGCTGATCATGGGAGCCGGTGGCTCCTCGACCGAAGACCAGGTCGAAACGGCAGACATCCTGCGGGAAAAGGGACTCAAGCGCATCGGTCCCTACCGCGTGACCCGCACCATGGGCAGCACGGTGTCGGCCTGCAATGCCACGCCCTTCAAGATCAAGGGCGTCAACTATTCGATTTCCTCGGCCTGTGCCACCAGCGCGCATTGCATCGGCAACGCCATGGAGCTCATCCAGCTCGGCAAGCAGGATGTGATCTTTGCCGGCGGGGGCGAGGCCGAGCACTGGACGCTGAGTTGCATGTTCGACGCCATGGGCGCCCTGTCCACCAAGTACAACGCCACACCGGGCCGCGCCTCGCGCGCCTACGACGCCGGGCGCGATGGCTTCGTCATCGCCGGCGGGGGTGGCGCACTGGTGATCGAAGCACTCGATCATGCACTGGCCCGCGGCGCCCGCATCTACGCGGAGTTGACCGGTTACGGCGCCACCTCGGACGGAGAGGACATGGTGGCTCCCTCGGGCGAGGGCGCCATCCGCTGCATGCAGATGGCCATGGGCACCGCGCGGCGGCCGCTCGACTACATCAATACCCATGGCACCAGCACACCTGTGGGTGACGTCAAGGAGATTGCCGCCATCCGCAGCGTCTTCGCCGGCAAGCCGGTGCCACTGATCAGCTCGACCAAGTCCCTGACAGGCCATTCGCTGGGGGCCACCGGTGTGCAGGAAGCCATCTACAGCCTGTTGATGATGCAACATGACTTCGTGGCGGCCTCTGCCAACATCGACACCCTGGACCCCGAAGTAGCCGACATGCCCATCGTGCGTGAGCGGCTCGATGGCCGACGGCTCGACGCCGTCATGTCCAACAGTTTCGGTTTTGGCGGCACCAATGCCACGCTGGTGTTCGAGCGTTATGAAGGCTGACCGCGTCCAGCAGCCCCGGCCGCTGCCTTGCCATGCGGCCTGACCGCCACCAGAGCCTGTTCACGGTGCTGAGGCGTCTTGGCTGTCTGCTGGCGCTCTGGCTGCTGGCCGCCAGCGGACAGGCGCAGCTGACGAGCACTGGCGGGCTGCTGCAAGGACGCCAGCCCCTGCAGGCCAGCACGGTACTGCCCGCCGAGGACGCCTTCCGGCTCACCACGCTGGTGGCCGGCGGCAGTCTGCGACTTACTTGGCAGATCGCGGCCGATCACTACCTATACCGCGACAAGTTTGCACTCGCCCCGATCAGCGGGCAGCCGCTTGCCCTTGCCCTGCCGGAGGCCGTGCAGCTGACCGATGAGTTCTTCGGCGAAACCTCCGTGTACTTCGATTCGGTGCAACTGGCCGTCCCCCTCGAGGTCCTGAGTGCTGCGGACCGGGAGGCGGGTTTCGTGACGGTTCGCTTCCAAGGCTGCGCGAAGGAGCTCTACTGCTACCCGCCGCAGCAGCTGCAGATCCCGCTGCAGACCGCGCGCTGAATCGAGGCGTGGCGAACGGCCCCCGCCAGAGGGGGTGCCCTGCGGTTACCGGCAATTCTCTGTCTATTCGGCGAAGTTCCCGCTAACATGCGCCGGCATTCTGCCGTCGGCACCTGTGTCGGCAGGCGGCTTTTCCCCTCCGGATCGAGTCTGTCATGGCAAAAATACTCGTTTTGCACGGCCCCAACCTCAACTTGCTCGGCACTCGCGAGCCAGAAAAGTATGGTCGCACCACTTTGCCGGAAATAGACGCTAATTTGCAGAACATAGCCACAAATGCTGGCCATAACCTGCAGACTTTCCAGAGCAATTCAGAGGGAGAACTCATTGACAGGGTACATCGCGCCCGCCTTGAACAGGTTGCCTTCATTCTGATCAATCCGGCAGGGCTGACCCACACCAGCGTGGCGCTGCGGGATGCCCTGCTCGGCGTTGCGCTGCCCTTCATCGAAGTCCACCTGTCCAACGTGCACGCCCGGGAAAGCTTCCGGCACCACTCCTACTTCTCCGACATCGCGGCCGGCGTGATCGTCGGGCTTGGATCTCTCGGCTACGAGTTGGCCCTGCAGGCTGCCATCGCCCGACTGCCGTCGGCCTGAACTACTCCCTTATTCCAGTCATCGAGGTCCTGCATGGATATCCGCAAGGTAAAGAAACTGATCGAACTGCTCGAGGAATCGAACGTCGCCGAGATCGAAATCAAGGAAGGCGAAGAAACGGTGCGCATCAGCCGCAACTATCCGCAGGGGCACCTGCCGCCTCAGCAGTACTTCGTGGCACCGCCGGCCGCCGCCCCGGCTCCCGCCGCCGCTGCCGCCGTAGCGCCTGAAAGCAAGCCGGCCCAGAAGGGCGAAGCCATCAAGTCACCGATGGTCGGCACGTTTTATCGCTCGCCCGCGCCGACCGCCGGCCCCTTCATCACGGTCGGCCAAACCATCAAGGCCACCGACGTCATCGGCATCGTCGAGGCCATGAAGATGATGAACCAGATCCAGGCAGGCAAAGCCGGTGTGGTGGAAGCCATCCTGGTCGAAGACGGCCAACCGGTGGAATACGACCAGCCACTCGTCATCATCGTCTGAAGCGGGCAGGAGTAAGCCACCATGCTCGAGAAAGTACTGATCGCCAATCGCGGCGAAATCGCCCTGCGCATCCTGCGGGCCTGCAAGGAGGCTGGCATCAAGACCGTGGCCGTGCATTCGACGGCCGACCGCAACCTGATGCACGTCCGCCTCGCCGACGAGTCGGTGTGCATCGGCCCACCGCCGACCAGCGAGAGTTACCTCAACATTCCGCGCATCATCAGCGCCATGGAAGTGACGGGTGCCGATGCCGTGCATCCCGGCTACGGCTTCCTGTCGGAAAACGCCAACTTTGCCGAGCAGGTGGAGCGCAGCGGCTTCATCTTCATCGGCCCTCGGCCAGACACCATCCGCGCCATGGGTGACAAGGTGAGCGCGATCGAGGTCATGAAAAAGGCCGGCGTTCCCACCGTACCCGGCTCGGACGGGCCGATCACGGAAGACAACCAGCGCACACTGACCATCGCCCGCAAGATTGGCTTCCCGATCATGATCAAGGCGGCCGCTGGCGGCGGCGGTCGCGGCATGCGCGTGGTCCACAAGGAAGAGGACCTGCTCGGATCCATCCAGGTCACGCAGAACGAAGCTGGCTCCTACTTCGGCAGCAACGTCGTCTACATGGAGAAATTCCTCGACAACCCGCGGCACGTGGAAATCCAGGTGATCGGTGACGGTGAAGGCAACGCCATCTGCCTCGGCGACCGGGACTGCTCCATGCAGCGCCGCCACCAGAAGATCATCGAAGAAGCCCCGGCACCGGGCATTCCGGCTGGCGTACGGGCCGATATCGTCAAGGCCTGCATCAAGGCCTGCCAGGACCTCAAGTACCGCGGTGCCGGCACGCTGGAATTCCTCTATCAGGAGGGGCGCTTCTACTTCATCGAGATGAACACGCGCGTTCAGGTCGAACACCCGGTCACGGAGCGCGTGACCGGTATCGACATCGTGCGGGAGCAGCTGCGCATCGCCTCCGGACTCGGGCTTTCGGTGAAGCAGGAGCAGGTAAATCTCACCGGCCACGCCATCGAATGCCGTATCTGCGCCGAGGACCCGGAAACCTTCCTGCCAAGTCCGGGCAAGGTGAACCTGTACCATTCGCCGGGCGGCATCGGCATACGCGTCGATTCCCACCTTTACAGTGGCTATACGGTGCCTCCGCATTACGACTCACTGGTGGCCAAGCTCATCAGCTACGGCCCCGACCGCGATGCCGCCATCCGCCGCATGCAGAACGCGCTGGAGGAAATGATCGTGGACGGTATCAAGACCAACATCCCGCTGCAGAGCCGCTTGATGCGCGATCCGGGTTTCCGGGCCGGCGGCACCAACATCCACTACCTGGAAAAGCTGCTGAAGGGATCGGGCTCGCATTGAGGCCACGGCGATGAGCTGGCTGGAACTGAAACTGCGCTGCGGCGCCGGCGCTGTCGCGGCACTCGAGGACCTCCTGCTCGGCAACGGAGCGGTGTCGGTGACATTGACCGATGCCGAAGACCAGCCGCTGTTCGAGCCCCCGCCGGGTGAGACCCCCCTGTGGGAGCAACTGGTGCTCACCGCGCTGTTTGCCGAAGAATTCGTGGGCGAAGCCGCCAGCGCTGCCTTGTTGGCGGAATTGCAACGGCAGTGGGCGCCGGCCCAGCTGCCGCTGCAGCAGCTGGGCATACTGGCGGACCGGGACTGGGTGAGAGTCTGGCTCGACGACTTCAAGCCCATGCAGTTCGGCGAACGACTCTGGGTTTGCCCGAGCTGGTGGTCTGCGCCGACCGAGGGTCCCGAGGCCTGGCAGCCGAACCCGGAGCAGGCCCGCTACTGGTCGGAGCGCAATCAAGGGGCGCTGACTAGCATGCAGCAAGCAGGCAACGTCGTGCTGCTTCTCGATCCAGGACTCGCCTTCGGCACCGGTACGCATCCGACCACGGCGCTGTGCCTGCGCTGGCTGGAAGGGCGTCCGCTCGCCGGGCTGCAGCTGGTGGACTACGGCTGCGGCTCGGGCATCCTCGGCATTGCCGCGCTGTTGCTCGGCGCCGAAAGCGTGCTTGGGGTCGACAACGATCCGCAGGCACTCACCGCCACAGCGGAGAACTGCCGCAAGAACAGTCTGGATCCCCAACGATTTCCGATCCGACTGGCGCAGGATGCCGCTGAACTGCAGCCCGCTGCGGCGGTGCGCGTGGACGGAGTGATGGCCAACATCCTGGCAGGCACTCTCATCACGCTGGCAGCCACCCTGTGTGGCCAAGTCAGGCCCGGCGGTTGGCTGCTGCTGTCTGGCATCCTGCGCGAGCAGGCGGAGGCTGTCATCACCGCCTACGCGCCCTGGTGTGAAGCCTTCGACGTGGAAGCCGAGGGCGACTGGGTACGCATCAGCGCACGCCGCTGTTGAGTTGTCGCTGCGCTCAGATGTGCACGCGCGTGCCGAGCTCGATCACGTGCGACGGTGGCAGTGCAAAGTAGCCCACGACGCTGCCCGCATTGCGCGACAGCGCCGCAAACAGACTTTCCCGCCAGCTTGCCATGCCGCGCCCGGGGCTCGGCACCACCGTCTCCCGGCTTATGAAGAACGAAGCCGAGTAGAGATCGAACTTCAGACCCTGCGCGTTGCATTGCAGCAGGGCCTCCGGCACGTTCGGGCGCTCCGAGAAACCGTAGTAGATCGCGATCTGCCAGAAATCATTGGAAAGCTCGTGGATGCGTAGGCGCTGGTCGGCGTCGACGATCGGCTCGTCGGTGAACTTGACGGTCACGATGAGATTTTTCTGGTGCAGCGTGAGGTTGTGCTTGATGTTGTGCAGCAGCGCCTGCGGCACCGTGGTGGGATTGGAGACGAGAAATACCGCTGTGCGCGGCGCCTTGGGGATGGGGCTGTTGTTGAGGGTGCGCACGAACTCCAGCAGGTTGGGGTCACCCTCACGGATCTGGTGCAGCAGCAGCTCCCGCCCTTCCTTCCACGTCCACATGGTGGTGAACAGCGAGACGCCAAGCACCAGCGGGAACCAGCCTCCCTCCGGAATCTTGATGGCGCAGGCCGCGATCAGCATGAAATCCATGACGAGGAAGAAGCCGGTGGCACCCAGCGCCAGCCACAGCGGGTATCGCCACTTGTGACGCACCACGAAGAAGGTCAGCAGCGTGTCGATGGACATCGCCGCCGTCACCGCGATGCCGTAGGCGCTGGCAAGCGCCGACGATGAGCCGAAGCTGATGCAGACGGTGAGCACCGCACCGAGCAGCAGCCAGTTCACGGAGGGAATGTAGATCTGGCCGGCGGTGTTGCTGGACGTGTGCACCACGTGCATGCGCGGCAGCATGCCAAGATGGATGGCCTGCTGCGTGACCGAGTAGGCACCGGAAATCACCGCCTGGGAAGCGATGATGGACACCAGCGTCGACAGCAGCACGGCCGGAATCAGCAGCAGCGACGGGAACGACAGGTAGAAGGGATTTTCCACTGCCGCCGGCGTCGTCAGCAGCAGCGCCCCCTGCCCGAGATAATTGATGATGAGGCCGGGCCAGACGAGACTGACCCACGACACCTGGATGGCACGGCGCCCGAAATGGCCCATGTCGGCATACAGAGCCTCCGCTCCGGTGAGCGCCAGCACGATGGCCCCGAGCGGCAGCAGCACGCCGATGCCTCGGCCCGACAGGAAGGTGACGGCATGCAGCGGGTTGAGCGCTTGCAGGATCTGTGGTGCCTTGATGATCTGTGCAATGCCCACCAGCGCCAGTACCACGAACCACAGCGCGACCACCGGACCGAACCAGCGTCCCATTTTTTCGGTGCCTTTTTTCTGCATGAGAAACAGGCCGACCAGAATCGCCACCGCCACCGGCAGCACGTATTCCTCCAGCGCCGGCGCCACCAGACCCAAACCCTCGACGGCGCTCAAGGTAGTGATTGCCGGCGTGATGATGCTGTCTCCGTAGAACAGCGCAGCGCCAAAGGTCCCGAGTGCCAGCAGCCAGGTCTTGCGCCGCGAATCCTTGGCCGCGGTCGACAGTGCCATGGCCAGCAGCGCCATGATGCCGCCCTCTCCACGGTTGTCGGCGCGCAGCACCAACACCACGTACTTGAGCGTAACGACCAGCAGCAGGGCCCAGAAGATGGTGGACACCGCACCCAGCACATTCGCTTCGGTGAGCGCCACTTGGGTATGTTCGGCAAAAACTTCCTTGAGGGTGTAGAGCGGACTGGTACCGATGTCGCCGAAGACCACACCGATGGCAGCGAGGCACAAGGTAGGCAGACTGTGTTCCGCGTGCTTGCTCATGAAGCTTGTGACCGTGGTGCCGACGAGGGGCAGCAATTCTCCCACAATTATTTTTGAGGGAAAGCTCTCGCGCTTGTAAAAATCCTGTACATTCCCCCCTGTTTTTCTGCTGTTTTCCGCCCGCCCGTGATCTTGACACAGTGCCCACATTGCCAGATGTCCTTCAGGGTTTCGCCTGCACAACTGCAGGCAGCCAAAGGGGTGGTTCGCTGTGGCGCCTGCCTGGGCATTTTTTCCGCCGTGGCCAACGCCATCCAGCTCAAGTCCGAGCACGGGCTGGAGTCCAGCGAAGACGTCTCCCCGTTCGACGATCTGGAAGCCGAGGATGTCGCCGACAGCCTGCTGACCGAGACGGACGGGGCACTGGCGCGCGATCTGGACGATGCGACTTTGGCGCCCGCATCTGCCGCAGCGCGCGTAGTCGACGAGGAGGAAGCGGAGCTTGCCGCCGCCTTCCCCGATACCTATGCCAATCCTGGTAGCAGCCTCCGCGACGATCTCGATGTTTCCCTCGGTGATTTCCGACTCGACGACGACGAGGTAGACGAAGAGGAAGCGGACGAAGAGCAGGCAGGGGACGAGGAAGCCGACGCAGAGGAGGCAGAAGAAGCAGACGAAGAGAGCGCGGATGATAGGGAGGCCGACGGCGCGACAGACGCTGTCCTGGCAGCGTCGGGTGTTGAACCCCCGCCCTTGACAGAAGATTTGGTAGACACCGACCTGCCGGCCGTGTCCCTGGAGCCAGAACCTACGGAGGTAGTCGCAGAGACGCAGGTGCTGCCGCCCAAAGATGCGGAGGGACAGGATGCGAAGGCGGCGCTGCGCCAGCAACTGGCAGAGCTCGTCGAAGCGGAAACGCCAGGGGCCGTGGCCGATGCCCAGATTGCCAGGCTCGATGCGGTACCGATCACACTGCAGGGCGGCAGAAGTCTGCAGCGGCGACTCGGCCGCTTGGGCCTGGCCTTGGTCAACCTGCTGCTTTTGCTGTGCCTGCCGGCGCAGTGGCTGTACGTCAATCGCAACCTGCTGTCGGCTGACCCCTACTTTGCCCCGCTGGCGCCGCTGGTCTGCCGACTGGCTACCTGCGCTCCACCGCGCGACGTGCCGCAGTCGACGGCGATCTATTCCCAGCAGCTGCTCGTTCGCAGCCATCCCGATTACGAGAACGCCCTCGAGGTGAGCTTCGTCTTCCACAACGACAGTCCTGTCGCACAGCGCTTTCCGGACGTCGAACTGCTGTTCAGTGACGTCAACGGCCAGCCAGTGGCCAACCGCCTGTTCGGTCCGCGCGAGTACCTGCCCGTCGAGCTGCGGCAGCTCGAGGACATGCCGGCCAAGAGCTCTGTGCAGGCGCAGCTCGAGCTCGTGGACCCGGGCCAAGAGGCTGTGCACTACACCCTCAAAATCCACGATCGCCCGGTCGCCGAATAGACTGGCTCCGACGGCGCAGGTACCATGGCCGCCTCACTTTTCCAGCCTGTTTCCGTGACACGCATCGGCCCTCATCAGCTCGGTTCTCGCGTAGTGCTCGCCCCCATGGCAGGCATCAGCGACAGACCTTTCCGGCGCCTGTGCCGGCAGTTCGGGGCAGCCGTGGCGGCCACGGAAATGCTCAGTGCCAGCCTGCAACTGCAGCAGCCCGAGCGCGCTGGTCTGCGCGGCATACATCGTGAAGAGCTTTCGCCGCGCGTGGTGCAGATCGCCGGTGCGGACCCGCAGGCAATGGCCGCCGCCGCCCGTCTCAACGTGGAGCAGGGCGCAGAGATCATCGACATCAACATGGGCTGCCCGGTGAAGAAGGTGCTCAAGCAGGCGGCCGGCTCGGCGCTGCTGCGCGACGAACCTCTGGTTGAAGCCATCCTGCGCAGCGTGGTGCAGGCCGTCGACGTGCCCGTCACCCTGAAGATTCGCACCGGATGGAGTCCGGAGTGCCGTAATGGTGTACGGGTCGCAAAGATTGCCGAGGACTGCGGCATCCAGGCGCTTGCCGTGCACGGCCGGACGCGTGCCTGCATGTTCAACGGTCACGCGGAGTACGACACGATTGCAGCCATCAAGGCCGCCGTGCGCTTGCCAGTATTCGCCAATGGCGACATCGACTCGCCGGAAAAGGCCGCTTTCGTGCTCGCGCATACCGGTGCCGATGCCGTGATGATCGGCCGGGCCGCGCGCGGGTGCCCCTGGTTATTTCGGGATATCGCGCATTTCCTGACACAGGGCAGTCTGCCGCCGCCGCTGCCGGCCTCGGTGGTGAGAGCGCTGGTGCTGCAGCACGTGGCTGAACTGCATGCGTTCTACGGGCTGCCGCTCGGGCTTGGCTTTGCGCGCAAGCATGTGACCTGGTACCTCGAGCCGCTCGGAGCTGGTGTGGAGTTCCGCCGTTTCTTCAACGCCCTCGACAGCGCAGCAGCCCAGCTGGAGAGTCTCGACGCCTTCTTCGCCTCGCCGCTGCTGACCGAGGCTGCCGCATGAGCCTGCCCACTGACCCGCCTGTAGCGCTGCGCGACGCCGCTGCCGACACGGCGGGCACACCGGCGCCCCCGGACCGACTCCCCTCGCGGACGCTGCGTGCCAGCGTCACCGCCGCGGTGGGCGATTATCTGCAGGGCGTCGACCCCGAACTCATCAGCGATTTCTATGCACTGGTGCTGGCCGAAGTGGAAGCCCCACTGCTGGAAGCGGTCATGGCGCGCGTTCGCCACAACCAAAGCAAGGCAGCCAAGCTGCTGGGTCTCAACCGCGGCACGCTGCGCAGCAAACTCAAGCAATACCACCTGCTGGACTGATCATGAGCTCTCTCTCCCCGGCCCCGGGCAACACTGCCCCCGTGCCCATCCGCCGCGCGCTGCTGAGCGTGTCCGACAAAACCGGCATCGTCGAGTTCGCGCGCAGCCTGCACGAACTCGGCGTCGAGTTGTTGTCGACCGGCGGCACCTGGAAGCAGCTGCGCGACGCCGGCTTGCCGGTCATCGAGATCGCTGACTACACGGGCTTCCCGGAAATCATGGGAGGTCGCGTCAAGACACTGCACCCCCGAGTGCATGGCGGCATTCTTGGGCGGCGTGCACTCGACGGGGACGTGATGCAGCAGCACGACATTCCGCCGATCGATCTCGTGGTGGTCAATCTCTATCCCTTCCAGTCCACCGTGGCGCGGGCCGACTGCACGCTCGACACGGCCATCGAGAACATCGATATCGGAGGGCCGACCATGCTGCGCGCGGCTGCCAAGAACCATGCGTGGGTCAGCGTGGTGGTGGAGCCGGCCGACTACCGGACCGTGCTCGATGAACTGCGCAGCAGCGGCGCCATCAGCGCCGCCACCCGCTATACGCTGGCGGTGCGCACCTTCGAACATACAGCCGCCTATGACGGAGCCATCGCCGACTACCTCGGACGACACGGGGCCGATGGGCAGAGCCAGCGGTTTCCGCAGACGTGGAATCGCCAGCTGCAACGACGACAGCTGCTGCGCTACGGAGAAAATCCGCATCAGGAGGCAGCTTTCTACGTGGATCGCCAGCAGGTCGAAGCCAGCGTGGCAACCGCCGTACAGCTGCAGGGCAAGGAACTGTCATTCAACAACATCGCCGATACCGACGCCGCGCTCGAGTGCGTGAAGAGCTTCGCCGAGCCAGCCTGCGTGATCGTCAAGCACGCCAATCCCTGCGGGGTGGCGATTGGCAGCGACCTCTCCACCGCCTACGACCACGCCTATCGCTGCGACCCGACCTCGGCCTTCGGCGGCATTCTTGCCTTCAACCGCCCACTCGACGCTGCCACTGCGGAGCGGATCACGGCCCGGCAGTTCGCGGAAGTGATCATCGCACCGGCAGTGGAGGCGGCCGCGCTGACGGTGCTGGCCCGCAAGGAAAATCTGCGGGTGCTGGCCTGCGGTGCCCTGCCCGCTGTGCTGCAGCCGGACTGGGACTGCAAGCGCGTGGTCGGTGGTCTGCTGGTACAGCAACGTGACCTCGGCTCGGTCGCGGCCAGCGACCTGCGCGTGGTGAGCAAGCGTCAGCCAACTGCAGCGGAACTGGCCGACCTGCTGTTCGCCTGGAAGGTGGTGAAGTTCGTGAAGTCGAATGCCATCGTCTACTGCCGCGACGGCCGCACCATCGGTATCGGCGCCGGCCAGATGAGCCGCGTTTACAGTGCGCGCATCGCAGCCATCAAGGCGGCCGACGAGGGCCTCGTGGTACCCGGCTGCGTGATGGCCTCCGATGCCTTCCTGCCCTTCCGCGACGGGATCGATGCCGCGGCGGCCGCCGGTATTTCTGCCGTGATCCAGCCCGGCGGCTCCCTGCGCGACAGCGAGGTCATCTCTGCCGCCGACGAAGCCGGGCTCGCCATGGTCTTCACCGGCCTGCGGCATTTCCGCCACTGAACCCCTTGGACGAGCAGGTATCCGCATGAAGGTCATGATCATCGGGAGTGGCGGACGCGAACACGCATTGGCCTGGCGACTGGCCCGCTCGCCGCGCGTGCAGCAGGTCTTCGTCATCCCCGGCAATGCCGGTACGGCCACGGAGCCGAAGGTGAGCAACGTGGCACTGGACATCGGGGACTTTGCCGCGCTGGCCGCCTTCGTGCGCAGTGAGCAAGTAGCTCTCACGGTCGTGGGCCCCGAAGCCCCGCTGGTGGCGGGCATCGTCGACTATTTCAGCGAACGCGGACTCGCCTGCTTCGGACCGCGCCGGCAGGCCGCCCAACTCGAGGGCTCGAAGGCCTTTGCCAAGGACTTTCTCGCGCGTCACCGCATTCCCACGGCAGCCTATGCGAACTTCACCGATCTGGAGGCAGCGCTCGCCTACCTGCGCTCGCAGCCTCTGCCCATCGTGATCAAGGCCGATGGCCTGGCCGCCGGCAAGGGGGTGATCATCGCCCAGACCCTGCAGGAGGCCGAGGCCGCTGTACGCGACATGCTGGCTGGCAACAGCTTCGGCAGTGCCGGGCACCGCGTGGTGATCGAAGAGTTCATGGCGGGTGAGGAAGCCAGCTTCATCGTGATGGTGGATGGTAAGACCGCCCTGCCCTTCGCCACCTCGCAGGACCACAAGGCCCGCGACGACGGCGACAAAGGCCCGAACACGGGCGGCATGGGCGCCTATTCCCCGGCGCCGGTGGTGACTGCAGCCGTTCACGAACGGGTGATGCGCGACATCATCATGCCGACCGTGGAAGGCATGGCGGCCGAGGGCTGCCCCTACATCGGCTTCCTCTACGCCGGTCTCATGATCGACGCCAGCGGTGCCCCCCGCGTGGTGGAATTCAATTGCCGCTTCGGTGACCCCGAGGCGCAACCGGTGATGCTGCGACTGCAGACCGATCTCGTCACGCTGTGCGAGGCGGCTCTGAACGGGCGCCTGCACGAGCAGCGCATCGACTTCGATGCGCGTGCCGCGGTGGGTGTGGTGCTGGCGGCCGGTGGCTACCCCAACGACTACGCGCGGGGTCTGCCCATCTCCGGACTCGCGACCGCCGCGCCAGCCGACAGTAAGCTGTTCCATGCCGGCACACGTATCGACGACGGGCGCATCGTCACCAGCGGCGGCCGCGTGCTGTGTGCGGCAGCCTTGGGGTCCACGGTCGCGGCAGCCCAGGCGACGGCCTACCAACTGGCCGCCGGCATCCACTGGGACGGCATGTTCTTCCGCCACGACATCGGCTGGCGGGCCATCGCCCGGGAACGCGCCAAAGGCCTGTGACCGAGACGAGAACGGAGGAGTCACGCATGAACCTGATCGACACGCTCATCGTGCAGGCTGACCAGGCCCTGCGAACGCTGGTGCCCGGTGCCGTGGTGGCTGCCGAAGCCAATCCCGCCGACGGCCGCAGCGACAGCGCCGATTTTGACAGCGTGGCGCGTGCGCGCAGTGCCGCGCTGATGCGCATCAACCATACCGGCGAAGTCTGTGCCCAGGCCCTCTACCAGGGGCAGGCGCTGACCGCACGCGATGCCGGCGTAAGGACCGACATGCAGCAGGCCTCGCAGGAAGAATTCGATCACCTGGCCTGGTGCGAAAGCCGGCTGCAGGAATTGCAGAGTGGCCCGAGTCTGTTGAACCCGCTGTTCTACGGGCTGTCGTTCGGCATGGGCGCGCTGGCGGGCGCCATCGGCGACAAGTGGAGTCTCGGCTTCGTGGCAGAAACGGAGCGCCAGGTGTGCCGGCACCTGCAGGAACATCTCGAACAGTTGCCAGCCGGTGACCTGCGCAGCCGTGAGATCCTGCAGCGCATGCTGCAGGACGAAGGCACGCATGCCAGCAATGCGGAACAGGCCGGCGCTGCGCCCCTGCCGGCACCGGTGCCACAGGCCATGCAGTGGCTGGCGCGAGTGATGAAGGCGACTACAGCACGTCTGTGACTGCGGCTCACCGGGCCCGCAGCCCTACGTGTGGCGGCCTGGCCGGAGCCTAGACGCTGGCGTCGGCCGGTGGAGCAGCGGCGTCCACGACCTCGTAGTCGTGGGTGATCTTCACGCCGGCCTTGCCGAGCATGATGGACGCCGAGCAATACTTTTCGGCGGAAAGTTCCACCGCCCGCTTCACCTTGGCAGCATCCAGCTCCCGGCCGGTCACCACGAAATGCAGGTGGATCGTCTCGAAGACGGCTGGCACGGCATCGACGCGCGTCGCCTCCACGCGGGCCTCGCAGCCCAGCACCTGCTGGCGTCCGCGCTTCAGGATGTTGACCACGTCCACGGAGGAGCAGGCCCCCACGCCCATCAGCATGAGTTCCATGGGCCGCGCCCCCAGGTTGCGGCCACCGATGTCCGGTGGCCCATCGACGACGATGGCATGCCCGCTGCCCGCCTCGGCGACGAACATCGCCCCATCCACCCACTTGATCGTTGCCTTCATTGACCGCCTCGCTTGTTGCGACCTGTAAACGATGTGACCACCGGCACCCGGTGGCAGCCGCTAGAACAGCAGCACCAGCAGCCAGGCCAGCGCCGTGGCGCTCAGGCTCAGGAACACGGCAGCCGACCCGAGATCCTTGGCAATGCCCGACAGCTCGTGCTTTTCATGGCCTATGCGGTCGACGGCGGCCTCGATGGCCGAGTTGAGCACCTCCACGATCAGCACGAGCAGGCAGCTGCCGGTGAGCACCGCCTTTTCGGCGCCGCCCTCCCCCAGGTACAGGCCGAGTGGGAACAGCACCAGCGCCAGAGCGACTTCCTGCCGGAAAGCGGCCTCCATGCGCCAGCAGGCGCGAAACCCCTGCATGGAATAGCGTGCGGCGGAGATGATGCGGGCGATGCCCGTCTGACCAGGTTTAGCCATGGAAGAAAAGCTCCTGCAGCTTGAGGCCGGGATCGCTGGCCCGCATGAACGACTCTCCCACCAGAAAGCCATAGACGCCGTGGCCCAGCATCTCTTCCACATCGGCGCGCGCGTGGATGCCACTTTCGGTGACCACGGCCACGCCGGCCGGGATGTGCGGCAGCAGATCGATGGTGGTAGCAAGACTGGTCTTGAAGGTGTGCAGGTCACGGTTGTTGATGCCGATCAGGCTCGGCTTCAGGGCAAGCGCCAGCTGCAACTCTTGCAGATCGTGCACTTCGATCAGGATGTCGAGTCCGCAGGCACGCGCGGTGGCAGCGAGCTCCTGCAACTGGCCGGCGCTGAGCGCCGCCACGATCAGCAGCACACAGTCGGCGCCGAGCACGCGTGACTCCACGATCTGGTAGGGATCGACCATGAAGTCCTTACGGATCACCGGCAGCGCGCAGGCCGCCCGCGCCTCCTGCAGGTAGAGGTCGTGCCCTTGGAAAAAGTCCACGTCGGTGAGCACCGACAAACAGGTGGCGCCATGATCGGCATAGCTTCTGGCAATGGCCGCCGCATCGAAGTTGCTGCGGATCAGCCCCTTGCTGGGCGACGCCTTCTTGATCTCGGCGATCACCGCCGGGCGCCGCTGGGCAATCTGCCGCTGCAGCGCAGCCACGAAGCCCCGACAGGCCGGCAGGGCAGCGAGCCCGCTTTCCAGCACCGACAGCGGCAGGCTGGCGCGACGAGCGGCAACCTCTTGCTGTTTTCGTTCGAGGATTTTCTTGAGTATGGTCGATTGGTCCATGGATCTGGCTTCCCGGTGCGTCACCGGGTATCAGGAATAGCGCGTCAGAAAATTCTGCAGCAGGCGATGACCGTGCTCGGTCAGGATGGATTCGGGATGGAACTGCACACCTTCGACGGCGAGGGTCTTGTGGCGAACGCCCATGATCTCCTCCAGCGCGCCATCGGGCAGTTGGGTCCAGGCAGTCACCGCGAGGCAGTCGGGCAGACTGCCCTGGTCGATCACCAGCGAGTGGTAGCGCGTGGCGTTGAACGGGTTGGCGAGTCCGGCAAACACACCTTCGCTGCGGTGGTGGATCGCCGAAATCTTGCCGTGCATCACTCGCTTGGCACGCACCACCTGGCCACCGAAGGCCTCACCGATGCTCTGGTGGCCCAGGCACACGCCAAGAAGCGGGATCTTGCCGGCAAAGTGGCGGATCAGCGGTACCGAGATGCCCGCCTCCTTCGGCGTGCAGGGCCCCGGCGAAATCACGATATGGCTCGGCGCCAACGCCTCGATCTGCGCAAGACCGATCTCGTCGTTGCGGAAGACCTGCATCTCTGCACCCAACTCCCCGAAGTACTGCACGAGGTTGTAGGTGAAGGAGTCGTAGTTGTCGATCATCAACAGCATAACGCCGCTATCTCTGTGTTTTTCCTGAGCAACCTGCCGAAAAACCGCGGCCGCACCCACTGGGGTACCCACGGTTTTACTTGATACCCCAGTGGCTTGGCTGAGAGCAGCCCTTCAGGGGCCGGCATTGTCGCCTATGTCGCGCTCAACTCAAACGACTATCCCAAGGGCCGGCGGCGGCCGAACGCTGAGCGGCATCCCAGAGTACCCACCCCCACCGCCGGATGACGATGAGGGCGGGGCGTGCCGCAGCGCTCAGAACTCGAGGTTGACGGACACACCGACTTCGCGTGAGCGACCGATCACGGAGAAGTCGTAACCCCACACGAAGCGTGTGTCGAAGCCGCCATTCACGTACTGCTCGTCCGTCAGGTTCATGCCCCACAGACTTGCTGACCAATTGGCATCGGCAGGCCGGTAGACGACACGTGCATTGAGCAGGCCATAGGCCGGTTCGTAGATATAGTTGCCGTTGGCGTCGACCGGCGTGCGCTGGTTGGCGTTGTCGCGCGTGTACTTGTCGCGCCAGCCGTAGTTGCCCACGAGACTGACGGTCGAACCGCCGCGCAGCGGCACGTCGTATTGCACGCCGAAGGAAGCGCTGTGCTTGGGTGAGTAGGCAAAGGGCGTGTTGGGTCCAATGCCATTGGTCCCATCGAAAAAGCCGCGCGCCGTGTAAGCGGTGTCGATCTGACCCAGGTTGAGGTCGAGACGCAGGTTCTCCGTCGCCGCCAGCACAACCTCCATTTCCCAGCCGTCGGCCACACCGCCACCATCAGCGCTCAGGTAGGGGTTTGGTGCGGGGGAGCCGGTACAGGGGTCGACCGGCAGGTTGTTGACCCGCATGCCGTCCCACTTGGCATCGAAGTAGGTGGCATTCACGCGCAGCTGTCCGTCCAGCCAGTCGGAGCGCAGGCCCAGCTCGCGGTTGGTGATCACCTCGCGGCGCAATTCCACTCGCGTAGCGACCAGTTGCGATGGGCAGATACCGCTCACCTTGGTCGGCAGCCGGGGATTTTGTACCGCCGTCTCGGTGAAACCCTCGCTCCAGCTACCGTACAGCATGACATCCTCATTGAGCTGGTATTGCACACCAAACTTGTTGGTCGTGTTGTTGCCGAGGTCGGGGTTCACGTTCACCGCCGTGGAAGTGCCCTGATAGATGTCACCCTGTGGCTCTTGGCCAGGTCGCGCTGGAATGAAACCGGACGTCGGGGTCATCACGATGGATTGCCCTTCGTCGTCGGTGATGCGGACGCCCAGGGTCACGTCCAGCTTCTCGGTGATGCCAAAGGTAGCTTCCCCGTACAGCGCACGCTGCTCGCCCTCGTTCTTGTTGAGCGTGTCCTGGAAAGCGGCCGGGTTGGCCGCAATCGAGGTGGCTCCCTGAAAGCTGGGACGACCCGCTGCCGTCCACCAGGCAGTCAGATAATTGATGACGTCCTGGCGGAAAGCATTCTGGTTGGCGGGATTGCGGGGAATGTCCAGCATGGGCCAGCGATAAGTCCGCACCGTGCTGTTTTCATGCAATGAGTAGTAACCGGCGATCCAGTCGACGCGCTCGTCGAAGAAAGTGCCGGCGAGCTGGTACTCCTGCGTATAGCTCTTGTCACGGGCGCGGTTTTCGTCGGTGGTGATGATGAACTCGGAGCCATCGAAATCCACCGCCTGACGGCGATCCATCTCCCACACGGAGGTGATGGAACGAAAGCGCAGGGTGTCGCTGATGTCCCAATTGCCAGTCAGCGTGTAGTACTCGAGATCACGCGTGATGCCCTGCGCCGGCGTGTCGGACTTGGTTTGCCACTTGCCGACCTCGCCACCCGGATAGCCTGGCATATGGGTCTTCGGGGTGAACCGATTGGCAGGCAGCCCCCAGTTGATGGGCGTGAAACCGGGAATGTTCACGTAGTCGGGGTTACCCGCCAGCACGTTGTACTGGATGTAGCGCACGTTGTTGGGGTTGGTGATGCGGATGATGCGAGCTTCGGTGCCACGCTTGTCTTCCTTGTTGGCGGTGAAGCGCAGGTCGAAGCTGTCCAGCGGCTCCCACAGCAGATCCAGTCGAAACAGCTTGTCGTCCTGATCACCCAGCGAGCGGCCTACGCTCAGACTCTCGAGAAAGCCGTCATTCTGGAAGCTGGAGAGCATCACCTTGCTCTTCAGCGTATCGGTCAGCGGTACGTCCATGGCGAAGCTGGCATTGCGTCGGTTGAAGCTGCCTGCCTCGAGGTTGAGGCGTACGCCGAACTCCTCGGCAGGTGCACGCGTGGTGATGTTGATGGCACCACCATTGGTGTTGCGACCGAACAGCGTACCCTGCGGCCCGCGCAGCACTTCCACGCGCTCTACTTCGGTGAAGTTCGACTCCAGAAACCCGTAGGAGGTTTGCCAGATGCCATCGATGTAGATGCCGACACCAGGCAAGCCCCGAATGTAGAAGGTCGGCGCGCCGACGCCGCCCCCCTGCGGGTTCGCCACCAAATTGGGCACCATGATGCCGAGATCCTGACCGCGCTGGATGCCGCCGAGTTCGAGCTTCTCGGCAGTAAAGGCCTGGATCGACAGCGGGGTACTTTGTAGGTCGGTCTGCCGACGAGTCGCTGTTACCAATACCTCCTCTACCTGTTGGGCAAGCAGTTGGACTGGCAGGCAACTGACGATGGCGGCGGGCAGCACCGCCTTGCGGAGCAATGTTCTTTTCATTGTTTGAACTCTCGCTTTTCTTGTTATTGGAGGTGTAGCAGCGAGAGTATGTCGAAACTTTCAGAGCCTGCCTATGGGCCTTCTCTGGCTATCCCGGGGGAATCCCGGCTCGGTCTTAGCGGAACCCCGACTCCGCGAGTTTCACCGCATGGAACATGGCGCGCGCCTTGTTGAGGGTTTCTTCCCACTCGGAGCGGGGCACGGAGTCGGCTACCACGCCAGCGCCGGCCGCGATGTAGAGGGTGCCGCCCTTGATGATGGCGGTACGAATCGCGATCGCCATGTCCATGTTGCCGTTCCAGCCCAGGTAACCCATGGCGCCACCGTAGATGCCGCGCCGCACGGGTTCGTGTTCGTCGATGATTTCCATGGCGCGCACCTTGGGGGCGCCGCTGAGGGTGCCAACCGGCAGCGTGGCCTTCAGCACATCGAGTGCAGTCTTGCCTTCGGCCAGCGTGCTTTCCACGGTGGATGCGATGTGCATGACGTGTGAGTAGCGCTCCACGAACATCTGCCGCGGTACGTGCACGCTGCCGATCTTCGACACACGCCCGGCGTCGTTGCGACTGAGGTCGATCAGCATCAGGTGCTCGGCGATCTCCTTGGCATCGGCCAGCAACTCCTGCTCGAGCGCCTGGTCTTCCTCGAGTGTCTTGCCGCGGCGGCGCGTGCCGGCCAGCGGCCGTACGGTGATGTGACCGTCCTCCACCCGTGCGAGGATTTCCGGTGAGGCACTGACGATGTGAAAATCTCCGAAGTCCATGAACACCATGTAGGGCGACGGATTCAACTGGCGCAGTGCGCGGTAGACCTGCAGCGGCGCGCCGGCATAGGGCAGGCTCATGCGCTGGGCCAGCACCACCTGCATCACATCGCCGGCGGCGATGTAGTCCTTGATGCGTTCCACCGCCGCTTCGTAGGCGGCCTGGCCAAAGCTGGAGACGAAATCGGCCTCGGTGACGGTGCGGCCGCTGGAAACCGGTGGCAGCCGGGGAGCCGACTGCAGCGCGGCCGCCAACTGGTCGAGGCGGGCCTCGGCAGCTTCGAAGGCACCGGCCTCGGCGGGGTCGGCGTAGACAATCAGGGTGAGCGCATTGCGCAGGTTGTCGAAGACCGCCACGGCCTCCGACACCATGAGCACGATGTCCGGCGTGTGCACGCTGTCGGGCGGCGCCGTGTGTGCGATGCGCTGCTCCACATAACGCACGGTGTCGTAGCTGAAATACCCCACCAGACCGCCATTGAAACGCGGCAGCTCGGGCAGTTCGGGTATGCGGTAGCGCGCCTGGAACTCCGCGATGTAGGCGAAGGGATCGGTGGTGTCACAGCGCTCGACCACCGCGCCATCGGTCTGCACTTCGATGGTGACGCTGCCCTCGGTGGCGCCACCCTGGCGCGTGGCGACGAGCACCGTGCGTGCCGGCAGGCCAATGAACGAGTAACGCCCCCATTTTTCGCCGCCCTGCATGGATTCGAGCAGGTAGCTGTAACGGCCCTGCGCCAGCTTGAGGTAGACCGCCAGCGGCGTTTCGAGGTCGGCCATGACCTGACGCAGGACGGGGATGCGGTTGTAACCGGCGGCCGCCAGTTGGCTGAAGTGCTGCGGATTCATAGCGAGGCCAGCTCCCGGCGCAGCGCGGCGATGGTGGCACCGTAGTCCTTGCTGCCGAATATTGCCGACCCGGCCACGAACATGTCGGCACCGGCGCGGGCGATGTCGGCGATGTTGGCGATACCGACACCGCCGTCCACTTCGAGGCGGATGCGGCGGCCCGACTGGTCGATCAGGCGGCGTACCTGGGTGAGCTTCGGCAGCGTGGAAGGAATGAAGGCCTGCCCACCGAAGCCCGGATTCACCGACATGAGCAGGATCAGGTCGAGCCGGTCCATCACATGGTCGAGACAGTGCAGGGGGGTAGCCGGATTCAGTACCAGTCCGGCTTCACAGCCCAGATCGCGAATCAGTTGCAGTGAGCGGTCCACGTGATGGGACGCTTCGGGATGGAAGCTGATGATGGAGGCGCCGGCCTTGGCGAAGTCGCTGATGAGCGCATCGACCGGACTGACCATGAGGTGCACGTCGATCGGCGCCTTGATGCCGTAGTTGCGCAGCGCCTTGCATACCATGGGGCCAATGGTGAGATTGGGGACGTAGTGGTTGTCCATCACGTCGAAGTGCACCACGTCGGCACCGGCCGCCAGCACTGCATCGACTTCGGCCCCGAGCCGGGCGAAGTCGGCCGACAGGATGGAGGGGGCGATCAGGAAATCGGGGCTGGCCATGAACAGGAGGTCTGCGCGAAAGAGCGCGCATTGTAGCGACCCCCTGCCACTGCCGCCACCGCGGACTCGCCGCGGCGCGCTACAGTCCGCGTAGGCGGCCGAGCAGATCGCAGACGCGGCTCGAGTAGCCCCATTCGTTGTCGTACCAGCTCAGCACGCGCAGGTAGCGGCCCTGGTTCACCTGCGTGAAGGACGCATCGTAGATCGACGAATGCGAGTTGCCGATGATGTCGGTGGACACGAGTGGCGTGTCGGCGAACTGCAGGATGCCACGCATGGCCGGACTGGCGGCCGCGGCCTGGACGGCCGCGTGCACGTCGGCCACGGTAACGTTGCGCGACAGGCGGGCGAAGAGATCCACCACCGAGCCGTCCGGCACCGGGACGCGGCAGGCGATGCCGTGCAGGCGCCCCTTGAGTGTGGGCAGCACCTCACCGACCGCTTTTGCGGCACCGGTAGACGTGGGAATGATGTTTTCGGCGGCTGCCCGGCTGCGGCGCCAGTCGGAATGTGGCACGTCGGCGAGCCGCTGGTCGTTGGTGTAGGCATGTACGGTGTTGATCATGCCCTCGTCGATGCCGAAGGCCTCGTCGAGCACCTTGGCAATGGGAGCCAGGCAGTTGGTGGTGCAGCTGGCGTTGGAAATGATTGTGTGTTCGGGGCGCAGCCCCGCATCGTTCACGCCCAATACCACCGTGTAGTCGATCGGGTCTGCTGCCGGCACCGTCAGCACCACCTTGCGCGCGCCGCTGGCGAGATGCTGCTCGAGCTGGGCACGCTTGCGGAAAACACCGGTCGATTCCACCAC
This sequence comes from Gammaproteobacteria bacterium, assembly GCA_036796405.1. Taxonomy (GTDB): domain Bacteria; phylum Pseudomonadota; class Gammaproteobacteria; order Pseudomonadales; family Pseudohongiellaceae; genus CAILUG01. Next base: position 41,154 of record DAIRDB010000005.1, on the reverse strand, counting down.
CACATCCACACCGAGCTCGCCCCAGGCGAGATTGGCAGGATTCTTTTCGGCCAGCAGTCGCGTGCGGTTGTTGGCAGTGACCAGCAAGCCGTCCTGCAGGGCGAGTTCGCGGCCGAAATTGCCCATCACCGTGTCGTAGGCGAGCAGGTAGCGCAGTGCCGCCGGATCGAAAAGATCGTTGATGGCGCAGATCTGGAACGACGGGTCACGATCGAGGATGCGGAACACCGCACGGCCGATACGACCGAAGCCATTGATTGCCACTCTCATGTCACAGCCCTCCTGCGAGGTCGAGGCGGTGGTAAAGCCTGGCCACGTCGAGCAGCCGCGCGGCATGGCCGAGGTTTTCGTACCAGCCCAGCGCCTTGACGATGTGCGAGCCGGCTTTTTCCGTGGCTTGGGTGTCGAACAGCAGCGACAGGGTACTGCCCAGGACGTCGGAGGACACGATGGGGTCGTCGGTGATGCCCACGATGCCGGCCAGCTGTCCTGCGCCGTCTCGCACCACCGCGTTGAAGGCCTGCTCGTCGATCGCCGAGTCGGCGAGCACGAGATTCACATCGAGCAGGCAGCCGGAATGGATCGGCACGTTGAGCGTATTGGTCATCACCTTGCCGGCGTACTGCGGCAGAATGCGCGGCAGCCAGCGTTCGGCCTCGTGGGTGTTGGGGATGATGTTTTCGGCGGCCGAGCGACTGCGCCGGAAATCCCGGCCGGCGTAATCCTGCAGCGACTGATCGCTGGTGTAGGAGTGCAGACTGGTCATGCTGACGCTGTCGATCGACAGTCGACGACCCACGATGTGCAGCAGCAGACATAGCGCGTTGGTGGTGGCCGAGCCGACCGAGATCATGCGGTCACTACGCGCGATAGCGCCGCTGTTCACCCCGGGGATGACGATGCAGTCGATGTCATCCTGTGGCAGCGTACGCAGCAGCACGCGCCGGGCGCCGTTGGCCAGATGGGCCTGCATGTCGGCCTTGCTGCGGAAGATGCCGGTGCAGTCGATCACGGCATCCAGACCGAAGGCGTCCCAGGGTACGGCCCCTGGCTGGTCAACCTGCAGCATGCGCGAGGAAAAACGTGGGTTTTGCAACTGCTTCCCCTGCAGTTTGCAGGTCCTGTCACGGCTTTCGGCCGTGAGCAGGTAGTGGAGGATGTCCGGGCGCCCACGGTCGGCGACTACCACCACCTCGATGTCGTCGCTGCCCGCCGCCAGTTGGTAGACCTGGCGGCCGATGCGGCCGAAACCCATCAGTCCCACCCGGATCATCTCGCTCTTGCGCATGCCACCCCCTTCTGCCCTTGCACGGTTACCCCGACGACCCGGGCCCGCCTCGGTGCCGGTCCGTCGCCCGACGCCCGGGCCAGTGCCCTCCGTGTGCTGTGTTACGTCGTGCAAATCCGGGGCCAGCATGCCGCCGCGAGATTCCCGCTGCCGGCAAGCTGCCACACCCCAGCGAAGGGCACGGCGGACGTCCCCTGCACCGCTGTGGTTCAATGCCGGCCTCGTCTGCCGACTGCCACCCCATGCCCCCGCTCGCCTTGCTTGCCGTTCTGCTGGCTGCCTGCACCCACGCCCTCTGGAACCTGGCCGCCAAGCAGGCGGCTGCCGCCCGCCATTTCGTGTTCTGGTACTCGGTGGTGTCCATGCTGCTGTACCTGCCGGCCCTGCTCTGGGTGCTGCAGCGCGGCCTGCCGGACCTCGATGCCCGCCACTGGCTGGCACTGGCCGCCACCAGCCTCCTGCACATGGGCTACTCGCTGACGCTACAGGCGGGCTACCGCCACGCCGATCTGTCGCTGGTGTATCCGCTGGCGCGCGGCTCCGGTCCACTGCTGTCGTTCGTGCTGGCCGTGCTGCTGCTGGGCGAGACCGCGGCCCCCGGATCCGTGCTGGGCATGTTGCTGATCGTGGCGGGCATCCTGCTGGTGGCCGGGCTGCTGGCGGGCGGGCGCCGCATCGACGGCAAAGGCGTGGCCTATGGACTGTGTACCGGGGGTTTCATTGCTGCCTACACCATCAACGATGGCTGGGCGGTGAAGACCCTGCTGCTATCCCCGCTGCTCGTGGACTATACCGGTAACCTGTTCCGTACCGCCGTGTTGAGCCCGTCCGCCTGGCGCGACTGGCCGAAGGCTCGGGCGGAGCTGCGGCAGTTCCTGCGCCCCGTGCTCACCGTGAGCCTGCTGGGCCCCCTGGGTTACATCCTTGTTCTGTACGCCATGCAGATTGCCCCCGTCTCGCACGTGGCGGCCGCCCGCGAACTGTCCACGCTGGTGGGAGCCTGGCTGGGGACCCGGTTGCTGAACGAGCGCTTCGCCACCAGCCGCTTGCTGGGGGCTGCTGCCATCGTGGGCGGTGTGGTGCTGCTGTCTCTGCCGGATTGACGGCAGCCGCGCTACACTTCGTGTTGAATTTGCGGTGCTAGCCCCCATACCACCTGGGGTCCGTTGCTTTCCAACCGTTTACGCCCCGTCAGGAGTCGTCCACACCATGATGCGCATCTTGCTGTTTCTCGCCACCAACATTGCCGTGCTGGTCCTCATCTCGCTGATCTTCCGGCTGATCGGCCTCGACAGCATCTTCGCCGCCAACGGCGTGGATCTCGATCTGGGTTCGCTGCTGGTGTACTCGGCAGTCATCGGCTTCAGCGGCTCGCTGATATCGCTGTTCATGTCCAAGATGATGGCGAAGATGTCGATGGGCGTGCAGTTGATCACCGAACCACGCAGCGACTTCGAGCAGTGGTTGCTGCGCACCGTGGCGCGCCAGGCTGAACAAGCCGGCATCGGCATGCCGGAGGTCGGCGTATTCGACCAGAGCGCGCCCAACGCCTTTGCCACCGGCTGGAACAAGGACGCCGCGTTGGTGGCAGTCAGTACCGGCCTCGTGCGCTCCATGAACCGCGACGAAATCGAAGCCGTGCTGGCCCACGAAGTCAGTCACGTTGCCAACGGCGACATGGTCACGCTGACCCTCATCCAGGGCGTGGTGAATACCTTCGTGGTCTTCCTCTCCCGCGTGATCGCCTTCTTCCTGGATCGCGTGCTGTTCCGCAGCGAGGACCGCGACGGCCCAGGCCCGGCCTTCTGGATCATTTCGCTGGTTTCGCAGATCGTGCTCGGCATCTTTGCCTCGATGATCGTCATGTGGTTTTCGCGCTGGCGTGAATACCGTGCCGATGCCGGCGGCGCCAGCCTCGCCGGTCGGCACAAGATGATCGCGGCGCTGCGGGCTCTGCAGCAGGGTCACCCGGCCGAAATGCCCGATGAAATGGTGGCGTTCGGTATCAACACCGGTCGCATGGGATCGCTGTTCGCCAGCCATCCGCCGCTCAGCGAACGCATTCGCGCGCTCGAAGAGGCGCGCTGAGCACCCCGGCGCAGCGGGCGGAGAATCGCAGACAACGGCGCCTCACGGCGAGGCGCCCCGGCAAACCCGGGGGCTCAGTCCTCCAGCAAGCTCGCCTTGATGAGCTCCCAGGCCTCCTCGGCGCTGTCGACGTAGTGGAACAGGTGAAGGTCTTCCGCGCTGACCATGCCCTGCTCCACCAGATAGTCGAAATCGAGCAGCCGCTGCCAGAACTCACGACCGAAGATCACGATGGGTAGCGGCGCGATCTTGCGCGTCTGCACCAGCGTCAATGCTTCAAACAGCTCGTCGAGCGTGCCGAATCCACCGGGAAATACCACCAGCGCCCGCGCCCGCAGCAGGAAATGCATCTTGCGCATGGCGAAGTAGTGGAACTGAAAGCAGAGAGCGGGCGTGATCCAGGGGTTCGGGGTTTGCTCATGCGGCAGCACGATGTTGAGGCCGATCGAGTCACCTCCAACGTCGGCAGCACCGCGGTTCGCCGCCTCCATGATGCCGGGCCCGCCTCCCGTGATGACATGCAACTGCGGGCATTCCTCGCACATGGAACGCTGTGTGATGAGTGCAGCGAGTTTGCGCGCCTCCTCGTAGAACCGCGCCTGCACGCGCCGCGCCTCGCGCCGAGCCGGCGGAAGCACTGCCTCGGCATCGGCGTCAGCGAGCTGCTCGGGCGAAGGGGTGCGGGCGGAGCCGAACATCACCACCGTGTGCTCGATGCCATGACGGCGCAGGACGAAGTCAGGCTTGTTGAGCTCGAGCATCAGGCGGACGCCACGCTGCTCCTCGGCCAGCAGGAAGTCCTCGTCGTCGAAGGCCAGCCGATAGGCAGAGGAGGCCAACTGCTCGCGCGCATAGCCTTCCGGCTTGCCTGCCTGCGCATGCTGTTTGTCTTCGGCCGCCGTCGGGAACAGATGCCCAGGCTGTCGGCGTTTGTTGCGGGGTTCGCGGGTCATGTTCGTTGCTCCAGATGCTGATCGAGCCAGGTGAGGCGCTCGGGGGTCCCGACGTCGAGCCACATTCCTCCGTAGCGGCGTGCCGACGCGCGCCCTGCCGCTATCGCCTGCTGCAGCAGTGGCAGCAGCGGGTGCTTGCGGGTCGGCAGCCCGGCGAACAGTCGCGGCGAAAACACCCCAATGCCGCTGTAGGTCCAGGTGGCTGTCTCCGGTGCCGGCAAGGCGAGACGCTCCCCGTCCAGCAGTGAAAAATCACCGCGCGGATGGTGGGAGGGGTTCTGCACCAGCACCAGATGGACGAGGTCGCTCCCCAGCGCCGGGGTTCGCAACTCGGCGAACGGAAAGTCGGTCCAGATGTCGGCGTTGACCACAGCGAAGGGCTGGTCCCCCAGCAGCGGCAGCGCCTGCGCGATGCCGCCGGCGGTTTCCAGCGGTTCCGGCTCAGGCGACCAGCGGATGCTGATGCCATGACGGGCGCCGTCGCCGAGGGCGGCCTCCAGCTGTGCACCGAGCCAGGCATGGTTGATCACGACCTCGGTGAAGCCGGCAGCCCGGAGCTTGAGCAGCTGGTGCTCGATCAGACTAAGGCCGCCGGCACGCAGCAGCGGTTTGGGCGTAGTCGCCGTCAGCGGCAGCATGCGGGTTCCCTTGCCGGCTGCCAGCACCATCACCTTCATGCCAGCTGGCCTCGCTGCCTTGCGATGGACTCCGCCGCCGCGATGGCTGGCGGCAGTGCTGGCGCAATGCGACGCTGCAGGAAGTCGACGAAGGCCGCATGCTCGGCGTAGGGCGCCAGCGCCTCCAGCGTGTAGCGAAAGGTGAGCAGTAAGTCCTTCAGGTACCCTGGCTTGCCATCCCGCAGCCACAGCCGGCAGAAGATGCCGAGCACCTTGAGGTGCCGCTGCGCACCCATGAGTGCAAAGTCATGCAGGAACTCTTCATCGTCCGCCGCCAGCGGAATGCCGGCACGGCGCGCCTCGGCCGCATAGGCCAGCGCCCACTGGCGAACGGTGGCCGCAGGCCAGGCGATGTAGCAATCCTTGAGCAGCGAGACGAGGTCATAGGTCGCCGGTCCCGCGACCGCATCCTGGAAGTCGATGACGCCGATGGCGCGGCCAGGCTCGGCCAGCAGCATGAGGTTGCGGCTGTGATAGTCGCGATGCACCAGCACCCTGGGCTGCTGCAGCGCGCGCGCGGTGAGATGACCAAAGGTCGCTTCGATGAGCGCCTGCTCCTGGGCCGTCAGGGTCAGTCCCAGCAAACCGCCGCAGCACCACTGGGGGAAAAGCTGCAGTTCGCGCCGCAGCAGCCCCGCATCATAGGCAGGCAGTTCCTCGAGATTGCCGGCCTGCTGGATGAGCAGCAGTTCCCCGAAACAGCGCTGGTACAACTGGAGAGCGGCGGCCAGATCGCCAGCCTGTCGCGCAGCGTCCAAAGCCGGCCAGAGCAGGGCATCGCCGAAGTCTTCGAGGCATAGCCAGCCCGCGTCGAGATCGCTGGCGAGCACACGGGGCACGCGCACGCCCGCGGCCGCCAGCCGGGCAGCGACATCGAGGAAGGGTTGGCTGTTTTCACGCTCAGGCGGCGCATCCACCAGAATCACCGGGGCGGCCGCGCTGCGCGCACGGAAGTAGCGCCGGAAGCTCGCATCGCCGCTCACGGCCACGAGTCCTCCAGTCAGGGGACCAAGACCAAGCAGGGGCAGCTGCGCGTGGGCCCAGCCTTCAAGTTGGTGCTGGCGCTGCGCCAGCGCGGATACCACAGACACGTCGACGTTCCATACAGGGGTTTGCTCCCGACCGTTGGCAGTGAACGAATCGACAGTCCGAAGCGTCATGCAACATACCACCATCTTGGCTAGAATGCTGGCCTCCCACCCGACTGCCTGGCCCCTCTGCGTGTCCTCCCCCGCCCTCTCGTCACAGCGTCTTCGCCACGCCTTGGGTTTCGTGCTGTGGACCAGTGCGCTCGCGGCGAGTGCGACGCTGCAGGGTCAACCCGCCCGGCGCGACGCCAGCGATCTCGACTGGGTCAGCATGGATGCACTCACACCAGCCCAGCGCGCCAGCCTGCCCGCCGGCTGCTGCGGGCTCTACCTGCCGCCCGCCTTGCCTGCCGTGGCCGGCAGTGGCACCGACCTGCAGATCCTCGGGGGTGCAGTGGAAGCCGGCGACGATGGCGTCGTCGAGATCAGTGGCGGGCTGCAGGCGCGTCAGGGGGACAGCCAGCTGAGTGCTGAGCAGGGCCGCTACGACGAAAACACCCAGCGCTTCGACGCCGGCGGTGGCATCGAATACCGCCAACCGGGTTTGCTGCTGGTGGGCGAGTCAGCGGTCGTAGAGCAGCAACTGGGCAGCGCCGAAATCAGCCAGGCAAGCTATGTGTTGCATGAGGCCTCGGCGCGCGGGCGCGCCGAAATGATCGTCTACCGCGACGCCGAGGGCATCATCACCATCGACAACGGGATGTTCACTCGCTGCGAACCCGGCGACAACGCGTGGCAGGTGGCTGGCAGTAGTATCGACCTCAACCGCAGTACCGGCATGGGTACTGCGCTGGATGTCACGCTGCGGGTACGGGATGTGCCGGTGTTGTATCTGCCTTGGGTGCGTTTTCCACTCGACGATCACCGGGTGACCGGCCTGCTGGCACCGATCATCGGCTCCACGCGAGACGGGGGGCTCGATATCGCCGTGCCCTACTACCTGAACCTGGCTCCCCACTACGACGTGACTTTCACGCCCCGCGTGCAGAGCGAGCGTGGCGTCATGCTGGGACTGGAGAACCGTTTCCTCGGCAGACGCTGGCAGCAGGATGTGTTGCTGAACTACCTGCGAGGTGACCGCCTGTACGATGAGGCTCAGAGTAACGCGCCCGGCAGCGACAGCCCACCGGTACCGGATCGCTGGGCACTCGACTACGGCCTGGCAGCGAGACTGGGGCGCGGCTGGACCGGCACCGTGGACTACAACGCGGTCAGCGACGAAGACTACTTTCAGGATTTCGGCAACGACGGGCTGAATTCCACCACGCAGAGCTTTCTGTCGCGGTCGGCCGCGCTGAGTTACCGCAGCCGCCGTCTGGCCTTCACGGCGAGCTCGCAGGATATCCAGCTCATCGATCCGGCCGTCTCGCCACTCAACCAGCCCTACCGTACCCTGCCGCGGTTGACGCTCGACGGCAGTCACGCGCTGGACTCCGGCCTCGAGCTCGGCGTCAACGCCGAGTGGGTGCGCTTCGACCGCAGTGTCAATCCCGTGCGCTTCACCGCAGAGCAACGGGACAGTGGCGCCCTGGTCACGGGCAATCGACTGGCGCTCACTCCCCAGTTGCGGCTGCCGCTGCAAACCAGCTATGGCTTCCTCACTCCTACGCTGCGCTACAAATATGCCAGCTGGCAGCTCGACAATCCGGGGCGAGGTATCGACGCTGCGCCGTCGCGCGGCATAGTCAGCGCCAACATCGACAGCGGGCTGATCTTCGAGAGAGAGACCACGCTCGCCGGCAGCAGTTACCGGCAGACCCTCGAACCTCGCTTGTACTACCTCTACAACGAGTACGAGGACCAGAGCGGCATCCCGCTTTTCGATACCACCGATCTGACCTTCAGCTTCAACCAGCTTTTTCGGGACGACCGTTTCAGCGGCAGGGATCGCGTGGGCGACGCCAACCAGGTGACGCTGGCGCTGTCGTCTCGCCTCTACGATGCCCGCGGCCAGGAACGGGCCCGTGTCAGCGTCGGACAGATTCGCCATCTGCGTGATCGCCGCGTCCTGTTGCAGGGCCTGCCGGGGCCAGAACAGCAGCGCAACAGTTCGGCGCTGACCGGCGAGTTTTACGCCCAGGTGGCTGCCCGCTGGCGCTTGGGTTCTTACCTGGAATGGGATCAGCACGAGCAGAGCCTCGACGTTGGCAATGCTCAGCTCCAGTACCAGCGGGACAGCAACCATCTGCTCAACCTCGCCTTCAGGTACAGGGATCTGCCACCCCCGATTTTCGTGAACGGCTTCGACCGTCGCATCCGGCAGACCGACGTGTCCGGACTCTGGCCCTTGGCAGACAACTGGAACGTGGTGGCGCGCTGGAACTACGATCATTCCAACGACCGCACGCTGGAGGGTATCGCTGGTCTCGAATACAGCACCTGCTGCTGGAACGTGCGAGTGATCGGTCGTCGCTGGATCGACAACGATGCACTGTTTTTCGGCATCGAGGACAATAACAGCGGAGTGTTTGTACAATTCGAGCTGAAGGGACTGGGCAGTATTCTGGGTGGTAACGTCAGCAGCATGCTGAACAATGGCATCAGAGGTTTTCAGGATCGTGAAAATGGCCGTTTCTAGCGTGATTCGAACCAGGCTGCGTGCCGCCTTGCGCGGCACTGGTAGCGTGCTTGTCGCCCTCTCGTGGCTGACCGGTGGTGTCGTATTTGCCCAACCGGTGGAGCTCGACAAGGTGCTTGCCATCGTCAACGACGATGTGGTGCTGAAAAGTGAATTCGACGCGCGCTGGACGCAGGTCCAGCAACAGCTGGCAACTGCACAGGGCCCCGTGCCACCCGAAGCGGAGGTACGCAAGCAACTGCTCGACCAGCTGATCATGGAAAACCTGCAGATGCAGCTGGCACGCCGCGCGGGCGTCCGCGTCGACGACAACCAGATCAACCAGGCACTGGCGGCCATCGCCCAGCAGAACAACCTCAACTACGACCAGTTCACCAAGCTGCTGCAGGACCAAGGGCTCTACCAGCCCACGCGCGAAGGCATACGCAAGGAGCTCATCCTGGGCAACTTCCAGAATGGCGCCGTCAACCGTCGCATCAACATCTCGCGTCAGGAAATCGAAAACTACCTGCGATCGGAAGCAGGCGAGGCCGCCATCGCACCGGAATTCCGTGTGGCTCACGTGCTCATTCCCGGCGACACCAGCGCCACCGGACGACAGCGCGAACTGGCCAACCTGATCTACCAGCAGGTGCGTGATGGTGCCGATATTCGTCAGATAGCCGGCATGCGCGAAATCAGCGGAGTCGCCGTGAGCGGCGGCGACCTCGGGTGGCTCAAGGTGGAGAACCTGCCCACGGTGTTCGCCGAAGTCGTACCTAACCTGAAGTCCGGCGAGGTGAGTGAACCCTTCACCAGCAGCAGCGGCCACCACATCGTGAAGGTGATCGAAACCCGCGGCGGCTCGGCGATGCAGGTACAGCAGTATCGCGTCCGCCACATCCTCATCAAACCCACGGAAATCCGCACTGAACAGCAGGCCGAGGCCCTGGTGAACGATCTGTACCGCCGCATCCTGGCCGGGGAAGATTTTGCCGATATCGCGCGCCAGAACACCGACGATCCCAACTCGATGGTGTCCGGCGGTGATCTGGACTGGATCAGCCGCGGCATGCTCCCAGACGACTTTCTGGCCAAGGTGGCAGCAGCCGAGACCGGCAAGATCCTGCCCCCTTTCCGCGTCTCGACCGGTTGGCACATCATCGAGGTGATGGATGCGCGCATGCAGGATGTCACCGAGCAGAACAAGCGCTACCAGGCGGAGCAGATCCTGCGTGAGCGCAAGTTCGAAAACGAGCTGCAGAACTGGCTCACCGAGATCCGCGATACCAACTACATAGACGTCAAAGACGAGAACCTTGCCAATTGATGCCCGCGTTGCTGGCTCTCACTCCCGGTGAACCGGCGGGCATCGGCCCGGATCTCTGCATCCAGCTTGCGCAGCAGGGTGGTATCGGCGCGAACGTCGTGGTCATTGCCGACCGGCAGATGCTGCTGCAGCGAGCGCAGCAACTCGGTTTGCCGCTGCATACAGTGCCCTTCCTGCCGGGTCAGTTGCTGCCCGAGGCGACGCTGCCCGCCGCCACGCTACGAGTGCTCGACGTACCCCTGGCTGCCGCAGCAGTCCCCGGCAAGCTCGACGTGGCCAATGCCGCCAGCGTGCTACGCACACTCGAACTGGCGACCGATGGCTGTCTCGCCGGTCGCTTCGCAGCGCTCTGTACGGGTCCGGTGCAGAAGAGCCTTCTCAACGAAGCAGGCATTGCCTTCAGCGGGCACACCGAGTTTCTGGCCGAGCGCAGCGCTGTGGCGCGTGTCGTCATGATGCTGACCACACCGGGGCTGCGCGTGGCGCTGGCCACGACGCATCTGCCGCTGGCGAGCGTCCCTGCGGCCATCACCCAGCCCCTGCTGACAGAGGTGCTGCGGATACTGCACCTGGACCTGCAGCGCAAGTTCGGCATCGCCCGACCGCGCATCCTGGTGGCTGGACTCAATCCCCACGCCGGCGAAGGCGGGCATCTGGGGCGCGAGGAGATCGACACCATCGCTCCGGTGCTGCAGCGTTTGCGGGCCGCCGGCCTGCAACTGGAGGGCCCGCTGCCGGCTGACACCCTGTTCACGCCTTCGCAGCTCCGGCAGGCCGATGCCGTGTTGGCCATGTACCACGATCAGGGACTGCCGGTGCTGAAATTCCAGGGATTCGGCAACGCCGTGAACCACACGCTGGGGCTGCCCTTCGTGCGTACATCGGTGGACCACGGCACGGCACTCAGCCTTGCGGGCAGCGGGCGGGCCGATTGCGGCAGCCTGTCGGCCGCTCTGGCCGCGGCCCAGGCACTGGTGCAGCAGCGCGCTGGATCGGCGGCATGAGCCGGGACCGCTGGTCGCCAGAATTGCCTCGCGCAGGGTTGGCACAACCGCTCCACCATCGAGCGCGCAAGCGCTTTGGGCAGAACTTTCTGCACGACCAGCAGGTGGTCGATCGCATCGTGCAGGCCATACGCCCGACACCCGGGCATAGGGTCATCGAGATCGGGCCGGGCCAGGGGGCGCTCACTGCTCCGCTGCTGGCGGCCTGCGGCGCGCTGACCGCAATCGAGATCGATCGCGACCTTGCCGGGCACCTGCGCCAACGCCATACCGGTGACGCGGCGTTCACCCTTGTAGAGGGTGATGTACTGGACCAGGATTTTGCCGCTCTGGCGCCCGGCCCGGGCGGTTTGCGAATTGTCGGCAACTTGCCTTACAACATCTCTACGCCACTGCTGTTCCATCTGCTGAAGTACCGCGCCCTCATCCATGACATGGTGTTCATGCTGCAACTGGAGGTAGTGGAACGGCTGGCTGCCCTACCGGACAGCGAGGCCTACGGCAGGCTGTCGGTCATGATGCAGTACCACTGTGCTGTCGAACCACTCTTCAAGGTGCCGCCCGGTGCCTTTACGCCGGCACCCAAGGTGGAGTCGGCGGTCGTGCGTCTCACCCCGCATCGACCCTCGCCGTATCCGGCAGTCGACGAGCAGTCGTTTGGCAGGCTGGTTAAGGCCGCTTTCAGCCAGCGGCGCAAGACGCTACGCAACACCCTGAAGCCGCTTTTTTCGGCCACGCAGCTTGCCGAGCTACCCGTGGACCTGCAGCGGCGGGCGGAAACTCTGGGCGTACCTGACTATGTTAGACTCGCGCGCATCCTCGAACAGTGCGGTCAGGCACAGTGAACACCGAGCAGATCCACGACAGCGGCATCGAAATTCGCGTTTCTACCCAATACCTGCGTCACCAGTCGGACCCCACACGGCCGGCCTTCGCATTCGCCTACACCATCACCATTACCAATCATCGCGGGGCGCCGGTACAACTGCTGAGCCGCCACTGGATCATCACTGACCAGAACAACAAGGTCGAAGAGGTGAAGGGCAAGGGCGTGGTAGGGCAGCAACCGACCATCGAGCCCGGCGAAAGCTATCAGTATTCCAGCGGCGCCGTGCTGCAGACGGAAATTGGTGACATGCATGGGACCTACACCATGCAGGATGAAGACGGCAGCCTGTTCGAGGCAGCCATTCCCCTGTTCGTGCTTGCCGTTCCCCACATGCTGCACTGAGGGGTGCCTGGCGCATGGCCACCTACGTCGTCGGTGACATCCAGGGCTGCTATCAACCGCTTCGCCGCCTGCTGGAGGAAGTCGGTTTCCAACGCGGCCGCGATACGCTTTGGAGCGTGGGCGACCTCGTCAACCGCGGACCCGATTCGCTGGACACACTGCGTTTCCTCGAGGGCCTTGGATCGGCCTTCACTGGCGTGCTCGGCAACCACGACCTGCACTTCCTGGCCCTGCAGGCCAAGGCGAGACCCGAGGGCCGTAACCGCAGCCTGCGCCCCCTTCTGGAAGCGCCCGACTGCCCGCGACTGGCAGCGTGGGTGCGCGCCCTGCCACTGGCACAGCGCCAGTCGCTGACCACTGCTGCCGGACCACGTCACATTCTGCTCGTTCATGCCGGGCTGGCACCGGGCTGGACACCCACGCTGGCGCTGCAACTGGCCGAGGAAGTCAGCAGCGAACTGCGCGGCAGCAGGCCGCTCACGCTCTTGGAAGGCATGTACGGCGACGAACCGCGCCGCTGGCAGTCCTCGCTCAGCGGTGTCGAGCGCTGGCGTGTCATTACCAATGTGCTCACGCGAATCCGCTTCTGCACGGCAGACGGTGAGCTCGATCTCGACACCAAGAGCGACGCCGACTCGGCGCCGCCCGGATACCGGCCCTGGTTCGATTTCCAGCAGCCGGCAGCAGACGAACTACTACTGTTCGGGCACTGGGCCACACTGGATGGCCGCACGGGGCGTAGCGACATCGTGGGGCTGGATACCGGCTGCGTGTGGGGCCGCTGCCTCACCCTCCTGCAGCTGGAAACTCTGGAGAAAATATCGGTGAGCTGCCATGCGTGATGGGAGCCCGTCATGAAGGTCTATCGCGTCGGGGGCGCCGTTCGCGATGCCCTGCTGGGACTGCCGGTGATGGACACGGACTGGGTGGTGGTCGGCGCCCGTGTCACCGACATGCTCGAGGCGGGATTCCAGCAGGTTGGGCGGGATTTTCCGGTTTTCCTGCACCCGCGCAGCAAGGAGGAGTACGCCCTTGCCCGTACGGAACGCAAGAGTGGCAAAGGCTACTCTGGCTTCGTGGTGAACGCCGATCCCGGCGTCACGCTGGAGGAGGACCTGCTGCGCCGTGATCTCACCATCAATGCCATCGCCCAGGATGCCGAGGGTCGCTATGTCGATCCCTACGGTGGCCGGGCCGACCTTGCGGCACGCATACTCCGCCACGTGTCGTCCGCCTTTACCGAGGATCCGCTGCGCGTGCTGCGCGTCGCGCGCTTTGCGGCGCGCTTTGCACCCCTCGGATTCACGATCGCCCAGGAAACGCTCGAGCTGATGAGACAGCTAAGTGCAGGCGACGAACTCCTGCACCTCAGTCCGGAGCGCGTCTGGCAGGAAATGCAGCGCGCGCTCGACACACCGGCCCCGGCCGTATTCTTCCGCGTGCTGCGCGACTGTGGAGCACTTGCCACGCTGCTGCCGGAACTGGATGCCCTGTTCGGTGTACCGCAGCCGGAGTTCTTCCACCCGGAGATCGACACCGGTGTGCACATGCTGATGTCGCTCGAGCAAGCGTCAAAGCTCGGCGGCGATACGCGCATGCGCTTCGCGGCGCTGGTGCACGATCTTGGCAAGGGCCGCACGCCACCTGCCCTATGGCCGGCCCATACCGGCCACGAAGAAACCGGCGGTGATCTGATCGAGGCCTTGTGCCTGCGCCTGCGTATTCCCAACGATTTTCGCGAATTGGGCGTGCTGGTCAGCCGCTTCCATACCCGCTGCCACAAGGCACTCAAGCATGCACCCGAGCAGCTGTTCGAAACACTGGAACTCTGCGATGCGCTGCGAAGGCCCGAGCGCTTTACGCTGTTCCTGCAGGCCTGTGAGGCTGATGCCCGCGGCCGCACCGGCCTGGAAACCCGCGCCTATCCACAAGCAGTGCGGCTCCAGCTGGCGCTGCAGGCCGCGCAGCAGGTCGATGCCGCAGCGCTGGCCAGCCGGTACCAAAAAGCCGAGCTTGGTCTGGCCATCCGGCAGGCGCGTATCAGCGCGGTCTCCGCTTTGTTCGCCCACCAGGACCGCCCTTGACACTCTCCCCCGCTGTCACCACCCCTACCGACCGCGTGGCTCTCGTCACCGGCGGTGCCGCACGCATCGGTGCTGCCATCGTGCGGACCTTGCACCGGGCCGGCTATCGGATAGTGCTGCACTACCGGCATTCGGCGGCCCCGGCTGAAGCACTGGCTGCGGAACTCAACGCGCTGCGCGTCGACAGTGTGCGGCTTGCGCAAGCCGACCTGGTTGACCTCGGAGCGGTAGCACGACTGGCCGACGCCGCGCTGGCCCAGTGGCAGCGACTGGATCTCTTCGTTCACAACGCCTCGAGTTTCTACCCCACGGCGCTGGCGGAGGTGGAGGCTCGGCACTGGGAAGACCTCATGGGGACCAATGCGCGCGCGCCGCTGTTCCTGGCAAAGCGCCTGGCACCTGCACTCCAGAGCTGTCAGGGCTGTATCGTCCACATCATCGACAGCACAGCCCAGCACGGACTCGCAGGCTTTGCACCCTACGCCATGGCAAAGGCGGCACTGGCGAATCTCACGCGCACCCTTGCACGCGAACTGGCTCCCCACGTACGCGTCAACGGCGTGTCGCCAGGGGCCATACTCTGGCCGGAATACGAGGGTGGCATGAGCGCAAGCGAGCAGGAGAGCACCTTGGCGCGCACCTGCCTCGGCCGCATCGGTACGCCGGAGGATATCGCGGGCACCGTGCTGTTCCTCACGCAGGCAAGCTACGTGACGGGACAGATCATCCGGGTCGATGGCGGGGCGGTCGCCTAGTTCAGCCCGCGCCGGATCAGCAGTGGCATGACATCCGGCTCGGCGCCCTTGAAGGCAACGAACAAGCTGAGCGCATCGGCGCTGCCGCCACGTGACAGCAGCGTATCTCGGAAGTGCTTCCCGTTCTCGCGGGTCATGCCACCGCTGCGCTTGAACCATTCCACCGTGTCGGCGTCGAGTACCTCGCTCCAGATGTAGGAGTAGTAGCCCGCTCCGTAGCCACCCATGATGTGGGAGAAGTAGGGCAGGCGGTAACGCGGCGGCAGCATGTCGAGGTTGGCACCAGCCGCGGACAGCGTGTCCGCCTCGAACTGCAGCAACTCGTCTGCGGAGGGTACCGCCTCCGGCGCCAATTGATGCAAGGCCATGTCGGTGATGGAGGCCATCAGTTGCTCGCTGGTGGCAAAACCCTGATTGAACTGCTGCGCGGCCAAGGCCTTGTCGAGAAGATCCTGCGGGATCGGCTCGCCTGTCTGGTAATGCACGGCATAATTTTTCAGCACCTCTGGCCAGGTTGCCCACATCTCATTGACCTGCGAGGGGTATTCGACGAAGTCGCGTGGCACTGATGTTCCCGACAGGCTCGGGTAGTTCACGGCGCTGAACAGGCCGTGCAGCGCGTGGCCGAATTCATGGAAGGCCGTCGTCACTTCGTCAAACGTCAGCAGCACCGGCTCGCCGGCGGGCGGCTTGGGAATGTTCAGGTGATTTGCGACAACAGGCCGCGTACCGAGCAGCAGCGACTGCGGCACGTAGTCGTTCATCCATGCACCGCCCTGCTTGCTGGGTCTGGCGAAGGGGTCGAACAGAAACAGGCCCAGCGGGCTGCCATCAGCCTCAAGCACGTCAAAAACCCGCACGTCCTCCTGGTAGACGGGGAGATCGTCGCGCTCGCGAAAGCTGATGCCGTACAGCTGTCCAGCCGCAAAGAACACGCCCCTCAGCAGCACATTGTCGAGCTCGAAGTAGGGCTTGAGCTGGGTTTCATCGATGCTGTAACGCTGCTGGCGGACTTTTTCCGCGTAGTAGGCCCAGTCCCAGGCGGCGAGCTGGAAGTCCACCCCTTCCGCACGGATCTGCTGCTGCAGATCTGCCGCTTCGCGTTCGGCATTGCGGATGGCCGGTCCGATCATGGCGGCAAGCCGCTCGTTGGCAGCTTCCGGCGTGCGGGCAGTCTGTTTCTCGAGCACATAGGCCGCGTAGTGCGGATAGCCCAGCAGCTGCGCCCGCTCTGCCCGCAGGGCAGCAACGCGGCTGACGATCGCTGTATTGTCATACTCGCCGCCGCTGCTGCCGCGCACCAGCGAGGCCTCCATGATGCGCTGGCGCAGCGCGCGGTTCTGCAGGGTGACCAGTACCGGCTGGCCGCTGGTATTAGTGAGAGGAATCACGTACTTGCCTGGCAGGTCGCGTGCCGAGGCGGCATCGGCTGCGCGCTGGATCTCGGCATCACTGAGACCGGTCAGTTCCTCGCGACTGTCGACCACTATCGCCGAACGATTCACTTCCTCGAGCACATTCTGGCTGAAGCGGGTCTCAAGCCCTGTGAGCTCGGTGTTGATGGCACGCAGCCGCTCCTGCTGGCTGGCGTCGAGCAAGGCGCCAGCCCGCACAAAATCGCGCCAGGTCTCCTCAAGCAGGCGCGTTGACTCGGCATCGAGCCCGGCGCTCTCCCGCCCGTCGTAGACGGCCTTGACGCGCGCGAACAGGCCGGGATTCAGCTGGATGGCATCGTAGTGTGCCGAGAGACGGGGCGAGATATCGGTCTCGATCGCCTGGATTGCGTCGTTGGTGTGGGCAGAGCTCATGGCGAAAAATACGCTCGAGACGCGGTTGAGCATTTGCCCGGAGACCTCCAGCGGAACCACCGTGTTTGCAAAACTGGGCTCGGCGGTCTGTTCGACGATGGCAGCAATCTCCGCCAACTGCTCGGCCATGCCACGCTCGAAGGCCGGCAGATAGTGCTCCTCGCGAATGCGATCGAAGGGCGGGTACTGGAAGGGCAGCGGGCTCGGTGAGAAGAACGGATTTTCGGCTACTGCCGCGGCACCCGCGGCCTCACTCACGCCGCTACCAGACTCCGATGGCGCCGGGCTGTCACTGCAGCCCTGCAACATGATTCCTGCCATCATCAACATCGACCCCATGCGTCTTCTTGTACGGTTCACGTGTGCCATCTGCTCCCCCATGCGGGCTAACGCCCGACAGTCAAAATGCCTTTACCACCGTCCAGAGTCCTATCCCGATGAAGCCAGCGCCGGCCAGCAGTTGTAGCAGCCGCGGGTTCAGCGCACCCGCCAGCGCGCTACCGGCCAGCACACCGATCGCCGTGGTTGCCACCAGGGCCAACGAGGCACCGGCGAATACTGCCCATTTGCTGGTGTCGCGGTCGGCCGCGAACAGCAGTGTGGCAAGCTGGGTCTTGTCGCCGAGCTCGGCGAGAAAGACCGTGACGAAGACAGTGAGGATGAGCTTGGGTTCCATGCGGCAAGGATTCTCAGTGGTGCGACGTACGCAAGGCGACGATGGCCGGTTCGCCGGCTAACTGCTGTAACAGTCGCCGGGTTGCGGCGCGCGCGTCGTCGAGGGCAACCGGCTCCTGGCGCTCCGCGCAGCGGCACAGTGTCTCCAGCTGCTGCTGGCGCTGCAGCAACTGCTCGCGCAGGGAGGCGGTGGCCACCTGTGACAGGGCCAGCTCCAGCAAGGCCTGTTGAGCGTGCAACTGCTGCAGCGTACTGAAAACGCGGAAGATTTCCTCAGCCCGCTCGGGGGCAGCCGTCCAATTCACTTCCGCAAACAGGCGGGTGGTGCGCTGACCGGCGCCGTGACAGTCATAGCGGGTGCAGCCGCCAAACCCCTCCTCCGCCAACCGGGCATGAATACCGCAGGTGAAGTCGGAGCACAGATGACGGCACGGTGTGTTGGCTTCCTTGTCGAAGCCGAATCCCTGGTCCGCGTCGAAGGGCAGCACCACACAGCAGAGTGCGCTGCAGGCACGGCAGTCGGCGCGCAAGTCGGGCAAAGCAAGGTCGGTCATCATCAAACACACCCCGGGGCGAGCGGGCAGTCTACCCCAGCGGCGTTGGGGCAGCAGCCACGACCTTAAGCACGGGCAGCAGCGCTGCGTGCATTGACCGGTACCGGCGGGCAGCGCATGCTGCCGCCAGAGACAGACAGGTTCTGGCTCACCACGGCGCCCGATCGCGGAGACTCAATGAAACTACCCACGCTGCGCACTGCTCTGAACGTCATGGCACTCCTCACCCCTGTGGCCGCTGCGGCCCTCGTCGTCCCGGCGGCGCAGGCACACTTCCGGCTGGACGCGCCGTCATCCTGGATCGCGCAGGACGACAAGGGCGATCCGCAGAAAATGGCACCCTGCGGCGGCACCATGGCCGACGGCGGTACCAGGACAGGAGCCGTCACCGACCTGCAGGGCGGCAGCGAGTTGCGACTGGCCATCACCGAGACGGTTTTCCACCCCGGCCATTACCGCGTCGCGCTGGCACGCCGGATCAATCTGCTGCCGCCAGACCCGGTCGCGGTCATGAAGGAAACGGACAAGGGCCCGCGCTCCGACCACGGTGTCATCGATCCGGCGCCGCAACCGCCCGTGCTGGTCGACGGGCTGTGGAAAAACCAGGAGCGTCGCCTGGGCCCGCTGGAGACCACCCTGACGCTGCCCAACGTCGATTGCGAGGGTTGCGTGCTGCAAATCCTGCAGTTCATGGAAAACCATCCGGGCTTCCGAGAGGGCGGCTTTTCCTACCACCACTGCGCCATCGTCAATATCACGGCGGACCCCTCCAAACCGCTGGCCAGCGGTTGGTAGTCAGCGAACGCGGTTGCGCTCAACAGACGGGCACGGACTGGTTTGCCGTGCGGGGTCAGGCAACGGTCAGCGTGCGACCATGCCAGTCAAAGGGGACTGGTCGTATCGCCTGGGTGGATCGGTCGAACTCCTGCCAGAGGCTCCGGTAGCTGCGCCCTAGCGCTGGATGCTGCCGGTTGCCGGCGATTTGTGAGAGCGGCCAGAGCATGTAGGCACGTCTGGCAATATCGGGATGCGGAAGTGCGGCGCTCCCTGCCGGGCCGGTCTGGTCGCCGTACAGCATGAGGTCGATGTCCAGACTGACACGGCCACCGGCGTCGGGACCCCGGCGGCGACCGTGGCGGTCCTCGATTCTTTTCAGCTGTGCCACCAAGTCCGCGAGCGGCAGTGTGGTCTCAAAGCCCACCGCCATGTTGAGGTACTGCTGACCGGGCTGGTCGACCGCTTCACTTTCGAACACCGATGACAGTGCCAGATCGTGGAACTGCAGCAGCAGCATGTCGAGACAGGTGCCAAGATTTTCACGGGGCCGCTCGTTGCTGCCGAGACTGAGGGCAACCCACACCATCAGAGCGGCAGCCCTGCCGGACGCGACCCGCGCTCGATGATCACGCCCACATCCCTGGCGCCGGTGATGGCCGCAGGCTTGCCGACCCGCACCCTCACCCAGGGCACGTGGAATTCGCTGCGGATCAGCCCGGCGATTTCCTCCGCCATCGACTCCAGCAGCTTGAGATGACTCTTCTCGATGAACTCGGCAACCCGCACGCACACCGTCTTGTAGTCGAGGACGAACTTGTGATCGTCGGTGCCAGCGGCACGACCGATATCACAGGCCATGTCGAGGTCTACGGTGACCGGCTGCTTGATCTCCCGCTCCCAGTCGTAAACCCCGATCACGGTTTTTACTTCCAGACCCCTGACGTAGACGATATCCATGCGGCTCCTGTGCTGCTCGTACTTGCGTTAAATGGGTGACGCGGCGGCCAGCGGCGGCA
Source organism: Gammaproteobacteria bacterium (assembly GCA_036796405.1). Classification (GTDB taxonomy): domain Bacteria; phylum Pseudomonadota; class Gammaproteobacteria; order Pseudomonadales; family Pseudohongiellaceae; genus CAILUG01. The sequence goes on along the minus strand of DAIRDB010000005.1, from coordinate 21,269 downwards.
GCGTTTCAAGGCTCCAGCGCGGTCGCGCGTGGAACGCCAGATCATCGGCCTGACCGGCCAGCAACCGCCGACAACCGGCGTAGGCGATCATCGCACCGTTGTCGGTGCAGTACTGCAAGGGCGGGCAAAAGAGCTCGGCCCGCTCTTCAGCAACCAGCGTCGTCAGTTCGGCGCGCAGGCGGCGATTGGCACTGACACCGCCGGCAATCACCAGACGGGAAAGCCCGGTCTGCTGCAGGGCACGGCGGCATTTGATGACGAGGGTCGCCACTACCGCCTCCTCGAAGGCTCGGGCGATATCCGCGCGAGTCTGCTCATCCAGCACTCCCTGCCGCGTGTGCTGCTGGAGGGTGGTCAGCACAAAGGTCTTTAAACCACTGAAGCTGAAATCCAGCCCGGGGCGATTGACCATCGGACGCGGAAACACGAAGCGCCCCGGCGTGCCGAGTTCGGCCAGCTTCGCCACCTCCGGTCCGCCGGGGTAGGGCAGCGCCAGCAGCTTCGCCACTTTGTCGAAGGCTTCGCCCGCCGCGTCGTCGAGGGACTCGCCGAGCAGCCGGTATTCGCCGATGCCCGCCACCGCCACGAGCTGCGTGTGCCCTCCCGACACCAGCAGGGCCACGAAGGGAAATGCCGGGGCGGGCGTGGCCAGCAAGGGCGCCAGCAGATGCCCCTCCATATGATGTACACCGATGGTGGGAACCTGCCACACCAGCCCGAGGGCGCGGGCGATGGCACCGCCGACCAGCAGCGCGCCAGCCAGCCCGGGTCCCGCCGTGTAGGCGATGCCCTGCACGTCCTTGCCGGTGGCTCCGGCCTGCGCCAGCACCTGCCGAACCAGCGGCAGGGTCTTGCGAAGGTGGTCGCGCGAGGCTAGCTCAGGCACGACCCCGCCGAAGCGCTGATGGAGCGGCACCTGACTGTACAAGGCCTCGGCCAGCACGCCGCGGTCGCTGTCATACAGCGCTACGCCGGTTTCATCGCAGGAGGTTTCTATGCCGAGCACTTTCATGGGGAGAACGACGGGGGCAATTCGCGGGGCATCATAGCACGGGGGTCCGCAGTGCCCGGCCGCAGAAATGCCGGCAGCGGTTCGCATGCTAAGATCGACCATCAACACAGGAGACGCCCATGAAAGCGTATGTAATCAAGGCAGGCAGCACCTCCTTCGAAGGGCTTGCCAAGGTCGAACTCCCCACCCCGAGCGCCGGCCCCGGCGAGATTCTGGTCGAGATGCGGGCAGCCTCGCTCAACTTCCGTGACCTGCTGGTTCCGCTCGGTCGCTACTTTGGGGGCCCGGTGCCCCGGGACATCATCCCGTTGTCGGACGGGGCCGGCGAGGTGGTCGCGGTCGGAGCGGGCGTGAGCCGTTTCAAGGTCGGCGACCGCGTCTGCAGCACGTTCTTTCGTCACTGGATCGACGGTCCGCCGTCGCCGGCCGACCGACCGGCGCTGGGCAGTCCGGCGGATGGCGTGCTGGCGGAATTCGTGGTGTTCAACGAGCAGGATGCCGTGAAGGCCCCGGCCAATCTGTCCTTCCAGGAGGCAGCCACCCTGCCCTGCGCCGGCGTCACCGCTTGGCATGCGCTCATGGTGGCCGGCCGCTCGATCAAGCCCGGCGACACCGTGCTGGTGCAGGGCACCGGTGGAGTGTCCCTGCAGGCGCTGCAACTCGCCCGGGCTGCCGGAGCCCAGGTCTTCGTCACCTCCTCGTCCGACGAAAAACTGGCCCGCACCAAGGCGCTGGGCGCGGCGGGCCTCGTCAACTACAAGACCCATCCCGAGTGGAGCGGCGAGGTGCTGAAACTGACGGGTGGCGCCGGGGTGGACTGCGTCGTCGAGGTGGGCGGCGCCGGCACCCTCAAGCAGTCGATGCTGTCATTGCGCCACAACGGCAAGATCGGACTGATCGGGGTGCTGACCGGCTTCCAGGGCGACACCAATCCGCACCCGCTCATGCTCAAGGGTGGCAGCCTGCACGGGATCTTCGTGGGAAACCGGGCCATGTTCGAGCAGATGAACCGGGCCATCGAGGCCAACGACGTGCATCCGGTCATCGACCGGGTCTTTCACTTCGACCAGTGCGGCGAGGCTTTTGCCCACATGCAGGCCCAGAAGCACTTCGGCAAGGTAGTCCTGTCGCTGGGCTGATCCGGCCCACGAGCGTCAGCAGGGCTGATTTCCAGGTCGGCGGAAAAAGTAGGGAACTTTTTGCTGCAGACCCTGCACTAAGGGTGGTGCTGCGTGTCTATGCCGACCGCAGTGCAACCGTGGCAGCGCTCCTACTCGGGCCCAAGGCCGCCGGGTAGGCAAGCCCAAGCATTTGTGGATAATGGCGGCACCCCCGCACAGCCGGTGGCCCCAAGATGGGGCATCGGATTTCATCGACAAGAGAGTTTTTGCGTGCGTTTCTCACCCAGCCATCTGACTGGTTGTCTCCTGATTTTGCTGGCAATTTCTGCCTGCAGCACGGTGCCAGTCGTGCAGGAGACCGTCGTCAGCGCGCCGCCGCCGGCCCCTCGCCGTGGCGTCGACGAGCCCGTGGTGGAATCGCTGGTCTCTGGCGCGAGGCGCCTCGGCAACCAGCCGGTAACCGTGGTAGAGGAAAGTGGCGAGCCGCAGCCCGTCACCACCACCGTGCCGATGACCGCCAACCGGCTGGTCGAACTCGCCATGAACGACTTCCTGCAGAACCGCCGCTCCACCCTGCGCACCTGGGCGAGCCGGAGCCATACCTATTTCCCGATGATCGAAAAGGTCTTTGCCGAGGAAGGGGTTCCTGACGAACTCAAATACCTCGCGCTGCAGGAGAGTAGCCTGTACCCCACCATCCGCAGCACAGCCGGTGCGGTCGGCATGTGGCAGTTCATGGCGGCCACCGCCCGGGGCGAAGGGCTGCGCGTGGATGAATGGGTGGACGAACGTCGCGACCCCGAGAAGGCTACCCGCGCAGCGGCCAAGCACTTGCTGGCCCTGAACAAGGACTATCAGGGCAACTGGCACCTGTCACTCGCCGGCTACAACTGCAGTTTTCGATGCATCGCCCGGTCCGTGGAACGTGCCGGTGGTTCCATCGAAAATCCGCCCCCGTTCTGGCAGATCTACCCGTTTCTACCCCAGCAGACCCGCGAGTTCGTGCCGCGCTTCATCGCTTCCTCGCTGATCGTGTCCAATCCGGAGATGTACGGCATCCTGGTGCAGGACCTCGGCCAGGAGTACGCCTATGACGTGATCGAAATCGACGGCATGCTCAAACTCGAGGATGCAGCGCGCTACGCCGGTACCGACGTCGCGACCCTGCGTAACCTCAATCCGGCACTGCTCAAAGGCTCACTGCCCGACGACCCGGAACCCTTTGCCCTCAAGATTCCGCATGGCAGCTATCAGCAGTTCGTGGAAGCCTTCACCAGTAGCCCGCCCAAGGGCGCGCCGGGCGCCGGCATCTACGTGGTCAAAAGCGGTGACTCGCTCGATCGCATCGCCCGCAGTCATGGTCTCAGCGTCGAGGAATTGCGCAGCGCCAACAATATTACCGGTACCCTGATCCGCCCCAAGCAGCAACTGGTACTGCCAGGGCATGGTTCCAGCAGCGACATCCGCATCGTCAGTCAGGAGGCCCGTTCCGTGGCTTACGGTCGGCCGGACTTCAAACCCATCAAGCTGTCGGAAGAATTCCAGCTCGTGCGCCAGTCCGGGTCGACCGAGGAAGAGCCTCTGATGGCCGTGAGCCTGAACCTGATCGAGGAAGACGAGGGCGTACGCAGCCTGGTGCCAACCATCTACAAGGTCCGCAGAGGTGACACGCTCGGGGGCATTTCCCGCCGCTTCGGTGTGTCGGTGGCCAGTATCCAGCAGAACAACAAGCTGGATGGCAGCACCATCTTCCCGGATCAGGAATTGACCATTCACGCCGCCGCCGAAGTGTCTGCTTCCGTGGTGGTCGATGCCAAGGTAGCCGAAACCAAGCGCACCTATCAGGTACAGAACGGCGACAACCTCTACGGCATCGCGCGCCGCTTCGGCGTGTCGGTAGACAGCATCAAACGCTGGAACGGCCTGCGCGACAACACCATCTACCCGGGCCAGAGCCTGCAGTTGAACTGAGCCACCAGCGCCGTTGGCCTCTGTGACCCGAACACACTAGACCAACGCTGCTCGCGTAGCCGAAACGGCCGCCGCCAACTTGCCCCCCTGCCCTGCGCCGCCCTGCAGATCTGCCACCAGTCTGGCGAGGTATTGGTCGAGCTCCTGCTCGTAGTCATTCCATACCAGCGGCTTGTCTGCGCGCGGCGCAGCTCCGATGACTTCGTAGATCGCCTGATAGAGCGGCAGACTGGCCGGGGACAGGGTGCGTCGGCCATCGTAGTGACCCGCCACCAGCTTGCTGCGCAGTTCGCTGGCCTGCACGCCGAACAGCAGGGCCACCGCCATGTAGTGCTGGAAGATTTCGACGGCGCGCCGGGTAAGATTGGCCGAACCGAACCCCTGACTGTTGATGTTCTGGTTGAAGCCCTCGGCGTGGCTGGGGAAATGCTGCACCAGCGAGTTGGTGTAGAACGCCAGCTGCGGCATGATGCAGTTGCCGCAGATCTGTAGGCTCTGCAGCCCCCCGTTCACCGACCTGCCGGGATTGCCTACCAGCATGGCCGCCAGCCCATTGCTGAAGGCGGGCGTGGCGGCCATGGCAATCTGGATGTCGAGGTGCTTGGCCAGCAAGCCGAGGTGGTAGCGCAGCTGATCCATGCCGACCCCCACGTACTGGCCGAGGAAGTTACCGCCGTGGTAGGTGTGGCGCCGGCCATGGTCCACCAGCGGATTGTCGGTAGCCGAATTCATTTCGAGCTCGATCTGGCCCTTCACCAGTCTTATGCCATCGACGAGCGGCCCCATGTACTGCGGCAAGCAGCGCAGGGAATAGCGGTCCTGGATCGGTTGATCACCGCCGCGGAATTCGTGCTGGCCTTCGAGTTCGTCGGCGATCAAGGCCGACCCCCGCAGCAGCTCCAGCATGGCCTGAGCGGACACCACCTGCCCCGGCAAAGGCTTGTGCTCGTGAATGAAGGGGTGGAAAGACTGGTTGGTGGCATGCAGCCCCTGGAACAACAGGGCGTGGGCGCCAAACGCCAGCGCCAGTAGCGACTCCACATCGTAGACGCAGCCGGCCGCGATGCCCGCCATCACCGAGGTGCCGTTGACCATGGCCAGCCCCTCCTTGGGGCCCAGCTGCAGCGGTCCCAGACCGAGCCGGTCCACCAGTGTTCTGGCCCCGACCACCTCGCCGCGGTAGTCGACTCGCCAGGCGTCGTCGAGCCCGATCAGGCAGGCCGTGATGTAGGACAGTGGCGACAGGTCTCCGCTGGCGCCGATGGAGGCGAATTCCCGTACCTGTGGTGTGGCTCCGACGTTGAGGAAGGTCTGCATGCGCTCGATGAGCGCCATGCTGATGCCCGAAGCACCACGCAGATGCGAGTTCATGCGCAGCAGCATGGCCGCACGCACATCGGCCTCCGGCAGCAGCCTACCAAGTCCCACCTTGTGAAACCAGGGAATATTGTTCTGCAATTCAACAGCTTGCTCGCGGGAGATGGTCTTGTAGGCCATGGCCCCGAAACCGCTGGTCACGCCATAAATCGGCTGATTGTCGGCAACCGCCTGCACAATGAACGCGTGAGAGTCGCGCACCCGCTGCTGTACCTCGGCGGCCTCGGAGACGGCGACGGCGCGTCCATGCCGCGCGACGGCCATGGCGTCACGGATGGTAAGGCCCTCGCCCTTGAGGATGAGTGCAGTGTCGGTCATGGAAGCTCCTTGGAAATGTCGGTGACAAAGCGCAATTGTGCCTTCGTGAAGGGGCGGCTGTCTGTCCCGGCTTGACCAGGCGGGAACGGGCTGCGCTGCGAGCCGGGTGTGGCGGCTGCCTGCCGCTCGCCCGCGATGGCCTCGGATACCGAGAATGCGCGACTTGGCAAAGTCCCTGCTGCCCCCGTAGAATGCGCAGCCTTTCGTTCGGCACGGCCGGCGAAACTCCACCAACCAACCCGGAAGCCCCTATGCCCGTAGTCCGACTCAAAGAAAACGAGCCCTTTGATGTGGCCCTGCGCCGCTTCAAGCGCTCCTGCGAAAAGGCCGGTGTTCTGGCCGAAGTACGTCGTCGCGAGTTCTACGAAAAGCCCACCACGGTTCGCAAGCGCAAGGCTGCCGCTGCGGTCAAGCGCCACCAGAAGAAAGTGTCGCGCGATTCTCGGCGCCAGCAGCGCCTGTACTGATCGCCGCCGCAGACCGCCCACCGTCCACTCCGTATGGCTGACCATCCGATCAAAGCACGCATCGTCGAGTCCATGAAGGACGCTATGCGTGCGCGCGACAAGGACAGGCTCGGCGCCATTCGGCTGATTCTGGCCGAATTCAAGAAGATCGAGGTGGATGAGCGGCAGGACGTCACGGACGAGCGCGCGATCACCGTGCTGGACAAGATGGTCAAGCAGCGCCGCGACTCCATCAAGCAGTACGAGTCCGGCGGCCGGCCAGAACTGGCGGCAGCCGAACAGGCAGAAATCACCGTCATCCAGGAATTTCTGCCGGCAGCGCTCTCCGAAACCGAAATCAGCGACATCATCAAGGCCGCCATCAGCCAAGCCGGCGCGTCGTCCATGAAAGAAATGGGTGCCGTCATGAACATCGCCCGCCCGCAGTTGCTCGGCCGCGCCGACATGGGCCTCGTGAGCCAACTGGTCAAGAAACTGCTGTCGTAAGTCCGGCCAGCCGCCGTCTTCCGCGCGCCGCAGCAGTCCACCGGCGCCGCGCCTGCTCCAGTTACGCTATCCTTCCGTCATGGCCGGCCTGATTCCCTCCCGCTTCATCGATGAACTGCTGAGTCGCGTCGACATCCTCGATGTGATCGAGCCACGCGTGAAACTGCGCAAGACCGGCAAGAACTACTCCGGACTCTGCCCCTTTCACCAGGAAAAAACCCCGTCGTTCAGCGTGCAGCCCGAAAAGCAGTTCTACTACTGCTTTGGCTGCGGGGCCGGCGGCAACGCGCTGGGCTTCCTGATGAACTTCGACAACGTGGATTTTGTCGAGGCCGTCGAGAGCCTGGCGAAAAGCGTGGGCGTCGAGGTCCCGCGGGAAGACGGCGGCTACCAGAAGCAGACCTCGGCCCGCTACGACGCGCTGCTAGGCATCCTGCAGGAGGTGGCCGCCTTCTATCAGTTGCAATTGCGCCAGCACAGCGGCCGGCAACGGGCGGTGGATTACCTCAAGAAGCGCGGGCTAAGTGGCGAAATCGCCCGCGATTTCGTGCTCGGCTACGCGCCTGCCGGTTGGGACAACGTGCTGAAACAGATCGCTGGCGACGACCCCAAGCGGCGCCAATTGCTGCTCGAGGGCGGACTGCTCATCGAGAACCCGGAGAACCAGCGCAATCCACTCTACGACCGCTTCCGTGACCGCATCATGTATCCGATCCGCGACAGCAAAGGCCGCGTGATCGGATTCGGCGGTCGGGTGCTGGGCGATGAAAAGCCCAAGTACCTCAATTCGCCGGAGACCCCGGTGTTTCACAAGGGCGAGGAACTGTACGGCCTGTACGAGGCCCGCAAAAAGCTGCGCAGTCCGCAGCGGTTCCTCATCGTGGAAGGCTACATGGATGTCATCGCACTCGCCCAGAACGGCATCCACAACGCCGTGGCGACGCTCGGCACCGCCACCAGTGCGGCCCATCTCAAGACGCTGTTCAAGCTCGTACCCGAGATCGTTTTCTGCTTCGACGGCGACAACGCCGGCCGTGAAGCCGCCTGGCGGGCGCTACAGCAGGCCCTGCCCTTGATGGAGGACGGTCGCAGTGCCCGCTTCCTGTTCCTGCCAGAGGGTCAGGACCCGGACTCACAGGTGCGCAGCATCGGGGCTACCGCCTTCACGGCCAGTCTGGGGTCGGCGCTGGGGCTGGCGGATTTTTTCTTCGACACGCTCACCGCCCGCTGCAACCCCACCACGCTCGAAGGCAAGGCGCAGCTGGCCAAGCAGGCCCAGCCCTTCCTCGAAAAATTGCCCAAGGGCGTCTACAAACAGCTGATGTTCGACCAGCTCAGCCGGCTCACGGGACTGCGGATCGAGCAACCGACCACGCCCATCGTGGCTCTGGCCCCCGCAACGCCCGGCTGGCAGGGCGCGGCGGCTCCGGCAGACTTCGGGGCGCCGTTCACGCCGGCTGCCCGGCCTGCGGCGCGCGGGGGCCGTCCCCGCGTCGAGTGGTCGCCCTGTATGCGACTCGTCAATCTGGTGATCCGCAAGCCCGAGCTGCTGCACGAGATCACCATCCCGGAGGATCTGGGTGAATTGCGTATTCCGGATCTCGACCTGCTCCTGAAGGTGCTCGAAATCGCGCGGGCCTGCCCGGATTCCAGTACGGAGGAATTGATGAGCAGGCTGTACGCGTCCCCGTATGGCGTGCAGCTGACCCAGTTGTTCGGCAAGGAATTCTTTACGCCCATGACCGGCATCCTCGAAGAATTCCGTGGCACGCTGGAACTGGAACTGCGCAAACACCGCGAAACACGGGTACTGCAGGACACTCGTCGCCGGCTGCGCGAGTCCAGCCCGGGGTCAGTGACCCCGCCGGGTCAACCAGACGGCCCCTGACGCGTTTAGCATCGCGCTGGCCAGCTTGGCGGTGGCCGGCTAGAATACGCGGCTATTTTTCATTCCTCCCGTTACCGGCAGCTGACGACCTATGACAGACAACTCCGTCCATCAATCCAGTCTCAAAGCACTCATCGCCAAGGGCAAGGAACAGAACTACCTGACCTATGCCGAGGTGAACGATCACCTCCCGGAAACCATCTCCGACCCGGATCAGGTCCAAGACATCATCCAGATGATCGACGACATGGGGATCAAGGTGTATGAAACCGCACCCGACGCCGACCAACTGCTGCTGATCGAAAACAATGACGCCACCGACGAACTCGCTGCAGCCGAGGCCGCCGCTGCACTGGCCGCTGTCGAGAACGAAGTGGGCCGTACTACCGACCCGGTGCGCATGTACATGCGCGAAATGGGTACCGTCGAACTGCTCACCCGCACGGGTGAAATCGCCATCGCCAAGCGCATCGAGGAAGGTCTGCGCGAGCTGATGGCTGCCATGGCGTTCTTCCCCGGCACGGTCGACATGGTGCTCAGCGAATTCGATCTGGTGGAGAAGGAAGGCAAGCGCCTCGGCGACATCCTCGTCGGCTACCTCGATACCAACGATGACGGCATGGCAGCCGAGCCGGAAGATGCGCCCAATCCCGAGGAAGTGGCAGCCACCATCGACACCGAAGAGGAAGAGGCCGCCAGCGGCGAGACCACCGAGGAAGAAGAAACGGCCAGCGGTCCTGATCCGCAAGTGGCCCGTGAGCGCTTTGGTGAATTGCGCAAGCAGCTCAAGTCCACCGAGCGGGCGCTCAAGAAGTATGGTCGCCAGGACCCCAAGGGGGTGGAGTCGTTGGAAAAACTCGGCGAGGTCTTCAAGTACTTCAAGCTGTCGCCACGCATGTTCGATCCGCTGCTCGCCAACATTCGCCTGCAGCTGAACCGCATCCGCCGCCATGAGCGCAACATCATGACGCTGTGTGTGAAGGCCGGGAAAATGCCGCGCGGCATTTTCACCAAGACCTTCCCCGGCAACGAAGTGAACCTCAAGTGGATCGACAACCACCTGCGTCGCAAGCCGTATTCGGAAACGCTGGCCAAGTCCAAGATCGAAGTACAGCGCAACCAGCGCAAGATGCAGATGGTCGAGGAAGAAACCGGCCTCACCATCGCCGAAATCAAGGAGATCAACCGACGCATGTCCATTGGCGAGGCCAAGAGTCGCCGCGCCAAGAAAGACATGGTGGAGGCAAACCTGCGCCTGGTGATTTCCATCGCCAAGAAATACACCAACCGTGGCCTGCAGTTCCTCGACCTCATTCAGGAAGGCAACATCGGTCTGATGAAAGCGGTCGACAAATTCGAATACCGGCGCGGCTTCAAGTTTTCAACCTACGCCACCTGGTGGATTCGTCAGGCCATCACCCGTTCCATCGCCGACCAGGCCCGCACCATCCGTATTCCGGTGCACATGATCGAGACCATAAACAAGCTGAACCGCATCAGCCGGCAAATGCTGCACGAAAAAGGCCGCGAGCCCACGCCGGAAGAACTCGGCCAGCGCATGGATCTCAGTGAAGACAAGATCCGCAAGGTGCTGAAGATCGCCAAGGAGCCCATCTCCATGGAAACTCCGATCGGTGACGACGAAGATTCGCATCTGGGCGATTTCATCGAGGATTCCAGCATCGATTCGCCGGTGGATTCGTCGATGGAGGAGGGTCTGCGGGAAGCGACGCGGCAGGTGTTGGCCGGCCTCACCGCGCGCGAAGCCAAAGTGCTGCGCATGCGCTTCGGCATCGACATGAACACCGATCACACGCTCGAGGAAGTCGGCAAGCAGTTCGACGTGACCCGCGAGCGTATCCGCCAGATCGAGGCCAAGGCACTGCGCAAGCTGCGGCACCCCAGCCGCTCCGACCACCTGCGCAGTTTTCTCGACGACTGACCCCTCGGCAGCAGCCGCCACAGGCACTGTGGCGGCTGCTCGCTACCGCTCTCCCCGACCCGCCTGCGGGGTAGGCTGCAGCCGCAGCTCGGCAATGTTGCATAAATGCTACATAGCATTTATGCTACGACCCCATGAGCCGCCAGAAAGAAGATCCCGTCTACAACCGTGTCGAGGCCCTGCGCAACAGCCGGGGCCTGAGCAGACAGCAGCTCGCTGATCTGGTGGGCGTGCATTACCAGACGATCGGTTACCTGGAACGCGGGGAGTACAGCCCCAGCCTGCTGCTGGCGCTGAAGATCGCCGAGGCACTGGACACCGAGCTGGCACTGATTTTCTCCATCACCCCCTTCGAAGGAGGAGCCTGACATGGCCGCAGCACCCCGCAAGCGTTTTTACTGGATCGAATTCGTCTCGCGCCGCGAGGTCGAAACGGCCCTGGAGTCGAACCGCTACCCGTTCCTGTACCAGCGTTGGATGCGCCGCGCCCTTGTTCTGCTGTACGTCGCGTTCCTGCTGTTGCTGGCCAACTCACAGGCGCTCGGCGAGCTGGCGACCCGCCTCGTTGCCGAGGGCTACGCCTTTCTCTCCCTACTGGTCGGAGTGAGTTCACTGAAAATCGGCTCCTACACGGAAGGCCTCTTTTTTCTGGCGCTGCTGTTGCTGCTGTGGCCGCTGCGCAGCTCGGTGCGAATGATCGCCGATGCCCCCACCGAATTGCTCGACGAGCGTCTGGTTGCCCTGCGCGACCGCTGCTATGTGATCGCCTATCGCGCGCTGCTGCTGGTGCTGGGTGGCTATTTCGGTCTGGCTCTGGCCACGCAGCCCACGCTGACGCACGACACCCTGCTCGCGCCGGTGCTGTTTTTCTGCATGCTGGGCGCCAGCCTGCCGAGCCTGATCCTGGCCTGGCAACTGCCGTCGGAAGCGTGAAGGAGTGTCTGCCATGACCCGAATTGCCGCCCCCTTTGCACTGACCGCGCTGCCGCTTCTTTTGGGACTGGGCACCCTGCTGCCGCAGGCGAGCCAGGCTGCCGCTACCGGCCCGGCCGACGACGGCGCCGCCCTCTTCGCAGAACCCTTCGCACCGTGTCGGCTGACCGATGCCCTGCAGCTACGGTCGCTGGAAGCCGAATGCGCCACCGTCAGCGTACCCGAGCAGCCCGGTCCCGGGGGCCGCCGCATCGAACTGGCGGTCGCCCGAATTGCCGCCATCAGCTCACGGCCGGCGGAGGATCCGTTGGTCCTGCTGGCGGGCGGCCCGGGCCAGGGCGCGCAGCTCACCTTCACGGCCGCCTTTCCGGTCTTCGCCCGCGCCGCTCGCGAGCGCGACATCCTCCTGATCGATCAGCGCGGCACCGGCAACTCGCAGCCGCTGAACTGCGAACTGCCCGCGCAAAGCAGCAGCGACGTCATGACGACCGATACGGCCGCCTTCGTGGCGCTGAGCCGCCGCTGCCTCGATGAGCTGTCCGGGCGCGTCGATCCCGGTGCCTACACCACCAGCCATGCCGTGGGTGATCTCGAATCCGTGCGGTCGCTGCTTGGTTACCCGCAGCTCAACCTCTATGCCGGCTCGTACGGCACGCGGGTTGCCCAGCACTATGCCCGGCGTCACCCCGACCGCGTGCGCAGCATGGTGCTCGACGGTGTGGTGGCGCCAGAGACCGTGCTGGGCCCCCGCCTTTCACTCGATGCGCAGGCAGCGCTCGACGGCATCTGGCAACGCTGCAGCGCCGACGCGGCCTGCAGCGCCGCTTTCGGTGACGTAGGCAGCAAGACGCGGGCCTTGCAGGACAGCCTGCGCGCGTTGCCGCAGACCGTGCCGGTACTCGCTGCGGCGACCGGCAAGACGGAACCGCTGCACTTCGGCACGGAACAGCTGGCCGTGGTGCTGCGGCTCGCCAGCTACGACGCCGGCATGGCCGCCATGCTGCCGCTCATGGTGAGCGAAGCGTCTGCCGGGAACTTCGGTCCGCTCGCATCGCTGTTCCAGCGCGTGGCCGCCGGCCTGCCGCAGAGCATGGCACTCGGCATGCACAACAGCGTCGTCTGCAGCGAAGACGTGCCTCGCTTCGCCAGCGCGCAGATCGACCGCGGCGCCGTGGCCGCCACCTATCTCGGCACCAGCTTTCTGGATGCCTTGCCGAGTATCTGCAGCAGTTGGCCGGCAGGCCTCGTCGATCCCGACTTCCACGAGCCACTGGTCAGCGCAGTGCCCACCCTGCTGCTGTCCGGTTCGCTCGACCCCGCCACGCCACCCGCCGACGCCGAGCAGGTACGGCAACGTCTGAGTCGGGCCCGCCACATAGTCATCGAAGGCGCCGGCCACGGCCAACTGGGGCTGCCCTGCATGGACCGCGTGCTGGCCGAGTTTTTTGCCAAGGCTGATCCGCAGGTGCTCGATGCCGCCTGCCTGGATCAGCGTCTGCAACCACCGTTCTGGGTATCGCTGGCAGGGCCCACGCCATGATCGAAGTCACCGCGCTACACAAGACATTCGGCAGTATCAACGCCGTGAGCGGACTGAGTTTCACCGCACCCGATGGCTGCATCACCGGATTGCTGGGACCGAACGGCGCCGGCAAGTCCACCACCCTGCGTATGCTCGCCACGCTGCTGCGGCCCGATGCAGGCGATGCGCGCATCGACGGGCATTCGGTAGTGCACGAGCCCATCGCAGTGCGGCGCAGCCTCGGCGTGCTTTCCCACGCCAGCGGCCTGTATCCCCAGCTTACCGCCAGGGAAAACATCCTCTATTTCGCCGAGCTGCACGGGCTCGACCGCCACACGGCCAAGACCCGGGTGGAAGAATTGGTCCAGCGCTTGGAGCTTGGCGACTTCATTGACCGCCGCAGCAAGGGCTTTTCGCAGGGCCAGCGCCTGAAGACGGCACTGGCACGCGCCGTGGTGCACCGTCCCCGCCACCTCATCCTCGACGAACCCACCAACGGCCTCGACGTCACGGCGGTACGCGCCCTGCGTGGGCTGCTGAAGACGCTGCGCGCCGAGGGTCACTGCATCGTCTTCTCCAGCCACGTGATGCAGGAGGTCGCCCTTACCTGTGACGACATCGTCGTGATGGCAGGCGGGCGCGTGGTCGCTTCCGGCAGCGTAGAGGCACTGCGCGAGCGCGCTGGTCAAGCGTCGCTGGAAGACGCCTTTGTAAAACTTATCGGCACGGCGGAGGGCCTGAACTGATGCGCAGCCTGTGGATCGTATTCCGCAAGGAATTTTTCGAGAACCTGCGCGACCGCCGCATCCTGCTGGCGGCGCTGGTGTTCGGGCCGGTGCTCGGGCCCGCACTGCTAGCCGGTGTGCTGCAGCTTTCAGTCAACCAGGGTGAAACGGCGCGCGAGCAGCCACTGACGCTACCCGTGGTGGGTGCAGACGCTGCACCGACGCTGATGGCGGTCCTGCAATCACAGGGCATCAGCGTCGACCCCGTCACACTCGACGAGCCGCAGATTCGAGCCGCGATCGCCGCGCGTGAATTGGCCGTGGTGCTGCAGGTGCCCGCCGACTTTGCCGAGCGCTGGTCGCGCGCAGAACCGGCACCGCTGCAACTCTTTTTCGACCGCTCGGACCAGTTCGGCGGTGAAGCCGCCGCGGAGCGCATCGGCCGCGTTCTGGAAGCCTATGGCAGTAGCATCGCCCAGTCCCGGCTGCTGTTGCGCGGCATCGATCCGCTCACCACGGCGGTGCTGGCCGTGCAGGAGGTGGATGTCTCCACGCCTCTCAGTCGCGCGTCGCTGGCGCTCGGCATGCTGAGCTACCTGACAATCTTCGCCATGCTGTTCGGCGGCCTGTATCTCGCAATCGATACCACGGCCGGCGAACGTGAACGTGGCTCGCTGGAGTCGCTGCTGATGGCGCCGGTGGCCCGGCGGCAGCTCATCTACGGCAAGATCGCAGCCACCACGTCTTACATGCTGATCTCGCTGGCGCTCACGCTGGTGGCCTGCGCGCTTTCGCTGCAGTTCGTGCAGGTCGAGCAATTCGGGCTCAGCATCGATCTCAGCGCTGCCACGGTGTTGAAGCTGTTCGCCGTCACAGCGCCGCTCGCCCTGGTTGGCGCCGGCCTGCTCACGGTGGTGGCCTCGTTTACCCGCAGTTTCCGCGAAGCGCAGAGCTATCTTACTTTTGCGATCAGCCTGCCCACGCTGCCGCTCGCCTTTATCAGCCTGCTGCAAGTGGACAGCTCTGCTCTGGCACTCGCTACGCCTTCGCTGGGGCAGCATCTGCTGATGATGCGCATCCTGCGCGGGGAGATGCTGCTGCCCCTGGATCTCGCCATCTCGGCAGGCGCCAGCCTGCTGCTCGGCGCCCTACTGTGCGCCATCGCCGGTCGGCTCTACGAGCGCGAGGCGATTCTGGGCTGAGGGCTGCGCCGAGAGGTCGAGCAGCCCTGGCGACCAATTCCTCTTTGTTTCCCCTTTCTCTGCGCGCAGCAGGCAGCGCTCGCGTCGACGGGCGCAGCCCTGCATTTCATTCGGTAATTTACGAGCAATTCTTCAGCGCACCGACCGGTTCGCCACACGCGAGCAGCGCACCATGGCGCAAAAGTGCGCCAGCACCCCCTTTGCCCGGCTGCGTAACTTTGTAGTAACAACTCCGCGGTCTGAGCCGCCCGCAGCAAAAATTCCAATGGCTCAGCAACCCACACAATCATCTTCTCCGGGGAGAGTCACCATGGTCCGCAGGTTCCCTGCCAGAAAATCACTGTCCGTTTTCATCGCCTGTCTGGCGGCGCTGACTGCCAGTCGCGGCAGCTTCGCCCAGAATGCCATCGAGGAAATCTCGGTCACCGGCACGCGCATCCGCCAGAGCTCCGGCATGGTGACACCCGTCCCTGTCACCGCCATCACGCCAGCGGAGCTCACCAACTTCGATCCGGGCGGTACGGTCGCGGAGCAGCTCAATGGTTTGCCGCAATTCTTCGGGAATCGCAGCGCGCAGAGTTCCACCGGCGCAATGAATGCAGGATCTGGCTCCAGCTTTCTCAACCTGCGTGATCTCGGAGCCAACCGCACGCTCGTGCTGTTTGATGGGTCGCGCGTGGTACCGGCCGACATTACCGGGGCAGTCGGTATCGACACCTTCCCGATGGCCTTGATGAGCACAGTGGATGTGGTCACAGGCGGCGCTTCGGCAGCCTACGGCGCCGACGCGCTGGGCGGTGTAGTGAATTTCGTACTGAACCGGGAATTCGAGGGCGTGAAGCTCGAGGCCGGCACGGGGGTCACAGAGGTGGGTGACGGCGAGCGCTGGAACATCTCCGCTGCCGGCGGCACCAGGATCGGTGACAGACTGAACGTGATCGGATCGGTCGAGGCCCTGCAGATCAAGCAAATCCTGCGTGACCCGACGGAACTCGATGGCGATTGGTGGCAACGCTGGGGCTATGTCACCAACCCCGACTGGGTTTCCGCCACGGCAACGCCCAATGTGCCACAGCGCCTGACCCTGCCCTGGGTCTCCTCCAGCGAGCACAGCCCCACCGGCGTGATCTGGGCCCGAACGGCCACCAGCAGCACGGCGACACTGCGTCCCTTCGCGCTGAATGGCATGACCTTCCTCAATGACGGATCGGGTGTACGAAACTTCGTGAAGGGCGATGTGTATGCAGCGCCCAGTCGCAGTGGCTCGACCAAGTCCATGTCGGGTGGCCCGGAAGGCCAGATTGCCAATGCGGCGTTCGAGAACGGCCCCTATGGCGCCGAGACAAAATCGCGGTCACTGTTTACCGCGGCGAAATATGACTTCAGCGACAACGTCTCCGGCTTTGCACAGGTGATGGTGGGCCGCGCCGAGACCAACTCACCCGGGCGCAGGAGTCAGTATTTCCTGCGCGACAACTTCCATGCCACGGTCTACCGGGACAATGCCTTCCTGCCAGCTTCTGTTGCAGCCGCGATGGACAGCGCCGGCATCACGTCTTTCCAGTTGCACAAGGCCGGTGCCTTCAAGGGTGACAACAACGTCGACGAGGGCGACGGCAAGGAAGTCTTCACGACCTACTCGTGGAGCACGGGCATCGACGCCGTGCTGCCGAACGGCTGGGACCTGCGTGCTTCCTGGCAGTCGGGCCGCTCGGACAACCGTGCCGGGCTGTATGGCCAGATCCGTATCGATCGCATGTTCCTTGGCATGGACGCAGTACGTGATCCCAAGACGGGCGCCATCGTCTGTCGCGTGCAGCTCTTCAATCCCACCACAGCCCAACTGGCGGCCACGCCCAGCATCAAAGGCAAGCTTTCCGCTGCGGGTGGCCCCCTCACATCGCCGATCGGTCTCGACAATACCGTACGCGACTGCGTGCCCTTCAACGTGATGGGCGCCGGCAACATGAGCCGGGAGGCAGTGGACTACACACAGTCGGATCGCATCGAGCTCAGCCGGGTTGATCAGGATTTTGCCGAAGTTCTCGTCAGCGGGGAGCTGCTGCAAGGCTGGGAGGGACCGATTTCGTTCGCCGCGGGGCTGACCTGGCGCGAACAGAGTTTCGCGCAGTATGTGCTGTCGGACGTCTACGATCTCGGGCCACCTCAAAACGCGCCCGAACTGGGCATCCAGGGCATACCGTCCGGCTACAGCGGTGGCAGCGCGACGCTGCACAGACTGTCGTCGCAGCGCAATGCCAGTGGCGCCCTCGATGTCTGGGAGGCCTTCACCGAGGTGAACGTCCCGCTGTGGGCCGCAGACCAGGGCACCCAGCGGCTCGACACCACGCTGGCCTACCGTTCCTCCGAGTACTCGCGTTCCGGACGCATCGAAAGCTGGAAGGTTGGCCTCGATTTCCAGATTGTGGAGGACCTCCGTCTGCGCGCCACCCGCTCGCGTGATGTGCGTGAGCCCACCTTTACCGAGCTGTTCAACAATCGCGGGGGTGGCGGCGCCAGCATCGACACAGGCAGTGGGCCACTGCTGTTCATCACTGCCAGCAGTGACGGCAACCCCAATTTGCGGCCGGAAATCGGCGACACCACCGTCACTGGTTTCGTCTACCAGCCGCGCTGGCTCGACGGCCTGCAGCTTTCGTCCGACTGGTATGACGTGCAGATCAAGGACTCGGTGGGGTCTCTCGGGGCCCAGCGCATTTACGACGAGTGCAAGCGCGGCAACACGTCGTTTTGCGGCGCCATCGACTACGATGCGGCAGGCGTCGTTACCCTGATCCGCAATGGCTACGTGAACGTCAACCAGGCCCGCGTGCGTGGCACGGACGTCGAGGCCTCCTATCGGTTGGAACCGGACTGGTTCGCCAGCCGAGACGAATCGCTGACGTTCCGCCTGTTGGCCGGCTTCATCAGGGAACGCTCCGACACGCCACTCGGCGGCACAGCGCTGGATGTGTCGGGAGGTCTGGGTTCGCCGGACAAGACCGGCAACGCCACCGTTTCCTACAGCGTAGGCCCCTACAGCATCCGACTGCAGCAGCGACACATCACGAGCACCAAGCGTGACGTGCGCTGGGTGGAAGGAGTCGACGTGGATGACAACACGGTCGCCTCGGGTAACTATACGAACATGCAACTCGGTTACTCTGGCGAACGCCGTGCAGGCGGTACCTGGCAGCTGTCGCTGAACATCACCAACCTGTTCGACCGTTCGCCACCGATAGTGGCCAACTACAGTACGGCCGGCACGGCCCAGAACATTCCGAACGGCTATGATCTGTATGGCAGACGTTATCAGCTCAGCGCGAGCATGAATTTCTGACGGTAAATTGCCGGCGAGCAGCCCTTCAACTTCCCACTCCCTTCAAGACCATTGCGAGGATCCCATGAACCCCATCCAAACCTCCCTGCTGGCCCGCCTGACGGGCGCTGCCCTGGCACTGGCGCTGGCGGCGCCGGTGCTGGCGCACCATTCGTTTTCGGCGCAGTACGACAGCGAAAAGGCCGTGAACCTCAGTGGAACCGTCACCAAGATCGAGTGGCAGAACCCGCACGTGTATCTCTACATCGACGTGCAGGACGCGCAGGGCGAGTTCCACGAGTGGGCGCTCGAGATGGGCGCGCCGGCAGTGCTCACGCGTACCTTGGGCTGGACACGCTCGACACTGGAGATCGGTGACCAGATCAAGGTGGAAGGCCGCGCCGCGCGCGATGGCAGCAACCTGGCGAACGCCCGCACGGTGACGCTGGCCTCCGGCGAGCAGCTCGGTGCCGGATCCAGCCAGAACACCACGCCGTGAGGGCCAACCCATGACATCCACGCAGTTCACGCCCCACCGTTCCCTCTCCCTCTGCCTGCCCCTGCTGACGTCGCTGGCCCTGCTCAGCGCCTGTTCACAGGAGCCGACCGCCGACGCGACGGCTGCAGCCAGTGCCGCAGCGGCCGCCAGCGCGGCGCCAGCCAGCGCAGCCGCCAGCAGGCCGGCCCCGCGACTGCCGAACGGCATGGTGAATCTCGGTCTGGCGCCAGGCGAGCGAGGTTTCTGGGGCAGCAGCGGCAGCATCTACGACCACGGCCGACTGAGCTCACCCGACAATCTGCTGATCGGCGACGTGCCCTTCCAGCCGTGGGCCAAGGCCCTCTACGAATTCCGTCAGGCCAATAACGAAAAGGACGACCCACACTCTCGCTGCCTGCCGGGCGGCCCCACGCGCGAGATCGAGACAGTCAACGGATTCGAGATCCTGCAGATGCCCGATCTCAATCGCATCTACTTCGTCTTCGGTGGCGGCGAACATAGCTGGCGCGTGGTCTACAGCGACGGCCGCGCGCTGCCCGACGTGGATGACCCCGATACCATCCCCACCTACCTCGGCTACTCCTCGGCACGCTGGGAAGGCGACACGCTGGTGGTGGAATCCACCGGCTTCAACGAGAAGATGTGGTTCACCCAGGGCGGGCTGCCGCACACGCGCTACCTGCACCTCACGGAGCGCTTCTCGCGACCCGACTACGACACGCTGAGCTATGAAGTCACCGTGGACGATCCCGGCGCCTACACGCGCCCGTGGACGGGCGGCTTCCAGGTGAAGTGGAACTACACCAGCTGGGACGGCACGGAGGCCGGCGAAATCCACGAGTATTTCTGCCAGGACAACAATCGCGACGTGCAGCACATGGTGGGCAACTGAAGCCTGCCCCGGCCGCCGCAGTATTCCTCTCATTTCACGGAAACGACCCATGAACACATACACGACAACCGGCCGGCACCTGCTGCAACTGCTGGCCTGCTGGCTGGCCCTGGCACTACCGGCTGCGCTGGCGCAGGAAGGGCATCCGCTCACCGGTAGCTGGAGCGGCAACCGCAGCGTAGACGGCAAGAATTTACGCATCCTGCTGGTGGTGGAACTGGCGCGCGACCAGACGCTCTCCGGCTACGTGCTGGAGCAGGGCAAGCGTGTGCCGCTGGAGTCCGTACAGGTCGACCCCACCACCTGGACGGTGAGCTTCGCCCTCGGCGCCTCTGAGGGCGGCCCGCGCTATACGGTGCAGGCGAGCTTCGACGACATGGGGTCTGCCACCAGCCGCAAACTGCTCGGCCGCTGGAACGACGGCAAGGCCAGCGGCGACTTCAGCGTGCAGTTGAACTAGCCAGCAACCTGGCCTGCTGCCACTCGCCAGCCCGGACGGGCGGTGTACAATCGCGCCCGTCTTTGCAGGGCCTATAGCTCAGTTGGTTAGAGCAGCGGACTCATAATCCGTTGGTCCCAGGTTCAAGTCCTGGTGGGCCCACCAAATCCCTCGATATTTCAATATGTTATAAATAAATCACGCAAGCTTTTTTGCTTACACAGCGCTTACACACGCTAAAAGCTGCTGAAAGCTCTTAGATTAGCTCGTTCGATTACTTGCTGAGTTGCTTGAGTGATGGGGAATTTTACGGCGTTGAGCTGAGGGCTATTGCTTGGATGTAACCCGACTCTCAATAAGCGATCAGCAGTTCCGCGCCATCAAGAGATCAACGAGCACCTTGCCCGCAAGATCTTTAGTGATCTTGGAGTGCCGAAGCCGTGATCGCACATAACAAATTGCTCCAAACAGATAAAAGTCTCTGTCATGCCCCTTGCTTTCGCAAAGGTCACGCCAGTGGGGTTTCGCTGTTGAGCAAGAGCGTCATGCGGCTCTCGCATCCTGCCATGCGCCTTGACATACCTTACTCGGTATACATACTGTATTCAGTATGTGGGCCATCTATGAGCATAGACGAGTTCCAAGAAGCCTTGAGGCTGCGCCTCTGGAGGTTCAGAGAAGGTATGAGAAATGGAAGGACATTGTCTCGATTTCCGGCCCACAAGGCTTACGACTGATTAATGGCTTGAACGACGAAGCGCTTTCTGGTGAGTGGCGCGGGTATAGATCTTCACGCCTGAACCTTCATTATCGAGTCATCTACAAGGTTGAAAAAGATCGCGTCTTGGTTCAAGTGGAGAACGTGACGCCCCATGACTATCGGAGGAAGTAGCATGAGTGACTATAAAGCTGCCACTCGCCGGGTCGAAGTATCGGTGGGTGAATCTTTGAGAATCCTTAGGGAGCTCCAGGAGCTAAGCCAGAATCAGCTTGCTGAGCTCTCCGGGATTCCCCAATCGACGATTTCGGCGATTGAAAATGATCGAATTCAGTTGGGAGTTGAGCGAGCCAAGACCCTCGCCAGAGCGCTGCGTTGTCACCCCGCTGTACTCGTTTTTCCAGGATGGGATGTAGAACATGAGTCAGCCGCATAATG
>DAIRDB010000004.1:0-116085 GCA_036796405.1 Gammaproteobacteria bacterium | reverse complement strand
TGGAGCGGGAAACGAGACTCGAACTCGCGACCCCGACCTTGGCAAGGTCGTGCTCTACCAACTGAGCTATTCCCGCGTTTTGCAGCCTGAATGCGTGGCTCTCGAAAGAGGCCTGCATTCTAATATTTGACGAAGGTATGTCAACCCTATTTCATGCCGATTTTCAGCAGGGGCCACGCATTACGCAGGTATATAAACATCGACCACAGCGCTAAAAAAGCCGCCACATTGATGAGTGTGTAGCCAGGCAGCCACAGCCAGATCGGGCCACTCGGATCGGTCGACAGCAAGACGCTTAGCGCGATCATCTGCAAGGTAGTTTTCCACTTGCCGATCACACCTACTGCCACCGCGTCGCGCTGCTGCTGTTCGGCCATCCACTCGCGCAGGGCAGAGACAAGTACCTCACGTGCCACTATCAGCGCAGCGGGCACGACATACCACGCAGAAGTATAGGAACCTGCCAGCAAGACGAGGGAAATGGCTACGAGTAGTTTGTCAGCGACCGGATCGAGAAAGGCGCCAAAGCGTGAAGTTTGCTTGAGACGACGGGCCGTATGCCCATCCAGCCAGTCCGTAATGCACGCCACGATGAAGATGGCAGAGGCCAGCAGGTGGTGACCTGCAAAGTCGCCGTAGTACACCAGCATGAACACCGGGATGAGCAGGACACGCAAGCAGGTAAAAAAATTGGCGAGATTCATGCGTAGCCTTCCGGAGTCACCAGCAGGATTCTACCCGCAGCGGCTGCCTTTTACTCAAGTTACTCAAGCCCCGTGCAGGTGTTGGTAAATCGTTTCTGCCAGGTGACGGCTGATTCCGTTCACGCGCTGGAGGTCCTCCACGCTGGCACGACGGATCTCCTGATGACCACCGAAATGCTGCAGCAGATCCCGCCGTTTTTTCGGCCCCACGCCCGGAACCGCTTCGAGTCCTGAACGCAGCCTCGCCTTGCCCCGGCGCTCACGGTGTGCGGTGATGGCGAAGCGATGGGCTTCGTCACGGATATGTTGCAGCAGGTGCAGGGCCGGCGACTCTGGTGCGAGAGCCAGTTCCAGATGCACCCTGCCCAGAATGAGCGTTTCCTGCCCTGCCCGCCGGCTGATGCCCTTGGCGATGCCCAGCAGCAAGAGTTCGCCGAGACCCAACTCCTGCAAGACTTGTTCCGCCTGCTTGAGTTGGCCGAGTCCACCGTCGATCACCAGCAAGCTGGGCAAGCGCGCTTCCCCCTTCAACAGGCGGGTAAAGCGGCGCTGCAGGGCCTGTTGCATGGCGGCGTAGTCATCACCGGGCGTAATGCCCTCGATGTTGAAGCGTCGGTAATCCGACTTGAGAGGGCCGTTCTGGTCGAACACCACACAAGACGCGACCGTGGCCTCGCCCTGGGTGTGGCTGATATCGAAGCACTCGAGTCGAAGGGGTGGCTCCTGCAACTGCAGAGCTTCGGTCAAGGCGGCAAAGCGTCGCTCCATCTGATGCTTGTTGCTGAGCTTGTCCTGCACGCCCTGCTTGGCATTGGTCAGCGCAAGCTCCAGCCATTTGGCGCGATGGGCCTTTACCCGGTGGCTGATAGTGATCTGACGTCCGGCGAGCATGCTCAGTGCTTCGCAGAGACTGTCTGTTTCCGCTGGCTCCGCGCTGCAGATCAGTTCGCGGGGCAGGCTGAATTGCTGACTGCTGCCGAGGTACATCTGACCGATGAAGGCATGCAGTTGCTCGCCACTGCCTTGTTCGAGGGCAAACTTCGGAAAGTAGTTCTGGCTGCCGAGCAAGCGCCCCCCACGGATCAACATCACGTGGACACAAACGACACCGGCGCTGTCTGCCAGCGCGAGGACATCAACGTCGCCACGCTCACCATCAACATACTGACGCTGCTGGATCAGCCGCAGATCCCGCACCTGGTCGCGGACGTTGGCAGCCTGCTCGAACTTGAGTTCTGCCGCCAGCATCTGCATCTGACTGGTGAGTTCGCTGGTGATTTCGTCGCTGCGGCCCTCGATGAAGAGTACGCTGCGGCGTACGTCTTGGGCGTAGGCCTCAGGCGTGGTCAAGCCGACACAGGGCCCGGAGCAGCGCTTTATCTGGTACTGCAGGCAAGGCCTCGCGCGGTTCCGGAAAAAACTGTCCTCGCACTGGCGCACGTGGAAGACCTTCTGCAGCAGGGCTAGTGCTTCCCGCACTGCCGAGGCACTGGGATACGGGCCGAAGTAGTCTCCGGCTAGTTTCTTCGGCCCTCTGTGCAGTGCGAAGCGTGGAAACTCATCCTTGGACGACAGAAAAATGTACGGATACGACTTGTCGTCCCGCAGAACGATGTTGTAAGGCGGCCGGTGCTCCTTGATCAGAGTCTGCTCGAGCAGCAGTGCCTCGGTTTCGCTCCGGGTAATCGTGGTCTCGATGGCATGTATGTGTCCCACCAGTGCCAGCGTCTTGGCGTCCAGCCCACTCTGGCGGAAGTAATTGCCAATGCGTTTCTTGAGAGACCTGGCCTTGCCGACGTAGAGCGTGGCGCCGGCGGCGTCGAGCATGCGGTAAACGCCGGGGCGATTGCTGGCGTGTTGCAGAAAAGACTGGTGATCGAAACCGGACATCGGCAGCCGCGCTCTATACGATGCGGACTTCAGGCCACAGAGTGATACCAAAACGCTCGTGGACGGACGCCTGGATCCGCTCCGCAAGGGCAAGCAGTTGCGCGCCGGTCGCTGCACCATAGTTCACCAGCACGAGGGCATGGTCGCGATGCACACCGACATCACCCTCGCGGAAGCCTTTCCAGCCAGTCTGCTCGATCAGCCAAGCGGCGGGAATCTTGAATCCTGCGCCATCGGGAAAGCCTGGCAACGTGGGAAACCGCTCCCGCAGTGCGGCGAACTCGTTGGCCGACACCTGGGGATTCCAGAAAAAGGACCCGGCATTGCCGAGTTTGCCTGGATCAGGCAGCTTGCTACGGCGCAACTGGCAGACGGTATCGCTGACCTGCTGGGCCGTCAGATCGTCCGACGCCACGGCAGCCAACGCAGCGCGGAGGCCGGGGTAGTCCAGCACGAGCCTCTGCTGCTTGCGGAGACGCAGCGTGACGGCAACGATGACGAAACGATCCTTGCCTGCCTGCTTGAAGAATGACTGGCGGTAACCGAAAGCGCAGTCTGCAGCGCTGAAACGCTGCACTGCCCCTGACGCCACCTCGAGTGCCTCCAGCTCCACGACGAAGTCCTTCAGTTCCACGCCATAGGCTCCGATGTTCTGCACAGGAGCCGCCCCGACCGTGCCTGGGATCAGCGAAAGATTCTCCAGACCGTACCATTGCTGCTGGAGGGCGTATTGAACGAAGTCATGCCATGGCTCACCGGCGGCCACGCGTACGTCCACCGACTCGGCATTGTCGGCCACCACTTGCCGGCCGAGCAGCTGCAGTTCGATGACGAGACCGGGGTAGTCCTGTTGGAAAAGAACATTGCTGCCCTGCCCGAGCAGCAGGAAAGGCAGTCCCGCCGTCCGGCACCAGCCCAGCACCTCGCGCAAGCGATCCGTACTGCACACACGCACGAAGTAGCGGGCTTTGGCAGCCACATGAAAGGTATTCAGATGACGCAGGTCGACGTTTTCCTGCACTCCGAGCTGGGACAAATTCACTCCAGCCGGCTGCCGGGATGTGCTATCGCTCATGTGTGATTCCGCCCCGGCCACTGCTGGCGTACCCGCTCCAGGTCCTCGGCAGTATCCACGCCAGCCGGTATGGCCGTGCAGCAGCGCTCGGCATGGATCTGGACTCCGTGGCTCATGGCCCGCAGTTGCTCGAGTTTTTCCCGGTCTTCGAGCGCGGCGACCGGCCAGCGGACGAAGCTCTGCAGTACCTCCACTCGGTAGGCATAGAGTCCGATGTGCCGCTTGCCCCATGCCGTTCCGGCATGATGACCATCGCGTGGCCACGGGATCGGAGCCCGCGAAAAATAAAGTACCTGCCCCTGCTGGTCGGTAACCAGTTTCACGGCATTGGGGTTGAGGAACTCGGCCTCATCCCAGATATCGGCATACAGCGTGCAGAGCCCGGCCGCCGGTCTTGCCGCCAGGTTGTGCGCCACTTGGTCGATGACGGAGGGCGGCAGCAGCGGCTCGTCGCCCTGCACGTTGACGACGATGGCATCCGTTGCAAGCTGGAGGTGCCGCGCTACCTCGGCGATGCGGTCGGTTCCCGAGGCATGCCGGGGATCGGTCATGACCACCGACACGCCGGCGGCTTCGCACACGTCCCGTATGCGCTCGTCATCCGTTGCCACGTAGACGGCCCGAGCCTGACTGGCACGGGCCCGCGCCACCACATGCAGGACCATGGGCACACCGCCGATGTCCAGCAGCGGCTTGCCTGGCAGACGGGTCGACTGGTAGCGGGCCGGGATGACGGCGATGAAGGCGGGTGCGCTCATCAGGCTTTACGGCTGGCACGCTCGTCGCTGGTCATCACGCGCGCTTCGTTGTCGAGCATCACGGGGATACCATCGCGGATCGGGTAGGCGAGACCATCGGCCAGGCAGAGCAGTTCCTGCGCAGACTGGTCATGCTGCAAGGGACCCTTGCAGAGCGGGCAGACCAGAATGGCCAGCAATTTCCTGTCAAGCATGTGGGTTCCTGAGAACGGAGTCGAGAAGCGCCAGCAAACCGGCTGGCAAGGTCATGTCCACCTCGAGGTACCACCAGTCGTCACCGGCAAACTGGCGGCACTTCACGGCATCCTTGGCGGTCATCAGCAAGCACTCTCCTGCTGCAAAAGCCAGTTCGTCGGGGCTGTAGGCATGGTGGTCTGCGAAGGCGTGCGGAATGATAGCAAAGCCCAGACGGCGGAGCGTGGCGAAGAAGCGTTCCGGGTCCCCAATGGCAGCCAAGGCATGACAGGGCGCTGAGCCCTGCTGCGCCAGTGCGTCGACCAACGGCCGACGCTGACCGTTGCGCACATGCACCAGCGAAACGGGGTGCAGCGCCAGCGAAAAGCGCGGCACCTGCGTAGCGGGCAAGGCAACCTGCAGATCGCCGTGAATCAGCAGCGCATCGACGCTGCCCAGCCGAGCCACGGGCTCCCGCAGTGGACCGGCAGGCAGCAGCAGACCGTTGCCGAAGCCGCGTCGCCCGTCGATCACCACCAGTTCCACATCGCGCCAGAGCGGACGATGCTGCAGACCGTCATCGCTAATAAGCAGGTCGGCACCAAGTTGCTCGACTGCGTGACGCGCAGCCCTGGCGCGCTGGCGATCGACCACCACCGGGCAGCCACTGGCCTCAGCCAGCAGCAAGGCCTCGTCGCCCACCTCGGCAGGATCGGCACCGGCTGTTGCCAGGCGCGGGGAATCCGCCGGCCTGCCGCCGTAACCCCGGCTGAGCAGCACAACGCGCCGCCCTGCCCGGCTGTAATGCCGGGCCAGCGCCAGGCATACCGGTGTCTTGCCGGTTCCACCCACGGTGAGATTGCCCACTACGATCACGGGGACCGGGCAGCGCCAGGACGGCGGGTGCCGTCGATAGTCGATGAGCGTCAGTAGTCGGTACAGCAGGGTGAGTGGCCACAGCAGCCATGCCAGACGGCTGTTGCCATACCAGAGTTGCTGAAGCCACTCAGCCACTTTCTGCATCGACGAACTGCAGGTTGTAGAGCCCTGCATAGACGCCGCCCCTGGCCAACAGTTGCTGATGGGTGCCGCGCTCGACGATATGACCCTTGTCGAGCACGAGTATCTGATCGGCTGCCTCGACTGTCGACAGCCGGTGAGCAATGACCAGTGTGGTGCGACCCTGCATGAGCTGCTGCAGTGCCAACTGGATCTGCCGCTCTGAGCCACTGTCCAGCGCAGAGGTTGCCTCGTCGAGGATCAGGATAGGTGCGTCCTTCAGCAGAGCCCGGGCAATGGCCAGCCGCTGCCGCTGGCCTCCAGACAGCAGCAGGCCCTGATCACCGACCTCGGTGTCGAGTCCACGCGGCAGTTCACGAATGAATTCCATGGCCTGCGCAGATTCGAGGGCCGCGATGAGCGCGGCCTCCGAGCAGCCCGCCAATTCACCGCAGGCGACGTTGTCGCGAATGCTACCGCTGAAGAGCAGGACTTCCTGCCCCACCACCGCGATCTGCTTACGGAGGTTGGCCAGACGGTACTCCTGCACCGGCCTGTCATCGATGAGCACCGCTCCCTGCTCGGTCTCATAGAAACGCGGCAGCAGGTTGATGAGGGTCGACTTGCCACTGCCGGACTGGCCCACCAGCGCCACGGTCTGGCCGGGCTCGCACAGCAGCGAGATATCATGCAATACCGGCTCGCTGCTCCCTTGGTAGCCGAAACTCACCGAGCGGAACTCGACGCGCCCGGCCACGCGCGGAACGGTCAGCGTGCCTCGATCCACCTCCGGTGGGATATCCATGATGGCGAAGATCGACGACGCCGCCGCAAGGCCCTTCTGGATATCGGCGTTGACCTTGGAGGTCTGACGCACCGGCTTGAAAAGCATGCCGGCGGCGGTGAGAAAACCGACGAACTGTGCCGGCGTGATACCCCCCATCTCACCGGGCGCCAGCGCCAGCCAGAGCAGCAAGGCAAAGGCCAGCCCCACCAGCGACTGGATGATCGGCGCAGAAATGGCCGCGGTAACCGCGAGCTTGAGGTTCTGCGCTGTGTTCCGCTCGCTGGCCTGCACGAACAGGGTCTGGCGTTGGTCGCTAGCCCCGAACACCCGCAGCACCCGCAGTCCGCGCAGGGTCTCCGTCAACAGTTGCGTGACATCCCCCATGGAACTCTGGATGCGCTTGCTATAGCGGCGCAGGTGGCGGGATGCCAGCAGGACCACGGGAATGATCAGGGAGGTGATAGCGATGAAGATCAGGGTCAGTTGCCAGTTGAGAAACAGCAGATACAGCAGGATGCCGGCGATGGTGAGTCCCTCGCGCAGGGAAACGGCGATGGCATCGCTGACTGCCCCGCTGATCTGGGCGGTGTTGAAGGTCACTGTCGACACCAGCTGGCCGCCGTTCTGCCGATCGTAGTAGCCGGTCGGCAGCAACAGCATCTTCTGCACCAACTCACTGCGTAACCGGTGCACTACGCGAAAGGCCAGCAAAGACATGCCGTAACTGCCGATGAAACCGCCGATGCCCCGCAAGACGACAACCGCCACCACGAGCGCCGGAATGAGCAAACGCTCGGCCGGCGTCAGAGAAGCGCTGCGCTCTATGCCGAGAAGAATCTGGCGGACGAGTTCGGCAAAGCCGGTGTTGGCCGCACTGAACAGCAGAAAGCCGAACAGAGCCAGGATGAAGTTCCTTCGCTCGGGCCCAACGTAGGCGAGCAGCCGCCGGTACAGGGCAAAGGTCGACGTGCTGTGTTCCCTAGCCCCGGTCATGGCGCCGTCTCAGCGCTCTGCCGCGTCGCGATGTTGAGTTTCGCAAACCCGAGCTGGGCGAGCGCATCCATGGCTGTCACCACGCTCTGGTGCATGCTGGCCGCGTCGGCCGTGAGGGTGACGGGCAGCGTGTTGTCTCCGGCAGCCAGGTCACTGATGGCTTGCTTGAGGGTCTCCACGCTGCTGTCGCCGAGGAGCCGGCCATTCACGCGGTAACTACCCTGCTCGGTGATGAGGATTTCGAGGCGCAGATCGCTCTGCTCCAACAGCTGGCCGTTCGCTTCCGGCAAGGTGACCAGCAACCGGCTATCGCGGTTGAACGTCGTGGTCACCATGAAAAAGATCAGCAGCAGGAACACCATGTCGATGAGGGGTGTCAGGTTGATGTCCACGGGCGCCTTGAGTGTGCGTCGGAATTTCACACCTGCTCCTCAGGGTCCCTGAACTTCGACAGCGCGGCTGCTGTGCAGAGCATCCACCAGCTTGATGGACTCGCGCTCCAGATCCACCACCAGACTTTCCACCTTGCGCAGGAACATGCGGTGGAAAAGCATGGCGGGTATGCCGACGATCAGACCGGCTGCCGTGGTGATCAGGGCCTGTGCAATGCCCCCTGCCAGCGCCGCCGTATTGCCATTGCTGCCGAGAGTCATGATTTCGCCGAAGACCTGGATCATGCCAAACACCGTGCCGAGCAGTCCCAGCAAAGGCGTTATCGCCGCAATACTGCCGAGCGCGCTGAGATAGCGCTCCATGTCGTGCACGACATGGGCTGCCGCCTGTTCGATGCTCTCTATCATGATGCTACGGCCGGCTTTGGCATTCACCAATCCCGCTGCCAGGATCTGCCCGAGTGGCGAGGACTGGCGCAGCTCCCGCAGTTGCTGGGCGTCCAGCTGGCCCTGGCACAGCTTGCTCCATACGTCGGCGAGCGTGTGTTCCGGCGCGATGCGTGCCGGCTTCAGGGTCCAGAAACGCTCGATGATGATGGCGATGGCAATGACGGACGACGCGATGATCGGCACCATCAGGATGCCGCCCGAAACGATGATTTCAAACACCTGCAAAGCTCCTCGAACCTCGCAGCACTTTACCACAAGGCCCTCCGGGAGGTGCCGTGCCAGTCAGGGTGCCGGGTCAGCGCGAGCGCGCCAGAAGCGGCGCTGCCGGTCCCGTTCAGCAATCGCCTGCAGGGGTAGGTGCGGTGTCAGAGTGAAGCGCGCTGCACCGTCTAACGCCGTGGTGAAAGCCATCGCTCCGACCTGACGGTAACGCTGCTCGACCTCGGGTGAAGGATGCCCATAGCGATTCTGGAAGCCACTGGAATAAACCACCCAATCCGGCTGTAAGCGGCCGACAAAAGTCCATGACGAAGACGACTTGCTGCCGTGGTGCGGCGCCACCACCACAGTCGGCCTGAGCTCGGGCCAGGCCCGCAGCAATTTTTTTTCGACACTGCTGCCGATATCACCGGCCAGCAGGACGCTGTGCTCGCCTGCGGTGACCAGCAGCACGCAGGAGCTGTTGTTGTCGTCGTAACGGCCGTCATCCGGATGCAGGATTTGAAACTGGACGTCATCCCAGGTCCAGCGCTGTCCGCTGCGACAGGGCTCGCTCCGTACACCGGTGTCGAATACTGCAGTGTCAGACCCACTGTACAGGCTGCCCGGGGTGTAGCGCTGTACGGCCGCAAGCCCGCCGGCGTGATCGCTGTCGCTGTGACTGATGAGCACACGATCGAGGCGGCGCAGGTTGGCCCGCCGCAGCACCGGTACCACGACATCCTCACCGGCATCGAGTCGGCTGCTAAACCGCGGACCAGCGTCGTACAACAAGGCGTGAGCCTCGGTCACCACCAGCACGGCAAGTCCTTGCCCCACGTCGAGCACGGAGATCTCCGCCGTTCCCCGCGGCAGGTGCGCAGGTTGGAAGAGCAGCAGTGCCAAGGGTACGGCGGCAGTGGCCAGCCAGCGCTGCCGACTGTTACGCAGCAGAAGGGCTGCAAGCACCAGCGCCACCAGCAAGGCCAGACCTGGCAGCGTCAAGGCGGGCAGTGTCACCAGCGCCGCAGGGAATAGCTCCATGCTGGTTTTCAGCAACCAGACCGTGGCGCCTAGCAGGACATCGGCCACCTGCAAGACGCCAAGGCCGAGGGCAGGCCACAACCCTAGCAGGGCGGTCCCGGACAGGGCCAAGGGTACCACCAGCACGCCGAGCAGGGGAATCAGCGGCAGATTGACGGCCAGCGCCAAGAGACTGGTCTGCTGAAAGAACAACAGGACGATGGGCAACAGCGCTAGCCCGACGCACCACTGCAACCGGCAAAGTGCGACGGCTTCCCCCAGCCAGCGCCGCCACAGCACACCGGTCCTTGGCGTGGTGGCACTCTGCAGCAGCACGGCCACGGCAGCAAAGGACAGCCAGAACCCCGGATTCAGAACTGCCAGGGGGTCAAAGGCCAGCACCGCCGCCAGCGCCAGACACAAACCCTGCCAGTGGTGCACCTGCCGCCGCCACAGGCGGGCCAGCAAGAGGATGGCGATCATCAGCCAGGCTCGCAGGACCGGCAGCGTAAAACCGGCAAGACCCGCATAGACCCAGGAACTGCCGAGTGCTGCAAAAAAGCCAATGCCCTGCGCCGGTATACGCGCCAGCAACCAGACACTGCGGGTCGCCAGCCAATAGGCCAGTCGGTAGGCCAGCATGGCGATCAACGCAACGTGTGAACCGGAAATTACCAACAGGTGTGTGGTACCGGTGGCCGCAAGCAAACTCCACTCGGCGTCGGACAGCCCGCTGCCGTCTCCGATGGTCAGCGCGCGCAGCAAGTGACTCCAGTGCAAGTGATCCAACTCGGCAGACTGTAGGCGCTGGGCAATATTCCAGCGCATTCGCTCGATCCGGCGCCCGTTCCCCTCCTCCAGCAGCTGGTTTTCCGGGTGGACTCGCAAGTAACCGAGGGCGGCAATACGCTGTTGCAGCAACCAGGCCTCATAGTCGAAACCACCCGGATTCACGAAGCCGTGTGGGGGGCGCAGGCGCAGAGCCCAGCGCCAGCGCTGACCCGGATTCAAAGTCAGCGGCTCATAGAGCGAAATCTGGGCCTCACGGCCATCCGTCGGTAAGGCGGCGAAGTTACAGCGACGCAGACTGCTGCCACGACAGATCTTGTCGAGGCGGACGCGTACTCGCAGGCCGTTTTCGGTGGCCGTCGGCAAGTCCTGCACCGTTGCTTCCACCCACACGTCCCGCCAGTCGGAGGTGGCAGTCCAGCGTTCCTGCAGCGCGTTACCCCCGTAACAGCCGAGCCAGCTGGCGCCGAGCAGCGCAGCTGCCAGCAATCGGAGGTCGGCTCGCCAATGCAACAGGCAGGCTACGGCCACCAGAGTCTGGCAAACCGCTATTGGAGGCAGCATTGGCAATCGGGAGGCGAGCAGCACCCCGAAGCTGAAAGCGATCGTCCATGAACGCATGGGGCAAGCCGCGGCGAGATACGGCAATCAGTCTAGTCGTGCTGAAGGCAGGTCACCGGATTATTTACAGGTTTGTGGCGGGTGACGGGAAAAACGCTAACAACAACCGCCAACGCCCCACGCCCACCATCACTCGTAACGGAGGATCTCGGCGGGCCGGGCCAGCGCACTCTGTCGCGCGGGATATAGCGTGGCGAGCAGACTCAGCAAGAGCGACAACCCTGCAACCAGCAGCACGTCGCTGAGCCACAACTCGCTCGGTAGGTAGTTGACAGGATAGATATCGGCACTCAGAAACTGTACACCTGTCACCTGCTGTAGCCAGGCGACCACGTGGCTGACCGACAAGGATGCCAGGATGCCCAGCATGACGCCGGCGCCGGTACCGATAACGCCGATGAGCCAGCCCTGGACCAGAAAGATATTACGAACACTGCTTCGCGCCGCACCCATCGTGCGCAGGATGGCGATGTCGCCGCGCTTTTCACGGACCACCATCATCAAGCTCACCACCACATTGAAGGCGGCAACTGCTACCAGCAGCGACAACAGCAGACCCACCAAGGTCTTCGAGAGGCGGATATTGTCGTAGAGCGGCCCATAAGTCGTGGTCCAGTCGCCGTAGTCGAGTTCGTCTCCAAGCCGCTGCCGCAGGACTGCCATGACGTCGCCGGTACTAAACAGGTCAGCCGTCTGGACCCGGTAACCATGCAGACGACCTTCCAACCGGTACAGCGTCTGGGCATCGCGCAGATGCACCACGGCAAGCGTGCTATCCAACTGGGATCCCACGGAAAAAATGGCAGAGACGGTGAAGCTTTTCTGGCGGGTGAAGTCCCCCAGGGGCGTAAGTGGAACGACAGTGGAGACCAGCGTGACCCTGTCGCCAACCGACACCTCGAGGGCCGCGGCCAGCGTGCGGCCCAGCACCAGATTGTAGTCGCCGGGCTGCAGGGAACTCAGCGATCCCGCTTCGATGTAGTCACCAAGGACCGAAACCTCGCGCTCTTCATCCGGCATGATGCCATTCAACAGGATGCCTTTGCTGTGGCCATTGGCCAGCAGCATGCCCTGCAATTGCAGAAAAGGGGCAGTGCCGGTCACGCCGGGACTCTCTGCTAGACGAGCACGCAGCGGCTGCCATTCCGTTTCACCGCGCAGTGGTGCAAGCCTGGGCGTAGTCACGGTGATGTGCGGAACCAGACCAAGGATACGTTGCTGCATTTCACGGTCGAAACCGTTCATCACAGACAGCACAGTGATGAGCACGGCAACTCCCAGCGCTAGTCCGATCACCGTCAACCCACTAATGAAGCCGACCATGAGGGTACCTGACCGCAGAGAGGCGTAGCGGCTGCCGATGTAGACCGCGAGCGACCTCTGCACTTCAGGCCCCTGCTTGCCATGGACGGAGCTTGCCGTCCTTCAACTCCAGAACGCGGTCCATGCTGGATGCCAGTTGGATGTCGTGGGTGACCAGTACGAAACACAGTTGCAGACTGGCGTTGAGTTCACGGATGAGCGCATGAATGGCGACAGCGGTCTGCCGATCCAGATTGCCGGTCGGTTCGTCCATGAGTACGCAGGCAGGGTTGTTGACGAGGGCGCGCGCGATGGCGACGCGCTGGCGCTCTCCGCCGGAAAGCTGGGCCGGTTTGTGATCGAGTCTCGCCGCGAGGCCTACCTGCCCCAGTAATTGCCCTGCCCGCGCGAGGCACTGCGCGAAGGGAACTCCGGCGATGATGAGCGGCATGGCGACATTTTCCTGTGCAGTGAACTCGCCAAGCAGATGGTGGAACTGGTAGACGAAACCCAGACTGCGGTTGCGCAACTGGTCTTGCTGGCGGTCCGACAACCGGTCGAGGCGCTGGCCCTGGACCTCCACACTGCCACTACTCGGCGAATCGAGTCCTCCGAGCAGGTTCAGCAGCGTCGTCTTGCCCGAGCCCGACACACCGATGATCGCGACCTTTTCGCCAGCACGAATGGCCAGATCCACATCCTGCAGCACCGTCAGGTTTTGGCCTCCTTGCTGGAACTGCTTGCAGAGCCGGTGGCAAGCCAGTACGACGTCAGGCATGGCGCAGTACCTGGGCAGGATGGATGCGGGAGGCACGCCAAGCCGGATACAGAGTGGCGAGAAAGCTGATGAGCAGCGCGACGCCGGACGTGATGACCACGTCGGCAAGCTGCCAGCGCGCCGGCAAGGCGCTGAGCACATAAAGCGTCTCTCGGCCAAGCAAGCCGTCGAGCGCGGACATGAGGGGCGTGAAGTTCAGCGCCAGCAAGGAACCGAGGAAGGCCCCGATGGTTACTCCCAGCACCCCCACGGTCGTCCCCTGCACCAGAAACACCATCAGAATCGTGTGCCGGCTAGCGCCCATCGTGCGCAAGATGGCGATGTCTGGCTGCTTTTCAGCTACCACCATGACGAGTGTGGAGATGATGTTGAAGGCGCCGATCCCCACGATCATCATCAACATCAGCCAGGTCATGAGCTTTTCGAGTCGCAGCGCTCCAAACAGGCTGGCTTCGGTAGTTGCCCAGTCCTTGCCAAGGTAGAGCGGACCGGGCTCCTCCTGCTCCAGCAGGTCGACGGCTTTTTGCACCAGAGCGCCGGCCCGGTCCACGTCCTGCGCTTGCAGACGTAAGCGCACGGCGCTGGCTGGGTCCTGCAATCCAAGCAGGGCTGCGCTGTCGGCTAGGTGAATGTAGGCCAGATCAGCGCCCACGCTGAACCGCACATCGGAGATTCCCACGACTACAAAGCGATGCATGACAAGGTTGAGGCGCGTACCCGCCTGATTCGCCTGCGGTACCACCAGATTGACCGCGGACCCCATGAACAATCGCAGATTGTTGGCAAGCGCGCGACCCAGCACGATGCCACGCTCTCCGGGTCGCAGCGCCGACAGACTGCCCTCGAGCAGACTCTCGTCCAGTCGGCTGACCTGACTTTCCAGCACGGGGTCGATACCACGTACCCGCGTCACTTGGTGATAGCCCTGCCCGCTCAACAAGGCTTCGATTTCGGTGTAGGGAGCGGTCGCCATGATACCGGGCACGGAGGCCACGAGCTGCTGCGCGCGCCGCCAGTCCGTGAACCGCGGCTTGGCTTCGATATCGGCGTGCGGAACAGTGATCAGTGCGCGCTCGCGCATCACTTCATGAGATCCATTGAACACGGAGAGCACGAGCACCAAGGCGAGTACGCCGAGGGTCAAGCCAGCCATCGAAATCAGCGAAGTGAATGCAATGAAGCGGTTGTCACGCTTTGCCAGCAGGTAGCGTAGGCCAATGAACAGCGCCGGCAGTCTGCGGCCGCTCATCAAGCCTCAGCCGACGCGCCCATTTCACCACCGAGGCGGTTTTGCTGTTGATGCCGCTTGAGCAGGCGCTGCACGGTCTTGAAGCTGATGGGCATGACCGGCGTGCTGACCTCAGCTGAGATGGCGCGCAGCGACTTGCCCTGCTCGTTCATCCGGAGAATCTGCTTCAGCACCTTCTGCTCCATCGGGTTCTCGACCAGCCTCCCGTTGGTGTGGATGAGATAACCGAAGGGCCGGCTTCCGCCGAGGAAGCGCCCCTTGCTGCGCTGCTTTTGCTTGACGGTCTTGATGCGCTCGGTGGAGCGGCGACGTTCAAGCCCATGAAATACCCGCAGAGACTTGTCGAACGGCAGGGCGAACTGGGCAGAGGTAAGCTCACCCTCCAGATCCACCACGAACAGCCGCACCTTACGTTTACGCAGGGCGCGGAGGGTGTCGACCATGTCTTCGCAACTGCTGAACATACGCTCCAGCGTGCAGGTCATGACGATGTCACCGTTTTCCAGCTTGGCCAGCAAAGCCTGCCAGACTGGCCGATCGATGAGGTCTACAGACCAGCTGACACCCGTTTCGACCACGTTTTGGTTGACCCGCAGCCCCACCCGCAGGGCGTAGGTATGCAAGCGCAAGCTCTCTTTTTCGAGCAGCTCGTCAAGCTGGGTTCCCAGCTCATTGACTTCCACTTCCGAGGTGCGCGCGTAGCTGTAGACCGCCATGAGAGTCGCCTCTTTAACGTTCAGGATCAATTGGTTACGTTTAATTGCTAATGCAGTTTGCAGCCCACCCACATGAACCCTTCCGGGAGGGTCATCGCGATGTGTCTCTGCCTGCACAATTAGCGATCGGGGGCGGGATTCTACTCAGGTCAGTTTTGGCTAGGCAAGCCAATTTATGCCAACTTCGGCCTTTTTCTCGTTTGGCAACCTGTGGCCGCAGCTAACGGCTGACTACGTGGCAGCCTACTGCCCGTACCGAGTCCGTCAGAACGCCCCGGCCAGACTCTGCAGGGTTTCGATGAAGGGGGTTGGGTAGACGCCCAGATAAAGGATGGCAAGCACCATGGCAGCCATCACGAGGTTCAATCCGGCAGGAAGGGACTGCTTCGCGGGATCATCACGCAAGGCGGGGTTGGGATCCTGCAACATGGTGTAAATGAGTCGAAGGTAGTAGTAGAGACCGATGGCAGATCCGATGATCAGCATCGTCAACAAGAACCACAGCTGGCCTTCGACGCCGGTCGTGAAGATGTAGAACTTGCCGATGAAGCCGGCCGTCAGCGGAATGCCGGCCAATGAGAGCAATACCGTGATCATGACTGCCGCCAGCCAGGGGTTACGCCAGAACAGACCCTGGAAGTCGAGCAGATGATCGAGTTCCTTGTCTGCTGTCGACAACGCGCTCACCACGGCGAAGCCACCGAGCGACATCAGAAAGTAGGCTGCCATGTAGTAGCTCATACCCTCCACGCTCAGAAGATCCGGCACGGCGGCGGCGGCGATCACCACGACCAACAAGTAGCCAAGGTGGGCAATGGAAGAATAGGCGAGCATGCGCTTGATATTGCTCTGCATCAGTGCCAACAGGTTGCCGAACAGCATGGAGGCAGCCGCGAGCAGAGACAGCACCACGGTGATCTCCCCAAAATTGAAGGCTTGTGCATTCAACAGCAACCGCATCGACACGGCGATCATTCCGGCCTTGGAAACCGTGGCCAGGAAGGCCGTCACCGGCAGCGGCGCCCCCTCGTAGACGTCGGGTGTCCACATGTGGAACGGCACCAGCGAAAGCTTGAAGGCCACGCCAGCCAGCATCAGCAGGTACCCCACCAGAATTACCGGTTGATAGCCGGCCTCGACTGACGAGGTAGCCGCGGCTAGCGCCCGGAATTCGAAACTGCCTGCCATGGCGTATACCAAAGCCATGCCGAACAACAACACCGCCGAGGCAATGCCACTCATGATCAGGTATTTGATGGCTGCCTCCAGCGGGGCCTTGGCCGGGCGGGTACTGTGCAGCGGGTAGGCGATGAGGGCGTAAAGACTGATGCTCACCAGCTCCATGCCGATGAAGAACGAAACGAAGTGATTGCTGGCCGCCATCACCACGCCACCGAGCGTGCCGCAGAGAACCAGCAAGTAGAATTCTTCGTTGTACTGGTGATGCTTATCGAAGTACGGATAGGCCATGGCACTGACCCCGATGCCGCCGATGATGCTGAGATTGGCAAAGAACAGACTGTACTCGTCGAAAATAAGCAGCGGCGTCACCTGCAGCGGGGTCGTGGGCTCGATGAACACGAAGACGAATAGTGCCGCCACGAGACCGCACTGCGTCAGTGCGTTGACGAGACCGTGATCGCGCTTGAAGCCGGCAACCACCATCACCACGACCGTGGTGACCGTCAGCAGGATCAGCTGGAGTAAATCGATAAGGGCTGCGGAACTCATGGGTATGCCTGTTGCTCGCGTCTTGGACTGCGTTAGGGATTGAATGCCACGTTGAGGCTTTCAAGCGTGGGTTGCGCCATGTCGAGCATGGTCTGCGGATACATGCCCATCCAGATGAGGCCGATCATCATCAGCGAAAAGCACAGAAACTCCATGCCGCTCAGATCCGCCATGCGATGGTTGTGCCGGTTCTTTCCGAAGAAGACCTTTTGGATCACGATCAACGAGTACACTGCCGCCACCACGAGGCCCAAGGCCGCAAAGGCCGTGATGGTGTGGTTGACCTGAAAACTGCCGAGCAGCACCAGGAATTCACCGACGAAGTTGCCGAGCCCCGGCATGCCCACGGCGGCAACGGTGAAAAACATCGCCATGAAAGCCATTTGCGGCGCCACACCCCAGAAACCACCCATCTGATCCATGTCACGCGTATGGATCCGATGCTGCAGACCCCCCGCCAACATGAACAGCGCTGCCGCGCTGAAGCCGTGCGCCAGCATGGTCATCACGGCCCCTTGCAGAGCCTGGGCATTCCAGGCGTATACGCCCAGCAGCACGAAGCCCATGTGGCTGACCGAGGTGTAGGCGATCAGGCGCTTGAGATCACTTTGACCAAAGGCCACCTTGGCGGTGTAGAGGATGCTGATGGCACCCAGCGTCATGGCGATGGGTGCAAATTGGGCGCTCGCGTCCGGAAACAGCGGGATGGTGAAACGGATCAAGCCGTAGGCCCCCGTCTTCAACAGCACGCCAGCCAAGATGACCGAGCCCGCCGTCGGTGCCTGCGAGTGGGCATCGGGCAACCAGTTGTGCACGGGCACAGCCGGCAGCTTGGTCGCGAATGCGATGAAGAAACCGAGCATGACCCAATAGCCAAGGCTGGCGGGAAGCTGGGTACCCAGCAACTGAAAGTAGCTGAAGGTGAGAACGTTGGTGCTGGTGTAGTGGAAGTACACCAGCAACAGGATCGACAGCAGCATCAGCAAGCCCGACACCTGCGTGAAGATGAAGAACTTCATCGCAGCGTATTCCTTGTTTTCGTGGCCCCAGATGGCGATGATGAAATACATGGGAATCAGCATGATTTCCCAGAAGAAGAAAAACAGGAACAGGTCGAGGGCAGTGAAGACGCCGATCACGCCCGCGAGCGTCCACAGCAGATTGAAGTAAAAGAAACCACTGCGTTCATGAATCTCGCCCCAGGCAGCGCCGAGCGCCATGAGTCCCAGGAACACCGTGAGGGCTACCAACATGAGTCCGAGGCCATCGACGCCGAAGATGAAGCTGACACCAAAACGTGGAATCCAGTCGGATTGGAACAAGACCAGCCAGTCGCCACGCTGACCGAGTTGGGCCACGGTATCGACTGCACCCAATCCCATGCTGTCGGGTGCAACCAGCATCAGCACCACCAGAAACAGATCCAGCAGGAGGGCTGCCAGTGCCACCGCGCGCGGGTGCTCCGCCCCGCTACTCTCCGCCAGCCAGGCGCCCACGCCTCCTGCAAAGAGAATCACCATCAACCAGACCAAAATCATAGGAGTACTCCGATGCTGACCAGCAGCAGCACGCCACTGATCATGGTCAGGGCATACCAGCGCAATTGGCCCGTCTGTGTGTCGCTGACCAGCCCGTGCAGGGCCAGAGCCACCGTGGCGGTGCCGTTGTAGAAGGCGTCGATGAAGTCACGCCTGTTGAGCTTGGCAAGCCCAACGTAGGGGACGACGAACAGGCGGTCATACAGCCAGTCCATACCCCACTGGGTGAACCAGAAGCGGTGCAGCGCTCTACCGATACCACCTTCCGTCAGCTTGTCCGTATTGATGCCACCCTTGATGAAGACCCACCAGGCCACCACGCCACCGAGCATGGGCAGGAGGATCATCAGGGCCTGGGAGCCCACCGACGGATGATGCTCGGCAACGGCCGGGAACAAGTCGTGAACGGGGATCTGGATGAAGCCACCGAAAACGGACAGGACGGCGAGTACCACCAGCGGGCCCTGCAGGTGCAGCCCCATGACTTCATGCCCGTCATGGGTCTTCTTGCCGTAGAACACGAGGAAGTACAGCCGGAAGCTGTACAAATAGGTCATGACAGCGCCCGCCAGCCCCGCGAGGAAAAGAATGAAGCCGCCGTCATGATTCTCCAGCGCAGTAGCCAGGATTTCTTCCTTGCTGAAGAA
The DNA here is from genome assembly GCA_036796405.1 of Gammaproteobacteria bacterium. Lineage (GTDB taxonomy): Bacteria > Pseudomonadota > Gammaproteobacteria > Pseudomonadales > Pseudohongiellaceae > CAILUG01. The sequence continues at coordinate 97,271 of DAIRDB010000004.1, read as the reverse complement.
GCCGGAGAAACCGGGGAACGCCACCAGACCCAGCGTGCCAATGAGAAAGAGCGCGTGAGACCAAGGCAGATCCTTGCGGAGCCCACCCATCTTGAAGATGTTTTGCTCGTGATGCATGCCGAGAATGATGGAGCCGGCCGTGAGGAATAGCAGTGCCTTGAAGAAGGCATGGGTCATCAAATGGAAAATCGCGCTGGACCAGGCTCCCACGCCGAGGGCGAGGAACATGTAGCCGATCTGACTCATCGTCGAGAAGGCCAGTACTTTTTTGATGTCGCTCTGCGTCAGTGCCGTGAAACCGGCCATCAGCAGGGTGATCGCGCCGATGATGCCCACCAGATACTGCACCTCTGGTGCCAGCAGATAGAGCGCGTGGGTGCGGGCAATCAGGTACACGCCGGCGGTCACCATGGTTGCCGCATGGATGAGGGCCGAAATGGGTGTAGGTCCGGCCATGGCATCCGGCAACCAGGTCTGCAGCGGCAACTGCGCCGATTTGCCGACTGCTCCCCCGAGCAATAGCAACGTGACGGCGGTAGCCATGCCACCGCCCTGCGGCCACTGCGTCTGTGCCAGTTGCATGGAGTCCTGGATATTGATCGTACCGACGCTCTGGAAGAGCAGAAACAAACCCAGTGCCATCGAGGCGTCACCAACACGGGTGATGACGAAGGCCTTGCGCGCGCAGTAGCCGTTGTAGGAATCGGTGTACCAGAACCCGATCAACAGGTAAGAGCACAGGCCCACACCTTCCCAGCCCATGAACAGCAGCAGCAGGTTGTCTCCCAACACGAGGATGAGCATGGCCGAGACGAAGAGGTTCATGTAGGAGAAGAAGCGCGCGAAACCCGGGTCGTCGTGCATGTAGCCGGTGGCATAGACATGGATCAGGAAGCCGATCCCGGTGATTACGAACATCATGACCAGCGAGATGCCGTCGAGATAAAGCGAGAAGCCCGCGTCGAAGTTGCCGACGCGCATCCAGGTCCACAAACGCTGAGAAAACGACGGCAGGTCCGAGCCGAGAAAGTCGAGACCCACCAGGACCGAGACCAGGAAGGCAAGACCAATCGAGCCAGCACCGACGATGGCGGCAGGGACCTCAGGCAGTTTGCCCTGGGTGAGGATGAGTATGAGGGACCCGATCAGGGGGATCGTCGGCACCAGCCACAGTAAATCCAGCATGTCGTCTCCCCTAGCCTTTCAACTTGCTCAGGACATCGAGGTCCAGAGTCTTGAAGCGATGGAACATCTGCAACACCAGTGCCAGACCGACTGCGACTTCTGCAGCCGCCAGACTGATGATCATCAGGAACATGATCTGCCCATCCGTCTCACCCCACTTTGCACCGGCAACCACGAACGCCAGCGCGGCGGCGTTGAGCATGATTTCCAGTGACATCAACACGAACACCATGTTGCGGCGGGTGAGCACACCGATGAGACCAAGCGCAAACAGGATGGCGGCCAGCAACAGGCCGTGCTCCATGGGAATCGCTTGCATTAAGACGGATGGCATTGTCATGGGACTAGATTCTTTTCCTCGTCATCTTGGAACTGCGCCGTTGCGTTCGCCTACTTGCGCGCCAGGTGATAGGCGCCCACCAGACCCGCCAGCAGCAGCATGGAAGCCAGCTCCACCGCGAGCACGTAGGGACCAAACAGCGAGATCCCCACCTCCTTTGCCGCCAGCACCGTGTGTGCCATGTCGGTAGCGCCAGTCTCGCGCAACACGAACAGCAGCTCCACCAGCAGCGGCGCGGCCATGAGCACCGGACCGATCCAGATGGACGGCTTGAGCCAGGCACGCTCCTGCTCCACCGTCGCCTGCCCCAGGTTCAGCATCATGGCAACGAATACGTACATGACCATGATGGCGCCGGCATACACGATGACCTCGAGGGCCGCAGCGAAGTGGGCGCCGATCGTGTAGAAGATGATGGCGAGGGAGATGAGAGAAACGATGAAGTACAGCAGCGCGTGTGTCACGTTCACACGAGTGATGGCCACAAGGGTAGACAGCACGCTGATCGCAGCAGCGGTATAAAACAACAGGCTCATGGCAAGAGGCTCCTGCGGTCGATGGGGGGCAACTCGTGACGGGCTTCGCCCTTGCCTTTGCCGCCTATGGCTTTACCGGCGATCTTGTAGAAGTTGTAGTCGTGGTACTTGCCGGTTCCGCTGATCAGCAGATCCTTCTTCTCCCAGACCATGTCCTGGCGCACGTATTCCGCCATCTCGAAGTCGGGAGTCAGCTGGATGGCATGCGTAGGGCAGGCCTCCTCGCAGAAGCCGCACATGATGCAACGGGAAAAGTTGATCCTGAAGAACTCCGGGTACCAGCGCCCGTTCTCGTCTTCGGTCTTCTGTAGCGCAATGCAGTCCACGGGACAGGCGACGGCACAGAGGTTGCACGCGACACATCGCTCCTCCCCATCCGGATCACGGCTGAGGATGATGCGCCCACGCCAGCGCGGGAACATGTACGGCTGCACATCCGGGTATTCGACCGTGTCTTTCTTTTTGAACAGATGGGTGAACACGAGCCACAGCGTGACCACGTTCGACCACAGGACATAAAGTTGTTGCTTGAGGAAATTCCACATTGCTCAGTTCCCCTGCGCCAGAACCACGGCGCCTGTGATCAACAAATTCAGCAAGGACAGCGGCAGCATCACCAGCCACCCGTAGTTCATCAACTGGTCGTAGCGCGGCCGCACCAGCGCTGCGCGAACCAGAATAAAGAAGAAAATCCAGAAAGAGGTCTTGATGAACATCCAGAAAAGTCCGGAGATCACCGGGTTCGGCAGCTCAAGACCCCAGGGTGCATACCATCCACCGAAGAACAGCACGGGAATCAGGGCAGAAAGCAGCAGCATGCCGATGTACTCGCCCACGAAGAACAGGCCGAACTTCATGCCGGAGTACTCCGTGTTGAAGCCGGAGATGATTTCGGACTCTCCCTCTGCGAGGTCAAAGGGCCAGCGCTTGGTTTCGGCAAGCCCGGCGATCACGAACACCACGAAGCCAACGAACTGCGGAAAGACGAACCAACCGTCCTTTTGGGCCTCGACGATCTCGCGCAAGTTGAAACTGTCGCCGAGGATGACGACACCGAGGATGGACACTCCCATGAAAACTTCGTAGCTGATCATCTGGCCAGCAGCTCTCAGGCCGCCGAGCAGGGCGAATTTGTTATTGGAAGCAAGGCCACCGAGCATGGCGGAGTAGGCACCGAGCCCGGCCATGGCAAACACCCACAGCAAACCGATGTTCAAATCCATCACGCCAACGCCGGGGGCTATGGGCAGGACACCGAAGCTGAGCAGCATGGCGATGGGCACGATCAGCGGTGCCACCACGAAAGTCAATTTGTCGGAAAACGGCGGAACCCAGTCCTCTTTCGTGATCAGTTTCAACACGTCGGCAACGGACTGCAGGATACCGAAGGGACCCACACGGTTAGGGCCCAGCCGCTCGTTCAGGAAGCCCAATACGCGGCGCTCGATCCAGATCAGCAGAGCGGCGATTACCGCTACCGCCGCCAGCATGGCGACAATGTTGAAGAGAGACCCGACAGTTAATTCGAACATGGCAGATGCTTCTCCTAACGACCCTGCACGCCGCGGCCGTAGGCCGTGGTGCTGCCGGCGTCACTGACGATGATGTTGCTGGCCCGCCAATCCTTGGGGTTCTGCCAATTGCTGGCCTTGTTCAAGGCAAGGCCCGGCGTGACGAGATCCTGGAAATTCAGCCCGCTGAGCCCAACCGGAATACCGACGGTACCGGGTGCTATCGATGTCCGCGCCAGATAGGGAACGGCCCCATTGTGCTGCACTTGAACGCCATCACTGGCCGCCAAGCCGAGGCGCTCTACATCGGCCGGATTCAAGGCCACGTAGGCGCCCGTGGCCTTGGCCTGGATCGCCTCGCTGCGTGCGGTGAGTTCCTCGCTACCAAAGAGGTGGTAGAGCGGAAACAGCGCAAAACCCTCCACGGCCGGCTTTTGCACTACTGCCGCAAACCAGCTCTTGCCAGCAGCAGGCACATCCAACAACAACTCGCCATGACCGGACTGCAACAACTCGCCACCGGTGTGTTTCTGGAACTTGAACACGCTCTGATTGGAATTCCAGCCGGGTGCCCACGGGGACGAGAAGATGGTCGAATCCTTGAGCGGCGGCACACCTTCCATCGAATAATTCATGATCCCGTCCTCATCCTGCTCCTGCTTGGGTTCATGAACGTTGAGATGGGCGCGCAGTGCGGTGCGACCGCTATAACGATGGTGCTGGCGCGGTGCGCGGGCACCGGCAAAGTTCCAGTCGGCGCCCGGGGTGAGCTTCTGCAACTTGTAGCCATTGGGCAGCAGCGCAGCGGCCCCGCCGGTGAGCACGTGGATCCGTGGTTCCGCCCCGAACTCCGTGTCGCACAGCCACTTGGCGCTGGAGCGAATTTCGGGAGCCGGTTTGAACGTTGCATAGAAGTGCTGCGCGCGGCCTTCGTAGTTCACGAAGGTGCCGCTGGTCTCCGCAAAGGTACCAGCCGCCAGCACCAGATTCGCGGCTTCGCCAGTCCGGTTCTGGAGATGATCGAGCACGGCGAGCTGCTCGAGTCCGGACAGGAACTTGCCAACAGTTGCGGCAGGCGCACGGCGATAGAGGTCGTTTTCCAGGACGATGGCGGCAGGCGCCCCACTCTGCATGGCTTTCCCCAAGCTGTTTTGCGAGCCATCCATGAGCAGCATGAGGCCGAGACTATTGACCTCGGGAACCGTCAGTACGATGCGACCAGGGCCGGAATCGCTGCTGCACGCGGTGGCGATGTTGGCCGCGGCCTGGAGTAGGGACGGCTCGAGCAGCGAGGTGCCCGAAACGACCAGGGGCTTCTTGGCTCCTTTCAGGTCGGCGGCAATGCTGGCCACCAACGCCTGTTCAGCAGCGGACAGGTCCGTCACTGCAGGTGCCGTGCTGTCCAGGGCATGCGCAATAGCGAAGCCGATACGCGCGGTGTCTGCCGGACTCGCGATATGGACCTGCTTGGCGATGTCGTCGAGACGGGAGGCCGCAGGTCCGATGATGTAAAGCGGACTCTTGCGACCCTGGGCGAGATTGCGGATTGCTGCATCGTGCCACTGGGGCAGTTTCATTTTTGCAGCCAGCTCGCGCCCGAGATTCTTGACGGACTGCCGCAGGGCCAGAGCGATGCGCGCTGCCGTGTTGGTCACATCCTCACCCAGAACGACGACGGCGTCGCAGAGTTCGATGTCACGAATGGATGCCGCCTGTACCGGACGGCTCTTGTAGATCTCGATGATCTGACCCAGCAAGCCGAATTCGACCTCGCTGACGCCAGCATAGAAGTTTTCTTTGCCCACCAGCTGGCGAAGAGCGAAATTGGCTTCCAGCGAGGCGCGCGGAGAACCGATTCCGATGGCCTTGCCCTTCAGGGCGAGCAGTCGGCTCTTCGCCTCGGAGGGGCTTATCTCGGACGGGCGTCCATCATGCGCACTGCGGACCATGTTGAGGCGCAACCGCTCGCTGCTGTTCACGTAACCAGTGCCGAAGCGGCCCTTGTCGCACAAAAAGTAACCATTCACCTGATCATTGAGCCGGTTCACGACGCGGCGCAGGGTGCCATAACGCTCGCCGGGGTTGATGTTGCAACCCACGCCGCAGGCGGCGCAGACACTGGGTGACGTCTGAAGGTCCCACTTGCGGGCGTAATGCTTGCTGAACACCTTGTCGGTGAAGACGCCGGTCGGGCACACCTCGGCAAGGTTGCCGGAGAATTCGCTTTCCAACGCGCCATCCTGGAACCGACCAAAGTAGGTGTGGTTGTGGGACGCCTGAGGGCCAAAGTCCGTACCGCCGGCATAGTCTTTGTAGTAGCGGACACAGCGGTAGCACGTTATGCATCGATTCATCTCGTGACCGATGAAGGGCCCGAGATCCTGATTGGTGTGTGTCGCCTTCTTGCCGTCGTAGCGCCGGTAGGTATGGCCGGACATCACCGTCATGTCCTGCAGGTGGCACTCGCCTCCCTCCTCACAGACCGGGCAGTCGTGGGGATGGCTTGTCATGATGCTTTCAATGGCTTGGGCGCGGAACTGTGCAGCCTTGTCGATGGAGTAGCGGGCCCCATCCCGCGGAGAGGTCATGCAGGCCATGATCTGGCGACCCCGCTGGTCGTCGTCATTGGCGTACTCGATCATCGCGCACTGCCGGCAGGACCCCACCGAACCCATGCTCGGATGCCAACAGAAATACGGCAGATCCTGTTGATTCGACAGGATTTCTTCGAGCAGATTGTTGTTGGGGTCTACTTCGAAGACCTTGCCATCAACAGTAATCTTTGCCATTTTCTTGTGCCCAGTTCGCTGTATCTAATTATTTAAATTCAGATACTTGTGAAACTTATCTAGAAATCGCTTTTAAAGTAAATTCTCAGTGCCGCTGGTACTTGCAGCCGTGGTTCACGTGTTCCACGAACTCATCCATGAAGTACTTGAGCGCGCTCTGCAGCGGCTCGGCGGCGCCTGGCGCCAGGGCACAGAACGTGTTGCCGGGCCCCATGTAACCGCAGGCTTCCTTGAGAATGTCGATGTCCTTGAGCGTTCCTTCACCGCGCTCCAGTTTCAGCAGGATGTGCTCTACCCAAGGCAATCCGTCACGGCAAGGCGTGCACCAGCCGCAGCTCTCATGCGCGAAGAACTTGATGAGGTTGTGGACGCAGCCGATCGGACAGGTCTTGTCGTCCAGTACCATCAACAACGAGGTGCCCAGACGACTGCCAGCCTTGGCCACGTCTCCGGGAATCATGGGCAGATCCAGATGCTCTGGCATCAGGAAGTCGGTTGAGCCGCCACCCGGCAGGAAGGCCTTGAGGACAAAGCCATCCTGCATACCGCCGGCGTACTCCTCGATGACAGTACGGAAAGTGGTCCCGACCGGCATCTCCCAGCAGCCAGGGTGCTTCACGCGTCCACTGACGCCACTGATGCGCGTCCCGCTTTGGCCGTTGATCCCCAGGGCCTTGAACCAGTCCACGCCATGGCTGACGATGCCAGGGATATTGCAGATGGTTTCGACATTGTTCACGAGTGTCGGACGCCCCCACAGCCCGCTCACCTGCGGGAACGGTGGCTTGAAGCGAGGATTGGCGCGCTTACCCTCGAGGGCATTGATCAGTGCCGTCTCCTCGCCGCAGATATAACGGCCGGCCGAAGTGTGCACCGCCATGTCGAGACTGAAGGTCGAGCCGGCGATGTTTTGACCGAGCATGCCGGCTTCGTAGGCCTCGGCAATGGCCTTGAGCAAGGCCGCTTCCGCTTCCTTGTATTCGCCGCGCAGGAAGATGTAGGACATCGTCGCCTGCAGCGCGATGGATGCGGTGATCATGCCTTCGACCAGCAAGTGCGGATCATGCTCCATGAGCAGCCTGTCCTTGAACGTTCCAGGCTCCATCTCATCAGCATTCACCACAAGGTAGCGCGGACCACCATCTGGTTCGGGAATAAAGCTCCACTTCAGGCCCGTGTTGAAACCAGCACCCCCTCGTCCACCAAGACCGCTGTCCTGCACCAACTTCATGAGGTCACGCGGCTTCATGGCAAGCGCCTTGCCGACACTCTGGTAGCCACCGGCGGCCTGATACTGGGCGAAGGTGAACGGCGCGCGCCCGATCTCGATATTCTTTGTGAGGGGTTTATTGGTCAGAGTTGTCATCGCATCAGTCCCGAATCAGCCACGCGCCTTGCAAGCATCAAGCAGGGCATCGATCTTGGCCGGCGTCAGGTTACGGTGGGTGTCATTGCCGATCATCATGACGGGCGCCTTGTCGCAGGCCCCGAGGCAGGGAACCGGAATCAGCGTAAAGAGGTTGTCGGCGGTCGTCTGCCCGTATTCGATACCGAGTCGCTTGGTGATATGGTCCTTGAGACTGTCGCAGCCGAGCATCCAGCAGGCCACGCTGTCGCAGAGGAGAATCACGTTTTTTCCTACAGGACGACGGAAAATCATGTTGAAGAAGGTTGCCACACCCTCCAGTTCGTCCGGAGGAAGCTCCAGGTAATCGGCAACGGCGAGCAAGCTCTCGTCGGACACCCAACCTTGGTACTTCTGCACGATCTTCAGCGCCTCCAGTCCCACAGCCTGCGCATAGGGGTAATGGGTCTTTTCATGCTCGATGTCATGAATTTCTTCCGGCGTCAGTTTGCGCGCTTTGGGGGCTGTGCTGGCGATCAGATTGCTCATGGCGATTCTCGAATTCTCGGCGTTCCGTTCCTGGGCGAACTCAGCGGTCTACATCCGCCATCACGAAGTCCGTGGTAGCAACGACGGCGGTGAAGTCGGCCAGCATCAAACCACGGCTGAGGAAGGGAATGGCCTGGATGTGGATGAACGAAGGCGTACGGATACGTGTCCGGTAAGAACCGATACCCCCATCGTTGACCATGTAGTACATGTTGAGCCCTTTGGTCGCCTCGATGGTCATCGTCACTTCCGTCGGGTCCATCACCGGCCCCCAGCTGACGCCGAGGAAGTGGTTTATGAGTGTTTCGATGTCTAGCCGGCTCTTTTCCTTCAACGGCGGCGTGGCCAGTGGATGGTCGGACTTGTAGGGGCCTTCCGGCATGTTTTCCAGACACTGTTTGATGATGCGGCAGCTCTGACGCATTTCTTCCACCCGCACCGCTGCGCGATCGTAGCAATCGCCATTGGCACCAACCGGTACCTCGAACTCGAAGTTTTCGTAGCCGCTGTAGGGACGGTTCTTGCGGTAATCCCACTCGAGCCCGGTGGCACGCAGGGCCGGTCCGGTCATGGCCCAGTCAAAGGCCCCTGCCGTATCAATCACACCAACGCCGCGGGTGCGCTGCCGAATGACGGAGTTGGCCATGACCATCCTGTCGTATTCGGCAAGACGCTTGGGAAAGTATTCGACAAATTCACGGATCAGCTTGTCCCAACCCTTTGGCAGATCCTGGGCCACACCACCGATGCGGAACCAGCCCGGATGCATGCGGGCACCACAGATCGATTCGATGATGTTGAAGGCCTTCTCGCGGTCTACGAAGCAATAGAACAACGGCGACAGCTGACCAAGATCCACAGCCCAGGTACCGTAGAACAACAGGTGTGAACAAATACGGAAAAATTCAGCCAGCATGACGCGGATGACCTTCACGCGCTCTGGCACCTGAATGCCCGCCATCTTCTCGACCGCCATGACGTAGGGGAGGTTGTTCATCACACCACCCAGATAGTCGATGCGATCCGTGTAAGGGATGAAGGTATGCCACGTCTGGCGCTCTGCCATTTTTTCGGCGCCACGGTGGTGGTAACCGACATCGGGCACGACATCGAGCACGTTCTCGCCATCGAGTTGCAAGGCGAAACGAATCACACCGTGGGCAGCCGGGTGGTTTGGACCGAAGTTCAGAAACATGAACTCCGACGTATCGGACTTGCGGGCGAGACCCCACTCTTCAGGGCGGAAGCGCAGTGCTTCCTGCTCGCGATCCTGGATCTCGTCACTCATGCGATAAGGATCCATTTCGGTGGCGCGCGCCGGATGATCCTTGCGCAGAGCATGCCCCTTCCACGTCGGTGGGCACAGGATGCGCGTGAGATTCGGATGACCCGTGAAAACGATGCCGAACAGATCCCAGCACTCACGCTCCTGCCAGTTGGCGCTGGACCAGAGCGGTATGGCAGTGGGGATCGATAGATCACCCATCCGCAGAGCGACCTTGATACGGATGTCACAATTGCCGGAGAAGGACGTTGGGTGATAGACCACGGTGAAGTCGCTGGCGGGTTGCCCCTCACGGTGCACACGCATACGCTCGTCGATGGCGGTCAGGTCCAGCAGCATTTCATAGCGGGGGCTGGCCTCGTCACGCAGATACCGAAGGACGGCCATGACTTTGTCACGACCCACCCACAGGGTCGGCATGGCCTCCGCCGTATGCTGGCGAACAAAGGTGGACTCACCGAATTTTTCGTACAGCGCCTTGATGATGGCGGGCAGTTCGGCTTCGGGACGTACTGCTGCGTTCATGGTTTACACCTCATCCGGGCTGCGCAACTCGCGTGCAGCGATGCGATCGGGCCCGCGCAATTCCCGCTGCACCACATTCTTCTCACGCATGTGAACGCCCTGATCGTTGATGACCCAGGAAACAGGACGCCGCTGCTTGCCGATCGAGTCCTGCAGCAGGTTGAGGCCCTGCAGCAAGGCTTCCGGACGTGGTGGGCAACCCGACACGTACACATCCACCGGCAGGAATTTGTCTACACCCTGCACCACCGAATAGATGTCGTACATGCCCCCCGAATTGGCACAGGAGCCCATACAGATCACATAGCGAGGCTCCATCATCTGCTCATACAACCGTTGCACGACGGGCGCCATCTTGCGGAAGACCGTGCCGGCGATGATGATCATGTCGGCCTGACGGGGCGTGGCACGGAACACCTCGGCTCCGAAACGGGCGATGTCGTGACGACTGGAGATGGCCGTGGCGGCCTCGACGTAACAGCAGGAAAGCCCGAAGTTGAAGGGCCAAAGTGAATTCTTGCGACTCCACGCGAGCATGTCTTCCAGCGTCGTCATGATCACGTTCTTGCGAACGTAATCATCGAACTGGTTCATGCCCGGGCTTGGCGAATAGGCTTGCTCGGGTTTGACTAGTTCCCAGCTCATCAGTGTGCTCCCCCGTGACCGTGGGCGGAGTGCGCGTCATGGCCATGGTGCTCGTCATGGTGGTCGTGATGGTTGTCGTGGCGGGCGGCCGCCTGTGGGCCTACGTTGATGACGCCGCCCTCACCCTTCAGATTGGCGAGGTCACGTTGTTGGCGCAACGTGCGCCATTCCAGTGCGCCCGCCTTCCACAGGTACAACAGGCCGGCCAACAAAATGGTAATGAATACGAGTACCTCCACGAAGCCAAGCCAGCCTGACTCCCGAATGGAAATAGCCCAAGCAAAAAGGAAGGCAACTTCCAGATCGAAAATGATGAAGAGAATGGCCGTCAGGTAGAAAGGGACGGCGATCTTAATTTGCGCCGACCCCGTGGACACGACGCCGGATTCATACACATCGTGGGTAGCGTGGTCCTGGCGTCTCTGCCCAAGCAGGGATGACACGACGAGCAGGGCGCTGATGACGACAATTACGAGGACGGTGTAAAGCAGTAAAGGCCAGAGGTCGATATTCACGCCCGATTCCTGTCTGCGAAAATCCAGTGGGTGGCTACTTGCTTCATGCAAGGATTGAGGCAGAACAGTGACTGAGCTTGCCAGCGTCGCCGTCTGTCAGGCCGGACCTTCCGGATCGGCTGTCTCGGCTGGGTGCCAAGAGGCGGCGCGACCCCGAAAAATCAGGTGAGGAACTGAATCAGTGCCTGCATCAAACGGACCGGCAATCTACACTTTCACCCGCAGGGCATCAAGTAATTTTCCGGCTCGAATCTCATCAAAACACGCGATTGATGCCGTCGAGCGCGGCAACCTTGTAGGCCTCGGCCATGGTCGGATAGTTGAAGGTCGTGTTAAGGAAATAGCGCAGCGAATTTCCGCCATTCTGCTGCTTCATGACGGCCTGACCGATGTGGACGATTTCGGATGCCTGGTCACCGAAACAGTGTATGCCCAGCACCTCCAGCGTGTCGAAGTGGAAGATGATCTTCAACATGCCGACTTCATCGCCCGTGATCTGGGCGCGCGCCACGTTGCGGAAAAATGCTTTACCCACTTCGTAGGGAATCCGCTTTTCGGTCAGTTCCTTTTCATTGAGCCCTATCGTGCTGATCTCGGGAATGGTGTAGATGCCGCTCGGAATCTCCTCGATCGAGGTGAAGGCCTCAGGGTCGAAGATGGCATTGGTTGCCGCGCGCCCCTGGTCGTAGGCGGCACTGGCCAGGGCCGGCCAACCGATTACATCGCCGGCGGCATAGATGTTGGGCACGCTGGTCTGGTAGCGGTCGTTCACCAGTAGCTGCCCCCGATTGTTGGCTGTGAGCCCCACGGCCGGCAGGTTTAGGCGGTCCGTGTTGCCCGTACGGCCGTTGGCCCACAGCACAAGATCGCTCTTGATCTTCTTGCCGGAAGCAAGATAGGTGACGATGTGATCGTCGTGGTACTCGAAGTGGTCGAAGTGCTCGTTGTGACGGCAGCGCACACTCATGTTCAGTAGGTGGTAGCTCAGCGCCTCCGAGATCTCCAGATCGAGGAAGGACAGCAGGGAACTGGATGGATTGATCAGTTCCACCTTGCAGCCCATGCCGCCGAAGATGGAGGCATATTCGCAGCCGATCACCCCCGCTCCGATGATGGTCACCTTGCGGGGCTGGAATTTCAGGCCGAGGATGGTGTCGCTGTCGAACAACAGCGGGTGGCCGAAGTCGACATTGGACGGTCGGTAGGGCCGCGCGCCCGTTGCGATCATGAAGTACTCAGCGTGCAGCTTCTGCTTGTCGCGACCGTGCTGGATTTCCAGCGTGTGGGGGTCGATAAAACTGGCGGTGCCCTCGTAGATCGGCACCTGGTTGCGCTGATAGTGCCCCTGTTTGACGACTCCCTGCTCCTCCACGACCCGCATGGCATGCTTCATCAATTGCGGAAAGCCCACCTTGGGAATGTCACCGAACTCCCTGATCATGGGATTGGTCTTGTACTGCATCAACTGCTTGACCCCGTGCCGAAGAGCTTTCGAGGGGATAGTGCCGTAGTGGGTGCAATTCCCGCCGGGACGCAGCTTGTCATTGACCACCGCCACCCGCTGCCCGTGCTTGACGGCATTCATGGCGGCGGACTCTCCCGCGGGACCACTGCCGATGACAATGAGATCAAAGCTGTGTTTGGCCATGCGAAATTCCTTGCGCTTGCGATGTAAACGCCGACAGATAGGGTTCGAAGGCTGGCGTATGGCGCTGCTGCCACCCCTGCTCTCCCTTCATGATGAAAAAGGCCGCGAGTCCCCGATATTCGGCCAAGTATGGTCCATCTTCCGGCCCCAATACCATCAGCGCCGTGGCCCAAGCATCGGCCTCTGCTGCGGTGGCCGCCAGCACCGTCACTGCGCTGAGTGAGTGTGTGACAGGGTAGCCAGTGCGCGGATCGATCTCGTGTGAGAAGCGCACGCCATCCACCGTCCGATAGTTTCGGTAATCTCCGGAACCGGCGAGACCAACCCCTTCTCCCCGGCTGTCGACGAGGCGGTAGGCCTTTCGGTCAGCATCGACAGGCTCCTCGATGGCGATCTGCCAGGATTGTTCAGGGGAGCTCCAGCCCTGAGCGCGGATCTCACCGCCGACTTCGACCAGAAAGTGGGCATAGCCTGCCTCTAGCAGCCGCTCAGCCACGGCATCGACCGCATATCCCTTGGCGATGGCGCTCAGGTCGAGGGTGACATCGGCAGTTCGCGTCACCGTACGGGCGGCTGCGTTGATCTGGTACGCCGCGCTGTCGACTCTCGAGAGGGCCTGCGCAATACGTTCAGGCGAGGGCTGGGTGCCGTCCCATGCCGGGCCGAAGCCCCACAGATTCACGAGTTCCCCGACGGTGACATCGAAGGCGCCAAAACTCAGCTTGCTGATGGTTCTGGACCAGAGCAGCACTTCCAGCAGTTCCCGCGACACGACCACCGCCTCACCCACGGCTGCCCGATTGAGTCTGGACAATTCGGACTCGGGCGCGTAGCTGGAAAAGATATTCCTGTCGTAGCGCTGAAGCAGCGCTGCCAGCTCGGCAGCGAGCGCAGGAGACGGGGCTCCACCGTCCGCCTCCAGGACCTGGACTTGCCAGGTAGTGCCCATGGTGCTGCCATCGAGCGTATGCACCGTGGCTGGACCCGGTGGGCTCCTCGGCACAGTCATCACGGCCAGCATGAGGCCGATCGCCCAAACCACCGACAGCTTGGCTGTCCCGGGCTGCCAGTTCATAAAAAGGGCAGCCCGATCAGCTCGCCATGGTTTCGTTTTCTGGATAGGTCAGGTGATTGACACCAGCCATCTTCGACACCATGCGAACCACCTGGGAGCTGTAGCCAAACTCGTTGTCGTACCAGAGGTAGAGCACCATGTTCTTGCCGTTGCACACCGTTGCCGTGGCATCGAGTATCGCCGCCTCGCGGGACCCGATGAAGTCACTGGACACCGCGTCCTTGGATTCGGTGTACCCCACCTGATTCTGCAACGGCGAGTGCAGGGCAATCTTGCGCAGATATTCGTTGATCTCGTCCTTTGTGCAACTGGTGATCAGGGTGAGATTGAGAATGGCCATGGAGACGTTGGCGACCGGCACGCGTACGGCGTTTCCGGTCAGTTTGCCTTCCAGCTCGGGTACGGCCTTGGACACGGCCTTGGCGGCACCGGTCTCGGTCAACACCATGTTGAGGGCTGCGCTGCGACCGCGTCGATCAGCCTTGTGGAAGTTGTCGATGAGATTCTGGTCATTGGTGTACGCATGCACTGTCTCTACATGGCCGTGCACGATTCCCCATCGTTCGTTGATGAGTTTGAGAACCGGGGCAATGGCATTGGTCGTGCAGGATGCTGCGGTGACGATCTTGTCTTCCGCCGAAATCATGTCGTGGTTGATGCCACAGACGATGTTCTTGAGACTGCCCTTGCCCGGCGCCGTCAGCATGACCTTGCTGACCCCCTTCGACTTCAGATGCTGAGACAGACCGGCTTCGTCGCGCCACTTGCCGGTATTGTCGATGACTAGCGCGTCCTGAATGCCGTACTGGGTGTAATCGATGGTGTCCGGCGCATCGCCATTGATGAAATGGATGATATTGCCGTTGGCGATGATGCGGCTGTTGGGCTCGTCGATGCGCACGGTCCCTTCGAAGGCACCGTGCACCGAGTCGTTCCTCAGCAGGTTGACACGCTTCAGCAGGTCACCCTCCTTGCCTTTGCGTACCACGACGGCCCGCAGGCGCATGACACTGCCGTTACCGGTATTTTCCAGCAGCAGACGGGTGACCAGTCGACCAATCCGCCCGAAGCCGTACAACACGACATCCACGGGTTTTTCGATCGGTTTGTGGGGGCGGTCTATCAGATGCGCAAGTTCCTGCCGCACCCAGGTATCGACGTCGACTCCCCTGCCCGCTTCTGCCTGGTTCATGTAACCGACGGTGAGTTTGCCGAGATCGATCTGACAGGGACACAAGTTGAGCTTGGACATGGCGACCAGCACAGGATGACTTTCGAACTCCGACAACTCGTTGCGCGCCATCTCCCTTACGCGACGGTGAGCAAGCATGATCTTCGGCACAGAGCGATTGCTCAGCGTGCGTCCGTACACGAAGACCTGTACACCCTTCTGGTTTTCGAGACGCCCAAGAATGGGAATCATCTCCTGCGCCAGCGCCTCACGCTGTTTCCAATCGCTGAAAAAACCTTGGTCTACGCTGGGTCTTACCACGGGTCTCGGCCTCAATAGGGGAAATTTGGGCCGCATTATATACTCGCCGCCCTCAAGTATTGGAGCGCGGTTTGAACTCACTGGATCTCGATCGACTGCCCCCGCGCCCCAACGCGGGCAGTCGGCAGTTTTGGGGCGGATTGCAGGGTGGTCTGCCCGGTCTGGCGCTGGCGCAAGCCGCCCGGCAGTTCCGGGGCCTGACCCTGATCGTTACCGAAAATTCCGGGCAGGCCGTGAGGCTCCACGACGAATTGCGTTTTTTCCTCGCCGATGCAGCCGGGTCACCTGCTCTTCCAGTTCTGGAATTCCCGGACTGGGAAACGCTGCCTTACGACAACTTTTCCCCGCATCAAGACATCATCTCGGCGCGTCTGGAGACCCTGCACCGGCTGCCAGGACTCAAGCAGGGCATCCTGATCCTGCCGGTGGCTACGTTGCTGCATCGGCTGCCGCCGCCCGACTATCTGGTGGCCAATTCCCTTCTGTTGCAGCGAGGTCAGTCGCTGCAACTTCCCCTGCTGCGCAAGTCGCTGGAAGCAGCCGGCTACCAATGCGTGGACAGCGTCCACGAGCATGGTGAATTCGCTGTACGAGGTTCCATCGTCGACCTCTTCCCCATGGGCAGCGAGCTGCCTTACCGCATCGAGTTGTTCGACGATCAGGTGGAAACGCTGCGCAGCTTTTCGCCCGAAACCCAGTTGTCCCTGGACAAGGTAGAACGCATCCGCTTGTTGCCCGGGCGTGAGTACCCCCTGCATCAGACAGCGATTGCCCGCTTCCGTCAGGCGTTTCGTGAGGCATTTCAGGTCGATGTGCGCCGCTGTCCGATGTATGACGACATCTCCAAGGGACTCGCAAGTGCCGGCATCGAATACTACCTGGGGCTTTTCTTCGACCGCCTGGCCAGTCTTTTCGATTATCTGCCGACCCAGCGCCAATGCCTGCTCATCGGTGAGGTGCACGATGGGGCCGAACAGTTCTGGCGAGAGATCCGCAGTCGCTACGACGAGCGCTGCGTCGATCCGGAGCGTCCGCTTCTGCCACCGGATAAGGTGTTCCATAGTGTCGAACAAACCTTTGCCGACTTGCGGTCGATGCCGCTGATACAGGTGTCGAGTGCCCGGCAAGACGCGGGCGCTGCGGGCTTCAACGTCGAGCAGGCGAGCCTGCCGGCTCTCGATGTAGAGCACCACAGCGAGCAGCCATTGGCGCGGCTCCAGCAGTTCGTTGCGTCCCGGCCGGAATTGCACATTTTGTTCTGCTGCGACTCGCCTGGCCGACGCGAGAGCCTGCTGGAGCTGCTGCGCCGGATCGACCTCGCGCCCAAGTTGGTCGCTGGCTGGCAGCAGTTCACCGAGGACAGGCCACACCTCGCCATCGTAGTTGCCCCACTGGAATCCGGTTTCTGGCTGCCACAACGCCAGCTGTGCGTAATTACCGAGGCACAGCTGTTCGTACATCATGTTTCCCAGCGACGTCGCAGAGGCCGGGTTCAAGACAACAGCGACTTCATCATCAAGAGCCTCAGCGAATTGAGTCCCGGTGCACCGGTCGTCCATGTCGACCATGGTGTTGGTCGGTATCTGGGACTGCAGAGCTTCGAGGTGGAAGGTCAGCTCACCGAATTTCTGGTGATGGAGTATGCCGACAAGGCCAAGCTCTATGTGCCGGTCTCCAGCCTGAATCTCATCAGTCGCTACCGCGGCGGTGATCCCGACTCGGCGCCGTTGCATAAACTTGGCAGTGACCAGTGGCAGAAAGCCAAGCGCAAGGCGGCCGAAAAAATCGTCGATGTCGCCGCTGAACTGCTGGAGCTGCATGCCCAGAGAGCGGCCTACAAGGGGTACGCTTTCAGTCTGCCGGCGGCGGACTATGCACTGTTCGCCTCGGCCTTTCCCTTCGAGGAAACCGAAGACCAGCGTGAGACCATCGAGGCTGTGCTTCGCGACATGCAGAATCCACGACCCATGGACCGACTCGTCTGTGGCGACGTAGGCTTCGGCAAGACCGAGGTAGCGCTGCGGGCAGCCTTCGTCGCCGTGAGCAACCACAAGCAGGTGGCCGTGCTCGTTCCCACTACGCTGCTGGCCCAGCAGCATTTCGAGACCTTTCGTGACCGCTTTGCCGACTGGCCAGTGAATATCGCACTGCTTTCACGCTTCGTGGGTGGCAAGCAGCAAGACTCGACGCTGTCGGCCCTGGAGGCCGGCACGGTCGACATCGTCATCGGAACGCACAAACTCCTGCAGGAAGATATCCGCTACAAAAATCTCGGCCTGCTCATCATCGACGAAGAGCACCGCTTCGGAGTGCGCCAGAAAGACCGGCTTCTCAAGCTGCGGGCCAGCACCGATGTGCTGACGCTCACTGCCACACCGATTCCGCGCACGCTCAACATGGCCATTTCCGACATGCGCGATCTGTCGATCATCGCCACACCCCCGGCGAGAAGACTGTCGGTGAAGACCTTCGTCCGACAGGCAACACCGGCCCTGGTCCGTGAGGCGATCCACCGTGAACTGCTGCGCGGCGGGCAGGTCTTCTATCTCCACAACGAAGTGAAGACCATCGAAAAGACCGCCGAGGAGCTGCGGAAGCTGGTCCCAGAGGCAAGGGTCTGCATCGGCCACGGCCAGTTGCGGGAAAGCGAGCTGGAACGCGTCATGGCCGACTTTTACCACAAACGCCACAACGTCCTGGTCTGCTCAACCATCATCGAAACCGGCATCGACATACCCAGCGCCAACACCATCCTGATCGATCGCGCCGATCAACTGGGCCTGGCGCAATTGCATCAACTGCGTGGGCGTGTCGGTCGCTCACACCACCAAGCCTATGCCTATCTTCTGACGCCTCACCCCAAGGAAATGACAGCAGATGCTCAGAAGCGTCTGGAGGCCATCGGGGCAGCAGACTCGCTAGGAGCAGGCTTCGTGCTGGCAAGTCATGATCTCGAGATACGTGGTGCCGGGGAGTTGCTGGGCGAGGAACAGAGCGGCCACATGCAGACCATCGGCTTCACGCTCTACAGCGAAATGCTGGCCGATACCGTCAAGCTGCTCAAGCAGGGCAAAAAACCGGATCCAGAAAAGAGTCTGCGACAGAATACCGAGGTGAACCTGCGTATCCCTGCCCTGCTGCCGGAGACCTTTCTGCCCGACGTGCACGGTCGCCTGCTGATCTACAAGAGACTGTCTGGCACCTCCTCGGAAGAAGAGGTGAATGAATTGAAGATCGAACTTATCGATCGTTTTGGCCTGCTGCCGGAACCAGCGACCAACCTGCTGGCCGTCACCCGCCTGCGCATCGCTGCCGAGCGGCTCGGCATTCTGAAGGCAGAAATGCAGGGCAACGGTGGCAAGCTGCGCTTTGCGAGCACCACCACGGTCGATCCGCTGATGCTCGTGCGACTGGCCCAGTCCGACCCGCGTTGTTTCAGCCTGGGCGGTGCCGACGAACTTCGTATTCGCAAAGACCTGCCTGAACCGGCCCAACGCATTGCCTTTCTCGAGGCGTTGCTGGCACAGTTAGGTACTCCGGCGGCTCGCCAGAATCAGGTAACTGCCGGCAAATCCATCAGCAACCGCTCCTTTCCCACAGGCAAGCGCCATGCGTAGATGCTTCGGGAGCATCCTGGCACCGACAGCCGTGCTGCTTGGCAGCTTGCAGCTTAGCTGGCCTGCGGGTGCCCAGCAGCCTGCAGGTCAGAATCCCGCACGCCTGCGGCCCGCGCCCGAGGAGGCCACGCCCGCGCGCGACCCCCAGGGACCCAGCGCCGACGGGTACTTCTGGTTCGATATCGAGATGAGTATTTTCAGCTCGGAGTATGGCGGTGCCGCCTTCAGTGAGCGTCCGGTGGCGCGCAAGCTGAATCTGCGTTATCTGCCACAGCTACGGCTGTTGACGGATCCTTACGCGGTGTACCGGTTCGATTTTGCCGCTTTGCCAAGCGAAGCCGGCGACCAGACTGCAACATATCCCCCATCGTTCCCCGCTCCTCTTGCTCAGTCAGTGCCACTGCTGCCGGCGCAGATCCTCGAGCGCCCCGATCCAGGCGTGGCGGTCACCAGCACCTTCCGGCTGCTGGATCTGTACCGTGATGCTTTCATCGACGCTGCCGGGGCCTCGACATTTACCCCGCTCAATAGTCGTTTACAAGCGTCGCCCGGGCGCGAGGTGCTGTGGAGCAAGCAATGGCGGCAGCCTCTGAGAGCGCGCGCACAGAGCAGTGCGGTGCTGGTCACGGGCGGCGACGTTTTCGGCGATCACCACGAACTCGAAGGTAGCGTGAGACTCAGTGGTCAAGACCGTGAGGCGACGCTGGATGTCAATCTCTGGTTGACGCGCTTTGGCGCGTCACCGTCTCCAGGTCCGGATATCTGGACACTGCCCGATACACCGTTCCAGGAATCCTCTCGACCTGCGGCGAGCACGGGCAACCGACCCGTTACGTCCCGGTGGCATCCGCAGGAAATCTGGCAACTGACCCAGACGCTGAAGCTTACCCCCAACAGTCTGCACTACATCGATCATCCGAAGATTGGCGTCATCGTGGAGATACGCCCCTATCTCGTACCAGAGGCAGACCTTGCGCCACCGGCACTGCCCACGTCAGGTACCGACTTCGAGTGAGTCCTGTTGGTTGGACAACCAACTCGCCAATAATGTGCGCACCTGCTGCATGCCCGTGGCGAGCACGGCTTGCATGGATGAAGCAGTGATGGGCTGCGGCTGCAGCCCTGCTGCCCGATTGACCACTAACGCGATACAGCTGTAGTGCAAGCCCAACTCCCGCGCCAGTATGGCTTCTGGCATACCCGTCATGCCGACTACGTCGCAGCCTTCGTTTGCCATGCGCCGGATTTCCGCCGCCGTTTCCAGCCGCGGTCCCTGCGTACAGCCATACACACCGCCGAGCCGGTATGGCAGATCAAGACGCCGCGCGCAGTTGGCCAGACTCTCAGTCAGTTGACGGCTGTAGGGTTCAGTGAAGTCCTGATGCAAGTCGAGTCCGCCGCCCGCGCCGAAGGTCGCTTCCCGGCCGTGTGTGTAGTCGATCAATTGATCGGGAAAAAGGAGATGGCCCTCGCCGAGGTCCGGCGCGATACCTCCCACGGCGTTGACGGCGACCACCGTGGTGGCCCGCAGTTGCTGCAGCGCCCAGAGATTGGCCCGATAGTTGATCAGGTGCGGCGGAACGGTGTGCTGCTCGCCATGACGTGGGAGGAACAGTATCTGTCGGCCGGCATACCGCGTCTCCGTAACAAGCACTGGCTGCGAACCGAAGGGAGTACTGACCGAGTGCAGGGTCCCTAAAGCAGGCTCGCCAAAGCTGTACAGACCACTACCGCCAATGATGGCAAGCCGCTCGCGTTCAGGCAGGCTTGAAGTAGGCATTGGTGGTATTGCTGTGGTCCGTTACGTCCCGGATGCCGCGTAGTTCCGGCAAGCGAGCGAGCAGTGTCTTCTGTACGCCCTCTTTCATCGTGACATCCGCCTGTCCACATCCTTGGCAACCCCCGCCGAATTTCAGGACAGCAACGTTGTCATCCGTCACGTGATCCAGCGAAATATTGCCACCGTGCTGGGCAAGTCCGGGATTGATGTCGTTGTAGAGCACGTAGTTGATGCGATCCTTGAGCGAACTGTCAGGTCCAATTTTCGGCATTCGGGAGTTGGGCGCCCGAATCGTGAGCTGTCCGCCCATGCTGTCCTTGGCAAAGTCGACGATGGCGGCTTCGAGATAAGGCTTGCTCTTCTTTTCGATCCAGGCCGCAAATCCGTCGTAGGAGTGGTTTTCGTCATCCGGTTCCTGTTCTCCAGGACGGCAAAATGCGATACAGGTTTCTGCCTTCGGCGTGCCCCCGTCCAGCACGAAAACCCGGATGGCGATGCCCTCGCAATTCTGCTTGGCGAGCAGTTCGCGGAGATATGTTTGACCTGACTCAGTGATTTCGATCATGGAAACCTCGCTTCGATACCAGTACTACAACACTGACGTAAAATGCAGGTCTTGAAAGCATGCCGATGGAGAGCCGCTTGCCAATCCAGCCGAGTGAAGAAAACCACGCCACCAACGAGCCTGCGGTGAAGCAGACCATCCCTTTTTGGCGCGTGGTGCTTAGCGTCATGCAAGCCAGTTTTGGCGTGCAGAATCGCACGAACCGCGAACGAGACTTTGCCAGCGGCAAGTTCCTTCCTTTCGTCGTCGCAGCCCTGCTGTTCACTGCGCTCTTCGTGTTATCGATCGCGCTGGTGGTAAGGCTGTTGCTGCCCGAGTGAGCGCCGCTCAGGCGCCCTGCTGACTGACGAAGAACAAAAAACCACACACGGCAATCGTCACCGCAAAGAAGGCCGCGATGGCGTCGGCCCGGCTGTCTGCCGGATCCGGTTCTGCATGGGAGTCTGCGTCAGTGGAATGATGGTCGTGATGCGACATGGGCCGTTACCTGCTCATTACCGAGACTGGAATCGCTAGGACTCCCGTCAAACGGTTCGTGGAAGTTGAGTCGCCAGCCGGCGACTGCCCGCGAATTCTACGCCGCGCAGCGACGTGTGGCCAAGCAGAGATGTGGCAAGGGCCCGGCATTCACGGCAGGAATCCCGCAAAAACCTTCAGGCCAATCCGTGGCCTGGCCGCTGCCGTTTGCTTTCGAGTCAGCTGGGGCGCGTAGTATGATCCGCGCCCGGTGAGGGATCCGCCCCCCACAGTTCAAGGAAGCCAGGCATGTACCGCTACGACAACTACGACCAGCAGATGTTGCAGGATCGTATCGCCCAGTTCCGTGACCAGACACGGCGTTTTTTGGCTGGCGAGCTCGAAAGCAGCCAGTTCCAGCCTCTGCGCCTGCAGAATGGCCTCTACATCCAGCGGTTGGCGCCCATGCTCAGGGTGGCCATTCCCTACGGTTGCCTGTCCAGTCGGCAGTTGCGCAAACTGGCCCACATCGCGCGGTTCTACGACAAAGGCTACGGCCATTTTTCCACGCGCCAGAACATCCAGTTCAATTGGCCGAAGCTGCCGGAAGTGCCAGACATTCTGGCGGAACTGGCCGAGGTGGAGATGCATGCCATCCAGACCTCCGGCAACTGCATTCGAAATACCACGACCGACCAGTTCGCGGGAGTTGCCCCGCGCGAAATCGAGGACAGCCGCCCCTGGTGCGAGATCATCCGGCAGTGGTCCACTTTCCATCCGGAGTTTGCTCACCTGCCACGCAAGTTCAAGATAGCCGTGTGCGGCACCGAGCAGGATCAGGCCGCCACTCAGGTACACGATATCGGTCTGTATCTGACCCGTAATTTCACTGGTGATCTCGGCTTCCAGGTACTGGTGGGCGGTGGACTTGGCCGCACCCCGGTGATCGGGCAAGTCATCCGCGAATTCTTGCCATGGCAGCATTTGCTGACCTATCTCGATGCCATCCTGCGCGTTTACAACCGCGAGGGACGTCGCGATAACAAATACAAGGCACGCATCAAGATCCTAGTAAAGGAACTTGGCATCGATGCCTTTCGCGACAGGGTCGAGGCAGCGTGGGACCAGGGCCGCGATGGACCGGCCACGCTTACCGAAGACGAAGTACGACGCTGCAGGCGCTTCTTTACGGATCCACCCTATGAGTCCCTGCCCGATCACGACGCCGCGGTGACTGCCACCCTGGCGACCGATGTTCGCTTCACCAACTGGTATGACCGCAACGTGAGACAGCACAAGCGGCCGGGGTATCGGATCGTCACGCTGTGCCTCAAGGCGACAGGTTCCGCGCCCGGCGACCTGAGCGCCGAGCAGATGGACTTCGTGGCCGAACTCGCCGACCGCTATAGTTTTGCCGAACTCCGCGTGACACATGAGCAGAATCTCGTTCTGACCGACGTCAGACTGCAAGACCTGCCCACTCTGCATGCAGCGCTGCTCCGCGAGCAACTGGCGACCCCCTACACGGGACTGCTCAACGACATGATTGCCTGCCCCGGTGGCGACTTTTGCTCACTGGCCAATGCCAAATCGATACCGATCGCCGAAGCGATACAGCGACGCTTCGATGACGTCGAAACGCAGAAAACGATCGGCGAGATCACCCTCAACATCTCCGGCTGCATGAACGCCTGCGGCCACCACCACGTCGGCAATATCGGTATCCTGGGGGTCGACAAGAAGGGTGAGGAGTTCTATCAGGTCACGCTTGGGGGGTCGTCTGATCGCAAGGCAGCCCTCGGCAAAGTGCTGGGGCCCTCTTTTGCGCAGAAGGACATGCCAGATGTGATCGACAAGATCCTGCAGGTCTATCTGGCAAGACGCACAGCCGATGAACGATTCATCGATACCTACCAACGCATTGGCATAGAGCCTTTCCAGGAGCACGTGTATGCCGCAACTCATTGACGTGCTCGGTAATCCGGTGGAAAACCCCTGGCTATCGCTTGCCAAGGACGCCACGCTGGAACAGGTCAGGCAAAGTAGCGACAAATTGGTACTGCTGCCCCTCCCGTTATGGCTTGCCGAAAAGGCAGCCCTGCTGGCGACCGGCAAGACCTTTGGCGTGTGGCTGGATAGCGACCAGACCTGCGAACTGCTCAGCGGCGATCTCGGGCTGCTGCCGCTCGTCGCACTGAACTTTCCGACCTTCATGGACGGCCGACACTACTCGTCTGCTGTCGTGTTGCGACAGCAAATGCAGTACGACGGCGATATCCGTGCCATCGGTGACGTGCTGAGGGATCAGCTATTCTTCATGAAGCGCTGTGGATTCAGCAGCTTCCTGCTGAAGGACAGCGTGAAGCTCGAGGATGCCCAGCGGGGTCTCCGGGACTTTGCCACCAGCTACCAATCGACCGTCGAGCAACCAGAGCCCTTGTTCCGGCGCCGGGCCTAAGTCAATTCAACTGAAGTAACGCGCTTTGCCGTTGTTGCGGACCAGAGTCTCGGTCAGCGCCCAGCGGGCCGTGCTTCGCAGGCGGCTGGCAACCAGCGCGGTGATGCGGTCGACGAACGGACGCTTGTAATCCCAGCCCAGCTCGTAGACGTCGGCCTCCTTGCATTCCCGCAGCAGCCACTCGTCGCTGGTACCGAGACCATCGACCAATCCTCTTTGCAGTGCTTGACTGCCGCTCCATACCTCCCCGGTTGCAGCGGCTGCCAAATCAAGTGCCGGTCGGAACTGGTGGATGAAATCCTTGAACAGGCGGTGCATCTCGTTGACCTCCTCCTGTACTTTTGCGCGATCCGCGTCGGTGTTCTCCCCAAACGTGGTCAGGGTACGTTTGTATTCCCCCGCCATGATCATCTCGAAATCGATGTTGTTTTCCTTGAGCAGGCGATGCAGGTTTGGCAACTGCACCAGTACACCGATGGAGCCAATGTAGGCAAATGGTGCGGCCAACAAGCGATTGGCGATGCAGGCCATCATGTAACCACCACTGGCGGCCACCTTGTCGACGCAAATGGTGAGAAACAATTGATGCTCCCGTAGCCTTGCGAGCTGGGAAGCCGCCAGGCCATAGCCGTGCACCATGCCACCCGGACTTTCAAGCCGCAGCATTACCTCATCCTTGCCGGCTCTTGCCACCTGCAACAGACCATTGATGACCTGGCGCAACTCCTCGACCTCCGAGGCGGCAGCGTCACCGTCGAAGGAAAGCACGAAGATCCGCTTGCGTGGCTCTTCTTGCTCGTGGCGCTTGCGCTCTTCCTTGGCCTTCTTCTTGGCCGCTTTTTCCTCTGCCTTGAATGCCTCCTCATTGAGCAGGGCATGCTGGAGATCTGCCTTCATGTCCTCCAGATGCTCGTTGATGTTTTCGATGGTCAGGTGCCCTTTTGGCTTGGCCTCAGTCCCCTTGCGGGCCGCATTGGCGGCGATCACCACAACGACGAACACCAGAGCCACGACAAGAGTGACCGTCTTGGCCAAGAACAGCCCATAATCCGCAAAAAATTCCAAGAACCGATCCCCCTAAACAGAAAACTTCACCATGTGCCGCGCCCACTACAGGCTCGTGCATTTGCCAGCGCACATTCAGGCAGAGCCGGCGTCGATCTTCAACCATAGACATTTACCGCCACTCGTCTTGTCGATGGCCTGCAGTCGCTTGTCGTGAGCACGCAATTCCTCGGCGCTCGCCTTGGGCACGGCCAGTGGTGCGCGATCCCGCTGCAGGAAGTCCGACGCTGCTGATCCAACCACGGTTTCGATCGCTGCATCAAAGCCAAGACTGAGCGCCGATTGTCCCCCGGTCATCATCAGATAGACATCGGCGAGGATTTCGGCGTCCTTCAACGCACCGTGCAGGACACGATCGCTGTTGTCCACGCTGTAGCGCTTGCACAACGCATCCAGACTGTTCTTCTGGCCCGGATGCTTCTTGCGCGCCAGCACCAGGGTGTCGAGGATGCTGCAAAAGTCAGTAATCTGGCCCCGTGGCCGATCGAGAAGTCTCAGTTCGTTGTCGAGGAAAGCCACGTCAAACGGTGCGTTGTGGATGATGAGCTCTGCGCCGTTGATGAAGTCGAGGAACCGGTCAGCCACGGCCGCAAAACGAGGCTTGTCGGCAAGAAATTCACTGGTGAGTCCATGCACTTCCAGCGCCCCAGCATCTACGTCTCTCTCCGGATTGAGATAAAAATGCAGATGTCTGCCGGTATGCTTGCGATTGAGCAATTCGACGCAGCCGAGTTCGACCACCCGATGGCCGAGCAAGGGGTCCAGTCCGGTTGTTTCCGTGTCCAGCACGATCTGTCGCATAGGAATCTCTGTCTTTTCTGTCAGCGCCGGCTGGCGAGTTCGTCAATACCACGGTTGGCAAGCAGATCGGCGCGCTCGTTTCCTGGCTCACCGGAATGGCCTCTTACCCAACTCCATTCGATCCTATGGCGGGCGGCCAGCTCATCGAGCGCCTGCCAGAGTTCAACGTTCAAAACCGGCTTCTTGGCGGCGGTCTTCCAACCACGCTGCTTCCATTGTGGCAGCCACTCGGTGATCCCGTGCAGCACATACTTCGAGTCGCTCTTGAGCAGCACATCACAAGAGCGCTTGAGGCTCTGTAGGGCCATGATCACAGCTGTCAGCTCCATACGGTTATTCGTCGTATGCGCTTCTCCACCGTAAAGTTCTTTCGACGAGCTGCCATATTCGAGGACCACACCCCAACCGCCGGGTCCGGGATTGCCGCGGCAGGCGCCATCGGTGTAGATCTTTACCCTGCCAGTCATGACTGCAGTGCTCCGCCAGCAGAATTGCCGGACGTCGCAGGTCCGGCGGGCTCCACCACCGGCATACCAAGCGGCCCCACCACGTGGCGGCGGCGCGGTCTGCGTACCGGGGTCAGCGGTGCCACTTGCTTGCAAGCCGCGATCAGGTAAATCCCTCCCGTCGGCAGATTGAAGTAGGTTGCCAGTGCTTCAAACCAACTGAAGCGACACCAGGATTTACTGGTATTGATCGGCAGCGCGTACTCGGCATAGCAGATGCCATCAACCTGGAAGTCGAGCAGGTTCAGCCAGTCACACACCCGGCTGGCACTCAGCAGGGATGCCCGCCAGGGCAATCGCAATTGCCACCGCAGCAGTTTGTTGCGCAGGCCCCAGAGGCTGTAAGGATTGAAACCGAGAATGACCAACCAACCCCCGGCGATGAGCACCCTGGCCGCCTCCCGTAGCAGTTGATGCTGATCGCTGGCGTAGTCGAGTGCATGGTGCAGCACGACGCAGTCGACACTGGCCGTGGCAAGCGGCAGTGCTTCCGGATCGGCAAGCATGCTCTCCCGCCTGGCGCCAGTCCTGAACGCTTGCAAGGTAATGCGGTGGGAAATCGGGCTGTTGGCACCAAGTACCAAGTCGGCGCAGCCGATCTGCAATAGATGGTAGCCAAAGCGCTTATTCAATACCTGATCCAGCAGCACCTGCTCGCGACCCAGCAGATGCTGCCCGAGGGGTGAGGCGAACCAGTGTGTGAGCGCGTCGAAGTCGGCAAGCTCGAAATTCGGTAACGACCTGGTAAAAAGTCCCATGTTTGCCGTGTCTTGTCCTGCTGCTGCAAGAATAGCTGCTGTTGCTTTATTCTGCGAGGCATTGCCCCTCAATGGGAGGATACGACCGTCATGATGAGCCTCTTTCCTTTACCGATTTTCACCGACAACTATGTCTGGATTTGCCGGTTTGAAGAAACCCGGCGCGCGGTAATCGTCGATCCTGGCGAATCCGCTCCAGTGGAAACCTATCTTGCAGAACAGGGTCTGACACTAGCCGGCATTCTCATCACTCACCATCATGCCGACCACATTGGCGGCGTGGGCGCCCTCCTGCAGCGCTGGTCCGTACCGGTCTTTGGTCCCGCGTCTACGCGGATACCGCAGGTCACGTGCCCAGTGGCCGACGGCTCCATCGTTCAGTTGGAAGGACTGCAATGGCGAGTGCTCGAGGTCCCCGGCCACACGCGAGAGCACGTCGCTTATTTTTCCCCCACTGCTGACGGTGGCCCGCTGCTCTTTTGTGGCGATACGCTGTTCGCGGCCGGCTGCGGCCGCATGTTTGAGGGTACGGCACCGCAAATGCAGGCCTCTCTAGCGCGCTTGGCCAGGCTGCCCCACGAAACACGCGTCTGCTGTACGCATGAGTATACGTTGTCGAATCTGAAGTTTGCCCAGGTCGTTCTTGGCGAGCAGCAGTCTCTACAGCAGCGACTTGCCAAGGAGTCAGCAAAGCGCAGCGTCGGTGTTCCTACGCTGCCAAGCACCATCGGCGAGGAACTCGCCACCAACCCCTTCCTGCGCTGGCAGGATCCTGTGGTGGTGCAAAGCCTGCAAAAGGTCGGACGCTACGCCGGCGGAGAAGCCGCTCAGGTTTTCGGGGCGCTACGCGCGTGGAAGGACGAGTTCCGCTGAGTTAGAGCAGCGGGTCGACCACCTCGAGCTGTGTCTCGCGGCCTTCGATGTCGGCCCGCTCTTCGAGGTGGGTGGCAAACGCGGTGAAGTCGTTGGCGCCAGCCTGCTGGCTGATAAAGCTACGCATGTTCTGCGCTTCGCCTTCCCGCAAATCAGCGGCAGTTCCTTCGGTCACGCTTTGCAGCTCGACGATCACATAGTCTCCGCTTTCCATGGGGAAGCCGGCGATGCGACTGCCCTGCTCCGGGCGCTGCATGGTGAACACCCGATCCGTAAGAGCAGGATCGAGCGTCACCGCCACGCGCTCCACGGCATCCACCTGATTCCAGCTCAGATTACGCTCGGCCAGCAAACCATCGATGTTGGAGCCGCTTTGCATGCCTGCCAAGAAACTTTCCCCAAGCGAGGAGGCCTGCTCTTGCGCCTTTTGCTGACGCAGAATCAGCTCCACCTCACCACGCACCTGCTCGAGCGGCCGTATCTGGGCTTCTGTATGCTCCAGAACCCGCAAGACGATACTGCGACGCTCGTCCAACGAGACGACCTCGCTGTTGAGGCCTTCGTCGAGCACATCGCTGGCGAAAGCCGCAGCGCGAACCACCGCCGAGCTTGCAATACCACTGCCGTTGCTGCTGGTAAAAAAGTCGGAGGTCTGCAGAGGCAACCCCATCTGGGTGGCGGGCTGCTCGAGATCGACTGACTCGAAAGCAAGATTCTTGAGTTCCTCCACCTTGGCCGTGAACAAGGTTTCGACTTCTCGTTCCTTCAAGGCCCGCTCCAGTGCATCACGGCGAAACTCGAAAGGCTCGGCGGCCGTCTCGTTCAATTCCGTAAGTTTGATCAGGTGCACACCGAACTCGGTGCGCACGGGGGCCGACACCTCATTCAAGGCAAGCGCTTTCAACGCCGCTTCGAAAGGTTCGACAAAACTGGTCCCTGTGGTGAAACCAACGTCACCACCTGCTTGGGCAGAGCCCGGATCATCGGAAAATTCGGCAGCCAGTTGAGCAAAATCTTCACCGCCATCCAGCCGAACTTTCACCGCTGTCGCCTCTAGCATGGCAGCCTCGACGTCAGCGTCGCTGGTCGCTTCCCACAGGATATGGGACGCTCGGCGCTCGGTCTGCGCCTGAAAACCCGCCACTTCTTCCTGATAGGCAGCCTGCAACTGCTCTTCGGTCACCGCGACAGAGTTCATGAGCGCGTCCTTGCTGAGTTCCAGATACTGCACCTTTGCCTGCTCCTCCTGCGCAAAGTCCTGCTGATGCTCGCTGTAGTAGCCACTGATGTCGGTTTCGCCGATTTCTGCCGTATCGAGGAAGGGGGCAGCAGGGATCGAGAGATAGCGAAAACTGCGCTTTTGATGTGACAAGGCCGTGACGCGTTCTATCTGATCTGGCGTGGCAAAGCCGGACCCCGTATAGGCGACGATCAGCTGATTCAGCATCAGTTCTTCGGCAAGCACCGCGCGGTAGGTGCTGGAGCTGTAACCTGCCCCCTGCAACACCAGTCTGGCGCGCTCGGCGTTGAACTTGCCGTCTACCTGGAAGTCAGGATTACCGGCGATGCGTCGATCTATGATGGCAGCAGAAACACCCATCCCCGACTCTGCCGCCGCTTGCTGGAGAAGCTTACGCTGGATCAGTTCATCGACGGCGGCTTCTCGCAGCGCCAACTGGTCGATCTGGGAAAAGTCAGGATTGTCACCGAGGGCTGCCAACGCCTCCTGGAAATTGCGCTGGTAGAGGGAGTCGATCTCCTGCGTGAAGATTTCGTCACCATTGACCTTGAGAGTCGGTGTGGCAACCAGAAACGTCCCCACGATGGTGTCGACGCCCCAGAGTGCAAATACTGCGATCAACAAGCCCACCAGCACTTTGCTGATCATGCCTTGGGTATTGTCGCGGATTTTCTGCAGCACTGATTGGTTCCTCGATGTAACGGGTTCCTGAAAGGTGACCCCGGCTTAGCCGTTCACCTCGTCCTTGAGCACCTTGCCGGGCTTGAAGCCTGGAACCTTGCTCGCCTGGATGGCAATGCTTTCACCGGTCTTGGGGTTGCGACCGGTCCGTGCAGGCCGCGCCTTCACACTGAAGGTGCCAAAACCGACCAGCGAGACAACTTCACCCGCCTTCAGACTGGCCGTGATCGAATCGACCACTGCTTCGACTGCCCGGGCGGCCGATGACTTGGGGAGTTCAGCACTCTGGGCCACTGCGTCGATCAATTCTGCTTTGTTCACGATAGTCCTCGTTATTGCTGTTGTGGATACAGGGAAATGATGGTTTGCCGACGGCGCGCATCGTGCGGCATCAAGGAACCGGAGTATGTACTACCGCGGTGAGAGCGTGTTCGGGGCTACGAAAAGCCGGGTCCTTTGCAGGCCCGGCTTTATATCAGGCGAAAAACATAACATCAAGGCAAGTACGTCAGTGGGTATTGATCGACTTCTTGGACTTGTCCTTCGCCTTGCTGCCGGACTTGCTGCCGCTCTTGACCAAGGAGTCGGTCTTGCTCTCGACGATGGGCGTGGGCATGTACTGCAGGGCAATCTGCAGCACTTCGTCGATCCATTTCACGGGCTTGATCTGGAGATCGGCCTTGATGTTGTCGGGAATCTCCTTGAGATCTCGCTCGTTTTCCACGGGGATGATCACGGTCTTTATATTGCCCCGGTGGGCAGCCAGCAGCTTTTCCTTCAGTCCACCGATCGGCAGCACTTGACCACGCAAGGTGATTTCTCCGGTCATGGCAATGTCCTTACGAACGGGGATGCCGCTTAGAACAGAGACCATGGCAGTACACATGCCGATGCCGGCACTGGGACCGTCCTTGGGCGTGGCACCCTCGGGGACGTGCACGTGCAGGTCCTTGTGTTCCTGGAAATTGTCTTCGATACCCAGGCTGGCCGCACGACTTCTCACGACGGTCAGCGCCGCCTGAATCGACTCCTGCATGATGTCCCCGAGGGAGCCTGTCATCGTGATCTTGCCCTTGCCCGGAATGGCAACAGCTTCGATGGTTAGTAACTCCCCTCCTACCTGGGTCCAGGCCAACCCATTCACCTGACCGATGACGTCAGTCTCGTCTGCCTTGCCGTATTCGTACTTGTGGACACCTGCATACTTCTCGAGTTGGTCAGGCGTGATGCAAAGGGGTGGGTCGTTCTTGCTGAGCGTGCGCTCCTTGACCACTTTTCGGCATATACGGGCAATTTCCCGCTCCAAACCCCTGACACCGGCCTCTTTAGTGTAGTGCCGGATCAGTGCCAGCAACGCGTCGTCGCTGAAGGTGAGCTCGGCTGCCGCCAAACCATTATTCTCCTTCTGCTTGGGAATGAGATACCGGGTTGCGATATTTAGTTTTTCGTCCTCTGTGTAGCCAGGAATGCGGATGACCTCCATGCGATCAAGCAAGGGTGCCGGGATGTTCATCGAGTTCGAGGTACAGATGAAGAGCACATCACTGAGATCGTAGTCGACCTCCAGATAATGGTCGTTGAAGCTGTGGTTCTGTTCGGGATCGAGCACCTCAAGCAGCGCTGACGCCGGATCGCCACGATGGTCCATCCCCATCTTGTCGATTTCATCGAGGAGCACAAGCGGATTCTTTACCCCAGCCTTGGCCATCCGCTGTATGACTTTGCCAGGCATCGAACCGATGTAGGTACGACGATGCCCGCGAATCTCCGCCTCATCTCGCACTCCACCAAGCGCCATACGGACGAACTTGCGCCCGGTCGCACGGGCGATGGACTCACCCAAGGACGTCTTGCCGACGCCCGGAGGACCCACCAGACATAGGATGGGGCCTTTCAACTTCTTCACGCGCTTCTGCACGGCGAGGTATTCGAGAATCCTGTCCTTCACGTCCTTGAGGCCATAATGGTCTCCCTCGAGGGTTGCCTCGGCCTTGGACAGATCACTCTGGATCTTGGTGCGCTTCTTCCAGGGGACATTGACCATCCAGTCGAGATAGGTGCGCACCACGGACGCCTCGGATGACATCGGTGACATCATCTTGAGTTTGTTCAATTCGGTGTTGGCCTTGTCCCGGGCCTCCACTGGCATACCAGCCTCTTCAATCTTTTTCTTGATCTCCTCGGCCTCGCTCGGCGTCTCGTCAAGGTCGCCCATCTCTTTCTGGATGGCCTTCATCTGCTCGTTGAGATAGTACTCGCGCTGGCTCTTTTCCATCTGTTTCTTGACGCGACCACGGATGCGCTTTTCCACTTGGAAAATATCGATTTCCGATTCGATCAGCGCCATCAGGTGCTCGATACGTGGCTTCAGGTTGGCCAGCTCCAGCAAGTTCTGTTTCTCTTGCAACTGCAGCGCCATGTGGGTCGCGATCGTATCCACCAACCGACTTGGGTCGTCGATACTGGTAATGGAAGTCAGCACCTCCGAGGAAATTTTCTTGCTCAGCTGCACATACTGGTCGAACTGCGACAGCAGGGAACGCATCAGGATCTCGATCTCCTTGTCCTCAACTGGCTGGCTGGTCATGGGCACGATCTCTGCCATGTAGCAATCGCCGTCGAACTGCAGACTACGGATATGTACACGCTCGATGCCTTCCACCAGTACTTTCACGGTGCCATCGTTGACATGCATGAGTTGCAGGACCGTGGCAACCGTGCCAATGGTGTACAGATCGTCCTTACGGGGGTCATCTTCCGAATGCTGTTTCTGGGCAGCCAATACGACTTTCTTGTCTGCCGCCATCGCTGCCTTCAAGGCACGGATTGATTTCTCGCGAGCCACAAAAAGAGGATGAACGATCTGGGGATACACGACGACCCCACGCAGGGGGAGGAACGGCAATTGAGCCAACGTCGATTTGTCCATGCTGCTAACCATTCACCTGTTTATCTTTCGCTGGCGCCGGGACAGCCGTATCGCTGTTGGCATAGACCAGCAATGGCGAGGACTCGCCCTTGATCACCGATTCATCGATGATCACCTTGCTGACGTTCTTCTGCGAGGGGATGTTGAACATGGTATCGAGCAGTACTCCTTCCATGATCGAACGCAATCCGCGAGCACCGGTCTTGCGCTCCTTGGCACGACGAGCCACTTCACGCAGCGCTTCATTGCGGAACTGCAGCTCCACCCCTTCCATTTCGAAAAGCTTGGCGTACTGTTTCACCAAGGCATTCTTGGGTTCCTTGAGAATACGCACCAAGGCATCCACGTCGAGTTCACCAAGCGTGGCAATCATGGGCAGGCGCCCGACGAACTCCGGAATGAGACCATATTTGACCAGGTCTTCCGGCTCTACCTGCTGCAGCACTTCAGACGTGCTGACCGCGTTGTCTTGACTGCGGATGTCCGCCACGAAGCCGATCCCGCCCTTTTCAGTTCGCGACCGAATGATGCGATCGAGACCAGCGAAGGCGCCACCACAGATGAACAGGATATTGGATGTATCCACCTGCAGAAATTCCTGCTGCGGATGTTTGCGACCACCCTGTGGCGGCACTGAGGCGATCGTGCCCTCGATGAGTTTGAGCAGCGCTTGCTGTACTCCTTCCCCGGACACGTCCCGCGTGATCGACGGGTTGTCGGACTTGCGGGAAATCTTGTCGATCTCATCGATGTAGACAATGCCAACCTGGGCTTTTTCTACGTCGTAATCGCACTTCTGCAACAGTTTCTGGATGATATTCTCGACATCCTCACCCACGTAGCCTGCTTCGGTAAGCGTCGTCGCATCTGCGATGGTGAACGGCACATCCAGCAGGCGAGCCAGTGTTTCGGCAAGCAGCGTCTTGCCGGTGCCCGTGGGTCCGATGATCAGAATATTGCTCTTGCCGATCTCGACATCGTCGCTCTTCTTGGTCTTGAAGTTGAGACGCTTGTAGTGATTGTAGACCGCCACTGCCAGGGTTTTCTTGGCCTTGCCCTGATCGATCACGTACTGGTCCAAGATGTCGCAGATCTCCGCCGGAGTCGGTAGTTCACGCTTCTTGTTGTCGCTGCTCTTGTCTTGGATCTCTTCACGGATGATGTCGTTGCAGAGATCGACACACTCGTCGCACACGAAGACCGAGGGACCGGCGATGAGTTTGCGGACTTCGTGCTGGCTTTTGCCGCAGAAGGAGCAATAGAGCAATTTGCCGGAATCGTCTTTGGATTTGTCCCCTGCCATATCGGCGCTCCACTGCTTGACTGATGAGTTTAAGATGCAGGCATTCAACTGCTTTTACAAGTCCTGACAGGGAGCGTAAACGCAATGCGCACACACCACCGGCTGTGGACCGGTGATACGCAAGTCAGACTAGAAAAGCGCTGTTATTTGGCGCTGGGAACCGGGAGACGTCGGTCGAGCACCTGATCGATCAGACCATAATCCTTGGCCTGACTGGCGCTCATGAAGTTGTCGCGATCCGTATCCTTCGCGATGACGTCCATAGGCTGGCCCGTGTGATTGGACATGATCCGATTGAGCTTCTCACGCATGGTGAGAATTTCCTGCGCCTGGATGTGAATATCCGAGGCTTGGCCCTGTGCACCACCACTGGGCTGATGGATCATGACTCTCGAATGTGGCAGGGCATAGCGCTTACCCTTTGCGCCACCGGCGAGCAGCAAAGCACCCATGCTGGCCGCCTGTCCGATGCACATAGTGCTGACATCCGGCTTGATGAACTGCATCGTGTCATAAATCGACAAGCCAGCCGTTACTACGCCCCCGGGAGAATTGATGTAGACGTGGATGTCCTTGTCCGGATTTTCGGACTCGAGGAACAGCAACTGCGCCACCACCAGATTTGCCATGTAGTCTTCGACAGGACCGACCATGAAAATCACGCGGTCCTTCAACAACCGCGAATAGATGTCGTAGGAACGTTCGCCGCGCGCAGTCTGTTCGACGACGATCGGCACCAGCGCCGCCTGGATTTCCTGCAGGCTGAGACCGGGGGTGGCGAACATTTCGCGTTGGCTGCGATTCATGACTTGCTTCCTGTTGATGGACCAGCAGTGAAAGTGACGCTGCCAATACGAGCCGGCAGGTCAGGCGTTCGCAGGCTTCAGAGCTTCCTCATAGGCACAGCTGACATCTGCTACCTGCGCCTTCGAAAGAATATGGTCGATCACCGCTTCTTCAAGAGCCATGGCTTCGATTTGTGCTAACTGCTCCTTGTTGGAGTAGTACCACTTGATTACTTCTTGCGGCTGCTCATAGCTTTCCGCCAATTCTTCCACCAACCTGCGCACGGCGGCAGGATCCACCTTCAACTGATTTTGCTGTATGACCTCATTCATGATGAGGCCGAGTCCGACGCGGCGCTGCGCCTGCTCTGTAAACAATTCATTCGGCAGCATTTTTTCGTCGAGCTGTCGCCCGCCGCCGTACTGCTGGGCAGTCTGCTGACGCAAAACGGAAATCTCGCTTGCCACCAGCGCACGCGGCAGGTCGACCTTGTGCAACTTGAGCAATTCGCTCACTACCTGATTCTTCACGCTGTTGCGTACAGCATTGCGCAACTCTCGCGCCATGTTGGACCTGACTTCCTTGCGGAACTCCGCTTCACCGCCCTCTTTAACGTCGAAGGAGGCGAAGAAGGCTGTGTCCAGCTCGGGCAGCACAGGCTCGGCCACTTGGGAGACGTCCACGGAAAACTCCACCGGCTTTCCGGCCAAGTCCGCCTTGTGATAGTCGGACGGAAACACCAGCGAAAGTACTTTGCGCTCGCCCTTCGATGCACCTACCAATCCGGCTTCGAAACCCTCGATCATGCGATTGGAGCCGAGAAGCAACTTGGTACCCTTTGCGCTGCCACCTTCGAAGACCACGCCGTCGATCTTGCCTTCGAAATCGATCAGTACCTGGTCGCCGTTTTGCGCCGGACGGTCCACCTCGCTCCAGGTCTGCCGCTGCTTGCGCAGCGTCTCGATCATTTTATCGACGTCAGCCTCGCTGATGTCCGCGACCTTGCGCTCGACCTTGACGGTGGAAAAATCACCCAACGAGACTTCGGGATACACTTCGAAGGTGGCAAAGAATTCGAGATCCTGACCAGCGGCCACGGTCTTCGGATCGATGCGCGGCTGACTCGCCGGCCTGACGTTGTGCTGGCCGAGTGCTTCGTAATAACTCTGACTCATCAGCTCGCCGAGCACCTCCTGACGGACGCTGCCACCGAAGCGTTCCTTGACGACCTTCACCGGCACCTTGCCCTTGCGAAAACCTTTGAGCTGAACGGACTTCGCCGCTTCGTTCAGGCGCTGTGCGATCTGGCTTTCCACGGCCGCTGCCGGCACGGCGATGGTCAGTCTGCGCTCCAGAGTGGAGAGGGTTTCGATGGTGGCTTGCATGTCTCTGTCCTGCTGGGTGAGTGCCGAAATGGGGCGGCGGTGGATAAGGGGCCGGGAGCGAAATTGCCGAGCGCCGGCGCTCAGCGACTTCAGAAAATCCCGTCAAATCAATTGGTTACGAACACTTCGTCGAAAATTCAGCGGGCGATTATGCCCTAGCACGGAACCTTATTCAACAAACAAGAGACCCGCATCGGGGTCGCGGCACAGGGTGCTTCATGGCATGCAATTTGCGCCCTTTGCCGAAACCAAGCCAACCGCTAGCTTCCCGTCCACTCGTTAGCCCGAGGCGAAGAGGCACACGGCCACAGTGTGTGAAAAACAAAAAACCAACTCGACGTCTCGGGCTAACGGAGACCAATTCAGGACCTCTCCTCTGCCGGGTCCGGCACAAAGCGCAGGGACACGGAATTGATGCAGTAGCGCAGCCCGGTCGGCGCCGGACCGTCGTCAAACACGTGTCCAAGATGGGCGTCGCAGCAGCTGCAGATCACCTCGGTGCGCGTCATGCCATGGCTGAAGTCGGCATGCTCCTCAATGCACCGCGCCTCGGCCGGGGCAGTGAAACTTGGCCAACCACAGCCAGAGTCAAACTTGGATTCCGCTTGGAACAGCACCGTTCCACAACAGCGACAGACATAGTCACCACGATCACCCTTGCTGCGCCAGTAAGCACCCGTAAAGGCTCGCTCGGTTCCCTTTTCGCGAGTGACCCTGTACTCCTCCGGTGAAAGCTCCGCGCGCCACTGCTCTTCTGATTTCTTTACCTTTTCCACTTCTGCCCTGTCCTTTTGAAGGAATTATCTTTGCCCCGCCGGGACCGACGGGTAGTGGCGGCAGCACGCAGTCAGTACAATGCCGCGCCTGTTTTCACCATTCACCAAGACCAACCGGGACTACCCATGAGCAGTATCAAACAATCAGACAAGCTGCGCCACGTTTGCTACGAAATCCGGGGCCCCGCACTTCAGCAGGCCAAGCGGTTGGAGGAAGAGGGGTTCAAGATCCTCAAGCTCAACATCGGCAACCCGGGGGCCTTCGGTTTCGATGCCCCGGAAGAGATCCTGCGGGACGTGATCCTGAAATTGCCTGAATCGCAGGCCTACTCGGACTCGAAGGGTTTGTTCAATGCCCGCAAGGCGGTCATGCACGAGACCCAACGGGTCAACATCAAGGGCGTCGGCATCAACGACATTTACCTCGGCAATGGTGTCAGCGAATTGATCGTGATGGCCATGCAGGCCTTGCTGAACAACGGCGACGAGGTGCTGGTGCCGGCCCCGGATTACCCGCTATGGACGGCTGCGGTTGCCCTCTCCGGCGGTACGGCGGTGCATTATCGCTGCGACGAGGCAGCCGACTGGTATCCGGACATTGCCGATATCCGCAGCAAGGTCAGCCCTCGCACCAAGGCCATCGTCGTTATCAATCCGAATAACCCCACGGGTGCAGTCTACAGTGAAGCCTTGCTGAAGGAGATCGTGCAAGTGGCACGCGAGCACAACCTCGTCGTGTATGCAG
Source organism: Gammaproteobacteria bacterium (assembly GCA_036796405.1). Classification (GTDB taxonomy): domain Bacteria; phylum Pseudomonadota; class Gammaproteobacteria; order Pseudomonadales; family Pseudohongiellaceae; genus CAILUG01. Next base: position 59,107 of record DAIRDB010000004.1, on the reverse strand, counting down.
ATGAGATCTACGACAAGATCTTGTATGACGGTGCCGTCCACGTGCCGATGGCGCGACTGGCCGACGACATCCTCATCGTCTCTTTCGGCGGCTTGTCGAAGAACTATCGACTGGCAGGCTTTCGTGCCGGCTGGATGGTGCTGAGTGGTGCACGTCACAAGGCGCAGGATTACATTGAGGGCTTGGAGATACTCTCCAACATGAGACTCTGCGCCAATGTGCCTGCCCAGCAGGCGATCCAGACCGCGCTGGGCGGTTATCAGAGCATCAACGAATTGATCGTGCCGGGCGGTCGTCTCTGCGATCAACGGGATCTGGCCTGGGAAATGCTGAACGCCATACCAGGCGTGAGTTGCGTGAAGCCGAAGGGGGCGCTCTACCTTTTCCCGCGTCTCGATCCCAAGATCCACCCGATGCAGAGTGATGACAAGTTCGTGCTGGACTTCCTGTTGAAAGAAAAGGTGCTGCTGGTGAAAGGCAGCGGCTTCAACATCACTGACTTCCAGCACTTCCGTGTAGTCTTCCTGCCACACAAGGAAGTGCTTGCCGATGCCATGACCCGGCTTGGACGCTTCCTCGCCACCTACCGTCAGGATTGATCGGGTTCACGGATCACCCACACGAAACCCAAGGGCACGCAAATGCGGGTGTAGCGCTTCCCGGAGACCTAGCGTGCTCACCCGAAAATGGCTGTATTCATGCCGCTTCGGGTAATGTTTGCGCAAGCGATCGAACGCCGCTGCCGGGTCTGACTCCCGGCACGCTTGCCGCAAGGCCAGATCGTCCCGACGGATGTCGTAGCTAGCCAGCAGCAGACTGTTGAACTGTTCCGCTGCAGAGTCATCGGCCACAACCGACAGCAGAGACTGTGGGGAGTCGCCGTACCCCGCCGCATTGGGTGATTGCAGCCCGAAGAAGCGGCAAAGGGCCTCCCGGATCTGCTCTGTGCCACGCATTTTGCCCTCGTGACTATAGCCGGCGATGTGGGGCGTCCCGAGTGCTACGCGCTCCAGTAGCGGCAGTTTGAGCGCAGGTTCCTGCTCCCACACATCCAGTACCACGACGAGGTTGGCCGCAGCGTCGAGACGCTGCAGCAGCTTCTCGTTGCTGACCACGCTGCCACGCGCCGCATTGATCAGAATGGTCCCCGGCTGCAGCGCGGCGAGTCGCTCTGCATCCAGCAGATGTCGAGTCGCGTAGGGACCCGTCTCCGTGAGGGGGACATGCAGACTGACCACTTGGCGAGCCAGAACCTCTTCGAGACCGCGAAAGCGGGACGCGAGCGGATGGGCAGCCGGCAGCAGCGGGTCATGGACGATCACATCGACGCCGAGCGCGAGCAGGCGCTGCACCAGCGCACTACCGATGTGCCCGCAGCCGACGATCCCGAAAGACAGCTTTCTCCAGTCCGGGTCGACAAGCCGGGCAGACGCGAGGGCAGCCAGCGCAGCGAACACGTAATCGACGACGGAGATGGCATTGCACCCCGGTGCAGCGGCGAAACCGATACCGGCAGCAGCCAACTGCGCTGTGTTGACATGGTCGGTGCCGCTGGTGGCGCTGGCGACGAAGCGGCAGCGCGTACCCGCGAGCAGCCTGGCGTCCACGGCTGTCACGGAGCGCACCAGCAATGCGTCGCAATCGGCGAGCAGATTACGGGTGATACTGCGCCCCGGCACAGTGATCACATCACCGAGTGCTGCAAACTGCTCCCTGACTGAGGCAATGTTTTCGTCAGCGAGTATCCGCACCGTCTTCAGGGCCCGATCTTCTTGCGGATCTGGTAGAAGTAGACGCCGCCCTCTTCACGGCTGGAAAGCAGTTCGTGTCCAAGAAAAAGACAGAACTTGGGGATGTCACGCTGCGTGGAGGGATCCGTGGCTTCCACGCCCACCTCCTCCCCGGCCCCAAGTTCCCGAAACGTTTTGTGGAGGAGCATGACCGGCTCGGGGCAAAACAGTCCCTTGGCGTCGAGCAGGAGGACTCTGGCTGGCGCCGGTGCTTTCTCATTCATGGCCGGGCAGTTCCCCCGGCGCGCTGGATGGAACAGGTGCCGCTGCTGGCGTCGTAGACGATGACGGCGCTGTGTTCGCGAAGCTGGCGAAGCACCTGATCGACCTTGCTCTGCAAGCTGAATTCCTGGCCATAGTCAGTACCCTCGCGCGTCACGAATTCCTCCACCAGGTTGCGCAGGGTGGCGGGATGCAGAGAGGCGTGCGGGATCTCCATTCACGTCAGTTCGGTCACATCGATACGCTCAAACTGCGGCGGCAGCACCTGCCGCACCGCCCGCCGCTGCTCGAGTGCCTGGAAGTCGAACAGAGAGGTATCGCCAAGGTGGGAGGGCACCACGTTGAGCAGGCTCTTGAACATCACGTCGAGTCGCCCTGGATGCATGCGCTCCCAGTCGTTCAGCATGGACTTGATCTCCTTGCGCTGCATGTTCTCCTGGCTGCCGCACAGGTTGCAGGGAATGATGGGAAACTCTTTCAGCCTTGCATACTTTGCGATGTCGTTTTCCTTGCAGTAGGCGAGAGGACGAATGACGACATGGCGACCATCATCACTCAGCAGTTTCGGCGGCATTGCTTTGAGCTTGCCGCCAAAAAACATGTTGAGAAACAACGTTTCCAAGAGGTCATTGCGGTGATGCCCGAGGGCGATCTTGGTGGCCCCGATGCGCTCGGCATAGCTGTAAAGGCTGCCTCTGCGCAGGCGGGAGCAAAGGCCACAGTACGTCTTGCCCGGTTCGGTCTTGTCGACGACCACCGAGTACGTATCCTGCTCGAGAATGTGGTAATCCACGCCGATCGATTCGAGATAGGCGGGCAGGACGTGTTCGGGAAAGCCGGGTTGCTTCTGGTCGAGATTCACCGCTTTGATGCGGAAGTCGATCGGTGCGTGTTTTTGCAGGCTGAGCAAGAGATCCAGCAGTGTGTAGGAATCCTTGCCACCGGAAAGACAGACCATGACCAGATCACCTTCCTGGATCATGTTGAAATCCCCGATGGCGCGGCCCACGTCGGCCCGCAACGATTTATGCAGGCGATTGAGGGTGAAGGTCGCCTTGCGAGGATCTTTGGCAGGCATCTTTGCGAGGGAAACTACGCTCATGGCACAGGCAGCACGTGAAGATTCGACAGCGGCGTCAGTATAATGAGCGCGTTTCCCGATTGCCATTTTTGCTGCCCCGTGCCCTTACTGACCGGTATTGTCTCCAGAATAGTGCTTTGCCTGGCTGCCATGGGTCCCGCGCTGCTGGTGGCCCAGCCGCAGGCGGTAATCCTGCAGTACCACCACATCAGCAGCGCTACCCCACGTTCTACCAGCGTGACTCCCGACGAATTCAAGACGCACATGGACTACCTGCGCGACCACGATTTCACGGTACTGCCGCTGATGACCGTGCTGACGGCGCTGCAGACGGGCGATGCCCTGCCCGCCAAGCCGGCTGTCATCACGTTCGACGATGCTTACGTGTCTGTCTACGAAACGGCTTTTCCCTTGCTACGCGACTACGACTGGCCATTCACGGTATTCGTGCCCAGCGGGCTCGTCGGCTCCAACCCCGGCCTCTACAGTTCATGGAGCCAGTTGCGCGAAATGGCTGGCCAAGGAGCAACACTCGCCAATCACAGCGTGTCCCATGCCTACTTCTTGGAGAGACTTACCGGTGAGGACGATACAAACTGGCTGGCGCGCATCGAAAAAGAGATCGTCGATGCCGAAGCCAAGATCCTCGCCGAAACTGGCCAAAGCCACAAAGTCCACGCCTATCCGTACGGCGAATACGACCCGGCGATCGAAGCACTGGTGGAGAGACTCGGTTTCATCGGCCTTGGCCAGCACTCGGGCCCGATCAATGCCACATCCGACTTTGCTGCGCTGCCCCGCTTTCCGTTTTCCGGCATCTACGCCCCAGTGCGTACCTTTGCGCCCAAGGTGGAAAGCCTCGCTTTCGATTTGCGGCAGATCGAGCCGGCCGGACCTATCACCGACGCGGTGCGACCGTCGGCTGTGCTCGAGTTCACGGGGAACTATCGCTGGGATGCCCTCGCCTGCTACGTCAATGATCGCCGCATGCAGGTAGAGCCTGTCGAGGGCGCCGGCAAACGCTTCCGTGTCACCCCATCATCCGATCTCGGTGGCCGGCGCTTTCGTTACAACTGCACCGCGCCCGGACGTGATGGCCGTTACTTCTGGTACTCGGTGCCCTGGTTCAACCCCTCGCAGCCCGACCGCTAGCCTCAGGGATAGAGAGTGCGGTCCCGGTTGAGCAGCTTGTTCCGATAGATCATCCGCTGCAGGTCGTCCACATAGGCCTCTCCGCGCTCGGAGTACCGCTCAAGACCTTCTGTCAGCGAAATGCCGTCGATCGGTTGTTCCTTGCTGCGCAGCGCCTGCCGTGTAAGCCGCAGGTCCTGATAGCCGGGATTGGTGTTCAGATTGCGGAAATATGCAGATACCGACTCTTCGATGCTGCTGAAGCTCTTCACCTCGTGACTGGCATTGGCGCGGCGCCGGACCGGCACCAGCCCGCAGCCCTCCTGGTAGCACCACTGCCCGAAAAAGTTGTTGCCCTCTTTGGCAAAGCGGGACGTACCCCACGCAGACTCGTTGGCTGCCTGCGCCAGGACCAGTGAGGGGGGCAGGATATCCACGCGGTGCAACAGGCGGTCGATGAAGCCTTCGTCATGAAGGTCGTCGGTCTTTACCTCGTAGTTGAGAGCGAGATCCCACAGGAAGCGGTTTTCGTCCTGGCGTAGCCGCTGACCCCGTTGCAACTTGGCCGCGATGAGTTCGAGTCGACGCCTTTGCATCCGTACTTCGTTGTTCTTGGCGTCGACGAAGGGCTGCAGGAAATCCAGAAAGGTCTTCTTTCTGAGCTGGACGTCCTTGATGGCGCCGAAGTTCGGCACCCCCACGGCGCTGGCGTCCGGGATGTGGTAGCTGAGCTGCGGGTACTGGACGGGCCTCGCCCTGGCGAAAGGCTCGGGGACGGTCACGGGCGACAGGTGGTAGCCGCCGGCCAGCAGCGCCACGAACAGTAGCGCGGTGACGAGACGGCCGCGACGATGGGGGTAAGCAGTGGTCATGGTTACGGGTTTGGAACGCAACGGCGGTTTTGTTGCTTCGTATTCACGGGGCTCATGCTAGCACAGGCAGCGCCCGGGCCTGAACCGCCCTGTGCCCCTTGGCACAAGCCGTGATGCACGCGCCACTACCCGAGGCAACCCACGGAAATCAGTGTTTTTTTTCACAGTCCGGTGATGCCGGAACGGTAGCTTCACTCCATTCACCCGGCGTGTAGAGATGCAGCGCCAAGGCATGCACGGGCCCGGCCAGTTCCTCTTTGAGCAACTGATAAAGGCGCTGATGCCGCTTCACCTTGCTGAGGCCCACGAACGCTGCCGAGACAACGACCAGCTTGAAATGCGAATCGGTGCGCGGTCCGGCGTGCAGGTGACTTTCGTTGTCGAGCTGCCAGTGGTCCGGCTGCAACTGCTGGAGGACTTTGCTGCGGATACGCGCTTCGACGCTCATGCGTGGTGCTTCCTGGCCGTTTGCGGCGATTCGGGGCTGCGATTATGGCTAAAATGACCGCCGTTTGAAGCCCTCGGAGTTTTCATGAGTATCGGCTGGTACCCGGGCCACATGCACAAAGCGCGGCGGGAGATCGCCGAGGCGCTGCAGCAGGTCGATGCTGTTATCGAAGTCGTGGATGCCAGACTGCCCCACGCCAGTGAAAATCCCCTGCTGAACAAACTGATCGGCGATCGCAGTCGCCTGCTCGTACTGGCCAAGAGCGATCTGGCAGACCCGGTTGTCACCGCGCAGTGGCTCGACTTCTACCAGCAACGTGGCAGAGCCTGTCTGCTGCTCGACAAGGGCGATCCGCGCAGCGTGCGGGAACTGCTGCGGCGCAGCGCCAGCGATCTGCCCGCGCGGGCGCGTCGCTGCAACAGACTGATGATCGTCGGCATACCGAACGTGGGCAAAAGTACACTCATCAATCTGCTCGCCGGCCGCAAGATCGCCAAGGTCGGCAACGAGCCGGCAGTGACCAAGGCCCGCCAGGAGATCAAGCTCAGCGAGGATCTGTTGCTGCTGGATACGCCCGGCATCCTCTGGCCAAAACTGGAGGACCAGCAAGCGGCCTATCGATTGGCAGTCAGCGGTGCCATCCGCAATACCGCTATCGAACTAGGGGACGTTGGCCTCTTCGCCCTCGAGTTCCTGCGCAACCGGTACCCGCAGGCGCTGCGCGAACGATACGGGCTAGAGCAGCTAGATGAATCCCCGCTGGCCATGCTCGAACGGATCGGGCGGGCGCGCGGCTGCCTCACCAAGGCTGGCGTGGACTTCACGAAGGCCGGCGAGGTTGTGCTCAACGACCTGCGCAGTGGCAGCCTGGGCCGGATGAGCCTGGAGACGCCGGCTGACGTACCAGCCACGCCCCCCGTCGATGGTCCGAGCTCTGGTGGCGACGCACCCTCCTCTTAGCGAGTTTCGTTCGATAGTCATGCAGGCTGACAAATTCAACAATGCAATGGCCCGCCAGAAGGCGAGCGTAGATGCCTCGATCGCCAAGGCCGATCTACAGCGCAGCGTGCTGTTGCTGCTGACCGGAGACGGCAAGGGCAAGACCACGTCCGGGTTTGGCATGGTGCTACGGGCCTTGGGCTGGGGACAGCGCGTGGCGGTGGTGCAATTCATCAAGGGCACCCAGCCCTCCGGCGAGGAGCTACTGCTGCGCAGCCAGTTCCCTCAGATCGAGTTTTTCCAGATGGGTACCGGCTTTACCTGGGACACCCAGAATTTCGCCGCCGACCAGGCGGCTGCTCAGCGCACCTGGCAGGAGGCGGAGCGCCTTTTGCAGGATCCGCAGCTAGACCTGCTGCTGCTCGACGAGCTGACTTACATGCTGGCTTACCAGTTTCTGCCAGCGGCCCACGTGCTGCAGGCGCTGCGAGCTCGTAGCCCGTCACTGAGTGTGGTTGTCACGGGCCGCGGTGGTGGCAGTGAATTACGTGCACTGGCCGACACGGTCTCCGAAGTGAAGAGTCTCAAGCACGCCTACGAGGCCGGCGTGCAGGCCCGCAAGGGCGTGGATTACTGATCCGCTTCCACCACGCGCGCACTGTCCTGCAAGCTCTGCGGCGGAAAGACAACGACCGACTCTCCCTCCTCGAGGCCTGACAGTACCTCTGCCCAAGTCGCGTTACGCTGACCCACGCCGACCTCCCGCCGCTCTGCCTGGCCGCTTACCACTGCGAACGCCTGCCACTTCCCTTCCTTCCGGAACAGAGCCCACACGGGCACGGTGAGCACCGCAGCACGCTCGGAAAGCACGATCGCGGCCGTGATCCGGTATTCAGCGCCGAGGCCGACTGGCACCGTGTCGAGCCGACCGATCACGTTGACCCGTTGCTCCTCCACGCCGAGTGCAGACAGTTTGGTGAAGGCCTGCGGCTCCACGCGCTCCACCACGCCCTGCAACTCCTCCGAGCCACCCCAACCCGTGATGCGCAGTGGCTGGCCCTCACGTACCTGCACCGCGTCCTGCGTCAGCAGATCCACCACCACCTCCAGCGCATCATCCTGACTCAGCGCGTAAAGCGGCGTGCCAGCCACCACCACCCGCTCGTTGGGCTCGTACACTCGGTACAGCGTGCCGCTGACCGGAGCGACCACCGGCAGCAGTGCCTCGCTCTCGCTGCCGGTGCTGCCAAGCAGCCAGGAGCGAGCACCGAGCACCTCGGCCTCGGCCGCGACAAGTGCGGCGCGCTGACTCGCCAGGCGCGCCTGCGCAGCGTCGGCAGCCTGCAGGAAGCTGTCTACTTCCTCGGGCGTGGCTAGCCTATTCTTGGCCAGTTCCTGACGGCGCTCGGCTTCCCGGCGCGCCAGCGCCAACGCGCCCTCGGCTTCGGTGATCCCCGCCGCCGCCGCGTCACGACGCGCCTCGGCCACCTTGACGTTGGCTTTCGCGACAGCAATGGCCCGCGCATCATCGGGCGCGACGGCGAGCGTGGCCAGTACCTGCCCCGCCGTCACCCGGTCGCCGGCCTCCAGCACGGGTCGCAGCAGGCGGGCAGTGACGGGCGCAGCCACCAGAAAGGGAGCGTGCGCGCGGGTACGACCCTGCTCTTCGATGACGACACGCAGGGGACGTTGAGCGACAGCTGCGAACTCCACTTCCAGCGGGGCTGGCCATAGCAACCAGCCCAGGACCGCGAGGAGACCGCTGCCGAGCAGAACGGAAAAATAGGTTTTGCGATTCACCATGGCCTTTCCTCTACTCGCGGGTTTTCAGCGCCGCAATCAGGTCAAGACGATCGAGTCGATGGCGCACGACCAGCAGGCTGAAGGAAGACACCACCAACACCACCGCGACGGCCATGGCGAAGCTGGAGCCTTCGGCTACCAAGGGCATGCGGTAGGTATCGGAGGCGATGCTGGCAATGATGCCAGAGGTCAGCCCGTAACCGAACGCACATCCCAAAGGTAGCGCCAACACCAGCAAGACTACCTGCTCCCCGAGCAAGAGAGCGGCCACCTCATGCTGACGAAATCCCATGACCCGCATGCTGGCGAGTTCACGGCTACGCTCGGCCAAAGCGATATGGGCGCTGTTGTACAGCACTCCGAAGGCAATCAGGCTGGCGAAGCCCAGCAGAAAAGCACTGCTGACGGTCAGAGTCTTTGCCATCTGTGCCTCGAACAACTGCAACAAGTCATGCGGCGAGTCGATGCCGGCGACGGCCGGCCGCCGCGTCAGGCTTGCATGCAGGGCGGCAACATCATCATCCGCGGTGGCAAGCCAGGCACCGCTGGCCAGAGCGCCGGTGCCCGTGGCACGTTGCAGTGCCTCACTGCTCAGGTAAGCAGCAGTCCCGAGATAGTCATCGATCGTGGCCGCAATCGTCAGGGTCGAACGCAAACGCCTGCCATCCAGCCATTCCACGGCGACGCTGTCACCTGGCGCGAGTTCAAGGTTGTCGGCTAGCTGCTCGCTGAGCAGCAGTCCTTCCGGTGGCAGCCGCAGCTGCCGACCATCAGCATCCAGCAGGCGACGCAGGAGACTGCCCGGCGCGAAAGCCGTCACGAGGACTTCCTGCTCCAGATGCCCATGGCGGAATCTCGCCGGTGCAGCGCGCCAGGTCTCGACCGCGGTAACGTCCGGCAGACGCTGCAACTCAAAGCTGACCTCTGCTGCCACCTCATGCGTGAAGGTCAGGTTGAGGTCCTCCTGCTGCATCTGCCGGAACTGACGATCCATGAGAAACCCGATGCTGTCGAACAGCAGAAAACCTACGACCAGGATGGCGAGTGCCGAGGCAATGCCGAGCACGTTCATCAAGGCATGGGTCGGTTGCCGCGCCAGCGTGCGCAGCACGAGCCGAAAACCCGCCGGCAGTTTTCGCAGAACGCCCAGTGTCTCCAGCCACCCCGAGTGGTAGTTGGCAGGCGGCGCAGGCTGCAGGGCCACCGACGGTGGTAGGCGCACGACCTTCTGCACAGCCGATGCAGCGCCGCTGATGGCGGCAAGCAGACTGGTGCCAGCCGCGAGCAGCAAGAGCGGCAGCGAGGTCCGATAGGCCAGTTCTGGCAGCTCAAAGTATTCACCGTACAGGGAAACCTGTGCAGAACCGAGCTGCACGCCTGCCAGCATGCCGAGCGCTGCGCCCAGCACGGCAGGCGCCAGCGCAAAACCCAGAAAGTGCAGACCCGTTTCCAGATCCCGGTAACCAAAGGCCTTGAGTATGGCAATCTCGCCCCGCTGGGTGCTGATCAGACGCTCCATGACCTGGTGCAGCAGGAACATGGCCACACCAAGGAAGATCGCTGGGACCAGACTGCCGAGCACGCGCAATTCCCGCATTTCATTCGCCAGCACCAGCGCGGATACCTGATCTTCGCGTCCGTAGGCCCCGAGACCACCCTGGGGCTCCAGCAGCGCATCGATGCCGGCAATCACCTGCTCACGTCTGGCCGATGACTCGAGTCGCAGGGTCAATTCGTTGAAGCTACCTTCCATGTCTAGCGCGGCCGCCAGAAAAGCAGTGCCCACCCACAGCACGCCGAAGCGCTGGTAGTCCGGCAGCAGTGAACCCGGGGGAACGGAATAGGAGTGCTCCGGCGAGCTCGCCACTCCGACCACTGTCAGCAGCTGCCGACGGCCGTTGAGGATGACCGCGATCTCGGCGCCAGGCTGCAAATGCCGAGCCGCAGCGAACTTCTCACTGACAATGACCTCGCTGGCCGTGCCATCGGCGAGGTAGCGCCCGCGCAGCAAGACGATGTCGTTGATGGCAGGTCGGACTGGCGCAGGCAGGCCGAGCATACGCGCCTGGGCCGGCGGCCCCTCGCTGCCGAGGTCGAGCCTGGCCAGCGCGGTCACCCGCGCCTCGACCGCCGCGACGCCGGGCAGTGCCGCTACCTGAGCAAGCAGCGACTGCGGTGCGCGCTTCAGCCCCACCCAGACATCGGCAAAGCGGCTTTGCTGGTAATACTGGTCACGTGCGGCCAGCAGGCTCCAGTAACTGCCATTCATGGTGACCACGGTCATGACACCCGCTGCTACCACGAGGGCGATGGACAGCAGCTGCAGCCGCAGCTGCCAGAGTTCCCGCCACAACTTGCGCTGCAAGGTGGTCACGGGGCCTCACCAGACGATGGAAGCGACCGGCACGCGGGACTCATGCTGTTCGCGGCCGACGATCCTTCCGCTGCTGAGGTGCAGCACCTGATCGGCCAGACTGCCGATGGCGACATTGTGGGTAATGATGGCCGTGGTGGTGGCCGGATCACGACTCACCTCCTCGAGTACCTGCAGCACCAGCCGGCCGGTCGCCACGTCGAGGGCTCCGGTAGGCTCGTCGCACAGCAAGACGCGCGGACGCTTGACGATCGCACGCGCGATTGCCACGCGCTGCTGCTCGCCACCGGAGAGCTGCGATGGGAAATGGTCCAGACGATCGGAAAGGCCCACGCGCGCCAACGCTTGTTCAGGCGTGAGGGGTGCATCGGCTATCTCGGCCACCAATGCCACATTTTCCCGGGCAGTCAGTCCAGGTATCAGGTGGTAGAACTGGAACACGAACCCGACGTGCCGGCGGCGATACTCGGTCAGTTCGTCGCTGACCTGGACCGGCAACGGCACACCGAGATAGCGCACCTCGCCACTGCTCGGCACATCGAGACCCCCGAGGAGATTCAGCAGCGTCGACTTGCCACTGCCGGACGCACCGAGCAGCACGGTGAGTTGCCCGGCCCGCAGTTCGAGATCCACGTCGCTGAGCGCCGCCACAAGGCCCGCTTCCATCGTGTAGGACTTGGAGAGCCGGTGGGCACTCAGCAGGACCGGGGGGGCGGTGTTCGTCATGGCTGGGGCTCGGACATGACGCTCACCGCGCGGTTTACACCAGCTTTTCGAGGACTGTGGCCAACTGGGCAACGCTGCGCTCGACGTTGCGCAGCTTATCGATGCCGAACAGGCCGATGCGGAAGCTGCGGAAATCGGCGCGCTCTCCGACCTGCAGTGGTACACCAGCGGCAATCTGCAGACCCTGGGCCATGAACTTCTTGCCGTTCTGGAATTCGGGGTCGACGGTGTAACTGACCACCACGCCAGGAGCCTGGAAGCCGGGAGCCGCCACACTGGCGAACCCCTTGCTTTCCAGCAGCGCACGAACCTGCTGCCCCAGCAGCCGTTGCTGGTCACGCAGCCGGGCAAAACCATACTGTTGATTTTCCAGCATCAGGTCACGGAAGGTGCGCAGGCCATCGGTGGGCATGGTGGCATGGTAGGCATGTCCGCCCTTTTCATAGGTCTCCATGATTTGCAGCCACTTGCCGAGGTCGCAGGCAAAGCTGCTGCTGACCGTCGCCCGTACCTGCTCCACCGCACGCTGACTCAGCATGACCAGCCCCGCGCAGGGTGAAGAACTCCAGCCCTTCTGCGGCGCGCTGATCAGCACGTCGATACCAAGATCCCGCATGTCCAGCCACAGCGTGCCGGATGCTATGCAGTCGATCACCAGCAGGCCGCCGACCGCGTGCACCGCCTCCGCCATGGCGCGAATGTAGTCGTCGGGCAACAGCATACCGGCAGAGGTTTCGACGTGGGGCGCGAAGATCACCGCAGGACGCTCGGCGTGGATGGTTGCCACCACCTCGTCGATGGGACAGGGGCTGAACGGGGCCGTTGTCGCATCTTCGGCCTGCCGCGCTTTGAGAACGGTGCTGCTGGACGGAATGCGTCCCATGTCAAAGATCTGCGTCCAGCGGTAGGAGAACCAGCCATTGCGCACGACCAGCACGTGTCGATCGGTGGCCAGCTGGCGCGCGACGGCTTCCATACCGAAGGTACCGCTGCCGGGCACGATGGCCACGCCGTCCGCCTGATAGACGTCCTTGAGCAGCGCGGAGATTTCACGCATCACGGACTGGAACGACTGCGACATGTGATTGAGCGCCCGGTCGGTATAGACGACCGAGTATTCGAGCAGACCATCGGGATCGACGTGGGGAAGCAAGCCTGGCATGGAGAGACCTTCTGTGACTGTGGAGAGCAAAAACGGCCGGCATTATCGCCGCATCCGCCGCGTTTTGGCAGTTGTCGATCGGCGTGGTGGCGACAGGCCGCCTGCCAGCGCAGGCGGCCCAGGAGGTCAGCGCGGGTAGAACACCGGGATCTTCGCGTCGACGTTGACCCACACCGACTTCGGTTCGGTGTATTCGTGCATGGCGAAATGCCCCATCTCGCGTCCGTAGCCGCTGTCCTTGAGCCCGCCGAAAGGCGAACCGGGATGGAAGCGCTTGTAGCAGTTGATCCATACCATGCCGGCCTCCATGTGGCGGGCCAGCAGATGCGCGCGCTGCAGATTGTTGGTCCACAATCCGCTGCCGAGGCCGTAGATGGTGTTGTTGGCCATGGCCAACACCTCGGCATCGTCCTTGAAGGTGGAGACGACCACGAAAGGACCGAACACTTCCTCCTGGCAGACGCGGTCGGTGGGGGTACGGGCGCGCACCACGGTCGGCTCGACGAAACAGCCGCGCTGCAGTTCCGGCGCCGCGGGTACGCGGCCTCCCGTCAGGATTTCACCACCCTGTTCGGTCGCTACCTGGCAATAACTCAGTACCCGCTCCTGATGCATGCGTGAAGTCAGCGGACCCATCTCCGTAGCGGGGTCGAGCGGATTGCCGAGACGGATGGAACGGGCCAGTGCGAGGAATTTGTCGAGGAACTGGTCGGCGATCTTTTCGTGCAGCATCAGGCGTGATCCAGCGATGCAGGCCTGCCCCTGGTTGTGGAAGATCGCAAATGCCGAGCCGTTGACCGCCGCATCGAGATTGGCATCCTCGAAAACGATGTTGGCCCCCTTGCCACCGAGTTCGAGCTGGATGCGCTTGAGGTTGCCGGCCGAGGCCTGCACGATCCGGCGCCCGGTGGCCGTGGAGCCGGTGAAGGAAAGCTTGTCGACATCCTTGTGCTCGGCGAGATACTGCCCGGCGATATGGCCATAACCCGGCACTACGTTGATGACCCCCGCTGGAAAGCCCACATCACGGGCCAATTCCGCAATGCGCAGGGTGGACAGCGGCGTGAGCTCTGCCTGCTTCATCACCACGGTGTTACCCGCCGCCAGCGCCGGCCCCAGCTTCCAGCTCGTGAACATCAGCGGAAAATTCCAGGGTACGACCTGACCGACTACACCAACCGGTGCCCTCACCACATAGTTCAGAAAGCCGGCATCGACCGGAATCACCACGCCTTCGTTCTTGTCGGCCATGCCGGCAAAGTAGCGGAAGGTGGCAGTGGTTCGCATGACATCGAGATTGCGGGTATCCCGGATCGGATGGCCGGTATCCAGCGTCTCGATGAGGGCGAGATTGTCGCGATCCTTTTCGATGGCATCGGCCAGTCGGCCGATCAGCAGTCCGCGATCCGAAGGCGACATCGCAGCCCATGCTGGAAAGGCCTTGCGGGCAGCCGCTACGGCGCGGTCGACGTCAGCTTGTTTGGCCTCGCTCACCTTGGCGAGCAGGGAATTGTCGTAGGGGTTGAAGACGTCGAAGGTACTGCCGTCGAGGGCTTCGACGAACTCGTTTCCGATGAAAAGTCGGGTCTGGAGAGCAGGTTGGTTCATGTTGGCTCCTGGCAAAGAAAAAGGTGCCGCAGCGCAGGCTGCGACACCTTGTCGTGACTACAGCGATCCGCTTACTTCCAGCGCGTTGCCGTGATCGGGAAAGGCTCGAGCTCTCCCTTCGCGTACTTCTCGTCGAGCCCCGGGGTGCCATTCTCCAGCACCATCAACATGGAGCGCTTGGGTGAAAAACCCTGATGGCGTATGTCAGCCGGCATGGCACAGACGTCACCGGATTTCATGACGATGCGACCGCGCGGATTGCCGGTGTTCTTGTCCTGGATGTTCCAGTGGATCTCGTCGGTGAGCTGGATGAACCACTCGTTGCGATCGTTGCCATGGATCACCGGCAGCATGTGTTCTTCACTGGTGACACAGCAAATGCAGGCCCGCGTGATCGACGTGAACGAGGGATTCCAGGTCACATCGGCGCGCGCAATGTGGTCGAACAGATTGAAGGCATGGATCTGCCCTTCAAAACCGGGCTCGGCTTCGATATCGGGCTTGTCGAAAGTCAGGTCGGCGAAGGCGCGGTTGATGGGATGCCCGGAGGCATCGGAGCGCGGCGATACATCTCCGGGCAGACCCATCATGCGCCGTGCGGGTTCGAAGCCGCGGATGAGCGGATCACTGCGCTCGCGGGTCTTGGCGCCGAGTGGTGAACCGGTTTCCATGGGGGCACGCAGGGGGTCGTAGCCCTCGTTGATCCAGTTCTGCGAAATGGTTTCGAAGGCAACCCGGACATCGTCGGTGTTGAACGTCTCGAGGAAATCTACCCCGGTATCACGGTGGCCCTTGCTGTAGGTGCCGGCAAAGATGTCCACGGTACCGTAGTGGTTCTGGGTACCGAAGACATCATCAAAGAAAATCCAGCCGTAGAAGAAGCCCCAACCGATGTCGCGCACCATGGCACGCAGGAAGCGGTCGACTTCGATGGTGTGGATGCCCTTTGGCCAGGAGACGTGCACGAAGTAGGCATCGCGCGCGAAGGTAAAGCTGCCAAAGCGGAATTTGCGATAGCCGAGCACCGGATCGGGATCGGAAGCAATGACTTTCGCATTCTGGGTAATGGCCATGTTCATGACAGGTTCCTCTTGGAATTGAATGGACTCACAGGGAGTCGCTTAAGCCCTGATGGGATTGGCAGACCTCAGTCCAGCACGCAGATCTGTGACCAGCGTTCGACACTTTCCGGGCCGGCAGACGTCTGGATGAGGGCCACGCCCGGTGCTGCCGCGCTGAGGCGGTAGGCGGCTCCCTTCGGTAGCAGCACTTCGTGACCGCGGCGCGCACGAATACGACCCATGCGCTTGCCTTTCGGCTCTCCGGTCAACCTGACTGCTCCAGCCTTGTGGCCCGGGTGCTGGTCATCGCCCAACTGGAAGAAAGTGAATTCGATTTCGCCGTCCATCACGATGGCAAACTCGTCGTGCGGTGCGGTGTACCAGGCGGAACTGCCTTCGGCCCTGACCACTTCCGCGCAGTATTCGAGATTCGAAGCAACCATCACGCGTTCGTAAGGCTTGGCGGCATTGGCCACCTCAAAAATATTGGAGAACGCGTAGTGCCTGAGATCGTCGTTCAGTTCGATGGTGCCTTTCTCGTAGGCGGCTAGCGAACCCACCTTGGTCTTGAAACTCATTGGTTACCCCTCTCGTCTTGTTGTCTGCTTAGGATGTGCGTCGACCGCGACCGCCAGCCCCGCCGGAGTTTAGGCAGCGGTTCCGACCTTGGCAAGGAACCGCCCCTCACGGAAGCGCGAATACGTACAGATGGTTGTCGATACCAGCGCTCAACTCCGGGAACAGCCGTCTGTGGCCGGCTGTCGTCACCGACGAACCCGTGCTGACGGCCAGATACTGGCGACCGTCGACGGCAAAACTGATCGGGTAGCCGGTGACCGAGGAGCCGAGGTTCACCTGCCACAGCACGGCACCGGTCGCTTGATCGAAGGCCCGCACGTTGCCCTGCAGGTCGCCACCGATCACCAGACCACCTCCGGTTGTCACAAGAGACAGCGCGGTGCCCGGCATGTCGTAGGTCCACAGGGTCTTGCCGGTTTCGGCCGAGATGGCGTGGATGGTGCCGATATTGGAGCGACCAGGCGCCAGTTTGTCGCGACCGGAGGTGCCATACAGCGCCTCGACATCGGGTTTGTCCTGAATCACCGTGACATCGGCACAGGTGTTCTGCAATCCGTAATACATGGCATTGGTGAGCGGACTGTAGGCGCCCGCCCACCAGTTCTTGCCGCCCGTCAATGCCGGGCAAATCTCGGCGACGTCACCCTTGGCATGGAACTCGGCGGCCGGGTTCACGGTGGCCTTGCCCGTCGTTCCGTCGATGCTTGCCAGCACGTTCTGGTGCACGGTCGGCCGCGCCCACAGAAACTCCCCCGTGCTGCGGTCCAGCGTGTACACCACGCCGGTCTTGCCCGGGATGCCGGTCAGCACCTTGTAGACCTTGCCGGGTTCGATAGCCGGGTTGATCCAGGCAACCTCCGCCGGATCCGGCGCAACGACGGTGTCGACCAACAGCCTTTCGAAGGGATGGTCGAGATCCCAGTGATCCACGAGGTGCTGGTAGTGCCAGACGATGTGCCCGTCGTCAGGATCGATGGCCAGCGTTGAATTGTGGTACAGGTAGGTTTTGTCGTTGCCTGCCAGCATGAACTTGGGCGCCGGCGCCGTGACGGACGTGCCGAAGTAGATGAGATCGAGCTCCGGATCGTAGCTTGGCATCATCCAGGCACCCACATGCCAGCGCTGCTCCCAGGGCAGTCCACCCCACGTGTCCTCGCCACCCTCGCCCGGCTTCTGAATCGTATTCAGACGCCAAAGCTCCTTGCCGGTGGCGGCGTCATGGGCGGTGATCACGCAGGCATCGGGACCGGCTGCTGGCATGCAGCCGCGACCGGAGATGGCCTTGCCCCTGATCACGACCGGACCGGAACTCTGCTGCGCGGGATTGCGCCGGTAATCGAGGATCTGCGTCTGCCAGCGCTGGGTACCGGTGCCAGCATCCAGCCCGACGATGTAGTCGTCGTTGCTGGTGAAGAGAATGGTATCGCCATAGAGGGCGAGAGAGCGTTCGGTTTCGGTGGCGGGGATGTAGTCACCGAGATCCTCGGGGATTTCACGGCGATGTTCCCACAACTGCTTACCGGTACGAGCATCATGGGCGGTCACGACATCGCCGGGGTGGGGCATGTAAAGCACACCGTCGTGGACCAGAGGCGTTCCCTCCTGCACGGACCCCTCGTTGAGCGGGATGTCCCACACCAATTGTAGCGTGGCGACGTTGCTGCGATCGATTTGGGCCAAGGGACTATAGCCCCACCCGTTGAGAGTGCGTCGCCACATCAACCAGTCGCCTTCCGCCGGATCCTGCAACATGGCGTCGGTGACACCGCTCTCGCTGGCGAGCGGCTGCGCCAGACCGGCGGAGCAGCACAGCAGCAGGCAGGCAGTTCCCGGAATCCGTCGATCTAATCGCATGCTTTCCCCCTTGCTTTGCGGTGAAGTCGTTCTTGTTATGAGTGGCAATCTACCGCAAGGCTTCCGGACCTGCCAGCGAGGTACCCGGCGGATGATTTCCACAATTGCTGCGAACCCATGGCGTTGGCCCGGTCGAGGGCAGGCCGTACCATAGCCGAATGTCACAGCGCAGTACCGCCATGCCCGAATTTGTCGTTGGTCAACGCTACATCAGTGACGCCGAGCCCGAACTGGGACTTGGCCTCGTCACCGAAGTCGAATTCCGCACGCTCTCGCTCAGTTTCGCCGCTACCGGTGAGACCCGCCGCTATGCGTTGGCCAATTCACCCCTTACTCGCATCAGCTTCGAAGCCGGGGACACGCTCAGATTGGCCGACGGCGATGAAGCCGAGGTGCTTGCCGTGGAAGCCCGGCGCGGCTTGCTGGTGTATCAGGTTCGCCTGCAGGCCACCGGCGAGGTGCGCGTCGCGAGCGAGGTCGACCTGTCCCCGCTGCTCAGTCTCAGCCAGCCGCTCAAGCGTCTGCTGGCCGGTCGGCTCGAAAGCAGCGGCTGGTTTCAGTTGCGGCGCGCCGCACTCGCAGCGCTGGCCCGTATCGAGGGCTCCCCCTTGCTGGGCCTCGGCAGCGCTCGCACGGAACTGCTGCCACATCAACTTTACATCGCCCACGAAGTGGCCAAGCGGCCGGCCCCGCGCGTGTTGCTATGCGACGAAGTGGGTCTCGGCAAGACGATAGAGGCCTGTCTCATCCTGCAGCAGCAGTTGTGGAGCGGGCTGGCCAGTCGAGTGCTGGTCCTGCTGCCAACCAGCCTGCAGCATCAGTGGCTGGTGGAACTGCTGCGCCGCTTCAACCTGCGTTTCACGCTGCTGGATGCGGAGCGCTGCGATGCCATCACCGAGCACACGTCGGTCAACCCTTTCGAAACGGCCCAACTGGTGATCTGCAGCAGCGAGTTCCTGTGCTCGGCACCGGTCTGGCGCGCCAACGCCTTGGCCGCCACTTGGGATCTTGTCATCGTCGACGAGGCCCATCATCTGGCCGTCGCCGGTGGCCTGCCAGGTGCCGAGGCCCTGGTGAGCGAACTGGCGCAGGCAGCACCGGGCTTGCTGCTTCTCACGGCCACCCCCGACCAGGCGGGACTCGCCACACACTTCAACCTGCTTCGGCTGCTCGATCCCCGACGCTTCCACGACTACCAAGCCTTCATCGAAGAGCAGCAGCACTACCGGGGGCTGGCGGAACGACTGGAGGCCCTGCCTGACGGAGCCGACACCGAACTGGACGCCTTGCTGGACCGCCACGGGACCGGTCGCATCGTCTTCCGCAACACCCGCCAGAATATCCGGGGTTTCCCACCGCGCCTGCTGCATCGTCATGCGCTGCCCCTGCCAGCGCTCTATCACGGCAAGGAGCATCTGCTGCAGCCCGAGCTCAGCGGCGTCATGGCGGAGCAGTGGCTGCGGGAAGATCCTCGCGTCGCTTGCCTGCTGACGTTGATCCGCGAGCACGCCATACGCAAGCTACTGGTGATCTGCCACAGCCAGCAGTCCACCGGCGTGCTCGAGGAATACCTGCGCGTGCAACAAGGTATTCGCACGGCGGTTTTCCATGAAGGACTGACGCTGCTGGAACGCGACCGGGCGGCGGCCTACTTCGCCGAAGCGGAGGGCGGTGCAGAGGTGCTGCTCTGCTCGGAAATCGGCAGTGAGGGCCGCAACTTCCAGTTCTGCCAGCATCTGTTCATGTTCGACCTGCCGCTCAACCCGGACCTGCTCGAGCAGCGCATCGGTCGTCTCGATCGGATTGGCCAGAGCCTGCCCGTGAATCTGCATGTTCCCTATTTCGTCAACAGCGCGTCCGAGCGCTTGCTGGAACTCTATGCAGATCGACTGGGGATCACCCGACAGCCCAACCCGGTGGCAGCCCAGGTCTGCAGTGAATTCAGGACGACCATCGACCAGCTATTGCTGCAGCCAGATGCACCGACCACCGCCGTTCTTGGCGACGCCATCGCCGCACGCAACACGGCCCTGCTACAGCAGCATGCCGAGGGCCGGGACAGACTGCTGGAACTGAACTCCTGCCGACCCAAGGCGGCTGCCGACCTGGTCACGGCCGTGCAGCAACAGGAGCTCGAGGGCTCACCCCGCCAGTTTCTGCGGCAGGTTTTTGCCAGTTACGGTCTCGACAACGAAGAAAACAGCAACGGTACCTGGAGCGTGACGCCCGGCGCCGACATGATGCTGGAGTCTTTTCCGTGCGTGCCGGACGAAGGCCTGACTTTCACGGTCAATCGCGCACTGGCCCTGCGTCGCGATGATCTGCCCTTCGTTACCTGGCTGCACCCGCTGGTGCTGCAGAGTCTGGACCAGGTGCTGCAGGACCACAGTGGCAAGGCCACGGTCGGGGTTCTCAAGGATGCCAGGCTGCCGGCCGGAACCCTGGTATTGGAGAGCCTGTTCCGCGTCACCGTGGCCGGCCCGACCCGCTTGCAGGTCAAGCGTTGGTTTCCCACCTGCACGTTACGCGCCGTGGTCGATAGCCAGCGACGCAGTCTCGGCAAGGCCTTGTCACCCGAACAACTCGATCGCCAGACCGAGACCCTGAGCAAGGCCCAACTGCGCGTGCTGCTCGGCGAGCACCGCGGCACCATCGATCTGCTGGCCAAGCTGGGGCAAAAAGTGGCGGAAAAGCAACTTCCCTTGCTGATCGACGAGCGGACGTCCACCATGCAGCGCCAACTCGATCTTGAGCTGGAGCGTCTGCAAGCGCTCAGCCAGGTGAATCCTCAGGTCAGCGAGACCGAACTCCAATACCTCGTGGAGCAAAGAACGGCTTTGACGCGTTGTTTTGCCGATGCCCGCCTGCAGCTTGAGGCAGTGCGTCTGCTGGTCGTGCTTTAGTGCGCTCTCGGGCCGCGCGGGCGCCGGTTTACTCACACCACAAAGCCCACTAGCATCGTCGGCACTGCAGCGCGCGGCTGCGCAGATTTCGAACCTGTTCAGGTAGTACTTCCCATGACTGTTACCGGCACCGCCCCCGTGGCCAGCAGCCCGACTGGCTGCACGGCCTTCGTTTTCAAGCGCAGCCGCTTCCTGCCGACGCTCAACCTGAGCGTGGAGGAATACGAGCATGGTGTTACCGGTGCCATGCATTACCACCTCGCCTGTGACAACCCCGAAAACGTTTTCCTGGTGGCGTTGCGAACGGTGCCGCACGATTCGACCGGTGTAGCCCACATCCTCGAGCACACGGCACTGTGTGGCAGTCGGCGCTTTCCGGTGCGTGATCCGTTCTTCATGATGATCCGGCGCTCACTCAACACCTTCATGAACGCCTTCACCAGCAGTGACTGGACTGCCTACCCGTTTGCCAGCAGAAACCGCAAGGACTTCAACAACCTGTTGGAGGTCTATCTGGACGCGGTGTTCTTTTCCAATCTGCACGAGCTCGACTTCGCGCAGGAGGGCCATCGTCTGGAGTTTCAGGACCCTACGAATCCGGCGAGTCCCCTCGAATACAAGGGTGTGGTGTTCAATGAAATGAAGGGTGCCATGAGCTCGACCACGAGCTACCTCTGGCAGGTCCTCACCGAGCATCTATTCCCGACCACCACCTACCATTACAACAGCGGTGGAGACCCCGAGCACATTCCCGAACTCACCTATGCGCAGCTGCAGGAGTTCTACCGCACCCACTATCACCCGAGTAACGCGATCTTCATGACCTTCGGCAGCATTCCGGCTGCCGAGCATCAGGCTGTGTTCGAGGCACGTGCCCTCGCCGCCTTCCAGCGTCTTGACGTGCATATCGCTGTAGCAGACGAACAACGCCTGCAGGCGCCCAAGCGCATCGAGACCACCTATGCGCTGGACGAGGAAGATCTCGAGGAAAAGACGCACGTCGTGATGGCCTGGCTGCTCGGCAAGAGTGCCCATCTGGAGGACATGTACAAGGCGCAACTGCTGAGTTCGGTACTCATGGACAACAGCGCGAGCCCCCTGCAGCAGGTGCTGGAGACCTGTGGCCTCGGCAGTGCTCCTTCTTCCCTTTCTGGCTTGGAAGATTCCCAGAAGGAAATGAGCTTTATCTGTGGACTGGAGGGCTGTGCGGCCGACAGCACCGCTGCCATCGAAGCGCTGATTCTCGACACCCTCCGCCATGTGGCGGAGACCGGTGTCGACCAGGACAAGGTGGAGGCAGCGCTGCATGCCCTGGAACTGCATCAGCGCGAGATCAGCGGTGACTCGTATCCCTACGGTTTGCAACTCATTCTGTCGGCCCTGTCGACTGCCACCCACCGCGGCGATCCCATCGAACTGCTCGACATCGACCCGGTGCTCGCCTCCTTCAAGGAAGCCATCCAGGACCGCGGGTTCATCCCCCGCCTCATTCGTGAGCTGCTGCTCGACAATCCGCACCGCGTGACGCTCACCGCCCGACCGGACAACCAGCAGAGCGCACGCCAGCAGGCGGCGGAACTGGCGAGGCTTGCTGAACTCAAGGCCAGGCTCAGCCCAAAGGAAACACAGCACATCATCGACCAGGCGAAGGCCTTGGCCGAGCGCCAGGCGCAGGCTCCCAACGCCGACCTGCTGCCGAAGGTGGAACTCAGCGATATCCCGTCAGACATCACCTGGCCAGACCGACGCGCCAGCCGTCTGGCAACGCGTCACGGCACGCTGCCGGTCGCCTTCTACGATCAGGGGACCAATGGACTCAGTTACCAGCAGGTCATCGTCGCCCTGCCCCAACTCACGGATGAGCAACTCGGCCTGCTGCCCTACACCACGAGCTGCATGGCCGAAGTGGGTCTTGGCACACACTCCTACCTCGAGGTTCAAGCTCGCCAGGCCGCCATTAGCGGCGGTGTCAGCGCCTACACCTCTATGCGTGCCGCCGCCGATGACGAACAACGCATTCAGGCCTTCCTGGTAGTGTCGAGCAAAGGCTTGTACCGCAAGCAGGCCGAGGTCACCGAGTTGCTGCGCGGTACGCTGCTCGACTGTCGCTTCGACGAATTGAGCCGGATCCAGGAATTGCTCGAGCAGATTCTGGGCAGACGCGAGCAAAGCATCACCCAGGGTGGCCACGGGCTGGCGATGGGCGCCGCCTGCCAAGGCTACAGTCCGCTGGCCAAACTGGATTTCGAGAGTGCCGGGCTCGAAGGCATCCGGCGTATGAAGGCGTTGGTCAAGCAACTACAAAAGCCGGAAGCCCTGGCGGAGTTCGCGAGTCGTCTGCAGGCCTTGCACGCGCAACTCGCGACCGGCAGCAAGCAGTTCCTGCTGGTGGCGGAGGCCGGTGAAGAGCAGCCCTTGCTGAAGGCCCTGCAGGACACCTGGCAGCACACGGTCCCGGCGCCGGCAACCAGTGACTTCGGGCTGGCAGCGACCCGCCACGCAGTCCAGGAAGCCTGGCTGACCAGCACGCAGGTCAACTTCTGTGCCATGGCGTTCCCCACCGTCCCCTCTGCCCATGCCGATGCCGCTGCATTGCACGTGCTGGCAGGGTTTCTGCGCAATGGTTTCCTGCATCGCAGCATCCGCGAGCAGGGAGGAGCCTATGGCGGTGGCGCCAGTCAGGACAGTGGTATCGCGGCATTCCGCTTCTATTCGTACCGCGATCCGCGCCTCAGTGAAACGTTTGATGATTTCCGGCGTGCCATTGATTGGATGCTCGGGACCAGCCACCAGTACGCGGCTCTGGAGGAGGCCATACTCGGCGTCATCTCCGGTATCGACAAGCCTTCCTCGCCGGCCGGCACGGCCAAGCGTGCCTTCCATGACGAGCTGTTTGGTCGTAGCAAGGCCGAGCGTGCTGCCTTCCGGCAGGCGGTGCTGAACGTAAGTCTGGAGCAACTGCGTGAGGTCACGGAGCGGTACCTCGCCTCCCAGACCCCCAGCCTTGCCGTCGTCAGCAGTCGGGCCAAACAGGCGGAACTCGAACGCCTCGGACTCGACCTTCAGGAACTGTAAGCGGCTCCGAATTTCACCCAGCAAGGAACTTTTCGACGGTTGCTCGGCACTAATCAGGTAAGCAGCCGGCTCGTGGCCTTGACCGGTTGTGCTTGTATCCGCCGACGGCCGCCACGCCGCTGCCGGTTGGGTGCATCAAGCCCGCCTGTCCCCACAGGCGGGCTTGATTATTCAACGCGTTCTGGCTAGCGCACACGCTTGAGCAGTTCGTAAGCTTCCTTGATTTCCACGGTTTTCCTCGCCGCCAGATCCATCATTTCCTGCGGCAACCCCTTGGCCACCAGCTTGTCGGGGTGATGCTGGCTCATCAGGCGCCGGTAGGCACGCTTCACGTCCTCCATGCTCGCCGTACGCTCAACTCCCAGCACCTTGCGCGCATCCGCCAGCTTGCTGGCCATACTCTGCTCTTCGCTGGCCTGTTCCTGATGGCGGCCGGCCTTGAGCCGCTGCAGGATGAGCTGGTAGTCCGCCTTGTCGAACCCCAGCAACTCCGCCCAACGCCCCAGCACCTGGCGTTCGATGGGCTGGAGGTCTCCATCGGCCAGCGCCACGGCACACTGGATTTCCAGAAACATCTGCAGCAGGTAACGACCCCGGTGCGCCTCGCTGCGCAGCTGTGACAGTGCCGCTTCAGCATCGAAGCCAGGCTTCTTGCCTTCGGCAAACAGCGCCATCGCCACCTGACGTTGCTCGGTACTCAGCTTCATCTGCTGCATTACCTGCTCGGCAACGGCAATTTCCGGGCGGGTGATCAGTCCATCGGCCTTGGCCAGATGCCCCATGAGGGTGAAGGTGGCGGTAAAGAATGCCGTCTGCGTGGCCTCGACCTGCGAGTAATCCCGCGGGGGTGGCCGCCGCGGATCCGCCGACTCGCTGTGGCGCTGCGACCGCTGTTTTTCCGTATCGAAATTGTGCCCAACGGCGGCCCCGAGGGCCGCCCCCAGGGGCCCACCCAGCAGGAAGCCGAAGGCTCCGCCGATCATCTTTCCCCACCAGTTCATGGACTTGCTCCGTAGGCGGCCAGCAGCGCGAGAAATTCCGCCTCGTCCAGCACGCGAATCCCAAGACTTTCAGCGGTCGTCAGTTTCGAGCCGGCGCCGGGCCCCGCCACCACGCAGGTCGTATTGCCCGATACCGATCCGGCCACCTTGGCGCCAAGCCCTTGCAGCAGCGACTTGGCCGCCGCACGATCCAGGCTGGCCAGCGTGCCGGTCACCACCCAGATTTGGCCACTGAGCGGTAGCTGCTCCCGGGCCAGCACAGGCTGAGACCGGGGGCTCACACCGGCGGCCAGCAGGTGCTCGATCACGTCGCGGTGGCGTGGCTCCCGGAAAAACTCCGCCACCCGGCCGGCCACCACCGGACCCACATCCGGGACGTCGGTAAGCTCGGCAGGGCTGGCCGCCATCAAGGCGTCCAGTGAACCAAAATGGTTGGCCAGTGCCAACGCCGTGGCCTCCCCGACATCCCGGATGCCAAGGGCAAACAGGAATCTCGGCAGGCTCACGGACTTGCTGGCCTCGATGGCGTCCACCAGATTGCGCGCGGATTTCTCTCCCATGCGATCGAGCGCAGCGAGCCCCGGCACGTCGAGCCGGTAGAGATCGGCCAGTGAGCCCACCTGCTTTTGCGAGACGAGTTGCTCCACGAGTTTCGCGCCGAGACCTTCGATGTCCATGGCGGTACGGGAGGCAAAGTGCAGTAGCGACTGCTCGAGCTGGGCACGGCAGATCGCGCCACCGCTGCAACGCAGCAGGATTTCCCCCGGCTCACGCGTGATGGGCGACTGGCACACCGGACACTGCGTCGGGGCCTCGATACGGCGATGCACCGGGGCCAGCATGGACGATGCCGGCGCCGTCGCAGCAGCCTCTGGTGCCGTGTACTCCAACGCCCCAACCTCGGCAGGAGGCACCACGCTGACGATCTTCGGAATCACATCACCGGCCCGCCGCACGATCACATGGTCGCCGATCTGCAAGCCCAGCCGAGCAACTTCGTCCATGTTGTGGAGCGTGGCAGAAGCCACCGTGACGCCACCGACGAATACCGGGCGTAACCGCGCCACGGGCGTCAGCGTACCGGTTCGGCCCACCTGGAACTCGACGTCTTCCAGCACGGTCGTGACTTCTTCGGCAGCAAACTTGTAGGCGATGGCCCAACGCGGTGTCCTCGCGTTCATGCCGAGCTGTTGCTGCAAGGCCAGGCTGTCGACTTTGATCACGACACCATCGATGTCGTAGTCGAGCGCAGCTCGCTGCCGCGCAATGTCTTCGCAGTAGGCGAGGCAATCCGCCATACCCTGAACCACACGCCGCAGAGGATTCACCGGGAGTCCCCAGCGTTCAAAGCAGCTGAACGTGGTACTCAAGGACTCGGGCAGACTGCCCCCTTCTACCAGACCCGTGCTGTAGCAGAAGAGTGTGAGGGGCCGGCGCGCGGTGTCGCGAGAGTCCTTTTGCCGGAGCAGCCCGGCCGCCGCATTGCGGGGATTGACGAAGGTTCGCCCACCGCGGCGGGTCGCTGCATCATTCATGTCGGTAAAAGCCGAGCGACTGATGTAGATCTCACCGCGCACCTCCAGCAAGGCTGGCCAGCCGCTGCCCTGCAACTGCAGCGGCACGCTGCGTACCGTGCGGACATTGTGCGTGACATCCTCTCCAGTCAGACCATCACCACGGGTGGCGGCGCGCTCCAGACGTCCCGCGCGGTACAGCAGGCTGATAGCAACACCGTCGATCTTGGGCTCGCAGCTGTAGGCCGGCGGGGCTGCCAGCATGAGTCTCCGGAGTACACGCTCCTCGAATCTCAGCAGCTCGTCGGCGCTGCTGCCTTTTTCCAGCGACAGCATCGGAATAGCGTGCTGCACGGGGTCGAGTTCACCCAGTGGCGCACTGCCAACCCGTTGACTGGGAGAATCCGGGGTGATGAGTGCCGGAAACTCGGCCTCCAGTGCCAGCAGGCGGGCGAACAGACGGTCGAAATCCTGATCGCTGATCTCTGGCGCATCTTGTTGATGGTAGCGCTCGTTGTGGTGCTGGATGCGTGCCCGCAGGTCCGCCAGCTCGCGTTTGGCTGTGTCGATATCCGACATTGCGGTGGCGGCCGGCTACTTGCGCGCCAGCATCAGCAGCTCGAAGTCGCGGATACGCTGGCGGCAATGTTCCATGGTCTGGCGGGTGAACACACTGCGTTGCTCATCCTTGAGATCCCCCTCGAGTGCCTGCCGTATGGTGTTGGCGGTGGCCAGCATCTGCTCGAAGGCCTTCATGTTGCCATGCGGATTGGGAAGCTGCAGGAAGAAGCTCAGCCCGGGCGTGGAAAATTCCTGCATCGCGCCCAACGAAAAAGTGCCCGGCTTGACGATGTTGGCCATGCTGAACATCACCGGACCATGCCCGTCGGCGTCGGCATGCCGGTGAAAGATGTTCATGCTGCCAAGCCGCAGCCCGCAGTATTGCAGCACCGGCAAAAGATCCTCGCCGAAGAAGTGGTATCCAGGCTTGGCCATCACGTTGATGATGATGACTTCACGCGGTCCTGCCGGCATGTCCACTGGCGCATCGTCCACCTCAACCGCCGGCTCCTGAAACAGCTCGCCCTGATTGATCGATGGAGCGGCCTCGGGCGCCGACTTTGGCACCGACTTCTTGGCAGACTTGCCAGTGAACGTTTCCCAAAAGCCAGCCTTCGGCGTCTTCGCCGCTTCCGGCTTGGCGCCGACTCGTCGTGGCTCGGCCGTCAGAGGCTCAGCCATGAGGGGCTCGAGAGAGAGCGGCTCACCAGACTCTGGCTCGGTCGCGAGGGGTTCGGTCGTGGAGGGCTCTTCAGCGAAAGACGGGGGAGCAGTGGGCTCGCACACGGGGGCTTCCTCGGCCAGCAGCTCGATGGCCGAAGGTTCCGTGACAACCGCCGAGGTGGTGGCGGCTGGCGCTGCAGGGGCTGAAGCGACGAACGGGGCAACTGCGGGCATGACGCCAGCAGGAGCCGAAGCAACGACCTCCTCCTCCGAACGCGTCTCCACGAAGACGGTGAGTGGCGGCGCCGGCGCCACGGCGGGTGCGGCGGGCTGCGGGGCTTGCTGCTGGGTCACCGATTGGACGCGCCACGCCCGGATTTCCTCCTGCTCCGCGTCGAGAATCTCGGTAAACACCGATTCGTCGAGGGCCGTGGCAAAGAGCTCCGCTGGTGCCACCTCGTCCTCGGGACCTTCGCCAAAACCGGGTTCCAGACGGGGCAGCACTACCGGTGCCGGCCGCTGGAAACGACTGGTCGCGATCTTGTAGGCATTCTCGAGCAAGGCAGGCTCATCCTCGTAATGGTCCGCCGCCCCCTCGTTGGTGCCACTGTCGTCCTCAAAGTTATCTGACTCGTCCGCGTCAGCAGCGGATTGCTCGTCGTCTTCATCGCGGGGAGCGGCGGCGGAGTCCTGCTCGGCGAATGCGCTAGGGGCGCTGTCGTCGCCGGCCTCGTCGAGATCACCGTCGAGCCCGGGGTCAGCGTCCTCCTCGTACCCGTCAGCGGGTAACTCGAAATCGTCATCATCCGCGGTATCGCGCGCCGACGAGGGCTTGCCGGCTGCATCCTGAGCGCGCTGACGTTGCACCACGCGGTCTATCGGGTCGAGATCGGCTTCTTCTTCGCCGTCGAGCAATTCATCGTGGATCTCGTCACGCACTTCCTCCGCTTCGGCGGCGCCAGCCGGGGGGGCTTCCTCGCGAACGAATGCAAGGCTGATCGCCAACTCGGGCTCCGGCTGCACGAACACATTGGCATGCTGGATGGTGTCCTCGGCTACAAGCACCGGGTCCATAAGCACCGGTACAGCAGCCTCGGCCTCGACAGGAACCGGCGACGTCTGAGTGACCGCCAGTTCGGTACGAGTCCGATCACGCCCGTCCTTGAGGCCGAAGTGGCGCTTGCGCAGTGACAGGCTTGGCGGCTCACTCTGCCGCGCTACCGTGCGGGCCCCGCCATTGGGAAGCTCCGAGTTGGGCAGTTGGTCGAGGTCGATGTCTTCGAGGGGGAGATGGCGATCGAGCTTCATCACGACGCGATCGCGGCGCTCGACCCATTTGCGGCGAAAACCATCCACCAGCACCAGCACGATGGCAATGATGGTAGCGATGACGAGCCAGTCGAGAATATCCATGCCGCGATCCGACTACATGGCTGCCAGCTCGGCAGCTTCTTCTATGTTGACGGTGACGAGGCGCGAGACTCCCGGCTCGTGCATGGTCACACCGAGCAGCTGATTGGCTGCCTCCATCGTCAGACGATTGTGCGTGATGAAAATGAACTGCACAACCTCGGACATTTCGCGCACGAGGGCGGCGTAGCGCCCCACGTTGGCATCGTCCAGCGGCGCATCGACCTCGTCGAGCATGCAGAAGGGCGAAGGGTTCAACTGGAATATGGAAAACACCAGCGCGATGGCCGTCATGGCCTTCTCGCCGCCGGACAGCAGGTGGATCGTGCTGTTCTTCTTGCCCGGCGGTCTGGCCATGATGGCTACGCCGGTGTCGAGCAGGTCCTCCCCCACCATGTCGAGGTAGGCGTGGCCACCACCGAATATCTTGGGGAATAGCGCCTGCAAGCCATGGTTGATCTTGTCGAAGGTCTCCTTGAAGCGTGTGCGCGTCTCCTTGTCGATCTTCCGGATGGCATTCTCCAGTGTCTCGAGTGCTCGCTGCAGCTCATCATTCTGGGCATCCAGGTAGATCTTGCGCTGCGACTGCATGCTGAATTCGTCGATTGCCGCGAGGTTGATGGGACCCAAGCGCTGGATCCTGCCGGCGATCTGCTCGAGTTCCTGCTCCAAAGCTGACTCGCTGGCGTCCGCCGGCAGCAACTCCAGCACCGTGGCAAGATCGTACTGGGCCTGCTGCAACTGCTGCGCCAGCGCCGCGCGCTTGACGTGCGCCCCTTCACTGTTGAGCCTGAGCGTGACGAGGGCATCGCGCAGCTTCTGGCTGGCTTCCTGGGCCTGCTGTCGGCGATTTTCCAGCGCGCGCAGCCCGAGATCGAGCGCCTCCACACGGCCACGCGCCGCCGCCAGCTGCGATTCCAACTGCGCGCGCGACACCAGCTTGACCTCCAGCTCGGCCTGCAGTGCAGGCAGCGGATCATCGGTCGATCTGAGATTTTCCTGCAGCAGGTCGCGCCGCTGCTCGTGACTTTTCACCTGAGCAGAAATGCGCTCGAGTGCTACCCGTAGCGACGCGAGTTGGGCGAGCAGCGTCTGCTGCCGCAGCGCCAGTTGATGGGCCTGTTCCTGGTCGCTGCGCGCGCGCTGCCGCGCCAGATCCAAGGCACGGCGCAGATCATCACGGTGGAGTACCTGCTCGTCGCGACGGGCATTGTCGATCTCCATGCGGTCCAACGCCTCCTGCAGGCCGGCACGGGCGCTGACGATATTCTTTTGCTCGACCTGAATCTGCTTCTCGAGATCATCGATCTCGGCACGCAGACGCTTGCGACGTTCGGTGACCTGTTCGATCTTCATCAAGCGCGCCGAGCGGTCGGAACTGGCCGCCGTGAGTTCACGATTGACAATGCCGAGGCTGCGGATGATGTCCTCTTTTTCCAGCTCGAGCTCGCGCAGCAGCCTTTGGCACCCTTCCGTGCTACCAAGCAACTCCTCGATGAGTGCCTCCTCCGAGGCCACCTGTGTACCGAGCTGGTTGAGTTCCTCCTGGCGCTGGATCATGCCGGCCGTCTCGTCGAAACCGCGGGCAACGCGCACCCAGTCGCGACCACACCAGACCCCTTCCCGACTCACCAGGGTTTCGCCATCTCGCAGTTGCGAGCGCAGTTGCAGCGCCTCGACGAGATTGTCGGCCACGTAGATGCCCGCCAGCACACTGCTGAGGGAGCCCGTGGAAGTGACCAAGGCAGCCAAACTGCGTGGGGCAAGCGCCGGATTGGCAGTGGCTTCTGCGCCGGGCGTACCGTCTCGCAGCACCAGATGCCCATCGGCAAACGACTCGAGCGCAGCACCGTAGGCATCCAGCTCATCCACCTGAATGGCCTGCAACTGCTCTCCCAG
This sequence comes from Gammaproteobacteria bacterium, assembly GCA_036796405.1. GTDB lineage: Bacteria > Pseudomonadota > Gammaproteobacteria > Pseudomonadales > Pseudohongiellaceae > CAILUG01. The sequence continues at coordinate 28,431 of DAIRDB010000004.1, read as the reverse complement.
AACGGTCTCGACAGCCTTTTCCCAGCCGGCGGCCACCTTGAGACCATCGACCACGCGCGGACGCGCGGCCAGGGCGTTGCGCTCCAGCCATTGCTGCCGCCCCTGCTGCTTGTTGCCGAGCGCCTGCTGCTGCAAGGCCTCCAGCGAGGCCTGCCGCCCGAGGAGCGTTTGCAGACGGCTACGCTGCTGGCTTAATTGGCTGTTGACCTCCTGCAGCTGCTTGCGAGTCTGGTCGATGCGGGCGCTCTGTAGAGCGCTCTGTTTTTCCAGATCCCCCTGCCGCAAGCCCAGCTCACCAAGATTGGACTCCAGCAGGGCAAGCTGCTCGGCCTCGGGATCCGTGGCAAGACCCTCCAGTTCGCGGCTGAGCGCCGCACGACGCGTCAGCCCGCGATCGACGATGTTTTCGAGGTGATTGATGCGCTGCTGCTCCACCTCGGCCCGACGGACCACCGCGGCACTGTCCTGATTGAACTGGTCCCATTCCTGCTGCCAGCGCAGCATGGCGCGCTCAGCCGACTCGAGGGCTGTGGCGGCGGCTTCCTCCTGGCTGCGTACTTCTTCGATCATGGGCTCGACGAGACTGACCTCTTCATCTAGCCGGGTGATGTGATCGAGGTCGCTCTGCAGCTCGGTCCTGGCTCGGGCCAGCAAATCAGTGGTATCGCGAAGGTCCTGTTCCAGCTGGCGCTTGCGCTGCCGCTGGTAGTCGATATTTTGCTCGAGTCGGGAGATCTCGGTGCCGAGCCCGTAGTACTGTGACTGCACACGCTGGTAGGCCTCACTGGCATCACCGCCATCGGTCCGCAGCTGCTCGATTTCGGCCTCGATCGCCCGGTAGCGGGCAATACCTGCCTCCAACTGGACTTCGAGGTCGGCAATGGCGCCATGGGCCGCAGCCAGTTCCGTATCGAGCTGCCGCCAGCGCAATGCCTGCAACCGCGCCGTGCTGTCCCGCTCTTCCTGCTTATACTCGCGGTATTTCTCGGCTGCCTTGGCCTGGCGCTGCAGGTGCTGTAGTTGGCGCTCGAGTTCCTCGCGAATATCGGTGAGGCGCTCGAGGTTCTCCTTGGTGCGGCTGATGCGGCTCTCTGTTTCCTTGCGACGCTCCTTGTATTTGGAGATGCCTGCCGCTTCCTCGATGAAGGTGCGCAGATCCTCGGGCTTCGATTCGATGAGCCGCGACACCATGCCCTGTTCAATGATCGAGTAGCTACGCGGCCCGAGGCCGGTGCCGAGAAAAATGTCGGTAATGTCGCGGCGCCGGCACTTGGTTCCATTCAACATGTAGGTGGACTGGGCGTCACTGTTGACGATGCGCTTGACGGAAATCTCATTGAACGCCGCGTACTCACCGGTGATCTTGCGCTCGCTGTTGTCGAAGACCAGTTCGACGGAGGCCTGCCCCACCGGTTTGCGGTTGGAGGACCCATTGAAAATGACGTCGGTCATCGACTCGCCACGCAGGTTCTTGGCGGAGCTCTCACCCATCACCCAGCGGACGGCGTCGATGATGTTGGACTTGCCGCAGCCATTCGGACCCACGATGGCGCAGAGGTTGCTGGGAAGATTGACGGTAGTCGGATCGACGAACGACTTGAAGCCTGCAAGTTTGATGCTTTTCAATCGCATTGGCTGCGAGATTCCCGGGGTGCATGGTGCCAAATTTTTGGCGCAAGCCTATCAGAACGATCCGGCATTCTCAGCAATAAATTTCCCGCTGGCACGGAGCTCGGCTTAATACAGCCCACGCTTACCTTAGGGCATAATCGTCGGCGTTTTTTCAAGGACTCTGCGCATGAAAATCACCATTCACGGCACGGGTTACGTGGGTCTCGTCACCGGGGCCTGCCTCGCCGATGTCGGGCACCAGGTCCTGTGCGCCGACGTGGACAGCCGCCGCATCGAACGCCTGCGCGCCGGTGGTCTGCCCTTCTACGAGCCCGGACTCGAACCCCTGGTGCAGAGCAACCAGGCCAACGGACAGTTGCGCTTCACTGCCGATCCGGCAGAAGCCGTGGCCTTCAGTGAACTGCAGTTCATCGCCGTCGGTACGCCGCCGCAGGAGGACGGGTCGGCCGATCTGCACTATGTGCAAACCGTCGCAGCGACCATCGCCGATCTGATGCAGACCGCCAAGGTGGTGGTCACCAAGTCGACCGTACCCGTCGGTACAGGCGACCTCGTGCACGCCACGCTGGCAGCGCGACTGCAAGCCCGTGGGCTCTCAGTGCAGTATGCGGTGGCCTCCAATCCGGAGTTCCTCAAGGAAGGGGCTGCGGTAGGAGACTTCATGAAGCCGGATCGCATCATCATCGGCACAGACAACGAGCATGCGCGGCAACTACTGTTCGAGCTCTATGCCCCCTTCAATCGCAATCACGATCGGATGCTGGTCATGGACCTGCGTTCTGCGGAGCTCACCAAGTACGCCGCCAACGCCATGCTGGCCACCCGCATCAGTTTCATGAACGAGATCGCCAACATCGCCGAGGAAGTCGGTGCCGACGTGGAGCAAGTGCGCAACGGCATCGGATCCGATACCCGAATCGGTTACCAGTTCATCTATCCGGGCTGTGGGTACGGCGGTTCCTGCTTTCCGAAAGATGTGCGCGCACTGATCCACACGGCTGGCGCCCATCAGTATCGCAGCGAACTCCTGCAGGCCGTAGAGGCGGTCAATCAGCGCCAGCAGCACCGGCTGTTCGACAAGATACACCAGCACTACGGCGGCGACCTGGCCGGTCGCCGCTTCGCGCTCTGGGGGCTTGCGTTCAAGCCGCGTACCGACGACATGCGCGAAGCACCCAGTCGACGGCTGATGGAAGCCTTATGGCAGGCCGGCGCCTCGGTTCAGGCCTTCGACCCGGAGGCCATGCCAGAAACGCAGCGACTCTATGCGGACCAAGCCGGCCTCACGCTGCACGACACCAAGGAGGCCGCCCTGCAGGGTGCCGCGGCGCTGGTGATCTGTACGGAATGGCAGCACTTCCGCGCCCCCGACTTCGACCTGCTGCGCAGCACGCTGGGCGACCGGCTGATCTTCGACGGACGAAACCTCTACGACCCGCTGCTGGTCGAACGCAAGGGACTTCGCTATTACGCGATCGGCCGCGGAGCATCGGTACGGCGGCAGTTCAGCGCGCCGGCATGAGCCGCTTTCTTCTGGTCCACGGGGCCTGGCACACGGCAGCGTGCTGGCAACGGACGGCAGGTCTGCTGGAGGCGGCTGGCCATACTGTGCTCACCCCCAACCTGCCCGGGCATGGGCCGGAGGCAGCCTCGGCGGCTCGCGTCTCGCTGCGGCATCAGGTAGCGGCGCTGGTCGAGCAGCTGTCCGACGCGGACGCCCCCATTCACGTCGTGGCGCACAGCATGGCGGGCGTGCCCGCCACGGTCGCCGCCAGCCTGGCGCCGGACCACGTGGCTTCTCTTACCTATCTTGCCGCCTTCCTGCCCCGGCCGGGCGACAGCGTTTTCGGTCTCATGGCTGCCAACCGCGCACATGAGCCCCTCACGCGCATTGAACTGGCAATGAACCTGAGCCCCGACAAGCGGACCTGCACGGTGGCGACGGACGAGGCCGCGGATCTTTTCTATCACGATCTCCCCGCAGAGCAGGCGGTGAAGCTGGCCGACCAACTGCAGCCTCAAAGCACGCTGGTGCTGGCGGCGGACGCGCATTTCGATGCGCTACCCCTCGCTGCCATTCCCCGGGGTTACATCGCCTGCCGGCGAGACCGCGTGCTGCCGTTCCACCACCAACAGCGCATGCTGCAGCGAGGCGACGGTCTGTCCTGGCGGGTGCTCGACAGCGACCACAGCCCCTTCTACAGCCGGCCAGTCGAACTGGTCGACCTGCTGCTGGCGCCGTGCCAGACCTGATGCGTGGTGCTTGGGATGCGGGCGCCGTTCAGGCGGCGCCAACCGCCCTGGCAAGGCACTCGTTGCCGAGATAGCCGCCACCGCCGCAGTAACTGAGGTCCTGCAACTGCATCAACAGCCCATCCGGGTCCGTGAAGTACAACTCCGGCGTTCCACCCACGGCCCCACCACGTTCGGGTTGCCGCAGGCTGACGTAATGCATCAGGGGCCCCGCCGTGCGCTGACCTTCCGGGCGGGCACTCAGGCCGTTGGCGGTCAACGTGGCGAGAATGGCTTCCACATCGAAGCCCGGCATATTGAAGGAGCCATGGTTGAGACTGGCAGGCACGGTCCGATCTGCCTGGGCACCACCGGCATACATCACGAACTGCTTGCCGTCACCAATGCCGGTCACCGGTGAATTCGCGCCCTGATAGGCCTGCACCTCCAGACCAAAAAACTGTTGATAGAACGTGTTGGCCCCGGCCCCGTCGTTGACGAACGCGGTGAAATGGTTGATCTCGTGCAACTGGAACAGACCGGGAGAGGCCTGCTCCGGCGCTGGGCAGACGCTGCCGAGTTCGCCACTGCCACCGCAGTAGCTGCCATCACTGAGTTGGACGATGAGGCCGCGATCGTCGGACAGGTAGAGTTCGGGCGTGCCATCCCGCATGCGCACCCAGCAGCGTCGGGGATGGGCTATGCCCGGCTGGCCGAGCGGCGGCGCTTCGATACGACCGAAGCCCTGCTGCTCGAGCACGCTCTGCACAGCCACGAGATCAAAGTCCTGCACGGAGTAGCCGAGGTGCACGATGGAAGGCGCTTCTCCGCTCTCCACGCGACGCACGGCCATGAAGGCTGGCCCTGCTCCGACTCGCAGGCAGACCCGACCGCCATGCCGGGACTGCACCGGCATACCGAACAACTTCTGATAAAAGTCCACCGTGCGCTGGACGTCGGCAACGGCAATCTCGAAACAATTGATTTTTTCGATACGCAGCGCCGGGGAAGACTGCGCGAGCAGGCGGGAGCTGAGCAGACCGCCCGGCAGCGCAGCGAGCAGGGTTCGACGGGAGAATGCGGACTGTTTCATTGAAGTGGCCGGGATGGTGGAGAATGGCGGGCATGGTACCGAGACGGCTGAGCTGCGGTCCATACGCCCATGGCGCAGCGGCTTGACTTCAATTGGGCCCGGTGTCAGCTTGCCGCCACCGTCCCGCCAGTGCGACGGCAACCAAATCACCGAGGGGAACCCATCATGAAAACACTGCTTCGCATACCAGCCGCCCTGCTGCTGCTCGGCTCCACTGCCGTATTCGCGCAGGCGCCGGCTGGTGCCGCCGCGGCACAGCCGCCGCAAGACACCAGCATGAGCTTTTTTGTTACCAGCGTCGGCAAGGGCGATGGCGCCAATCTTGGCGGTCTCGCAGGCGCTGATGCGCATTGCAAGGCGCTGGCGGAGGCCGCCGGCGTCACCGGCAAGACGTGGCACGCCTACCTCAGTACGGCCAGCGTCAACGCCCGCGATCGCATCGGCAAGGGCCCGTGGTTCAATGCCAATGGCGTGCTGGTGGCACGCAGTGTCGACCACCTGCACTTCAGCAACGTACTGCTCACCAAGGAAAACTCGGTCACCGAAAAGAAGACCGTGGTGAACGGGGTGGGTGATCAGCCCAACCAACACGACATTCTCACCGGCAGCAACCCGGACGGTACCTTCTCCGGCAAGAGCTGCAACGACTGGTCCAGCAACAGCAATGAAGACCAGCCCAAGGCCACCCTGGGCCACCTGGACCGTCGCGGAGGCGGTGCCATGGCTGAGTCCTGGAATGCCGCACACGACAGCCGTGGCTGCAGCCAGGAAAAACTGGTCGCCTCCGGCGGCGCCGGCTACTTTTACTGCTTCGCCGTCACCGAGTAAGGCTGCGCCGACAGGCTCTCGAGAAAAGGCACCTCACGGTGCCTTTTTTTTGCTCGCCTCTCCTGCGGCAGGCGAGTCTGGTCCCGGCTTGTACGGCAGGATTGCAGTCCCTATCATCCGGCCGCCGCCGGCTAACCAGAGGCTCCGCAGAGCATGGCAACTTCCTACCACGTCAACGAATTCGTCGATGGACAGCGGATCACCGGCTTCAATGTGAAGCTGTTGATCTGGAGCTTCCTGACGATGTTCGCCGATGGCTTTGATCTGAATTCGTTGGGATTCGCGGCACCAGAACTCACCCGCATGTGGGGCGTCGAGCGCAGCGCCATGGGGCCGGTGCTGAGTGCCAATCTGCTCGGCATCTTTTTCGGTGCGCCGCTGCTTGGCTGGCTCGGGGATCGCCATGGCCGCCGGCCGCTCATCATCTTCGGTACCCTGCTGTACGGCATCATGACCCTGTTGATGGCGTACTCCACCACCATGGAGCAAATGATGCTCCTGCGCTTCGTGGCCGGCATTGGCATCGGCGGCATCATGCCCAACACCATATCACTCAACTCGGAGCTGACGCCGAAGCGATATCGCTCGGCACTGATCGTGCTGATGTTCATGGGCATCACCACCGGCAGCACGGCGGTAGGTCTGGTGGCTACCGGCTTCCTCGCCGAGCATGGCTGGCCGATCATCTTCCAGGTGGGTGGAGTGCTGCCGCTCGTGGTCGGACTGGCACTGGTATTCACCCTGCCCGAGTCCCTTAAGTTGCTCGCCATCCAGCCGGGCAAGCGCGCCGAATTGCTGGCCACGGCCCGGCGCATGCGTCCTGATCTCGCCATCGCCGACGATGCACAGTTCGTCAATCCGGCCATCGTGGCGGAGAGCGAAGGTCGCGTGACGGAGCTCTTCAAGGGTGGGCTGCTGTGGATCACACCGCTGCTGTGGACCTGCTTTGCCATCGCGCTCATGGCCAACTTCTTCCTCAACAACACCCTGCCCCTGATCTACGACAACTACGGCATCGATGCGCAGGAAGCAGCGATCACCGCTACCCTGTACCACGCCGGGGGCATCGTGGGTGGCTTGTTGCTGAGTGCCCTGCTCGACCGGATGGGTTTCTCGATTGTTGCCATCATGTTCGCCCTGGCGCTGCCCGCGATGATGCTGCTCGGCATGCAGAGCCTTGGATTTACTGTGCTGGCCGGCGTGTCCGGCATCGCCGGTATCGCCGTGCTAGGGGCGCAATTCGGCAACAACGCTGCCGCGGGCCTGCTCTACCCCACCTCGATTCGAGGCAAGGGCGTGGGTATTGCGCTGTCGGTGGGGCGCCTTGGTGCGATTCTCGGACCCAACGTCGGGGCGTTGCTGCTCGGCATGAACCTGCCGATGCAGACCCTGTTCATCGTCGCCACGCTCCCAGTCCTGATCGGGCTGCTGGCGTCGATCCTGCTGTCCTGGCTCTGCTTCCGTCGTTTCAACAGCTTCCAGCTTGACGACACTCCCGTCCGCGACTCGTGAACACCCTTCGCTGCCAGGTGCCCTTCGCTCTGCTGCTGGCCACCCTGGTCGGATCACTGGTCGTGGTGCTGCAGGTACCCGCCACGCCCGGGCTGTATTGGAACGCAGCGACGCGGATCGACCTGCTGGGCTGGAGCGCGACGGTACTGCTGACCACCGCACTGGTGCGTCAGGTGGCAGGACCGTCGGCGAATCGCTGGTTGCTGACTCTATTGCTGGCCTATCTCGCCGTCGGCGCAGGGCTTGTCAGCAGTGCCAGCGTGCTCGGCTATGCCATGAGCTGTCTGGCAGCAGGCAGTCTGACGCTGCGACTGCTACAGCCGGAAGGACCCGCTGCCGGGCTGATCGGCAGCCTGCTGCTCGGCACGGCGGTCACGCTGGCAGTGTTTGGTCTGCTGCTGCACTTCCCGGTCAACACGCGCGGCCTGCAGGCGAGCCTGCTCGGCGCTGCGCCTCTTTTCTGGCTGTTACTGCCGGGCTGGCAACGCTGTTTGCAGCAGTGGCTTGCCGATCTTGGGGCAGCGGGTCGGGTGCTCGATCGCTGGTCGCCCGGTGAGTTTGTCCTGCTGCTCGGCATCGGTGGCTTCGTGGCGCGTCACGCTTTCCTGCCGACCCTGATGTATGACGACAACAGCCTGCATCTGCGCCTCTGGACCGAGCTCGGGTTCTATCGCCAGGCGCTGTTCGCCGTGGAAGGACAGGTCTGGTCGGTGGCTCCGTTTGCCGTCGACCTGCAGCACGCCATCGTTTCACTGCTGGCCGGGGAAGATGCGCGCGCTGCGCTCGATCTGTTCTGGTTGGGTTTGCTGCTGGCGGGCAGCTGGCAACTTGCCCAGCACCTGCTGCCCCAGCAACGTGGCGTGCAGACCGTCCTCCTGCTGTTGCTGCTGACGACACCGATGCTCAGCCAGCTGTTGATCGGCCTGCAGACCGAACTGTTCCTCGCCGTACTCAGTCTCGCTGGCCTGCAGTTGCTGTTGCAGACCAATCGCGGCGCCCTGCTGGCGCAGGCCCCGGCGCTGCTGGCAGTCGCCGCGCTGTGCTGTGCCACCAAGCTGCCCGGCGCCGTGCTGGGTCTGCTGCTGCTGGCCGCTGCGACGCTGCAATTCCATCTCCTGCCGGCGCAGGAGGGGCTCTGGCGGCGTCCCCCTCCGCTCCGCCTGCTGCTGGGCTCGGGCCTACTCGCCCTGCTCGGCCTGGTCGCGCTGCATGCCTATGCCTATGCTTGGTACCGTACCGGCAACCCGCTGTTTCCGCTGTACAACAGCCTGTTCAAGTCCGCGCTGTTCGACAGTTCCCAGGACTTCAGCGACGCTCGCTGGCAGCACGGTTTTTCGCTGGGCACCTTCTGGCGCGTCTTCCACGGCACCAGCGCTTTTCACGAGGGTCGTGATTTTGTGGCCGGTTTCCAGTACCTGTGGCTGCTGCCGGCCGCCGTGGTGGGCTGGCTGCTGAATCCGGGCAAAACGCGCTGGCTACCCCTGCTGCTGCCCTGTCTCGGCTTCGGTGTCATCATGTTTGCGGCCACACAGTACTGGCGCTACCAGTTTCCTGTGCTGCCACTGGCCGGCCTGGCGACGCTGTTGCTGGTCCCACTCGCGAGCTCGTTGTGGCAGCGCGTCACGCTATGGGCTGCGCTGCTGCTGGCCGTCGTACTGAATTTGCTGTTCCTTCCCGGGGTCGCCTGGCCACTCAGCCTTGCCCCCGGTCAGGCCCTGAGCAGCCGTGCCCGCGATGAGCTGCTGGCGGCGTACACGCCCGCAGCCGCGCTGAATGCCCACCTCAACCGCACGGCCCCAGGCAGTCGGGTCGTCTACCCGGGCAGCGGTCCCTTCGGCGCCACCCTGCAAGGTGAACCCCTGTACCTGGCTTGGATCGCGCCGGGCTTCGCCGCCAAGGCAGCGGCAGTCGGCAGCGAGCAGGATCTGCGCGCATTGCTCGACCAGGAGCGTATCGACTATGTGATTCGTGATCTCGACGAACCCCTGACGGCTGGTGTCGGCCTCTGGGTGCTGCAGGACTACCTCAGCCGCCATGCCGAGCCCGAACTGCAGGCCGGCAACCACGTGCTATACCGACTTACAAGAGGTGAGGTCGATTACACACCGCACTACAGCCGCTCCGAGACGCAGCGGCTGGCGGCAGGACCGCAGCGCATGGCTACCCTCGCGGTGGAGCGCGCAGGCGCGGCGCGGCTGCGTCTGGTGTTCCGCTGCCGCCAGCAGGGTGCCGAGCTCGATGTGCTGCTGGCCTGGGATCGTGGCAGACCCTTCTTCCAGCGCTTGCCCTGTCCGGAACGGTCGAGTGACTATCGCGTGTCGATGCCGGTGCCACCCGGAGCACGGGAAGCCACCCTGCAGCTCACCGGCTCGGCGGGCAGCGAACCAGAAGTCGGTGTGATCAGAGTGGAGTTGAATTGACGTGACTGCCAAGCCCTCGTGCAAAGTTGCCGTGGTCATCCCCAGCTACAAGGTAGTCGACTACATCCTCGGCGTCATCGCAGCCATTGGGCCCGAGTGCGAGCGCATCTATGTGGTCGACGACTGCTGCCCGCAGCAAAGTGGTGCTTACGTAAAGCAGCACTGTCAGGATTCCCGCGTACGGGTGTTGCGTCATGACAGCAACCAAGGGGTGGGTGGTGCCGTGTGCAGCGGGTACCGCGCGGCCTTGGATGAAGGCATGGACATCGTCGTCAAGATCGACGGGGATGGCCAGATGGACCCTGCCCTGCTGCCACAATTCCTGCGTCCGATCGTCGCGGGAGAGGCGGACTACTGCAAGGGTAACCGCTTCTACTACCTCGAATCGCTGCGCCGCATGCCGACACTGCGCTTATTCGGCAACGCCGTGCTTTCGCTGATCACCAAAGTCTCCTCGGGCTACTGGGATCTGTTCGATCCGACCAACGGCTATACCGCCATCCACACGGCCGTTCTGGGCCTGTTGCCGCTGGAGAAACTCAGCAAGCGCTACTTTTTCGAGAGCGACATGCTGTTCCGGCTGAACATCCTGCGCGCCGTGGTGGTGGATGTGCCGATGCACGCCCGCTACGGCGACGAGATCAGCAACCTGCGTGTGAGTCGCATCATCGGCGAGTTCCTGGGCAAGCATGCGCGGAATCTGGCGAAGCGGCTGTTCTACAACTACTACCTGCGTGACATGTCGCTGGCCTCGCTGCAGTTGCCGCTCGGCGTGCTTCTGCTGCTGTTCAGTGGCTGGTTTGGCGGCTACCACTGGCTGCGCTCTGCCACGTCGGCGGTACCGGCGACGGCAGGTACGGTGATGCTGTCGGCCTCCTCACTGCTGATCGGGCTGCAACTGGTCCTCGCGTTCCTTGCCTACGACATCGCCGCGGTACCGCGCAGGGTGCTCCACAAGACGCTGGCCATGCAGAGCTGTATCGGCGGCTGACATGGTCGGCCTGTCGCAGCAGATTGTCAGCTATCTCGCCGTTGGTGTTGCCTCGGCCGTCGTCGATGTCGGCACCTTGCAGGCTCTGCTTCTGGCAGGCAGTGGCACCACGGCGGCGGTCAGCGTGGCCTTCGTCGCCGGACTGATGTTCAACTACGTGTGCCAGCAGCGTCTGACCTTTCGCGCGCGGCATAGCCTGCGGAGTGCGCTGCGCTTCCTGGCCGTGGTCGCCGTCAACTATGGCCAGACCCTGCTGTTCGTCCATGGCACCTTGCTGCTCGATGGCACGGTGGTGACGGGCAAGCTGCTGTCGTTGCCCTGCGTAGCGGTGGTGGGCTTCGTGGCGGGTAAATACTGGACCTTTCGGGAACCAGCAGCGCAGCCGCCAGGCTGAACCACCGCCGGGACCGTGAAACAGGCTGCGCCGTTCCACGCGGCGCAGGTAGAATCGCCGGCTGTTTCCCCGACGATCCCACACGCATGAATCTCAAGCTGCAGCTCGAACGTCTCTTTGCCGCCTCCCTGCAACAACTCACCGGACTGCCGCATGTGCCGGCCCAGGTGGCCCGCTCCAAGAATCCGCAGTTCGGCGACTATCAGGTCAACGGTGTCATGCCGGTGGCCAAGCGGCTCGGGCGTAACCCGCGCGAGTTAGCCCAGCAGCTCTGCCAGCACACCCCGCTGGGGGAGCTGGCTTCCCGTGTCGAGGTAGCCGGACCCGGCTTCATCAACATCACGCTGGCCAACCAGTTCCTCGACCAGTCGCTGAACGATCGGCGTTCGCTGCCGCTGCTGGATCCCACGGAGCGGCCGCTGACGGTGGTGATCGACTATTCCTCGCCGAACCTCGCCAAGGAAATGCACGTCGGACATCTGCGCGGCACCATCATCGGCGATGCCATCGCGCGGACCTTCGAAGCACTCGGCCACCGCCTGCTGCGCCAGAATCATTTTGGCGACTGGGGTACGCAGTTCGGCATGCTCATCACCCATATGCAGGAGGCGCCGCAGGGCCTGCCGCTCGGCAGCCAGCTGCGTGATCTGGAGCAGTTTTACCGCGAAGCGAAGCAGCGCTTCGACGCTGATCCGATCTTTGCCGAGAAGGCGCGTCAGAACGTCGTCAGGCTGCAATCAGGTGATGCCAACTGCCTCGCCATGTGGCGCGAGTTCATCGCCACGTCGGTCGAACACTGCGAGGAACTGTACCGTCTGTTGGACATAGGCCTCGAGCGCTCCCACATGATGCCGGAGAGTCGGTACAACGAACGCCTGGCGGGTATCGTCGCCACGCTGGAAAACCGGGGTCTGCTTACCGAATCGGCAGGTGCACGCTGTGTGTTTCTCGAGCAGTTCCAGGGCAAGGAGGGCGAGCCACTCCCGGTGATCGTGCAGAAAAGCGATGGTGGCTATCTCTATGCCACGACCGATCTGGCCGCCATCGACTATCGCTGCAACGAGCTTGCGGCCGACCGAGTGCTGTATGTCGTTGATGCGCGGCAGAGCCTGCACTTCCAGCAGGTCTTCGCCGTGGCAAAGCAGGCCGGCTTTGCCACGGCCGGTTGTTCACTGGAGCATCTCTCCTATGGAACGATGATGGGCAAGGACAACAAACCCTTCAAAACACGCAGCGGCGACACGGTGAAGCTCGTCGACCTTTGCCACGAAAGCATCGAGCGTGCGTTTGCCATCGTCAGCAGCAAGAATCCGGACATGCCTGAGGAAGAGCGGCGTCGTATCGCCGGCGTCGTCGGCATCGCCGCCATCAAGTACGCCGACCTCAGCAAGAATCGCAACAGCGACTATGTATTCGACTGGGACACCATGCTGTCCTTCGAGGGCAATACGGCGCCCTACATGCTCTATGCCTATGCCCGCCTGTGCAGCGTGTTCCGTCGGGCCGGTGTCGAATTGGCCCAGTTCGACGCGGCAGTGGCCGTCAAGGCACCGCAGGAACGGGAACTGGCCCTGAGGCTGCTGCAATACGGTGAAGTGGTGGAAGCGCTGGCGGAGGACTGTCTGCCGAACCAGTTGTGCCTGTACCTGTACGAGCTGGCCGGCAGCTTCATGCAGTTCTACGAAGCCTGCCCGATCCTCAAGGCGGAACCCGCGGAGCAGAGCGCCCGGCTCGCTCTGGCCAAGGCCACGACGCGTACCTTGGCAGCCGGCCTGCACCTGCTGGGCATCCGACCGTTGGAGCAGATGTAAGCCGGCGCTCGCAGCGGCGGACAGCCGGCAAAAAATCGTCGATTCTTGCGGGGAAGCTTGTCAAAATCCCCGCCTGTTTCTCATGCCATTTACCGGGAAAACCATGTCGCACACACCTGCCATTCTCTACACCCACACCGACGAAGCACCGGCCCTGGCCACCTACTCGCTGTTGCCGATCATTCGCGCCTTCACAGCCTCGGCCGGCATTCGTGTCGAGACGCGTGACATTTCGCTGGCGGGCCGGATCCTGGCGGCGTTTGCCGACCTGCTGCCCGCCGGGCAACGGCAGTCGGATGATCTTGCCGAGCTGGGGCGTCTGGCCACCACGCCCGAGGCAAACATCATCAAGTTGCCCAACATCAGTGCCTCGCTGCCGCAAATGACAGCCACCATCAAGGAGCTGCAAGCCAAGGGCTATGCAGTGCCGGACTATCCCGAAACCCCGACCACGCCGGAACAGAAAGACCACAAGGCCCGCTACGACCGCGTCAAGGGCAGTGCGGTGAATCCGGTGCTGCGCGAGGGCAACTCGGATCGCCGCGCGCCAGGTGCCGTGAAGGCCTATGCCCGCAAGAATCCGCACTCGATGGGCGCGTGGCGCAAGGACTCCCCCACCCATGTGGCTCATATGCAAGCGCTTGATTTCTTCGGCAGCGAGATTTCCCTCACCCTCGCGCAGGCCGACAGTTTCCGGATCGAGTTCGTCAGCGCCGCCGGTGCCATCAGCGAACTGCGCAAAGCGGCGCCGCTGCAGGCCGGCGAAGTGATCGATGCCTGCGTGATGAGTGCCAGTGCCCTGCGGGCATTCCTGGCCGAGGAGATGGCAGCGGCCAAGCAACAAGGGCTGCTGCTCTCCGTGCACCTGAAAGCCACCATGATGAAGGTCAGTGACCCGATCCTGTTCGGTCATGCCGTGTCGGTCTACTTGGATGACGTCTTCAGCAAGCATGCCGACACCCTGCGCCAAGCCGGCGTGAACCCCAACAACGGTCTCGGCGAAATGTATGCCATCATCGAAACGCTGCCGGAGGCCACGCGGCAGGCCATCAAGGCCGATATCGCTGCCTGCGTGGCCAAGCGTCCGGCGTTGGCCATGGTCAATTCCGACAAGGGCATCACCAATCTGCACGTACCGAGTGACGTCATCATCGACGCCTCGATGCCAGCCGCCATCCGTGCCTCCGGGAAGATGTATGGCGCCGATGGCAAACTGCACGACACCAAGGCGTTGATTCCGGATCGTTGCTACGCCGGGGTCTACCAGGCCGTGATCGACTTCTGCAAAGAACACGGGGCTTTCGATCCGCGCACCATGGGCAGCGTCCCCAACGTGGGGCTGATGGCCCAGGCTGCCGAGGAGTATGGCTCGCACGACAAGACGTTCGAACTGAAAGAGGCTGGTACGGTGCGGGTGGTGAATGCAGCAGGCGACGTCCTGCTGCAGCATGCGGTCCAGCCCGGTGATATCTGGCGTATGTGCCAATGCAAGGATGCTGCGATTCGGGATTGGGTCAAGCTGGCGGTCAACCGTGCCCGGTTGTCGGCGACGCCAGCCGTTTTCTGGCTCAACCCACAGCGTGCCCATGACCGCGAAATCATCGCGAAAGTGCAGCAGTACCTGCTGCAGCACGACACGACAGGTCTCGAGCTGCACATCATGTCACCGGTGGAGGCCACGCGCTTTTCCTGCGAGCGTCTCAAGCAAGGCAAGGACACCATATCGGTGACCGGCAATGTGCTGCGTGACTACCTGACCGATCTGTTCCCCATTCTGGAAGTCGGTACCAGCGCCAAGATGCTGTCGATCGTCCCGCTCATGAACGGGGGCGGCATGTTCGAGACCGGAGCAGGCGGCTCGGCACCCAAGCACGTCCAGCAGTTTCTCGAAGAGAACCATCTGCGCTGGGACTCGCTGGGCGAGTTCTTCGCCTTGGCAGCTTCACTCGAGCATCTCGGTACGGTGACCGGTAATCGACGGGCCAGGATACTGGCTACCACCCTTGATGCGGCAACCGGCGTGTTCCTCGACGAGGACAAATCTCCACAGCGTGATGTTGGCCAACTGGACAACCGGGGCAGTCACTTCTATCTGGCGCTGTATTGGGCCGAGGCACTCGCGTCTCAGCAGGACGATGAGGGTTTGCGCAGCTTGTTCGGTCCACTGGCACAGCAACTGCGCAGCAACGAGGCCCGCATCGTGGGAGAACTCAGCTCAGCGCAAGGGCAGCGCGTGGAGATAGGTGGCTATTACAAGCCCGATCCGGCCTTGTGCGAGCGCGCCATGCGACCGAGCGGCACCTTCAACGCGCTGCTGGCAACTGTCGCCTGAGGCGGCGGAGTTGCCCGCAGGCAGTGCTCAGCGCGCCAGATCCAACAGCAGTTTGTTGAGTCGGTTGATGTAGGCAGCAGGGTCCGGCAACTGGCGACCTTCCGCCAGCGAGGCCTGATCGAACAGAATATTGGTCAGGTCGCTGAAACGGTCTTCGTCGCTCTCGTGATCGAGTTTCTGTACCAGCGGATGTCCGGTATTCACCTCGAAGATCGGCTTGCCTTCCGGCACCTTCTGACCCGCAGCCTCCATGATGCGCCGCATCTGGAAGCCCATGTCGTACTCACCCACGGCGAGGCAGGCCGGCGAGTCGGTGAGGCGGTGCGTCACCCGTACGTCGGTCACCTGGGACTCGAGCACTTTCTTCATGCGTTCCAGCAGGGGCTTGGCCTTTTCGGTTTCAGCCTGCTGCTGGGCCTTTTCCTCTTCCGTATCGAGTGACCCGAGATCCAGTTCACCCTTGGTGATGTCCTGCAAGGCTTTGCCATCGAAGTCCCGCAGGTGGTTCATCAACCACTCGTCCACGCGGTCAGACAGCAGCAGAACCTCGATGCCCTTCTTGCGAAAGACTTCGAGATGCGGGCTGTTGCGGGCCGCCTGGTGGGTGTCGCTCACGATGTAGTAGATAGCCTTCTGCTCCGGCTTCATACGCGCCGTGTAGTCCTCCAGCGACTGGCTCTGCGCAGCATCCGCCACATGGGTGGTGGCAAACAGCAGCAATTTTGCGATCTTTTCCTTGTTGGCGAAGTCTTCGGAAGGACCCTCCTTCAGCACCGAACCGAATTCCTTCCAGAAGGTCTGGTACTTTTCGGCATCTTTCTTCTTGAGCTTGTCGAGCATGTCCAGGACACGCTTGGTCAGCGCGCCTTTCATGCTTTCCACTGCCGGGTCCTGCTGGAGGATTTCACGGCTGACGTTCAGCGAGAGATCATTGGAATCGATGACGCCCTTCACAAAACGCAGGTACAGGGGCAGAAACTGCTCGGCATCGTCCATGATGAAGATACGCTGCACGTAGAGCTTGAGCCCTCGGACACCATCCCGGTTCCACAAGTCGTACGGAGCTTTGGCCGGGAGGTACAGCAGGCTGTTGTATTCGAGTTTGCCCTCAACCTTGTTGTGGCTCCAGTCGAGTGGATCACTGAAGTCATGGCTGATGTGCTTGTAGAACTCCTTGTACTCATCGTCGCTGACCTCGTTGCGGGGGCGTACCCACAGGGCCTTTGCCGAATTGACGGTCTCGAACTCCTTCTCGCGCGGGTCCTTGGCCTTGTCTTCGTCACTACGGAAATCCTGCTTTTCCATCATGACCGGCAGCGAGATATGGTCGGCATACTTCTTGACGATGCTGCGCAAGCGGTAGAGATCGGCAAAATCCTGCTCGTCTTTCTTGAGATGGAGCACGATGCGGGTGCCGCGGGCTGGCACCTCCATGCTTTCGACGCTGAAGTCGGCCTCCCCACTGCTTTCCCAGTGCACACCGCTGTCCGCGGGTTCGCCGGCGCGGCGCGTGAAGACCTCCACCCGATCCGCGACGATGAACGCCGAGTAGAAGCCCACGCCGAACTTGCCGATCAACTGGCTGTCTTTCTTCTGGTCACCGGAAAGGCTGGCGAGAAACTGCGCCGTACCCGACTTTGCGATGGTGCCGAGGTTTTCTATGACCTCGTCCCGGGTCATGCCGATGCCGTTGTCGCTGACCGTGATGGTCTTGGCGACGTCATCGACCTCTACACGGATGCGTAGGTCGGGGTCGGCTTCGTACAGCCCGTTGTTACCGAGCGCCAGGAAACGCAGTTTGTCGGCGGCATCGGACGCGTTGGAAATCAACTCGCGCAGGAATATCTCCTTGTTGCTGTACAAGGAGTGGATCATCAGGTGCAGAAGCTGTTTGGCTTCGGTCTGGAATCCGCGGGTTTCTTTGGCGGCGGCTGTCATGTCTCCTCCCGGGGTACGATGGACCCCGTCGGATGTATGGGCGGGCTCGGCCTTTTCAAGCCTGTTCCTGCCCCGACAGCCGGCGCTGGCGCGAAAAGCGCCAGCCGCCTGCAGAACCTACCAGCCTGTTGCCCGCTTGATGCCGTTGCCGATGTCGGCCAGCGACTTGACGGTAGTAATGCCTGCCGCCTCCAGTGCGGCGAACTTTTCGGCTGCCGTGCCCTTGCCACCGGCAATGATGGCACCGGCATGCCCCATGCGTTTGCCGGGCGGTGCCGTGACACCGGCGATGTAGGACACCACCGGTTTGGTGACGTGGGCCTTGATGAAGGCAGCCGCTTCCTCCTCGGCACTGCCACCGATTTCACCGATCATGACGATGGCTTCGGTCTGCGCATCGTTCTGCAGCAGTCCGAGGATGTCGATGAAGTTCGAGCCCGGGATCGGATCACCGCCGATGCCCACGCAGGTACTCTGGCCGAAACCGTAATCGGTCGTCTGTTTGACTGCCTCGTAGGTGAGTGTGCCAGAGCGGGAGACGATCCCTACCTTACCCGGCTTGTGGATATGACCAGGCATGATGCCGATCTTGGATTCACCGGGAGTGATCACCCCGGGGCAGTTGGGGCCGATGAGACGCACACCGAGTTCGTCGCATTTCATCTTGACCACCAGCATGTCGAGCGTCGGGATACCCTCGGTGATACAAACGATGAGCTTGATGCCCGCAGCGGCCGCTTCGAGGATGGAGTCCTTGCAGAATGGTGCTGGCACGTAAATCACCGACGCTTCTGCGCCGGTCTCGCGCACGGCATCGCTCACGGTGTTGAACACGGGCAGCCCCAGATGCAACTGGCCGCCCTTGCCCGGTGTCACGCCTCCTACCATCCGCGTACCGTAGGCGATGGCCTGTTCGCTGTGGTAAGTGCCCTGCGAACCGGTGAAGCCCTGGCAGATAACTCGGGTATTCCTGTTGAGAAGGATGCTCATTACACAGCTCCTGCGGCTTTGACGACCTGCTCTGCAGCGTCGGTGAGACTCTTGGCAGCGATGATGTTGAGACCGCTGTCTGCCAGCACCTTGGCACCCAGCTCGGCATTGTTGCCCTCCAAGCGCACGACGACGGGTACTTTCACGCCGACCTCCGAAACCGCTCCGATGATGCCTTCGGCGATGAGATCGCAGCGCACGATGCCACCGAAGATGTTCACGAGCACAGCTTTCACGTTGGCATCAGACAGGATGATCTTGAAGGCCTCGGTCACGCGCTGCTTGGTAGCTCCGCCGCCCACGTCGAGGAAGTTGGCGGGCTGTCCGCCGTGAAGTTTGACGATGTCCATGGTGCCCATCGCGAGCCCGGCTCCATTGACCATGCAGCCGATGTTGCCTTCGAGCGCGACGTAATTGAGCTCCCACTTGGTCGCCAACGCTTCGCGCGCATCGTCCTGCGAAGGATCGTGCATGGCCCGCAACTTGGGGTGACGGAACAGCGCGTTGCCGTCGATGTTCAGTTTGGCGTCGAGACAGTGCAGGTTACCCTGCTTGGTGATCACCAGAGGATTGACCTCCAGCAGCGACAGGTCATTTTCCACGAAGAGTTTGGCGAGCCCGAGGAAGATGTGGGTGAATTGCTTGAGCTGCTCGGCATTCAGACCCAAACGGAATCCCAGCTCGCGGGCCTGATAGGGTTGGGCGCCCGTCAGGGGATCGATGGTGGCCTTGAGGATCTTTTCCGGCGTTTCGTGCGCGACCTTCTCGATTTCCACGCCACCCTCGGTGGACGCCATGAACACTACCCGGCGCGAGGCACGATCGACCACTGCGCCCAGGTAAAGCTCTTTCTCGATGTCCGTGCAGGACTCGACGAGGATCTTGCTGACGGGCTGACCGTTCTTGTCGGTCTGGTACGTCACGAGGTTCTTGCCGAGCCACTTGGCGGCAAACGCCCTGATATCGTCTTTCGATTTCAGCAGCTTGACGCCACCGGCCTTGCCGCGGCCACCGGCATGCACCTGGGCCTTCACCACCCATTCCGTGCCACCGATCTTGTCGGCCGCGGCTGCCGCCTCTTCAGGCGTGTCGCAGGCAAAGCCTTTGGAGACCGGCAACCCGTATTCGGCAAACAATTGCTTGCCCTGATACTCATGTAGATTCATGGGAAATTCCCTGTGGGTGGAAGCAATTATTTTTTCTTGCGATTGGCGATGTGGATGGCATGCCCACCGACGGCCAGCGCAGCCTCGTGTACGGCCTCACTCAAGGCGGGATGCGAGAACACCATCATGGCCAGGTCTTCGGCGCTGCTGCTGAATTCCATGGCGATGGCCACCTGTTGCACGAGATCAGCCGCTGAGGGCCCGATGATGTGGCAGCCGAGAATCCGGTCGGTCCGGGCATCCGCCAGCATCTTGACCATGCCATCGGCGTCATTGGCCGCCAGCGCCCGCCCGCTTGCCACGAAGGGAAAGACGCCGACCTTGTACTCGATGTCGGCCGTCTTGAGCTGCTCCTCGGTCTTGCCCACCGAGGCAATTTCCGGATGCGTGTAGATGACGGCAGGCACGAGATCGTAATTCAGTGATGCTTTGTGGCCAGCGATATTCTCGACGACCATCACGCCTTCTTCGGACGCCTTGTGTGCCAGCATGGGCCCCCGCACGAGGTCCCCCACGGCGTAAACACCGGGCACGCCGGTACCGCAGTGGCCATCCACCTTGATGAAGCCGCGCTCGTCCTTCTGGACACCGCAGTCCTCACTCAGCAGGTCGACCGTGTAAGGCTTGCGACCGACGCAGACGATAAGCTTGTCGAAGATCTCTTCCTTCGACCCTTCCTTGTCGGTGAACTGGACTGCCACCTGCGGTACTGCACCATCCTTCACCTTGCTGCCAGTCACCTTGGCGCCGAGCCTGATGTTGAGCCCCTGCTTGGCAAAAATCTTGGCAGCCTCCTTGGCGATCTGCTGGTCGACCGCGGAGAGGAAGTGCTCGGAGGCCTCCAGTACCACCACTTCGCTGCCAAGACGCGACCAGACCGAGCCGAGCTCGAGACCGATGACACCGGCCCCGATGATGCCGAGACGCTTGGGGACTTCCTGGAATTCGAGAGCCCCCGTGGAATCGACCACCACGCCGGGTACGAGTGGGGTTGGTGGAATTTCGATTGGCACCGAGCCCGCAGCGAGGATCACATGCTGGGCGGTAATGACCTGTTTGCTGCCATCGGCCGCCGTGACTTCGACCTTGCGATCCTTGAGCAGCCTGCCCTTGCCGCTGATTCCGGTGACGCCGTTGGCCTTGAACAGCCCGGCGATGCCACCCGTGAGTTGCTTCACGACCTTGACCTTGCGGGCAATCATGGCTGGTACATCGATCTCCAGTTTGGCGACCTTGATGCCGTGCACATCGAAGCCGTGTGCCGCCTCGGCGTACTTGTGAGAGGAATCGAGCAAGGCTTTGGAGGGGATGCAGCCCACGTTGAGACAGGTGCCGCCGTACACGGGCTTGCTGGCTTCATCGATCCACTTTTCCACGCAGGCCGTCTTCATGCCCAGCTGCGCGGCCTTGATGGCAGCCACGTATCCGCCGGGGCCGGCCCCGATCACCACTACATCGTAATCAACTGACATATGCGTTTCTCTTCAACAGTAACTTCGGCTACACGCCCCGCAGGGGCCGGGGTCAGGTCAGACTTCTAGGAAGATACGCGCCGGATCCTCCAGCAAATCCTTGATGGTCACGAGGAACTGCACTGCTTCCTTGCCATCGATCATGCGGTGGTCGTACGACAGCGCCAGGTACATCATGGGAAGGATTTTCACCTCGCCATTCACCGCCATCGGACGCTCCTGGATCTTGTGCATGCCGAGAATGGCCGTCTGCGGTGGATTGAGGATCGGCGTGGACAGCAGCGACCCGAACACACCGCCATTGGAGATCGTGAACGTACCGCCGGTCATTTCGTCGATACTCAGCTTGCCGTCCTTTGCCTTGGTACCGAAATCGCCGATGGCTTTCTCGATCTCCGCCAGGCTGAGCGAATCGGCATTGCGCAGTACCGGCACCACCAGACCGCGCGGCGAGGAGACGGCGACACCCACATCCTGGTAGCCGTGATAGATGATGTCGTTGCCATCAATCGAAGCGTTGACGGCGGGGAAGCGCTTGAGAGCCTCCACGCTGGCCCGCACGAAGAACGACATGAATCCGAGCCGGACCCCGCCGTGTTTCTTCTCGAAGGTATCCTTGTAGCGGCTACGCAGAGCCATCACCGCCGACATGTCCACCTCGTTGAAGGTGGTCAGCATGGCGGTGGTTTGTGTGGCTTCGAGGAGTCGCTCGGCAATCTTGGCACGCAGTCGGGTCATGGGAACGCGCTGCTCTGGGCGGGCCCCCTGCGGCACGGCAATCGGTGCCGCCGGAGCCGGAGCTTCCGCCCTTGCCGCTGCGGGCTTGCTACCACCGATGAAATTAACGACATCTTCCTTGGTGATACGACCATCCCTGCCGGTGCTCGGCACCGAATTCGGGTCGAGCTTGTTCTCCTCGATCAGCTTGCGCGCGGCGGGACTCATGAGCACCTCGAGACTGCTCTTGTCCACAGGCGGTGCCGCAGGCGCCTTGGCCAGCGCCGCACTCGCAGCAGCTGGGGCTGCGGACACGGCCGCACCTGCTTCGATCACCGCCAGCAACTCGTTACTGACGATGACTTCGCCCTCCGCCTTGACGATCTTGCTCAGCACACCATCGGCAGGTGCAACCACTTCCAGCAGCACTTTGTCGGTCTCGATGTCGACGAGTAATTCGTCGCGAGCGACGGCCTGCCCCGGCTTCTTGTACCAGGTTGCGATACGACCGTCGGGAACCGACTCCGGGAGTGCAGGGGCCTTGATTTCTACTGCCATGACATCGTCCTCATTGAAAGCATCAGCTCGGATTTCTTGTAGTTGCCGGATCGGACAGCGTCGTCCGAGCCGGAGTTAGCGGGACTCGAAGGCATCCTTGAGGAACTGTTCCAGCTCCTTGTTGTGCAGAGCCCCGTAGCCAGCCGCCGGCGAGGCGGATGCCTCTCGGCCTGCATAAACGAGCTGCAGTGCCGGGTTGTGCTTGCCGATCACGTTGCGCATGTGGTGCTGACTCGAGTACCAGGCGCCCATGTTCTGCGGTTCCTCCTGGCACCAGACCACGGTCTGGAGATTGGTGTACGGCGCAATGACTTCTGCAAGCCGATCCTCAGGGAACGGATAGAGTTGTTCGAGCCGCACGATGGCCGTGTCCTCGAAACCCTTGTCGCGACGCCGGGCACGCAGGTCGTAGTACACCTTGCCACTGCAGAGAATGAGACGCTTCACCTGCTTGGGCTTCAGTGCATCGATCTCGCCGATCACGGTATGGAACGCGCCATTGGCCAGTTCCTCCAGCGAGGATACCGCCTCCTTGTGACGCAGCAGGCTCTTCGGTGTCATGACCACCAGCGGCTTGCGCAGAGGACGCAACATCTGTCGCCGCAGCATGTGGAACACCTGTGCCGGCGTAGTGGGTACGCAGACCTGCATGTTTTTCTGTGCACAGAGTTGCAGGAAGCGCTCCAGACGCGCAGAGCTATGCTCGGGACCCTGCCCCTCATAGCCATGTGGCAAGAGCATGACGAGGCCACAGAGTCGCTCCCATTTGTACTCTCCACTGGCGATGAACTGGTCGATCACCACCTGCGCCCCGTTCGCGAAGTCACCGAACTGGGCTTCCCAGATCACGAGCGCATCAGGTCGCGTCGTGGCATAACCGTACTCGAAGGCGAGCACGGCTTCTTCCGACAAGAAGGAATCGAAGATGGTGAATTTCTTTTCGGACGCGTGCACGTGCGCCAGAGGTACATAGGCCTCGCCAGTATTCTGATCATGCAGTACGGCGTGGCGGTGGGAGAAAGTGCCGCGACCGACGTCCTGACCGGTGATTCGTACCTTGTAGTCGCTATCGACAAGGGAGGCGTAGGCCAGCAATTCAGCGCAGCCCCAATCGAGTGGCGCTCCACCGCGCCCCATCCGGGCCCTGTCTTCGAGCACCTTGGCCACCTGCCGGTTGACCGAGAAACCCTCCGGCAACTGGATGATCTTCTCCGCCAGCGCCTTGAGGTGCGGCAACTTGATGCTGGTGTCGCAGGTCATGTTGCTGTCGTGACCGAGATAAGGTCGCCAATCGACATAGAGTGCGGTGTTCGGTGCCGTCACCAGACTCTTCACTACATGGGTGCCCTCCACCAGCGCCTTGCGGTAGTTACTCATGAGTTCCTCGGCCTCGGTCTTGCTGAGCAGACCTTCGGCAACGAGTTTGTCCGCATACAGCGTGCGCGTAGTCGGCAAATTGCGGATGACCTTGTACATCAGCGGCTGCGTGGAAGCGGGCTCGTCGGTCTCGTTGTGTCCACGCCGCCGATAACAGACCAGATCGACGACGACGTCCTTGTGGAACTGGTTGCGGAAATCCAGGGCAAGTTGCGTGACGAACAGCACGGCTTCCGGATCATCGGCATTCACGTGGAAGATCGGTGCCTCCACCATCTTCGCGATGTCAGTGCAATACTCGGTGGAGCGCGCATCGTCCTGGCGACTGGTCGTGAAGCCGACCTGGTTGTTGATGACGATGTGCACGGTACCGCCAACACCATAAGCACGCGTCTGTGACATCTGCAGCGTTTCCATGACCACGCCCTGCCCTGCAAAGGACGCGTCACCGTGGATGATGATCGGCAGTACCGTCTTGCCCTGTGCATCTTTGCGCCGATCCTGCCGAGCCCGCACAGAGCCTTCGGCGACGGGCGATACGATCTCGAGATGCGAGGGGTTGAATGCCATGCTGCAGTGCACCTCGCCACCCGGCGTCATGATGTTGGAAGAGAAACCGAGGTGGTACTTCACGTCGCCGGAATGGCTGAAACGGGTGCGTCCCTCGAACTCGTCGAAGAGCACGGAAGGATTCTTGCCCAGTGTGTTGACCAGCACGTTCAAGCGCCCACGGTGCGCCATCGCCACGACGATTTCCTTGCAGCCTACAGCTCCGGCCCGCTGGATGATGTCGTCCATGGCATGAATGAGGGATTCACCGCCTTCCAGCGAGAAACGTTTTGTGCCCGGGTACTTGGCATCCAGATGTTTTTCGAGGCCTTCGGCCGCTGTCAGTCTTTCGAGGATGTGCAGGCGTGCTTCGCGGGAAAATCCAGGTCGTCCCCCAATGGATTCGATGCGCTGCTGTATCCACTGTTTCTGTGTGACATCGGTGATGCCCATGAACTCGTAGCCGATGGAGGCGCAGTAGATCTCTTCGAGCACAGCAATGATTTCTGAAAGTGGGGCCTCTTTCTGGGGGATGTATAACGGGTGCACCTGAAACAGCGTATCGTGGTCGGCACTGGACAAGTGGTGGAACGCCAGGCCGAGATCCGGTACCGCAGCGCGTGCAGTGAGATTGAGAGGGTCGAGTTTCGCGTGCTGGTGACCGCGCACCCGGTAGGAGCTTACCAACTGCACCACGTTGACCTGCTTGGCTTCGTGCGCGAGTGACCCCGGTTGCTTGCCATCGTTGCTGATGATGACCACCGGTTGGCCGCGCTTGGGCAAATCGCTGAAACTCTGCCGGACACTGGCATGAGATACGTCGCTGGTGCCCTCGCCATGCGGAAGACCATCGAAGAAGCGGCTCCACTCGGCAGGAATCGACGCCGGATCCTGCAGCCAGCTTTCGAACAAGCCCTCGACGTACTCCAGATTGCCGCCTGCCAGGTGGCCGCTCTGCAGCATCAGTTCCCTCAAATTCTGTTGCATGTTCATTTTCTTGTATCCTCAAGTGGGCAGCACTCAGACGCCGCGCTCCAGCAGCATCGACCGGATGTGGCCAATGGCCTTGGTGGGGTTGAGCCCCTTGGGGCAGACGGAAACGCAGTTCATGATTCCGCGACAGCGGAACACGCTGAAGGGATCCTCCAGTTCGGCCAGACGCTCGGCGGTATGCGTATCCCGGCTGTCAGCGAGGAAGCGATAGGCTTGCAGAAGACCAGCTGGACCCACGAACTTGTCGGGGTTCCACCAGAACGACGGGCAACTGGTAGAGCAGCAAGCACAGAGAATGCACTCGTACAGCCCATCAAGCTTCGCCCGATCTTCGGGTGACTGCAGCCGCTCGATCGCCGGTGGTGGCTCGTCGTTCTGCAGATAAGGCTTGATGCGCTCGTATTGCTTGTAGAAAGCGGTCATGTCCACGACGAGATCGCGAACGACCGGTAAACCCGGCAGCGGACGCAAAACGACCTTGTCGTTCTTGACGATTTCAGAAACGTGAGTGATGCAGGCCAAGCCATTGCGGCCGTTGATATTCATGCCATCGGAGCCACACACGCCCTCCCGACAGGAGCGGCGATAGGTCAATGACTGGTCCTGATCTTTCACCAATTGCAGCAGATCGAGAACCATCATGTCCTTGCCGGGCGGCAAGTCGACGTTGTAATCCTGCATGCGGGGCTGCAGATCGGTTTCGGGGTTGTATCGATATACGCTGACTAGCACGGCTGGTTACCTTTTGCAGGGTCGACATCAATAAGTGCGGACTTTTGGTTCGAACACAGGCACGGTCTTGGGCGCGAAGTTCACGGCCCGTTTGGTCAAAGTCTTGCTGGTCGGGAAGTAGAGCGAGTGGCAGAGCCAGTTCACGTCGTCACGCTCGGTGAAATCTTCACGCGCATGGGCCCCGCGGCTTTCGGTTCTCGCCTCGGCAGCCATGGCGGTGGCCTCAGCGACTTCCAGCAGGTTCTCGAGTTCCAGAGCCTCGATGCGGGCAGTGTTGAAGGTGTTGCTCTTGTCATCGAGATGGACGTTGGCCACACGCTCGCGCAGCACCTTGAGTTTATCGATGCCTTCGCGCATGTACTTGCCGCTGCGGAACACGCCAAAATGATTTTGCATGGTGTTTTGCAGATCCTTGCGGATGGCGGCGACCTTCTCTCCCGACTTGCTGTTGTTGAGGCGGTCGAGGCGCTGCATGGCACCCTCGATGTCTGTCTCGCTGGCCGCGCGTTGCTCGAGTCCTTCGCGCAGCATCTTTTCGATCTGTATGCCAGCCGCACGGCCAAACACGATGAGGTCGATCAGCGAGTTGCCACCCAGCCGGTTGGCCCCGTGGACAGACACGCAGGCCGCCTCGCCAACGGCGAAAAGACCCTCGATGACCTGATCGTTACCGTTGGCGTCTACCGTGAGCGCCTGACCCCACTTGTTGGTCGGTATGCCGCCCATCATGTAGTGGCAGGTCGGAACCACGGGGATGGGCTGCTTGGTAGGATCGACATGGGCGAAAGTCTTTGCCAGTTCGAGAATACCGGGCAGTTTCTTGTTCAACTCGGCCTCGCCCAGATGGTCGAGCTTGAGGAACACGTGGTCGCCCTCCGGACCACAGCCCCTGCCCTCGATGATTTCCAGCACCATCGAACGGGCCACCACGTCGCGACCGGCGAGATCCTTAGCGGTGGGTGCATAACGCTCCATGAAGCGTTCGCCATTCTTGTTCAACAGATAGCCGCCCTCACCCCGGCAGCCTTCGGTGACCAAGACCCCGGCCCCGGCAATGCCTGTGGGGTGGAACTGCCACATCTCCATGTCCTGAACGGGGAAGCCCGCCCGCATGGCCATGCCGATACCATCCCCGGTATTGATCAGCGCGTTGGTGGTAGACGCAAAAATACGGCCGGCACCGCCGGTGGCGAACACCGTCGCTTTCGACTTGATGTAGACGACCTCGCCGGTCTCCATGCAAATTGCCGTGACACCGGCAACGTGGCCATCCTGATTCTTGACAATGTCAACGGCGTACCATTCGTTGAAGAACACCGTGTCGTTCTTGAGATTGGCCTGATACAGCGTGTGCAACAAGGCATGACCGGTGCGGTCCGCTGCGGCACAGGTACGCGCGGCCTGCCCCCCCTTCCCGTAATCCTTGGACTGGCCGCCGAAGGGCCGCTGGTAGATGCGCCCTTCCTCGGTACGGGAAAAGGGCATGCCCATGTGCTCGAGTTCGAAAACGGCCTGCGGCCCCTCGCTGCACATATATTCGATGGCGTCCTGGTCTCCGATGTAATCGGAACCTTTCACCGTGTCATACATGTGCCAGCGCCAGTCATCGTTAGGGTCGGCACTGGCGATCGCGCAGGTAATGCCTCCCTGCGCGGACACCGTGTGGGAGCGCGTGGGAAACACCTTGGAGATGACCGCCGTCTTGTAGCCGGACTGCGAGAGCTGCAGTGCGGCCCGGAGGCCCGAACCACCACCGCCGACGATCACACCATCAAAAGAAATCGTTCTGAGCTTAGCCAAGGCTTAGATACTCCAAAGTATGTGGATACACCAAAGCAGATAGACTGCCAGCACCGCCACGCAGGCAACCTGCACCAGCAAGCGCAGCGCTGTCGCCTTCTTGCCCATCAAGTGCACGGAGAAGTAATCGGTTGCGATGGTCCAGAGTCCGATCCAGGCGTGCGCACAGAGAGAGAGCAAGGCAATCAGCGTGAAGATTCGCATCCATGTCTGAGTAAAAAGTCCCTGCCACTGCACATAAGTCAGCGGCTCATGCAGCGCCGCATAACACCCGACATAGACAAACCAGACCAGCAACACGACGGCGCTGATTCGTTGCACCAGCCAGTCGTACAGGCCGTTGCGACCCAAACTCGTCACATTGGTCACCATATCCAGAACCCCAACACGATTGCTAAAAGTGAACTCAACAAAATGACGATCCGCGCCCCAACCGGCGCTGCTTCCTTGGTTTCGCCCAGACCCAGGTCCATCAACAGGTGCTTGCAGCCGGCCACGAGATGGTAGGCAAGCGCGGTCAGAATGCCCCACAGCAGAAACTTCATCACTGCCGACCCCAGCACTTGCGCGGCCGACGCAAATCCGGCTTCCCCGGAGAGCGACAAATCGAAAAGCCACAAAAGCCCGGCCATGCCGACGAAGACGATGATCCCGGAGATGCGATGGGTGATTGAGGTGATTGCCGCCAGAGGCAAGGCAATCGTGCCGATATCCAGATTGACGGGTCGTTTGCTTTGCACGCGGTTACCTGCCTCTCGCCAGAAATAACTTAAAAGAAAGTTAATTTTAAATAAGAGTATCTTATCAAAGCACTTTCGCACTATTTTTGCGCGGAGGATTATGCCTGACTTTTCGCTGTGAGATAAGTGTCCATGAAGTAACCACTGAATAAAT
>DAIRDB010000003.1:0-117824 GCA_036796405.1 Gammaproteobacteria bacterium | reverse complement strand
GGGTGTCGAGCGGTACACCGTTCTCCGTCGTCCGCCAGCGACCGATGAGGTCGAAATTCTCCAGCGAGAGTCCGATCGGATCCATGATCTGGTGGCAGGCTGCGCAGACCGGATTCTGCCGATGCAATTCAATACGCTCGCGCAGGGTATCGACGCTGCGGCCGTCGGCGGTTGCCTCTCGGGTGAGATCGGTCTCCACACCAGGCGGCGGCGTCGGTACCGGCGCACCCAGCAGGTGCTCGACCACCCAGGCCCCTCGCACGACGGGCGACGTGCGGTTGGCCACCGACGTGGCGGTCAGGATGCTGGCATGGCCGAGCAGGCCGCGGCGCGGACTGTCCGCTGGCAGTGGTACCCGCCGCATGTAATCGCCACGTACTCCGGCGATTCCATAGTGAGCCGCCAGATCCTCGTTCAACCAGGTGTAATCGGCGTCGAAAAGTCGCAGGACGCCGAGATCACGGGTCAGCACATCGGTGAACAGCAATTCGGTCTCGCGCCGGAAAGTCTGGCGCAGCTTGCTGCTGAAGGCCGCATCCTGCGGCAGCGCCGTGTCCAGTTCGCGCAGCCGCAGCCACTGCGCAGCAAAATTGTCCACCAGTGCCGTCGCCTTGGCATCCTTGAGCAGGCGACGCGTCTGCGCTGCCAGCACGTCCGGCTCGTGCAGTCGGCCGGCGGCGGCGACATCGAGCAGCTCCTGGTCGGGGATGCTGCTCCACAGGAAGAACGATAGCCGTGTGGCGAGTTCGAGATCACTGATGGCATAGGGTGTTCCGGCGGCCAAACCCGCCGGCTCCGCTTCGGCCTGGAAGAGGAAGCGCGGGTCGATCAGCAGGCGGGCGAGCGCGTACTGCACGCCGGTCTCGAAATCCGCCTCTTGCCGGCCTTTGTCGTAGAACTGCAGGAGGATCGCGGTCTCCTGCGACTCTTCCGCCACCGGGCGGCGATAGGCGCGGCTGGCGAGTCGACTCAACAGCTGCCGGGCACAGGGCCGTTCCTGCTCGACGGCAGACGGGTAACAGGAAAATATCGCACGCCGGCTGGGGGTATCACCGGCACCGGCCACTGCGAAAGGCCCGTTGATCTCCAGACCTGTCACCGCGCCGCCGACACTGTGGAAGTCGTACAACTCGTTGACGCCCTCGCAGCGTCGCGCGTCGGCCAGGGCGACGCCGAGTGTGTGCGGCCCGGCCGGCACGAACAGCTGGAAGCGGGCGGGATTCTCCACGCTGAGCGGCTCACCATCGAGCATGACCACCACGTCGGGCCCGGCGGAACAGAAAGCCTGCGGATTGAAGACGCCACCGGCACCTTGCGTGCCGACCACGATCTCGTACTCGGCGTCGAGCGGAAACGTGTGGGTGACGAGCATGCCACCCCGCGTACCGAGAGGTAGCCCCTCCACCTGTCGCGTTTGCGCCCCACCCGGACCGGGATACTTCACCTGTGTGGGAATGAGCGTACGGTCACCAACCGCCTCCCGGCCGATGCGCATGGCCGCACCGGCATAGGCATCGATGAGGGTCGGCGACACGCTCAGCACCTCGGCGAGGTTGTCGAAACCATGGGCGCTCTCGTCGGCTGGCAGCTGCGCCACGAGGCTGCCGGCGTCGAAGGCCAGCAAGTCACGGATGGCAGCCCGGTATTCGGCCCGGTTCAGACGCCCCATGCCGCCCTGACCCGGGTTGGGCCGAGTGGCGGCCTCGGCATCGAGACGCGCCGCCAGCGCCTGCGTGAAGCCATCCAGTTCGCTCCTCGGCGGCCGAGCCTCGCCGGCAGGCGGCATCATGCCGGTGCGAATCTTGCGGATGGCCATTTCCCAGGCCGCCGCATCGGCGGCAAGAGCCTCGCGCGACAGCACGTCGAAGGCAACACCGCCGGCCTGGTCGTCGAGGTTGTGACACTCACTGCAGTAGCGATCCAGCAGAGACCAGTCAACGGCGGGCTCGGCGCCCTCCCCAACCACCGTGACGGCCAGCGCGACCAGCCCCCACGCAGCCACCCGACGGCGACCCCTGCAATTCAATTTCATGCGCCCTTCACCTGTGCCACCCACCCTCGCCCTGACGTTCCGGCGCGGCTGCCGCCTCGCTCAGGCCTGTGGCAGCTGGTCCTCGCGGACCCACCAGCCATGCACCTGCCCCGGGTTGCGCACCGGCAGCTTGACGGTGGCCAACGGACCGTCGGCCAGCCGCTGTGCATCGAGGATCACGAAGTCGGTGCGCCCGCCTTCGTTCTGCCGCGTGACGACGCCCACCAGATACCCTTCGCCTTCGGCCGCGGTGGCCGACTTGGGTGCGAAGCAGCACTCGGCGAGGCTCGCCCCCGGACCGGCATTCCAGAAATCCTGCTTGCCGGTGGCGTGGTCGAAGCGCACATAGCAGGCATTGGCCTGACGCGGGTCGGCGGCAGTCAGGTCGCGCGAACCGAGAAAGCCGTAGCGGTAGGGCTGGGTGTTGTAGCGGTCGTCCTGCCGAGGCAGCGCACCGGTCCACGCCGCCAGTTGCTCGATGCCGTAGTCCTTGGGTGCACCGCTCGAGAAATCGGCCGACAGCCGCGTGATGTGGCTGGTGCCGCGCACGGGGTCCCAGCGTGAACCATCCTGCATCGGCATGAACGGAAACGGATTGGACTCCGACATTTCCACGTCGACGTAAATCTTGCCCTGATCGTCCCAGGCCCCCATCACGTGCGTGGCACTGCGGTGCGGTCCCTGCACCCATTTGGCGTCCTTGCCGTCACCGCCGCGGCGGAAGGCGCCAAAGAAGGTCACACCCTGCGGATTCCACGCCCAGTGGATGCCGCCGCCGTCCATCTGCTTCTGATCCATGACCATCGGGATCACATACAGCACGATGTAGTTATCGGTGACGGCGAAGTCATGCAGCATGCCGACGTAGGGTACCTTGACCTTGGCCTCCCAGACCTTGCGGCCCTGCGGAGTCACCTCGAAGGCGGTGACGATGTCGCTGCCATGGCCCTCGGACTCGTAGCCGAAAGCGACCATGTTGCCGGTTCTCGAATCGATCTTGGGATGGGCGGTGAAGGTCTTGCTGTTCAGCTGGCCTTCGAAGGTATAGACCGGATCGACGGTGTCGAGCGTCAGCAGGTCGAGTGCACTGGGCGGACTGTCTTCCTTGAGCGCCAGCAGCAGGTTGCGGTGGTTGATGATGTGGGTATTGGCCGTGCTGCGGCTCAGCCCCTTCACGCTGGGGTCGTCCATGGCCGGGTTGCGGTACATGGGGAACAGGATGCGCCCCGCCTTGTCCTGGGCCTCCCAGCGCTGGTTGCGCACGTAGCGGGTCTTGTAGTCCACCCGCCCGTTCTTGATGCGGAACATGCCGACATGGCCTTCGCCGTCGAAGGGAATGTTGCCCTGTCGCAGCGGAAACTGCGGATCGGGACCCACGCGGTAAAAGGCCCCGCTCAAGTCGTCGGGAACCTTGCCCTCCACCTCACAGTGACGGATTTCGACTTCGGCGCGGAACAGACGCGGCGCCTGTGCGGCGGCCGCCGGTGCCGCCGCCGCGGGAGGCGCGCCAGCGGGGGGCTGGGCCTCAGCCGTATCGGCGGCGGCACCGAGCAGCGACGCTGCACCAAGACCGGCGGCTACGCCGAGAAAACCGCGGCGTCCTTGATCGACGGGGTGGTCGGACTCGTGGGACATGGCAGGCTCCTGAGGTGGCAAGACAGGGAAATCGAGATGGCGTGGGAGTGTACCACCGCGCCGCCGCGACGGCGCCAGCGCCCGCCCTCGATTGAAAGCAATTGATGCTGGCTATACGCTACGCCGGCCCACCCCCCACCCGTCTCAGAGGACTCTGACATGTGCGACCAGGATACCCCGCAGGAATTCGCAGACCACGCCAACAGCTCGGCGGTGACCCGCCGCCACTTCATGGCCATCTCGGCTGGTCTCAGCTTCAGCAGCCTGCTGGCGATGTTTCCGCCGGTGGCCAACGCGCAAGCCGTCACGGAAAGCGAAGTGAACATCAGCACACCCGACGGTACGGCGGATTGCTACTTCGTACATCCCAGCCAAGGGGCCAGTGCCGCCGTCCTCGTGTGGCCCGACATCCTCGGCCTGCGCACGGCGTTCCGCGCCATGGGCAAGCGACTTGCCGAAAACGGCTATGCCGTGCTGGTGGTGAACCCCTTCTACCGCAAGGCCAAGGCGCCCGTGGTGCCCGAGGGCTCGCAGTTGCAGGCCGTGCGTGATGTGGTGTTTCCGCTGATGCAGTCGCTCACGCCGGAAATCCAGTTCACCGACGCCAAAGCCTTCCTTGCCTGGCTCGACCAGCAGCCTGCCGTCGACAAGAGCAAGAAGATCGGCACGACCGGTTACTGCATGGGCGGTCCGATCGTCATGCGCACGGCAGCCACGTCCGATCGCGTCGGCGCCGGCGCCAGCTTCCATGGCGGTGGCCTGACCACGGCCAACCCCGACAGCCCGCATCTGCAGATCGCCAAGTCCAAGGCCAGCTTCCTCATCGCCATCGCCGACAACGATGACAAGCAGGACCCACAGTCGAAGGAAACGCTCAAGCAGACCTTCGCCAGCAACGGCCAGACGGCCGTGGTGGAGGTCTACACCGGCTGTGCGCATGGCTGGACCGTGCCGGATTTCCCGGTCTACGACCAGGCAGGCGCCGAGAAGGCCTGGACCGCAATGCTGAACATGTTCAAGACCTCGCTGGCCTGACCGGCAGCGCCGGCACTGGAGCACAACCATGTGTGATTTCGATACCGAACACGCTGCGGAGGAATTCCGCAGCCGTCAGGCGCTGAGTCGCCGCCAGTTCGGCGCCTTCGGTGCCGCGTTGGGCATGGGCGTGCTGCTGCCGCGCGCGGCCTCGGCGCAGGCCGTCACCGAGAGCGACGTGCTGATCAAGACACCGGATGGCGAGGCTGACTGCTACTTCGTGCACCCGAGCCAGGGCAGCAGCGCTGCCGTGCTGGTGTGGCCCGACATCTTCGGCCTGCGCCCGGCCTTTCGCGCCATGGGCAAGCGTCTCGCCGAAAGCGGCTACGCCGTGCTGGTGGTCAATCCCTTCTACCGCGGAGCCAAGGCTCCGGTGGTCCAGCCCGGCGACACGTTCCAGAGCCCGGACTTCCAGGCGCGGGTCATGCCGCTGGCACGGGCGCTCAATGCCACCACGCACGTCACGGATGCCGAGGCGTTCGTCAGCTGGCTGGACGCTCAGCCGGCGGTCGACAAGCGCCGCAAGATCGGCACCAGCGGCTATTGCATGGGAGGGCCCATGGTGATGCGCACGGCGGCAGCACTGCCCGAGCGCATCGGCGCGGCCGCGATCTTCCACGGCGGCAATGGGCTCGCCAACGGCAATGCCGACAGCCCACACTTGCTGGTACCGCGGATGAAGGCCAGCTATCTGGTCGCGGTGGCCGACAACGATGACAAGCAGGACCCCGGCGTGAAGGACAAGCTCAAGGCCGCCTTCGCCAGCGCCA
The DNA here is from genome assembly GCA_036796405.1 of Gammaproteobacteria bacterium. GTDB lineage: Bacteria > Pseudomonadota > Gammaproteobacteria > Pseudomonadales > Pseudohongiellaceae > CAILUG01. Next base: position 112,352 of record DAIRDB010000003.1, on the reverse strand, counting down.
GCCTGCCGGCGGAAATCGAGGTGTATCCAGCCCTGCATGGCTGGTGTCCGCCGGATGGCGGCTCCTATGACGAGGCGCAGGCCGAGAAAGCGTGGAGCCGCATGCTGGCGATCTTCGCACCAGCCCTCGCGTGAGCGGCACTCGCCAGACTCAGCCCGGGGGCGGATCGCCGCCCCCCTATCCCATCGGCACGCCGGGACTGCCCTGGGCTGCTGCCGAGCGTGCCCACTGGCTGGCACGGCAGCGGCGCCTGCGCAGCCACCGCAGCGACGTGCTGCAGCCGCTGGAGGTGTTGCCCACCGGTTTCGAATTGCTGACCTATGGGCAGTTGCAGTACGGGGACGATCGTTACCCCCTGGTGGCCGTACGCTCGCCGGGCTGGCAGCCCGAGCGTCCCACCGTGCTGGTGACCGGCGGGGTACACGGCTACGAAACCAGCGGCGTGCACGGTGCGCTGCAGTTCCTGCGGGAACGCGCCGCCGACTATGGCGCGCGGGTCAACCTGCTGGTGGTGCCCTGTGTCAGTCCCTGGGGCTACGAACGCATACACCGCTGGAACGCCGAGGCGGTGGATCCCAACCGCGCCTTCCGTACGCCGAGCCCGGCTCGCGAAGCTGCCCTGCTCATGGACCTGCTGGCCTCACTGCCGGTGGAGCGCTTCCTGCTCCACATCGACCTGCACGAGACCACGGACAGCGACGAGAGTGAATTCCGTCCTGCGCTGGCCGCCCGCGACGGCAAGCCCTTCGAGCCGGCGAGGATTCCCGACGGCTTCTACCTCGTGGGTGACAGTGGCAATCCGCAGCTGCCGTTCCAGCAGGCCATCATTGCCGCCGTAGCGGCAGTCACCGCCATCGCGCCCACCGAGCCGGATGGCACGCTGCTGGGCGAGCCCTGTCTGGCACCCGGCGTGATTCTCTACCCCTGTCGCCGCCTCGGCCTCTGTGCGGCGGCGACCAACGCGCCTTTCACCACCACGACCGAGGTCTACCCGGACAGCCCGCGCACGTCGCCGGCGGAGTGCTCTGCCGCCCAGGTGACCGCAGTAACCGCCGCACTCGACTTCGCGCTCGGGTCCTGACCCACAAGGAGCACCATATGTGTCGTCCGCGTTCGCTGGTCGTCGCCGCCTTTCTGCCACTGCTGGCGGGCACTGCCTGCGCCCAGCAGCGCAATCTCTATTTTGGCGATCTGCACCTTCACACCAACTATTCGCTCGATGCCTATGGGGTGGGCAACATGTTCATGTCGCCCGACCTCGCCTATCGCTTTGCGCGCGGCATTCCCGTGTACCACAAGACGCTCGATACCAAGGTGCAGATCGACCGACCGCTCGACTTTCTGGCTGTCACCGACCACTCCGACAATCTCGGCATCGACGTGCAGGTGACGAGTGGCTCCGCGCTGCTGGCACAGAGCGAGGCTGGTCGCCGCATGATCGCTGCGGCCCGGGAAAAGCCCTGGACGGGACTGCAGAGCTTCACGCGGCCGCAGCCGGATCGGGCAGAACTCATGCAGCAGGTCACCACGCTGGCGCTGCGGCAGTCGGCCTGGCAGGACGAGCTCGACGCTGCCGCCCGCCACTACCAACCCGGCACATTCACGACACTGCTCGGCTGGGAGTGGACCGCGATGATCGACGGCAAGAACCTGCATCGCAACGTCATCAGCTCGGCCAGTCCGGAGCAGGGCAGCCAGTTCTATCCCTACGGCGCCGGGCAGTTCCATTCGCTTGACGGCATCGACAGTAATCGCCCGGAAGACCTGTGGGCCTGGCTCGACGCCACGTCGCGGCGCGTCGGTGTCGACTTCATTGCAGTGCCCCACAACTCCAACTTGTCGGCCGGTCTCATGTTCGACGTCGTCGACAGCGATGGTCGCCCCTTCGATGCCCAGTACGCGCGTACGCGCCTGCGCTGGGAATCGCTGGTGGAAATCACCCAGGCCAAGGGCAACTCCGAAGTGCTGCCGGAGCTCGCCACCACCGATGAATTCGCCGAGTTCGAGATCCGCCGCAAACTGCTGATCGGCACACCGACGCCCCCCAACGAGGGTGACTACGTGCGCTCGGCCCTCAAGCGTGGTCTCGGCTTCGGTGCTGCACTCGGCGTGAATCCCTACAAGTTCGGCTTCGTGGGAGGCACGGACAACCATATCGGCATGGCCTCGGTGGAGGAGAACCGCTTTCTCGGCAAGATCGCCAGCGATGCCAAGCTGAGTGAACACCTGCCGCGGGAGCGACCGGTGATCTTCCCGGCCTGGGAGATGTCGGCCGCGGGACTGACGGCGATCTGGGCCGAGGAAAACACCCGAGAGTCCCTGTTTGCTGCGCTGCGGCGCAAAGAGGTCTACGCCACCACAGGGACGCGGATCGCCCTGCGGATGTTCGCCGGATTTTCCTTCACGACGCGCGACGCACGAGCCAACGACATCGCCGCCGTGGGCTATCGCAAGGGTGTGCCGATGGGCAGCGACCTCGCCGCCGCACCGCGGGGCAAGGCACCGACCCTGCTGATCCACGCTGCCAAGGATCCGGCCGGTGCCAACCTCGACCGCCTGCAGGTGATCAAGGGCTGGCTCGACGCCGAAGGCAACGCCCAGGAAAACATCTACGACGTGGCCTGGGCCGGTGAGCGGCAGCCCGACGCCAGCGGCAAAGTACCGGCCATCGGCTCCACGGTGGACGAGGAAACGGCCACCTACAGCAACAGCATCGGCAGCACCCAGCTGGCCACCGTGTGGACGGATCCCGACTTCGATCCGGCTCAGGCAGCGTTCTACTACGTGCGGGTGCTGGAAATTCCGACGCCACGACAATCGCTATATGACGCGGTGGCGCTCGGCATCGAGGTCGCGGTCACCAAGTACCCGGCCTCGATTCAGGAGCGCGCCTTCTCTTCGCCGGTCTGGTACACCCCCTGACTTGCGCCGCGGTGCCTGCAGCCATCCTCTCGCACGCCCGCTGACGCCCGGCCCTGCTTTCAGCGCTGCAGGTGCGGGACCAGCAGATCAAAGATGCGGCGGGCGATGATGGCGTAGCCGGCAGCATTCGGATGCCTGCCGTCGGCAATCAGCAGTGAAGGCTCGCCGGCGATGCCGTCGCGCAGGGATGGCATGAGCTGGGCGCCCTCCTGGTCGGCGATGCGGGCGTAGAGCGAGACGTCCAGTTCGCTGCCGCCATCGGTTTCGCTCCGGCGATCGGCCAGATAGACGCGGGCCCCGGTCCTGACGAACAGGCCCACCAGCTTGCGCAACTGCTGCTCGGTGCGCTCGACTGCCACGCGGTTGCCGGCATCGTTGCCGCCGATGGCGATCAGCACGATGGCTGGTTGCAGGCGCAGTCCGCGGTCGAGCCCGGCCAGCGCCATCGCCACCGTACTGCCACTGCGACCATGGTTGACCACTCGGTAGGCAAAGCCCTGCGCGTCGAGCAACTGCTGTAACTGGGCCGGGTAGCTCTGGTCCGCGGGCACGCCGTAGCCGGCGGTGGTGCTCTCGCCCACGGCGAGGATCACCGGCCGCGGATCCGCGACAGGCTGCGCGCCAAGGCGCGAGACCAGTAGCAGCAGGCCCAGCAGGCCCAACCAGCGGCAGACTGTTTGCATGGCACTCACTCCGTGTGGGCCGGCACTGCGCCGGCAGGAGCTGCTGGCGGTGCCCGGCGCGGCGATGGATTGGCTTGGCAGTGTAGCAGCACTATCATCGCCGCAGCCCACGGCGCAACGGCGCCCGCCTACCGGACTGCCCGCCATGCTCACACACGACTTCGCCCAGGCCTTCGCGGCCAGCTGGATCGCGGCCTGGAACAGCCACGACCTCGAACGCATCCTCACTCACTACACGGACGACTTCGTGATGAGTTCACCGCGTATCGCACTGGTGGCGGGCGAGCCGTCAGGCATCCTGCGGGGCAAGCAGCGCATCGGCCCCTACTGGCGCAAGGCCTTGGAACTGTCGCCCCACCTGCACTTCGAGCATCTGTCTACCTTCGTCAGTGCCGACAGCATCGTCATCCATTACCGCGGTGTGCGCGGACTGACGGCCGAGGTACTGTTCTTCGACGATGCCGGCAAGGTCCACCGCGCAGCCGCCCACTACCTGTGAGTCCTGCACACCCGCTGCTCATACCCAACCAACGAGGAGCCCCCATGAAGCGTCGATTCCACACCATCCTGCTGGCCATCGTCGTGGTTCAGGCCGAGGCCCAGCAACCTGCCAGTGCCTTCGACCGCGGTGCCAGTCTGCAGGCCTGGCAGCACGGCGATCATGCAGCCCTCGTGGCCAGCTGCAAGACGCCACCCGCCCCTTTCCGCCTGGGCGGTGCGGCTCAGCCCGGTAGCAGCGCGGAGCCCCCGGCCCCGGCGCTGCCGGCCGTACAGGCCATTCCCGGCCTGGTCGCCGCGTCGGCGGCGTGGAAAGTGGTCTGGGCCTGGCAGGGCAACAACGCCGACGGTCCGATCGCCGGCGACGATGGGACGCTGCTGTTCGCCAACAACGATGCCAGCAACGTCATGCAACTGGATCCAGCGACCGGGCTGGCACGGGTGCTGCACTCCAACACCAATACCGGTGGTGCCCTCTCGCGCAACCGCCAGGGTCAGCTGTTCGTGGCCATGCGTGGACTGCACGCTGGCGTGCTGCAACTCGAGCCCGAGCGCAAGCTGTTTGCCACCGAGCTCGACGGTGAGCCCTTCGACTGCGCCGGCGGTGTCGTCAACGACATCAGCGCCGCCAGCGACGGCAGCGTCTACATTGCAGTCAGTGGCAGCGGTGTGTTCCACGCCAGCCCGCGTGGAGTGATTACGCGTCAGGGTGAGAATGTCAGTGGTGCCAATGGCATCGTGCTCAGCCCGGATGAGCGTACCCTGTACGTGACCAACGGCGCCGTGCTGGTGGCCTTCGACGTGGCGGCCGACGGCACGCTGACGAACCAGCGCGACCTCGCGCCGCTGAGTGGCGGCGGCGACGGATCGGCTGTCGATGAACAGGGCCGCCTCTTCGTAGCGGCCGGTGGCGGCGTCGACATCATCGCGCCCGACGGACGCCAGCTCGGGCGCATTCCTGGACCAGCTGGCCTGCACGGTGTGGCCTTCGGCGGTGCCGACCGCAGGACCCTGTTCGGCATCGTGTTCTACGGGGGCTGGGGCACGCCCTCCGCCCGCAACCAGATCGTCGCCTTGCCGGTGGAAGTCCAGGGGCTGACGACCCGCGCCAAGTAGAGGAAGGGTCATGGACTCGCTGTTGTTGCTGCTGATCGGCTTCATTGCCGCCCTCGTGGTCGGCCTTGCCATCGGCATGGCGGTACTGTTCCGTCGAGGCCCCGGCCGGAGTGTGCAGTCCGTCCATTCGACCATCGAAGGCATGCGCGCCATCGGCGACCTCTCCGTATTCAAGGTCTATACCAAGGAGATCGTCACCGAACTCGACCACAGCTGGGGCGAGTTTGGCAAGAAGTACCTGGATTGGATCTACAGCAGCAAGAAGATGGCCATGATCTTCGAGTTCGAGATCGACTTCCGCTACGACCTGCGCACCCGCGAGTTCGAGATCGTCGAGACCACGCCCGGTGCCTTCATCATCCGCATGCCGCCCTGCTTCCACCAGATCAGCATTCGCAACATCGAGTTCTACGACGAGCAGCGCAGCCGTCTGCTGCCGTGGCTGCTGCCCGACCTGCTCAACAGCTTCCTCGGCAAGGGCTTCACCGAGGAAGACCGCAACCGGCTCGTCAACGCCGCCACCAATCATGCCCGCGAGCGGGCGACCACGATGATCGGCAACCTCGCCAACGAGGTCGAAGCGTCCGCCAAACAGACCCTGAGCGCGATTGCCAAGTCTTTCGGCGCGCAGACGGTAAGTTTCGTGTTCCAGGCGAGCGTGCAGCCACTGAGCCAGATCAGCATGGAACGCAGTCTGGGGGTGCTGCCGGGCGCGCCGCTGCCCGCTGCCCTCGCCGCTGGCCTGCCGGTCACTCCGGATACGGTGCCGCACTGAGCGCACCGGCCTTCTCACCGCCACCGACCGGGAACCCCCGTGCAAAACACCAGAGTCCTGCTGAACCAGATCATCTTCGGTACCGACACCCGCGCCGGTCGTCTGTTCGACCTGTGGGTGATCATCTGCATCGTGCTGAGCGTGGTGGCCGCTCTGCTCGACTCCATCGCACCGCTGTCGGCCCGCTTCCACCGCGAGCTCTATGCGCTGGAGTGGCTGTTCACCGGGTTGTTCAGCGTGGAGTACCTGCTGCGGCTTTACAGCAGCGAGGCGCCACGGCGCTATGCCTTCAGCTTCTTCGGCGTGGTCGACCTGTTGTCGATCCTGCCGACCTATCTTTCCCTGTTGGTCCCCGGGGCGTCCTTCCTGCTGGTACTGCGGCTGTGCCGCGTCCTGCGCATCTTCCGCATCCTGCGCCTGGTGCGCTTCACGCAGGACGCCAATCTGCTGCTGCGCGCGCTGGTGAGTGCGCGCCGCAAGATCCTCGTCTTCCTGGTGTCGGTGCTGATCCTCAACGTGATCTTCGGTTCGCTGATGTACGTGGTGGAGGGACCGGAAAATGGCTTCACCAGCATCCCGGTCAGCATCTACTGGTCCATCGTCACGCTGACTACGGTGGGCTACGGCGACATCAGCCCGCACACCGACCTCGGCCGCCTCATCGCCTCGCTGTCCATGATCACCGGCTACGCCATCATCGCCGTGCCGACCGGCATCGTCAGCTCGGAGCTCGTCAGCGAGCAGCAGCGCGGTGCAGAGGGGCGCGACCGCGACTATGCCCTGCGCTGCGGTGGCTGCGGGCGCCGGGGCCATGATCGCGATGCCGACTTTTGCAAGCAGTGCGGTACACACCTCTGACGCAGCGCCCTGCCGATGGGGTCGACGCTTGCCTGCTGTCGGCATCACTGGCTAAATCGGGGGCATTACGAGGGAGACCACTCATGTTCAGACTGACTGCCGCGCTGGCCTTGCTGGCACTGGCTGCACCGACCCTGCTGGCCCAGCCGGCCATCCGCAGCGCCGAAGTCAACAGCGACGGCCAGGCGCTGTACGACCGCGTCTGCGCCACTTGCCACAACAATCCGGAGCAAACCAAGTCGCCGCCGCTCGACACCCTCAAGCGCATGGGGCCGCGCGCCATCTCCTATGCACTGACCAACGGCAAGATGAAGGCGCAGGCGGCGTCGCTCGGCGCTGCCGAGATCGACAGTCTGGTGTCCTACCTGTCCGCGGCCGCCGACATCGACAACTCGTGGATCGCCGCGCACAGCTGCACGGCTGCGCGCAGCGCGGTCAGCACCGGCACGCCCACCATCGGCCAGTGGGGCATCGACCCGCACAACAATCGCCGTCTCACGGCGGAGCAGGCCGGACTCTCCACCGCCGAACTCGGCAAGCTGCAGCTCAAGTGGGCCCTGGCGTTCCCGCAGACCGCCAACATGCGTGCGCAGCCGGTAGTAGTGGGCGACACGATGTACCTGGCCGTGGTGGACTCCGGCCAGCTGTTCGCCATGCATATCGGTGGTGAAAGCCCCTGCGTGCAGTGGGTCTACGAGCATGACGTGCCCCTGCGCACTGCGCTCGGGTACCACACGCTGCCCGACGGCCGCCACGTGCTGCTGTTTGCCGACAATGCCGCCCACGTGCTGATGATGGATGCCGTCACCAGCGAAGTGCTGTGGACCTCCACGGTGAAGGTCACCAGCGTGTCCAACGTCACCGCCATGCCCGTGCTGTTCGAGAACCGTATCTTCGTGCCGATCTCGTCCGGTGAACTCAACATGGGCGCTGCTCCCGACTACGAATGCTGCACCAGCCACGGGGCCGTGGTGGCGCTCGACGCCGCCAGCGGCGAGCGGCTGTGGGTGTACCACACGATGGAAGATGCCAAGCCGACCACGGTCAGCCGCCTCGGCGTGCAGCAGTACGGTCCTTCCGGAGCCCCGATCTGGACCGCCGCCGCCATTGATGAAAAGCGCCGCCTCATCTACGTGGGCACCGGTGAAAACACGTCGGCTCCGGCCACCGATACCAGTGATGCGATTCTCGCCATCCGCATGGACGACGGCTCGCTGGCCTGGAAGTACCAGACCACCCCCAACGACATCTTTCTCACCGGCTGCATGAACCAGCCGGACGGCCCCAACTGCCCGCCGGCCTCGAGCATCAACAAGGACTGGGACTTCGGTGCCGGCCTGATGCTGGCCCAGCGGCCGGACGGCAGCGAGGCCGTACTGGCCGGCCAGAAGAACGGCGTGGTGTGGGCACTCAATCCCGACAACGGCGAGCTGCTGTGGGACACCAAGATTGGTGGGGGTGGTGCCATGGGCGGCATCCACTGGGGCATGGCCTACGACGGCAAGACACTGTTCGCGGCCAACAACATGAGCACCGGTCCCACGGCCGACGAAGTGTCGCCGGGTCTGGCGGCACTCGACGTCGGCACCGGCAACATCGTCTGGCAGTACCGCCACCAGCCGGACTGCAGCGGCAACCGCCCGCAGGAAATCCGCAGCTGCGGCAGCAACTACGGCATGTCGGCAGCCACCCTGCTGGTGGACGGCGCCGTGGTGCAGGGCGCCAACGACGGTTTCCTGAAAATCTTCGACAGCAGGAGTGGCGAGCCCATCTTTACCTTCGACACCGCGCGCTCGTTCGACACGGTAAACGGTGTGAAAGGTCATGGCGGTGCCATCGACAATGCCACGGTGGTGGCCGCCAACGGTCTGCTGCTGGTGCAGTCCGGCTACGGTCTTATGGGCGTGCCCGGCAATCTGTTGCTGGCGTTTGCGCCGGCACCGTGATGTTGCCCGCGCGCGACCGCTTGCCGGGGGTGGGCCACCTCCGGCAAGCCCTGTGAGACGCCATGAAACCACTGCTGCTGTCCCTTACCGTCGTCATTGCCAGCCTCCTTGCCTGCGCCTCGACCTGCGCCCAGCCCGAGCCCGTGCGCCAGCGCCTGTTCGACCATCCCAGCTTCCCGCGCCTCGCACCGAGCGAATTGGCCGTGACACCGCCGGCTACGTGGGTCGAGGGTGAGCCCGGTCGCATGCAACTGAAAACGCGCACCTGCGTCGGCAACCCGGACCGCGCAGGACTGCGGCAGCGCATCGTCGCGGTGGCCACCCAGGAATGGGCCTGGTTCGGTTTCAACGTCGATGACCTGCACGGGCAGACGCTTGCCACGCAGGACGGTCGCCGTGGCACGACCGAGTCGGTGCGTCGCTTCCCGCCGCTCGATGCCAGCGAAGTGGCCCGGGTGGCGGAAACCGTGGGTGGCTACTGGGCTGCCATTCCCGATGCCGGCTGGATCTGGGCACGGCAGAACGAGGCCTGGCGGGAAAACGGTCTCGGTGAACGCTGGCGCGATCCTTGGTCAGCGGCCTTCATTTCCTGGGTGATGTGTGAGGCGGGCAGCGGTGAACTGGCCGAGTTCCAGCGCGCCATCGCCCACCACAGCTACATCGATCAGGCGATCCGCGCCCGGGAAAAGCCGGACGACCGCGCCCTGTTCGTGGCCTACCAGCCCGGCGAGCAGGCGATCAGTCCTGGTGACCTGCTCTGCAGCGGCCTGCGACCCCAGTACCGCACGCTGGCCGAGCGGCGCGCCCAGCTCGGCACGGGTGCCCGTACCCACTGCGACATCGTGGTGGAAGTGAACGCGGCTGCAGGCCAGATCCTGACGATCGGTGGCAACGTGCGCAGTTCGGTGCGCATGAAGGTGTTCCCAGCTGCCGCCGCCGACACGGGGCACTTGGCGCCGGAAGTCACCAATCGCATCATCTTCGCCCACCTGAAGCTGCGTAGTGAACCCATCGCAGCCGATGCCGTCCGCCAGACGCCCACGCTGCAAAAACTCAGCTGTAACCTGCCCACCGCGCCGGCGTCGCTGGCTACCGCTGCACTCACGCCTGCGCCGCCGGCCTGCTGAAGACGCCCTTGGCCGGGCGCGCGGCAACCCCGTCCATCACGAGGATACCGTTCCATGAAAATCATCATCAGCGGCGCCTCCGGCGACCTCGGTCAGCGCGTCACCACTCTGCTGCTGCAGGCACTGCCCGCCACGGATCTGATCCTGCTCACTCGCCAGCCTGCGCGTCTGGCGGCGTTGGCGGCGCGCGGCGCCAGTGTGCGCCAGGCCGATTTCGCGGATCCGCAGTCACTGCCGGCTGCCATGCACGGCGGTGATGTACTGCTGCTGATCAGCACCCTCAGCATCGGACGGCGGACCGAGCAGCACGGTCACGCCATCGCAGCCGCGCGGCAGGCCGGCGTGCGTCACATCGTTTACACGTCCAGCTGCGGTATCCAGCCGCAGACGCCCTCCATTTCCGGTCAGGAACATTACGCCAGCGAGCAACTGCTGCAAGCCAGCGGCTGCGACTTCACGATCCTGCGCAACTCTTGGTACGCCGACGTGATACCGCAGTTGCTGCTGCCCGCCGCGCTCGCCATGGGCAGCATTGGCTTCAGCACCGGCGCCGGCAGGGTCGCCCCCGTGGCGAAGGCCGACTGTGCCCGCGCGGCCGCTGCCGTGCTGCGCAACGTGGACCGCCATCGCGGTGCCATCTATGAAATCACCGGCCCCGAGTTGTTCACCGTGCAGGAGCTGATGGCGCTCTGCAGCACGGCGAGCGGTCGGCCCATCGTCTACCAGGCGCTCAGCCACGAGGAGAAGCAGGCCGTGTTCGATGCGATGGGCGTCGAGCGCGACTACCGCGAAGGCATGATGAATGCCACCACCAATGCGTGGGCGAGCCGCGAAATGATTACCTACGAGATGGCGATCCGACAGGGCTTCTTCGCCCTGTGCAGTCGCCACGTCGAAATGTTGACCGGTGAGCCGGCCACGACGTTTGCCGACCTGCTCGAGCAGTACCGCGCGAGCTGGGCCGACTGATTGCCACTCAGGGCGCGTCGAGACTGCTGTCGAGCGTGAACTCGCCGCGCGGGCTGCCGCGAAAGGTCTGGCTGTGCAGCCACTGGTAGCTGGCATCGAAGAGCTGCGCCGCGTCGGGTTCCCACATGGCGTTGTGCGAGGCGCAGGGCATTTCCACCAGCACTTTGCTGCTGGACCCGAGGTCTGCATAGAGTTCCCGCACCCGCTCGGGATTGACTTGCCCGTCGGTCAGGCCGGCCACCAGCAGCATGGGCGTCGTGGTGGCAGCCACTTCGGCAGGCGTCCAACCGAAGGTCGGTACCCGCGGCGCCCGGCGGACACCGGAACCCCAACTCGCCCCGACCGGGTCGGAGGCGAGCATTTCCCGCCACACCACCGCGCTCACCGTCGGATCATACTGTCGCTGGCAAGGAGCCTGTCCCTGCCACTGTTTCACGAAATCCTCGTTGGACTGCTTGGTGATGGCGTCGCCGGCCAGCATCGCCTCCGTCGCCGAGGCGGCGGCGCGGCGATTGTAGGCGGGCGCCAGCACCACCACCGCGTTGACCTTGGCCGGGTGCTGGAAGGCGTAGCCGGCACTGCGTGGTCCACCCTGTGACCAGGCGACCAGATTGACCTGCTCGACGCCATGCCGCTGCTTGAGGAATTCCACCACCGCATCGATGTCGTCCCAGTCGGAGGCCATGGTGGTGAGCGCCGTGGCATGCGTGGGCGGGCAGGCCGTCCCGAACTCCTGCCGCTGGGCCTCTTGCCCGAGGTTGCAGCGATCCGCCATGGCGGCGGGGCGCGTCGAACGGCCATAGCCCGTCATGTCCATGGCGTAGGTAGCGAAGCCGCGCTCTGCCAGATAGGCCATCCACCCCTGCCCCGCCAGCGGCACATCGAAGGCCACCTCGGCAGGCGTTCCGGCACCGTGGATGAAGAGAACCGGCAACCGCTCGCCGGCGGCGACCGGGCTGACTTCCCTCACATAGAGGTCGACTGGCTCCCCGGCCAGCGCCGGTGCCGTCGAGACATGGCGGACGCTGTGCTCGCTGCGCTGCAGGGCGACCTGTGCCTGCACCAGAACCGGCAGCAGCAGGCAGGCACCGAGGCACTGCCGCGGGATACGGGACCAACGACGGGGTTCAGGCGGTGTTTGCATGGTGTACATGTCATCCTCACGACAGGTTGGTAGATAGGGCAGCGTAAACAGCACAGGAGCCGGTGCCGCTGGCTGTCACTGCCGGGGCAGCACGGCTGCTTCAATGGCTGGAATGGAAAAAAGGCGGTGCCACTTTCGCGGCACCGCCTCGTTCAGGTACGCGCCCAGCGCCGTCGGGGCCAGGAGCGCAGGGGCTTGCTGGTTCAGAGACCGCCGGTCTTGCGCGGGGCCGTTTCCTTCAGGAACAGCGCAACGATGAAGCCCAGCACGAGGCCGGAGGCCGCAAAGTAGAGCGCGCCTTTCAGACCGTATTCGCCGCCGGCGATGCCCCCGGCGATGATCGGGCTGATGCCGCCGCCGACGAACTCACCGGCGAAGATCACGAATCCCGCCATGGAGGCGAGCATGCCGGGAGGGGCAGCTTCGGCCGCCACCGGACCGGCCAGGATGGCCAGTGCAGCGAAGTTGAACAGCGAGGCGAAGAACAGCAGGGTCCAGAGCACGGTGGTGTTTTCCGGTCCGGTCTGCGTGAAGAGGATCAGCGACACGGCGGCCAGCGCGTAGGACACCAGCGTCGACAATTTGCGGCCGATGATGTCGGAGATGGCCGGCATGGCGAACTGGCCGATGCATCCACCGATACCCACGGCGGAGAACACGTTACCGGCTACCACGGGATCGAGACCGAGACCGGCGCCCAGCGGGGCAGTGAGGTAGGCAGTCAGCAGGGCAGCGATGACGAAAATGCCCCCCATGGCGCAGATCAATGTCAGCGGTGCCACCTTGGCATTGCGATGGCCGAACATGCTGAGGAAGGGCACGCTGCCACCGCCGTGACCGGTGTCGGCACGCTTCAGCGGTTCACGGACCACGAACCACATGATGGCGGCTACGATCACCCCCGGTGCGCCGACCAGCATGAACACCACGCTCCAGTCGTAGCTGTTGAGCAGACGCGTGGCGATGACGGGTGCCAACGCCAGACCGAACAGCGAGATCATGCACTGGAAAATACCGTTGTTCAGACCGCGGCGCTCAGGCTTGGACGCCTCGACCGCCACGGCCACACCGGTCGATGCCACCGGACCTTCGGCGATGCCCATGATGACGCGCACGATGACGAGGGCGGTAACGGAGCCGGCCAGCCCGCTGAAGGCGGACATCAGCGAGAACACCAGGATGGCAGGCACCAGGATGGCACGACGGCCGACCTTGTCGGCCAGATAGCCCATGACGAAAGCAGACACGCCCCAGGCCATGCCTAGGTAGCCAGCCAGCGTGCCGCCGTCCTGCGGCGTGAGCCCGAGATCGGCTCCCATGGTGGAGTTGGGTGATTGCAGAATGATCGGCAACACGAAACGGTCGAGCCCCACCAGACCGAAGGTCAGGCTGAGGAGCAGGATGATCTTCCACTCGTAATTCGTGTCCCAGGATGCAGACGATGCCGGCGCGGACGTTTGTTGCATGGTTTCCCCCTTGTCAGGTGTTGTAATCGGGTTGGCGCTGCAGCGGACCGATCAGCGATCGAGCCGTGCTGCCTTGTAGGTGGAGCGCTCGGGAAGGTAAAGGAGGCCTGCGCTGTTGGCAACCGCTCCCTGCCCTCTGCCAGATGCGCCTGCTGTGCCCCCGGCTATTTTTCTTGCTGGGCGTTCTGGTTCGAGGTGCCGGCGAACAGGCGACGGCCGTCGCTGAGAGTCACGACGCGGATGTTGGCCGTCGGGGCCCCGTTGCGAGCCTGCCAGCCCTCCACCTGCAATTCGGTGCCCGGCGGCAGGTCCTCCTTGCGCCAGCCGCGGCGTATGAGCCCGTTGGCGGCGCTGGTCTCGAGCGCCCAGTTGGTCACGTTGCCATCGGCACCGGTCACATCCAGGTAGATCCAGCCGTGCGGGTTGGACCACTTCATATCCGTGACCTTGCCGGACAGCGTCACCGGTCGCTTGTCGTCATACTCGGCCGAAAAGGAGTGGTGGGCCTTGGCGCCGCTGCAGAGCAGCGAAGTCGCCAGGAGAAGCGGAACTGCGTGTTTCATGAAGCACCTCTGCTCGGAGTGGTTGGCGGAGTAACTCATCGACCCTGCTCGGCGCGCCAGGCATCCCGCACATCCTTGAGGTGGTGCAGGTCGTTGTTGTCCTCGAGGCAGGCGACTTCCAGCAGTTCGTCTTCCATGCGGTTGAGGGGCAGTTCGATCGTCCACGGGCGCGTGTAGGGAATCGGATCGCTGATGGTGGCACGGTAGATCACTTGGGTAGCACTGACCGGCGTGAAGGTTTCTACCAGCGTCTGCCGATGACTGACGATGTCACCGACTTCGTTGTGCCATTGCTTGCCATTGAAGTTGCCGGTTTCCACCACCAGCGTGTCCCCCTCCCAGTGTCCGATCGAATCGCCCTGCCAGAGACGGATGACGTCAGGCAAGCGCTCTTGCCGATCCAGCGCCACCTGTCGCCACGACATGCGCTCGTGCAGGAACAGCACATGGCTGTCGGTCTGCAGGATCTGGAACGGCGACGGCACGTACAGCGAGCGCGGAATACCGGCCACGAAGCAGTGTGCGGTGGGATCGTCATAGCCCCGGTGCGGCAACTCGCGGTCCGTGCGCTCGGCCCGTGCCCACTCCTGGTAGGGCAGTCGTCCGTCGGACGGATCCTTGATCACACCGCGCGCGTCAGGGGTGAGAAAACGGCCCTGAAACCCCTCGAGACCGTAGTTGGCACCGCCGGCATCCGCCATGAAGTAGCCACTGAGGTCGGGCTTGCCGTCGGCCCGGCGCCGCACGTCAGCGCCAACGTCGGGGAGCGGCGGTGGCGAGGACGCTGCGGCATCGAAGGGGACGTTGCCCGCGGGAATCGGTGCCGGGTACCAGAGGCGGGCATCGGGTTCGAAGTCACCGCTGGCCTCTTCCTTTTCGGCTTGGCACTGGTTTTCCAGCACACGCGGTGTGCCAGTCTGCCGCTGCAGCACGGCACGCAGGGTGAAGGGTCGGCTGAACACTGCTGGATCCGTGAGCGTGGCGGCATAGTGCAGCGTGTCGCTATCCACCATCTCGTAGCGTTCAGTGACCTGCAGTGCAGCACTATGGAAATTGCCGGCCGCATCAAGCCAGCTACGATCATTGAAGTCCCGGACTTCCACCACCAGCACATCCCCCTCCCAGTGCCCCCGCGAATGACCCATCCAGGACTCGACGCCTTCGTAGAGCGATGGTTCTCCGTTGGTGTAGACCAAGCGCCAGACCTGCTGCCACTCGAATGTCATCGCCACGTGCTGGTCGGTCTGGAAGATCTGGAAGGGCGAGTCGAGCAGCATCACCCGCGGCACGCTTGGCAACCAGCAGCGGGCCATGGGGTCTGCCTCGGCGCGGCGGGTGAAATTTTCCCCCCGGCGCACCAGCGCCTCCGCGAGGTAGGGCAGGCTACCACCCTCCACGATCCCGAGGCCGGCCGGCATGTCGTGACGGGCCGCGTGGGGCTCGAGGTCGTAACCGACCCGCCCTTCCGCCTGCCAGATACCCTGCAGGTCGGGCTTGCCGGAGGGCATCCGCGGAAGCTCCTGGGCCTGCAGGGACGTAGCCAGAGCGCACAGCAGAACTGCGAACGGCAGCAAGGGTTTGTACTGCATGAGTTCCCCCCGATTCGGGACTTGGGCCGCCCCCGTTGCCGGGACCGTGCCGGTAGCAACAGCGGGCGAGCATAGCCAGCAGGTAAGGTACGGGCAACCGTCGATACCGCCATTGAATTTTCTTTACACGTTCCCGCCGCAGCCGAGCGAGTGCTCGCAGCAGACCCGGTGGGCAAAAGCCGCTGGCGTGACGGCCGGGGATGCAGCTCTGCGGCCGTGCTCTCAGAACACGCCGATCGCCATTTCTAGGCGAAGCGTCGCAAATATGCCGCCCTCGCGCGGGGTCAGCGGCGATACCTTTTCCCACTGATAACCGGGCAAGAACTCCCAGAACAACCACGGACGCGCCACGTTGCGCCGCAGGCGCAGACCGACCTGGTAGCGCCCGACGAAGCTGTCGCGCGTGTTGCCATTGATGCCGACGAAGGTGCTGAGCCCGGAGCTGTCGGAATTACGGAACAGGTAGGACAGCGAGCTGGCCCATTCGTTGCCATCGAGACTTTCCTGAGCGCGGAATTCCGTGGACCAGCGCAGCAGGGCACTGGGGCTGAGCGAACGATCGAGCTGGTACTGCGTGAAGGAGCCGTAGCCGATGCCGTCGATGAAATAGACGGTTTCCGACAGGCGGTGGAACAGATTTTCGGCAAGACTGTCTTCGTAGCGGTAGCGCATGCTGGTACGCAGCTTGCCACTCGAGCGCAGTCCCACGCGAAAGTCCCAGCGATCCTTGCCCTCCTCGCCCAGGTTCACTTCGAGGTTCACGCGTGTGCTCTGCTGCTCGACGAAGGCCGGATTCTGCGTGTAGTAGCTGGTGCCCTCACCCTGGTCCTCGGAAAAAATCAGGCTGAAGCGCTCGTCGATACGCGGCAGGTGCAGACGGCCGCGCAAGCGTAACCGGGGCTCCACTGCATTCGCCTCCTCCCAGCGACCTTCGACGGTCAGGCGCAGAGACGAGTAAGCCGCCTCGAGATCGCTGCGTTCCACGCCAAAGAAACGATCCAGTTGCTGGGCCAGGGCATTGGCCCGCGTCGAACTGAAGGCCTGGGTCTGGTCCAGCCAGCCGAGCGCAAAGACCCCGTCCTCGTCAGCGCCCGGTGCCGCCGGTTCGGCAGCATGCACGGCAAGGCCCGGCCCCAACGCCAGCAGCAGTGCCCAGGCAGCCCGCAGGAGGCCCCTGCTGCGGGGGCAGCGCGGACCGGAGAGCGGCGGGGAATTCATGCGGTACATCCTCAACAACGCAAGAAACGTGAAGGGCGTCATGATACCGGAGCCGGCGGGCGCAGGGCACCCGGCAGGCCCGGGGTCAGCGGGGTTGCAGCGGCCCGGCTAGACGGCGCTCTCGGCCTGCTGCAGGCGATCGATGACCCGGCGCATCAGGGTCGGCCCGCGATCGTGGGTGACCGACTGTGTGGGTGCGCCGGTCTGCAGGGCGATCACACGCTGCTGTGCCTCGATCATGTCCCTGTCCTCGGCAAACGCGCGGTTGGCCAACGACCAGAGGATGTCGATCAACTGCGGATTGGCGGCATGGTCCTCGCGGCGCGGTCCCCAGCAGAAAAAATAGCGCGTGGTTGCGGCCGTCAGCGGCGTGACGGCCTGCGATGTGAACGTGGCGGAGATCGGCTCACGCTCGCCCGGCGCGGCGAGCTGGCAGGCCTCGGCCGTGCCAACCGGGTAGTTTCCGCTGAACATCAACAGTACGCCCGGCACCAGAAAGTCGTAGGTCATGAAGTTGTCAATGAAGGGATGGCGCGGGTCCGGCGAGCGATTGCGCATGCCCCGGTTCCAGCGCGTGACGCGGATGCCGCGCTCCAGACCCTGCACGCGTGGCTGCAGCAGCGCCGTATCCTTGTTGCCCGCCGCCAGCGTGTTCTCGTGCACGAAGGCAATGTGTGAGAAATCGCTGAGGTTGTCGTTCACCAGCAGGTAATTGGCCTGGTAATCCAGGTGGCCGGCCCGCATGTGGTAGCGCGGATCGTCCGGCCCTGTCGCCGACGGGATCAGCGCAGGATCGGCCGTTTCCGGTGTGTCCATCCAGACCCAGATCCAGCCGTCGGCTTCGCGCACGGCGTAGGTGCGCACACAGAAGCGCTCGCCGATTTCCGACTGACCAGGAATCTCGATGCAGCGCCCCGTGCTGTCGAACTTGAGGCCGTGGTACATGCAGCGCACGTCATCGCCTTCCAGCCGTCCCCGCGACAGCGGCGCGTGACGATGGCAGCACTGGTCGGCCAGCGCGGCCAGCGCACCGTCCTGCCGCCGGTAGACCAGCACCGGTTGGCCGAGGATCGTCAGGCCCAGTAGCGTGCCGACCGGCACGTCGTGGCTCCAGGCCGCCACGTACCAGCAGCGCCTGAGCAGGGGGATATCGGAACCTTTGAACAAATCCATGGGGGCGCTCCTTGGGGTGTACTTGCCGCCACGATGGTAGCGGTCGCTGCCCGCTGTTTGAACCGCTAGAACACCCGCAGAGGCGGCTCGGCCAGCGCGGCCAATTGCTCGCGCAAGGCCAGAATCTGCCCAGCCCAGTAGCGCGGCGTGTTGAACCAGGGAAAGCTGCGGGGGAAGGCCGGGTCCTGCCAGCGTCGACCCAGCCAGGCGCTGTAGTGCAGCAGGCGCAGCGCGCGCAGCGCCTCGATCAGCCGCAGCTCAGCCCGGTCGAACGCGCGAAACAGCTCGTAACCGTCCAGCAGGGCCGCAAGCTGGGCCTCCCGCTGCGCGCGGTCGCCCGACAACAGCATCCACAGATCCTGCACCGCCGGCCCGCTCATGCAGTCGTCGAAGTCGACGAGCAGCGGCTGGTCCTCGCGCCACAGCAGATTGCCCGCGTGACAGTCGCCGTGCAGACGCAGTGTCCGGCGCTCGCCGGCGGCCGCCACGCTGCTGCGAATGCCGGCCAGCAGATCCCGCGTGAGCGTCTGGTAGGCGGGACGCAGGTCGTCCGGAATGAAGCCGGCGTCCAGCAGAAAGCGCACACTCGCATCGCCGAAAGCGGCGATCGCCAGACCAGGGCGGGAGGAGAATGATCGACGGGCTCCTACGGCGTGCAGCTGTCCAAGACAGCGGCCAACCTGCTCGAGGTGATCGAGGTCGAGATCGGGACTGCGGCCGCCGCGACGCGGAAACAACGCAAACAGGAAACCCTCGAAGCTGTGCAGCGTGGTGCCGGCGGCGACGAGCGGCGCCACAACGCCCAGCTCGGCGGCGGCCAGCTCCAGCAGGAACGCGTGCTCTTCCTCGATTTGCTCCCGCGACCAGCGCGCTGGCCGGTAGAACTTGGCCACGAGGGGCTCGCCATCCTCCACGCCCACTTGGTAGACCCGGTTCTCGTAACTGTTGAGCGCCAGCTGCCGACCGTCACAGGCCACACCGGTACTCTCGACAGCCGCCAGGATCCAGTCGGGCGACAGGTTTGCGAAGGGAGTAGCCAGGCCCGTCTCCGGACGGGTCGTGGAACGCTTCACCGGAGGAAGCGCGCCATGAGCCCACCGTAGGCATCGATGCGGCGGTCGCGGAAATACGGCCACAGGCGTCGCAGATGCTCGGTGCGTGCCAGGTCGAGGTCGGCCACCAGTGCTCCAGGGGTATGGGCATCTGCCTCGGCCAGCAGCTCACCCTGCTGACCGACGATCATGCTGCCGCCCCAGAACTCGATGCCGGCTCCGGCTCCGCCGGGCGCCGCCTCGATGCCCACGCGGTTGGCGACCAGCACCGGCAGGTGGTTGGCAACGGCATGGGCGCGCTGGATGGTCTGCCATGCGACCTTCTGTCGGCCGTTCTCCGCCAGCTGCTCCAGCGGATCCCAGCCGATCGCGGTGGGGTACAGCAGCACATCGGCGCCGGCCAGCGCCATCAGGCGGGCAGCCTCCGGATACCACTGGTCCCAGCAGATCAGCACGCCCAGCTTGCCAATGCTGGTCTGCACGGGGGTGAAGCCGCTCGCTCCCTCCAGCGTCACGGCGTCGCCGGGCGTGAAGTAGAACTTCTCGTAGAAGGCCGGATCGTCGGGAATGTGCATCTTGCGATAGGTGCCGCACAGGGAACCGTCACGATCGAACACCAGCGCCGTGTTGTGAAACACGCCCTTGGCGCGCTTTTCGAAGATGCCGCCAACCAGCACGCAGCGATTGGCGCGCGCCAGCGCCGAAAGCCGCGCGGCGCTGGGGCCGTCGAGTGGCTCGGCCAGATCGAACACGCTGGTGTCCTCGGTCTGGCAGAAATAGTGGGTGGTGTGCAGTTCTTGCAGCAGCACCAGATCCGGCTGGCTGTTCTGGCAGACCTGCTGCAGCAGTCGCTCGGTTTCGGCGAGGCTGCGGCTCTTGTCGGGCCACGCCTGCTGCTGGATGACGGCGGCGCGGAGTGTGGCGTTGTTCATGTCGATCAACCGGGCAGAAGCGAAAACCGGGCAGCCAAGCGGCTGGCGTCGTTGGAGTATGGGGACGGCGGACCCGGGAAGCGGGAGTCACCGCAGCGTGCCGACGGGCAACTGCATCGTAGCACAGTGGGGACCACCGAATTGCCGGATCAGATTGCCCCCCGGCACCGTGCGGATGCGCTTGCCCGGAAAGCAGCGCCGGAGGGCGGTGATGGCCGCGTCATCTTCCGCGCAGCCGAACACCGGTACCAGCACGCTACCGTTGAGTATGAGGAAATTCACGTAGCTGCCCGGCAGACGCCTGCCCTGCTCGTCGACCTGCGGCGCCGGCAGCTCGATCGGTTGCAAGCGGTACGGTTCGCCATCGGGCTGGCGCAGGGCCTCGACCTCGGCGCGCATCTTCTGCAGCGGCGCATGGTGTACGTCGTCGGTGCGCGAGCAGGCCGCGTAGGCGATGGTGTCGGGCGCACAGAAGCGCACCAGATTGTCGATATGGCTGTCGGTGTCGTCACCGAGCAGCGCACCTTCGGTGATCCACAGCACGCGCGAAAGCCCAAGAGCCCCGAGCAGGAACTGCTCGACCTGCTGCTGCGACCAGCCGCTGTTGCGGTTGCTGTCGAGCAGGCAGTGGGCAGTGGTCAGCAGGCTGCCGCGACCATCGGTCTCGATGCTGCCTCCCTCCAGCTGGTAGTCGAGATGTTGTAACGGAGCACGCCACACGGAACCGAGCCGGCGATTGACGTCGTCGTCGAGCGACGCCTCATACTTGTCGCCCCAGCCACGAAAACGGAAATCCAGCAGGCACTGCCCCGCCTCGCTCGCTACCGTCACCGGGCCGTAGTCGCGGCACCAGGTGTCGTTGTAGGGAGCGATCACGAAGCGCGGCGTGCGCAGGCAGCGGTCGGCCAGCTGGGCCTGTATGGCGGTCTGGTGGGCCAGGTCGTGGCAAAGGATCAAGGGCAGCGCCTCTTCAGCGATCGCCACCGCCAGCTCCACGTAGTCGCGCTCGATGGCCGCCAGCCAGGGAGCCCAGTCCGTCGATGCATGGGGCCAGGCGAGTAATACCGCTTCCTGCGGCGCCCATTCGGGCAGCATCCGGAGTCTGTCTGAAACTGTCATGAACTGAGGGCTCGCGAGGCAGGAGAGGAAGAGCGCTGCGGCAGTGGCGCGGTCGCCCGGCGGAAAAACGCCGCGCAGCTTACCGAAAAGCGTGCCTTGCGGCATCCCGCGCCGCATAATCGCTGCCGGCCAGCCAGCACGCGCCGTCCGGCAGTGCGCCTGGCCACCAAGCCCTGTTTGTCGTATCGCCCTGCCGATGCCCTCACCAGCCTCCAGCCACCATCAGTCACGCTACCGCCTGCTGAAGACCCTCGAGCAAAGTCAGCGTGAGGCCGTTGCCTCGTCCACGATGACGGCGACCTGCGACAACTACATGAATGCCTTTGCGCTGCATCTGGGTGCCACTCCGATCCAGATGGGCTTTCTCACGGCCGTACCGCAATTTCTCGGTTCACTGCTGCAGTTGCTGTCCGTGTGGCTTGGCAGTTTCCTGCCGCGGCGGGCGCTGGTGATCGTGGCTGCCGTGCTGCAGGCCGCGCTGATGTTCTGCTTCGGCACGCTGGCGGCGCTGCGCGGCCCTGATCTGGTGGGACCACTGATCCTGCTGGTGATCCTCTACCACGCCTGCTCGCACTTGATACAGCCGCAGTGGCGCGCCTGGATGGGGGGTCTGGTGCCGCAAAAGCAGCGTGGGGTGTTCTTCGCCAGCCGCACGAAGCTCACCATGGGGACGTCGCTGGCGGTCTTCCTTGGTGGCGGACTGTTCCTCAGCTTCAGCGACAGCCTTGGCCTCAGCTGGGTCGGTTTTCTGTTCCTGTTCCTGGTGGCAATGCTGGGGCGGGCCTTCTCCTGCTACTTCCTGGCGTCCATGCACGACCCGCAGCCCCGCCCTGCGACCCCGGCTTCCGGACAGGTCCTGGCCACACTACGCATCGTGCGCGAAGCGTTCAGCGATCCGGTGTTCCGCAACTACAGCCTGTTCGTGGCCGGCATGCAGGGCATGGTGGCGATCTCCGGACCCTTCTTCGCCGTGTACATGCTCAACGAACTGCAATTCAGCTATCTGCACTACAGCGTCAACCAGATGGTCTACATCGCCAGTCAGTTCCTGATGCTCGGCGTATGGGGCCGGCTCAGCGACAAGCACGGCAACCGCTACATCATGCTGCTTTGCAGCCTGCTGATGCCGGTGGTACCGGTGCTGTGGCTGTTCTCCGCCAATGCCTGGTATCTGCTGCTGGTGCAGGTGGTATCGGGTCTTGCCTGGAGCGGCTTCAACCTCACCACCGCCAATTATCTCTACGACATCCGTCCCCACCAGACCAACTTCGCCAGCTATGCCGCGATCCAGGCCATCGTCACGGCGGCGCTGGTCTTCGTCGGCGGCCTCGCCGGCGGTGTCGCGGCCGAGGCCTCGGACGTGGTGGCGGGCTGGCTGCCTTTCGACCTGCACTCGAGTCTCTTCCTGGTCTTTGCCCTGAGCGGCGTGCTGCGCGGCGCTGTGCTGTTCTGGTTCATCCCGCGGGCCGCAGAGCCACGCCTGCGGCGACGATCGCAGCTTTTGAAGGTGGTGTACCGCGTGGCGCGCTACAACTCGCTCGGCGGCATCGTGCTGGACTGGCTGACGGTGACCGAGAAGGACAAGGGCGCCAGCGGCCGCTGACGGCACCAGCGCGCGGCGAGCATCCGGCGCGGGCGGCGCAGGCCCGTGCCGCGGCCACAGGACGGGCCTCGCGCTAATCCCTTTCCCGCCGCCCTGCGTACTGGCCGCATGCGCCTCGGATTCACCCTTGCCCACACCCGTCTGCCTCTCATCGGACTGCTGGCCTTCAAGGCCAACTGGCTGCTGTTGGTGGTAGGCCAATCACGCTGGTTGTGGGCCGCCCTGCTGCTGCTCGTCATCCAACTGCTGTGTACCGCACTCGCCGCCCCGGCCGGTAGCCGGCTGCTGCCGCTGGCGCGCTCGGCCGTGCTGGCCGCCACCGGCATCGCGGCCGACACGGTTTTCACCCGCGTGGGACTCTTGCATTTCGATAGCGGGTCGCTGCCGCTGTGGCTGCTGCTGCTGTGGTGCAGCTTCGCACTGGCCCTGCCACTGCTGGAGGGCGCACTCTCCAAACTGCCGCGCTGGGCACTGGTGCTGGCCAGCTGCGCCGGTGGCCTGCTCAGCTACCGCGCCGGCGTAGCCCTCGATGCGGTACGATTCAGCGATCCGGCCTGGCCGAGCCTGCTGGCACTGGGCTTGTTCTGGGCATTGCTGCTGCCGACTTGGCAGGCGCTGCCCCGGCTGTCCGCCCGCGCGGCCGCGGGGGCGGTGCTGGTGGTCTTCTCGCTGCTGCCCGGTGCCAGCCGCGCCGAAACAGCGGCAGACAGCTGGCGCCTGGTGGGCGAGGGCCAGTTCAGCGCCTTCTTCCTCGACATCTACCACGCCAGGCTGGAGGCCGCCGTGCCGGAATTCCGCTTCCCGGATTCGGCCCCATACCGGCTCACGCTCACCTACCAGCGCAACATCCCGGCCGCCCGCCTCGTGGAAGAAACCGGCAAGCAGTGGCGACGCCAGGGTGTGCGTGCAAGGCCGGAGTGGTTGGCGCAGCTCCACGACTGCCTGCCCTCCATCCGGCGCGGTGATACGCTGAGTCTGCTGGTGACCCCGGCACGCGACAGCCAACTCTTCCACAACGGTCGTCTGCTCGCCCAGATTAGCGACAGCGAATTCACCGATGCCTTTGCCGGCATCTGGCTGAGCGAACGTACGACCCGACCCGAATTCCGCCAAACGCTGCTGGGGCTGCCATGAAAAGATTCCTGCTCGCCTGTCTGACCCTGCTGCTCGGCGCCTGTGAGGCACTGACACCGCAGGACTATGCGGCCACGCTGCCCGGGTTGGACCTGCGGCAGTTTCTCAATGGCAAGCTCATGGCGTACGGCATGCTGCAGGACCGCAGCGGCCGATTGACGCGGCGCTTCACCGCCACGCTGGAAGGCAGCTGGCAGGGGGAAACCGGCACCCTGATCGAGCACTTCACCTTCGACGACGGCGAACTGCAGTCCCGCACCTGGACCCTCACCCACGTCGGCGACGGTCGCTACACGGGGACCGCTGGCGACGTGGTGGGCACGGCGGCCGGCAGTACCGGCGGCTCGGTGTTCCAATGGCGGTATCAGCTCACGGTGCCATGGCGCGACGGCAGCATCGACGTCACCTTGGACGACTGGCTGTACCTGATCGATGCCAATCACTTGCTCAACAAGACCGTTCTCACCAAGTTCGGATTTCGCGTGGGAGAACTCACGCTGGTGATCGAAAAGGTCTGACCTCCACGCTCGACACCCGGTCGCCGTTTCCTGCATCTTGGCACCCTTCGCCCGCGAGGTGCCCTGATGGCTACTGCTCTTACCCTCGAAATAGTCGCTGACTACGTCTGCCCGTGGTGCTACCTCGGGACCGCCGTGGCCGAGCGCCTGCAGCAGCAGGTGCCGCTCGTGCTCAAGCGCACCCCGTTCCCCCTGCACCCGGCCACTCCCCCGCAAGGCCTGTTGCTGAGCGAACTGCTGCGCGGCATGGATCTGGCCGCGGTGCATGCGCGGCTCTACCGCCTGATGGACGACCTCGGACTCGAGCACGGTGAGCGTGATCGCACCTACAACAGCCGCCTCGCCCAGGAACTGGGCAAGTGGGCCGACACGCAGCCCGACGGTGCGGCCGTGCACGGCCTGCTCTACCGCAGTTACTTCGTGCAGGGTCGCAATCTGGCCGAGCTGCCCGTCTTGCTCGATGTGGTTGCGGCGGCGGGCCTGGACGTGGAGTCAGCGCGTCAGGCCCTGCTGGAGCGACGCTTCTCTGCCGAGGTGGATGCCGACTGGCAGCGCGTACGGCACCTCGGCATCAGCGGCGTACCGACCTTCATCGCCGGCGGCTACCAGTTTTCCGGATTCCAGCCCCTCACCGAACTGCAGCGCTTCGTCGACTTCGTGCGGCAGCAGGCAGACCAAGGTCGCTGATGCGCTTTGTCAGCTTCGATCCCCTGCGCACGCTCGGGTTTCCCGACACGCTCATACTCAAGCCAGAACACATGCAGGAGCATGCCGCAGCGCTGTCCACCGCCGAGCGCGTCCTGTTCCCGGAGCACTGGCAGCTATCCGCCCTGCTCTACGTGTACCGGGCGCGGATCTTTCCGAGCGAGGCGAGCTATCGCATCGGGCACAACAAGATCGAGATGACCCGGGCCTTCCAGGCCTTGGTGCCGCGCCACGTCCCGGAAACCCTGATTGCCGCCAATACACCCACCGAGGCCGAGCGCCTGTTCGATGCCCTGCCGCTGCCCTTCGTGGCCAAGGCCCCCAAGAGCTCGCGGGGCGAGGGCGTCTGGCTGATCGAAACCGCCGCGGACTGGCGGCGCTATCTGGAGCGCAGCGCAGTGCTCTACGTTCAGGAGTATCTCCCCATCGACCGCGACCTGCGGGTGGTGGTGGTTGGGGACCGCGTGCAGGCGGCCTACTGGCGCAAGCAGTCGCCCTACAGTTTCCACAACAACGTCGCGCGCGGTGGCGAGGTGGAACACGCGCCCGTGCCGCAGTCGGCGCTGACCCTCGTCAGTGACGTGGCCCGGCGTCTCGGTGTCGATCACGCGGGCTTCGACGTGGCCATGGTCGGAGACCATCCCTACCTCTTCGAACTCAACCGGCTGTTTGGCACGCAGGGCCTGCCCGGCGGCGACGGCGCCCTGCGCGACTGCCTTCTACAGTGGCTGCAGCGACCCGCAGACAGCCGCCTTGATCCTCATCAACACGCTGGTGGTGGCGCTGGCTAGACTGCAGGCATCGTCCACCACAGGGAGTACAGCGATGCTGACGAAACACGATCTGGTTCATGAATTTCCGGAACTGCGTGAGCGTATCCACGCCCTCAAGATGAGCGACGCGCACTTTGCGAGACTGTTCGAGCAGTACCATGAGGTCGATCACGAGGTGCATCGCATCGAAACCGGCGCGGAGAACACGTCCGACGCCTACCTGGAAGGCCGCAAGCGCGAGCGGCTGGAACTGAAGGACACGCTCTACCAGATGCTGATCGCCTGACGCGGGTATCGTCGGACGCCGGGGTGACGGCTGCCTTACCGAGGCAACTCCAGCGGTGCCTCAGCGGCCGATGCCGACCAGTTGCGCGCTGACGAGGTCCTGAGTCCACTGGCTGCCGCGTGGAAACGCCAGCCCCGAGTCGAGGTCCTGCACACCACCGGCCGCCAGCGAGCGCAGGCCGATGCGCGTGCGGCGCACGCTGCCGTTGATCAGCGCTGCTACTTCGACTTCGATGCCGTCCAACTGCACCGGGCTGCGCGAACCGAGCCGCACCAGCACCCTGCCGAACTGATCGATCCAAGCCTGCGCCTGCACATAGGCGCCAGGATTGTCCTGCACATCGAGGGCGATGAACGCAGCCGAGGCCTCCTGGCCCAGGGGACCGCCGGCGGCAGCGGCCTGCTGGAAATACTGCTTGGCGCTGGCCCGCTCGCCGTCGGCCAGAGCCAGCTTGCCCAGTTCGTTCATGGCGATCGCCGTGGGCAGTAGCGCCGTGCTGCGTTCGAGATCACGGCGGGCGGCGGCGCGGTCGTCGAGTCGCGCATAGGCCACGCCGCGGCCCAGGTGGTAATCGAAATAGGCTTCGTCGCGTGCGACCGCGGCATCGTAACTCGCCACCGCCTCGCGGTAGCGCCGCTGGTACACGAGGATGTCACCCTTCAGACCGTGGAAGCGTGCCTCGGCCGGCACCCGCGAGAGCGCATCCTCCACCAGGCCGAGTGCGCGTTCGAGGTCATCGTCGGCAATCGCTTCTTCCGCCTCGGTGGCCAGATCGTAGGCGGGCTTGTCCTGCAGGGCCTTCTCCAGTGCCTCGCGGTAGCGGGCCTCACCGAGTTCGAGGTCACGGCCGGCCAGCGTTGGCAGCAACTCGTCCACGAGCTGCTGGTTGTTGCGTACGCGCTCCTCGGAAGGGGGATGACTGGCGAACAGACCCGCCAGCCAGCTGCTGTCCCGGCCGGCGGACAGCCGCACGAAGGTCTGCTGTAGCGACACCGCCGCGCGCGGGTCATAGCCGACCTTCACCATGGTCTGAATGCCGTAATGGTCGGACTCGCGCTCGGCGTCGCGACCGTAGCGCTGGCTGATCAGCTGCGCGCCGAGCTGGGCACCACCCAGAATGAAGTCGCCGTACTGGCGATAGTCACTGGTGCCCACGGCGATGGCCCCCACCGCCAGCGCGCCCTGCAGCAGGGTGCCGCGGGTCATCGCCTGGGCACCGTGGCCGGCGGCGGCATGGGTGATTTCATGGCCCAGCACGGCGGCCAGCTCTGCCTCGTTGCTAAGCTCGAGCAGCAAGCCGCGGTTGACGGCGATCTTGCCGCCGGGCAGCGCCCAGGCGTTCGGCACGCTGTTGTTGAGCACGACGAATTCGTAGTCGAGCGGCAGCTCGCTGACGGCAGCCAAGCGCTGGCCGACACGGTTGACGTAGGCCGTGAGCGCGGGGTCCGTACGGTATTGACCACCTTGGCTCTGCTGCGAGGGTCCGTACTGCTGGGCGCCGATCTGCTTCTGCCGTTCGACCGACACGAAATTGAGTTCGTTGCGTCCGGTGACCGGATTGACGGCGCAAGCGCCCAGCAGGCAGAGTGCCAGCACGGCGCTGAGCAAGCGGAACATGGTCTTTCTCCTGTTGCAGACGCCGCATTCTAGTGCGCGTCCGCCGGTCGCGGAACCGCCCTGCTGCCACCCGGCGCCCCGTGGAGTCTTGGACCACGACCCGGCGCCCTACCTAAAGGATTGCCGCGTGTCCCGCCTTCAATTCCCGATGACCTTGCCGCTCCTGCTGCTCTCCGGACTGCTGCTGCCGCTCACCCTGTTCGGCCAGTCCGACGTCACGCTCGTCGATGCCGAGGGACAGTCGCCCCTGCTCAGCGAACTCGATCGCCAGTACATCGCCAGCCGCATGAACAGCTTCGACCTTGGCAGCTGTGAGGAGCGCGTGCTGCGCGAGGAACCTCGTGT
The DNA here is from genome assembly GCA_036796405.1 of Gammaproteobacteria bacterium. Classification (GTDB taxonomy): domain Bacteria; phylum Pseudomonadota; class Gammaproteobacteria; order Pseudomonadales; family Pseudohongiellaceae; genus CAILUG01. Next base: position 84,221 of record DAIRDB010000003.1, on the reverse strand, counting down.
GGTGTTCCGCCGCCTGAGTCTCGACCATGCCGAGGACAGGCTGTACATCAACGTGAGTGCCGACGTGCTGCGCACCAGCAGCTTGGTGATCTATGCGCAGGCAGGCAGCGAGTGGCGCGAGTATTACAGCTGCGACGACACCGACCTGCTGCCGGTACTCGCCATCATCACCACCGCCAGGGTCGGTGCCGAGGAGCGCGGCAGCAATGCGATTCGGCAGGCCGTTCTGGCGCACCACACCCAGCTGTCCAGTCACGAACCCAGCAAGCTGCTGGCCCGCAGCGACAGCAACCACAGCGATACCGTCTACATGGACTTCACGCTGTCGTCCAAGCACCCCCTGCTGGCCTCTGCCGCCCCGCTGCTGCAGGCGCAGTCGGCAGTTGCCGACCTGCTGGAACGGCTGGTGCCGGGTGACGAGGAATATCTGCTGCAGCCCTATCTGGCCTTCAGCGGACGCTTTTCGCAGTACATCCAGTCACGGGACTCCTCACCCGTGGTGGCGCGGCGCTTCAATCCCGCGCTGTTCTACCGGGCCTGGAGTTCGGAAGACTCCTGGCTCGATCTGGGCTTCGCCCACGAGTCCAATGGCCAGCGCCTCAACTCGGCGGAGGCCTTCGAGCGCGAACGCGCCGACTACCAGCGCCGCGGCGAGGATCCCGACTTTGCCGTCGATGGTCTCAGCCGTGGCTGGGACTACACTTATCTGGAATGGCGACACGTCTGGGCCAGCAACCTGCGCAGTCAGGTCAAGCTGGCCCATTACCTGTCCAGCGGACCGCTGCAGGGCCGGGCAGAGGAATACAACCTCTGGGAGGACGGCGGCCAGCAACTGCGCCCGCGGCGCCAGTACGATGGCGTCACCCTCACGCTGCAATACGACTTCAACCGCAGCCGCTGCTTCCTCGGCAGCCATTTCGTGTGCTTCAGAGAACTCGAACTGACCCAACAGACCGGCTACTCGGCGCTGTTCGACAACAACACCACCACCATCGAGTTCACCTCGGACGTGTTCGGCCTGCCGATCCAGCTGTGGGGGCGCAGCGGCTACAACAACACGCTGGCCGACTACTTCGACTACAGCAACAGCTGGGGCCTCGGCGTGGAACTGCGCACGCCGTGAGCGGCTGCTGTGCAGGCGTTGCCGACGTAGCGCGTGCCCGCCACAAGCACCGGACAAGGGGCGGTATGATCAGCGCCGCTCGCGCTCCATGACCACGAGGAAGGCCTCGCGCCGCGAGAACAGCAGCATGCGGCGGCTTTCGCGCTCCATGGTGACCACGCGCCAGCCGTCGCTGGCGTACTCGTTGAGGAAGCCGGCAAACCGCTCAGGATCCACCTTGGCCTGCCCGAACAGCAGGGAACTCCACAAGCCTTCCTGGTAGATGACCACCTGATACTCTTTCATGCGGACTCCGGGCCTGATGCAGCCGGCCTCACCAATTGCTGTACACCAGCATGCCGCCGGCCACTGCGGTCAACCATAGCACGAGCCGGTTGAACCACAGCTGCGAGATGCGCTCGAGGAACCAGCGCCCGCCAAAGGCACCGACGTAGACCAGCACTGCCACGGCCGCCAGCGAGGCCGTGTAGGCTGGCTGGAACACGCCCTGCTCGTAGAAGATCGGCAACTTGGCCACATTGGCGAAGGCAAAGAAGATCGAGACCGTGCCGACGAAGGTGCGTTTGTCCAGCTGCAGCACGAGGAAGTAGATGGCGAGGATGGGGCCCGAGGAATTGCTGATGGTGGTCGACAGGCCGGCCAGCGTGCCCGAGGTATTGCGGGCGATGACCGGATGGGCCAGCGCCCAGCGGGTCAGTCGTGGCCTCAAGGGCTCCATGGCCACCAGCAGCAACACCATCACGCCGATGGTGAGCCCCAGCGTGCGATTGTCGAGCTGGCCAAGCACCAGTCCGCCCAGCACGATGCCCACCACCACTGGCCACAGCATCTTGCGCAGCTCCTGCCAGTTGGCAAGTCGCCAGTAGAGCCAGACGGCTGCCGAGTCACCAATCAGGAACAGCGCCAGCGTGATGCCCAGCGCGTCACGCGACGGGAACCACAGGGCCACCGTCGAGGCCACCAGCGGACCGATCGCCGGCATCCCACCCTTGATGAAGCCGGTGACCAGTGCCACCGCCGCCAGAAACAGCAGCGAATCGAGCGGCAGCAGGTGCATTTACTTGAGCTGCTCGGGGATGCAGCCGAAGGGCTTGATTTCCAGGTCGGACGGCGCGTACTCCGCCTCCGACAGCGGGAAATCCCGGGTGTAGAACCCCGGATCGGACTGTTCCAGTGCCAGCGAGAGACGGTTGCTGGCGCGATCGAAGCGGATGCGTTCGACCGTGCGCAGTTGGTTGGTATTGAGCAGCGCTGTAGTCGGCTTACCAGGCAGGTCCACGAACTGGTTGAGCACGCCGGCCTTGTAGTGATCGGTTTCGACCACCAGCGTGTCGCCCTCCAGGCGTCCGCGCGAGTACCCCAGCGTGGTTTCCGGTGTACCAGCCGGCGCCGCCGCCTCGTTCATGTGCACGACTCGCTGGATGTCCATCCATTCATGCTGGATGACGATGTCCTTGCCTTGCTGCCGCAGTGCCAGCGGGGTGCCGGGCGCGAACCAGCCGCGACGGATGGCCACCGGCTCACAGCGATAGGTCGGGTCCATGGTGAACGGGTCATAGCGGTCCATGGCCGCCTTGGCTGCCTCGTTGACGTAGTCCGTCATGAACTGGGGACCACTGGTCGGGCGGTTGGCCGGCTGCAGCAGCCACACACCGAACATCGACTCGCGCTGGGCGATGACTGGGGCTGCTGCTTCGGCACCGCGCGGACCGTTGACGCTGAGTGCCCGTCCGTCCGGGAAGTAGACCGTGTCGAAGAAGCACTCGTTGTCCACCCTGCGGTGGGCAGAGCCGCTGATACGCAGCTCGGTGCCGACCTTCAGCATCTCGGGGGTGATGCCGTTGCGGCTCAATTGGGTCACCCCATGGCTCTCGCAGCGCCACTCCTTGCTGCGGCCATCGGCGTCGGTGGCGCGCACGTGCAGGTAGGCGTGCGGATTACGCTCCTCGAACTCCGTGACCACCCCGGTGATGTCCACCGGCTTGGCGGCGTCGTAGTGCGGTGCGAAGCTGTGGTGCGCGGCGGCGGCGTTGGCGAGCAGCAGTGCGACTGCGGCCAGACTGAATCGTGGTGTCATGGGGTTCCTCTGAATTTGCGCTGTGGCGAAAGTGAGGGAGCGCCGCACGTTGTTCTGACTTGCTGTGCGGTCGCTCCGTCGTTGCCCCTACCGGGCAGCTGGTTCAGGGCTGGGCGTTGGCGTAGCGGCCGACGTAGGCGGCCTTGCCGACGATCTTGCCTTCCATCGCCTTCATCACGTCGGCGCGCGAGGCGCCGGCCGGCAAGCCGAGCTTGGCGCTGAGCGCGTAGAACTCCCAGACGTAGTGGTGGAAGCGATCCTTGAGGGGCGCACCGGAGCCCATGTAGCCCGGCTGGTTGCGGATGTTGTTGCCGTCCACACTGCCCTCGGGGAGCTTGCCCTCTGCGATGTTGCCGGAGGGAATGTCGAAGGCCACCCAGTGAGTCACGTCGGTACCGTTCTTGTCGATGGACACTTCGATGTCATGCATGATGATGGCGTAGGCCACGGTTTCCGCAGGCGCGCCGATGATGGTGAAGTCGGGCTGCACATTGTCGCCGTGTGAGGTGAAGCGCAGCGGAATGATGCCACCATCTTCGAAGGCTTCACTGCGTACCTGCATGTTGACGATGCGCGGCTGGGCCTGCGCCTCCAGCACACCGGCGAGGGCCACCAGCGCCAGCGCCATGCTGGCGACCTTCTTGGCCGTTGTCTTCGCAGATGCCCTCGCGGATACCTTCAGGGCTGATGTCATGGCGGTCCTCATTGATGCGTCCTCATGGGGGAGAATCCCTCATCGGGATCCCGTTCGTGGATTGAGTGCTCGGCTCCTGCCACAACTGCAGCAAAAGTTCGTGCATGGGTGCTTGTCGGATGGATGTCGCCGCGTATGGCCCACGGCGCGCTGGAGCCAGAAGCTCCGGCGCGCGATGGTACCTGCGGCGGGCCGATGGCGTAAACGTCCGTCGGACCGGGCGGCGCCGCCGCGACGCCGCAGGCGCCGTGGCCAATGAGCCGAAGTCCGGCGGCCTCCGCTACTCCTGCTTCAGTCGTAGCGCCACCAGTTCACCCGGGTGGCCGTTGTCGCCGACCGGCACCACGATGTACTGCACACCGTCGATCGCATAGGTCATCGGCAGGCCGGTCTGCTTGGCGGGCAGTTCGATCTCGTGGAGGATCTCGCCGGTGGCCTTGTCATGGGCACGGAACTGACGGCCGCCGCCGGTCTGGCCACCATACAGGCCCGCTCCCTCGCCGGCGAACAGCAGGGTCTTGGTGACCAGCAAGGCCCCACGGTCGCCGGTACCGGTGCGTTCCGGTATCGCCACCCCCTGCAGCCGCGGATGGTTCCTGATCTCTTCCGGTGTGTCGGCGTTGGCCATCATCCAGCGGTGCTCGCCGCTGTTCATGTCCACGGCCGTGATGCGGCCATACGGCGGTTTGATGATGGGCAGTCCGGCGGGGCCTTCCAGCGGGATGCCACGCGAGACCATGGCGTAATCGAAGTCCGGGTTCGGGCGATTGCCCTTGCCGAGGCCGACCTTCATGGGGTGGGAGGTGGACGGGATGTAGAGCATGTTGGTCTCAGGGTCGAAGCCGACCCCCTGCCAGTTGGCACCGCCACCAAAGCCCGGCATGAAGATAGTGGCCAGATTGGTCTCGGTGACGAGCGAGGGCGGGGTGAACAGGGGGCCATAGGTGTAGTTCTCGAGGATGTCGAGGGCCTCCTGGCGCAGTTCCGGCGTGAAGTCGATCAGATCGTTTTCGGTGAGTCCCAGCGTTTCGAAGGGGGCCGGCTTGGTGGGGAACGGCTGGGTGGGTGACAGTTGCTCGCCGGGCACGGCGCCCTGCGGCACGGGTCTCTCCACGATGGGCCAGACCGGCTCACCGGTGACGCGATTGAAGGTATAGATCATGCCCTGCTTGGTGACCTGGATGGCAGCGGGAATCTGCTTGCCGTCGACGTTGAGTTCCGCCAGCACCGGACCGGTCGGCGGGTCATAGTCCCAGACATCGTGGTGTACGAACTGGAAGTGCCAGAGGCGCTTGCCCGTGTTGGCATCGAGCGCCACCAGGCTCTGCGTGAAGAGGTTGTCGCCCAGACGATGGCCCCCGTACATGTCGCCGGTGGCGGCCTCGACCGGCACGTAAACGATGCCGCGTTCCTGATCGGCCGACATCACGGCCCAGGAGCCGGCGTTGCCGGTGTAGGCATTGCTGTCGTTGCGCCAGGTTTCCGTGCCGAACTCGCCGACCCGCGGAATGGTGTGAAACTTCCACAACTCCTGGCCAGTGGCGGCAGAAAAGCCACGGATACTGCCGGATACGCCCTGCCGCGACGCCGGCGAGCCGCCGGAACCGAAGGCCGCACCAACCACCAGCACATCACCGACCACCGTGATGGGTGCGGTGAGACCCACCGGTGCTGTCTCGTCGTCGACCTCGAAACGGTCTTCGAGACCGCTACGCAGGTCGACCACACCGCCCTCACCGAAAGTCGGGTCGGGCCGCCCCGTGGCAGCGTCCAGGCTGATCAGCTGATAGCCGGGCGTGACCGTGACCAGTCGGGTCTGGCCGTCCTTGCGCCAGACCGAAAGACCGCGGCCGGAATTGACGCGGGGCCCCCCGCGGCTACCTTCGTCGAAGCGATACATCCACAGGCTTTCCCCGGTGACGGGGTCGATGGCAACCACGTCGCGACGCCGGCCTGCAGTGGTGTAAAGCACGCCGTCGACCAGTAGCGGGGTGGCCTCGTAGTTGAACTCCGGCTGCGGTCCGTGGTTCTGGGTATTCCAGCGCCAGGCAATCTCCAGCTTCGCGACGTTGTTCCTGTCGATGTAGTCGAGCGGGGAATAGTGGGTGGAGTGGGTGTCGCCGTGGTAGCTGGTCCACTCGGCGTTCACCACCCGCTGCACGGCACTGGGTCCGGCCTGCAGGGACGTCACCCGCAGCGGCTCCTGCGATTCGTCGAGCGTGATCTGCACGAGTCGACCGGCATCGGCCGGCAGCGCGGCAGTACCGGCGGGCAAGCCGTTCTGCTGCAGCATGAAGGCGATGAGCGAGGCGTACTGCGCTGGCGAGAAGCCGCCACGATTGTTGACCGGCATGGTGGTGGCGGTGATCTGGTACAGCGCTGCCAGCGACTGCCCGGACCACTTGCTCCAGAAACCGGGACCCAGAAGCGCCGGACCGCCCTCGCCGCCGCGCAGCGTGGCGCCATGGCACTCGATGCAGGAACGCTGGTAAAGCGTAGCGCCATCGGCGGCCTGCTGCGCACTGAAGACGCCGTCGAGAGTGGAGGTCTGGGCAAGCGCCGCAGGTGCGACGGCGACGAGCAGTGCAGCCGCCAGCCGGCGACGCACGAAAGCGAGATGACGCATGGATTCCCCTGCAAGGTCTGTCTGTTTTTCAGGGCAGCGATGATGGCCTGCTGCTGCCGGCGGGCGCAAGCAGACGAAGCGCTGCCCCGATGTGGGCTGCCACAGCGGCCTGCCCCGCAAAGGCTGCTATCCCCGAGACCTGCCGCGCTTTGATGTGCGCTGCCACAGCGGCCCGCCCCGCAGAGGCTCAAATCCCCGAGACCTGCCGCGTCAGCGACGCCTGCCGAGCAGGGGCTGGATCAGCCGGCGCCACGACAGCGCAAAGCCGGTCCACACCATGAACAGAGCCGCCAGCGACACGAGTCCGGCCACGGTCTGGCCGAAAAAACCCAGCACTTCGCCGGTATGCAGGTAGCGGGCAATGCCGCGCAGGCGCTGCGTCGCCGGGGTGTCCGCCGAGGTGCGCACGTCGACCACGGCACCGCTGCTGCGCTCGAGACCAAGGGTGTAGCGCTTGTGCGCCTGCGCGCCATTGCCGCGGTCGATTTCTATCCGTACCAGGCTGTCGGCAGGCGCCGGTAGCGTGATCTGCAAGCGCTGCCAGTCGCCTTGCGCGTGTGCGACCGCCCGCTCCACCAGACTCGCCAGCGCTAGAGGTGGCTGCGGCCCCGCGACCGTGTGGATGGGGCTGCCCAGCACCGCGGCGGCCGGATCCCGCGGCGGTAACAGCGTGGTGGCTGTTGCTCCCGGCGCCCCGCCGGCGACGGGCGCCGCGCTCTCGGCCACGGGCAACTCGGCACCGAACACACGGTACAGTGCGGTAGCAGCCCACGGGTAGGAAATCACCATGCCGGTGTAGACCACGGCCAGCAGGGGCAAGGCTGCCCAGATCCCGAAGATGTGGTGCCAGTGAAAGTCGCGGGACTTGCTGCTGGGGTAGTCGCTGCGAAACCACAGGCGCGCCCTCAGCGTCGCCGACTGCACAAGCGGGGGCAGCCAGAGGTAGAGCCCACTCAGGATGAGGAACAGGAACACGGCATTGCTCACCCCGGTGATCTGGCGGGCGGCGGCACGCCCTTCGCCACCGACGTTGAACCAGCGATGCCAACCCGTCACCGCGGACAGGAAGCGCTCGAGCGGCTCGGAACGCACCGGCAGAGGGTCGCCTGAGTAGGGGTTGAGCGTGGCCCCGGCACGGCGGCCGCTGCGGAACTCCACCGGCGCTCCCGGGTGGTTGGTGATGACCAGGGTGGTGTAAGGCTGTCCTGCCTGCAGTTCACCGGCCTTGCTCAGCAGTTGCTCGAGCGGCAGCGGCACACCCTGCTGTTCGGCGGGCAGGTAGCGGCCCTCGGCCACCGCGGCGCGCCACTGCCGCTCGTAGGTCAGAATCACCCCGGTGAGGGACATCATGAACACGACGATGCCGGTCGCCAGACCGGCGATAAGGTGGGACCAGAACAACAACTTGCGAAACATGCGAGGCGCTCTGTCAAAAAATCAGGAGCAAATGATAATCGTTATCATTTGCAACGACAATATGACAGTCTTCGCCAAAGCCTAGTCTGCGGCAGGCTTCGGCACCGCCAAACGGGCGGTGCGCACGCTGAAGCCGCTGCCGTCACTGACCACCACGATGTTGCCGGCATCGGCCGTCGAGTAGACGTGCTGGCGCAGGGCTCTGTTCTCCTGCCAGCGTGGCCCATCGTCTCCCCGATAGCTGAAACTCAGCGTGTGCGGCGGCCCCTCGACGGCAGCGGCAAAACTCTGCAGTTGCATGAGCAGGGTGCCGTGCGGGGCGCCGGCCGGGTTGCGGCCCGCGTTGCTGATCACGGCGATCTGCGGCTGCAGCGCCGCCAGGAAGTTCGGCCCGTTGCTTTCGCCCTGCACGCCGCCATCGGCCAGCTTCAGCAGATCGACGTCGAGGAAGGCCGGCGAATAGCGCTGCAGGAGACTCGCCTCGACCTCGGCACCGGCATCACCGGGCAGCAAGGCGGAAAAATCACCGAAACTGATCTTGACGACGACGCTGAGGTTGTCGAGCCAGTCGGTGCGGGTGGCGAGCCCGGCACTCAGCACCTGCACCAGAGCGCCGCCGCAGTCGACCTCCGTGACCGGCCGCAGTTCGGAGGCCACGTCGGCCATGCCCAGACGCTGGACGCCATTCTGGCCACGCAGCCAGCTCAGGAAACGCGCATCGTCGTAGTCGGCCAGTTCACTGGCGTGCAGCACCCGCTGCAGGGAATGGCCACGCAGCAGCAGCTGCAGCAGATTGAAGTGCTGGGGATCGGGATGGGTGACGATGACAGTATTCAAGCGACCCTTGTCGGCGCCGAGCGCTGCGTCCAGGTAACTGCTCACCGTCTTGTCTACCGGCCCGGTAGAGCCGGCATCGATCAGCAGGCTGCTGCGATCCGGGCACACCACCAGCGTGGCGTCCCCCTCCCCCACGTCGAGGAAGTGCAGCTCGAGTTCCCCTTCGAGCGGCACCAGCGGTCCGTCGGTACTGAGGGTGCGGGTGAAGCGGCGCACGACGTAGCCCACGGTGCCGTCCGCCAAGCGAACCAGATGCGCCGACGGCGTGCTGCCAAGCAGTTCGGCGCGCTGACCCACGGGCAGCCGCGCCAGTTCACGACCCTTGGTCTCGGCATCCCGCACGGTGATGAATTCACGCACGGCTGCACTCGGCATCACCAGTTCGGCCGCGAGTGCTGGCATGCCCGCTGCCAGCAGCAGCCCCAGCAAAATGGCTCTCATGCCCCTGATCTCCTGACCCACCCGCGGTTCACGACCGCCGGCACCCTCTCAACTGATCGCTGCCGCCCGCAGACGGAGCGCTACTCACGCGACAGCGCCGCGAAACGCCACCTCAGCCCGAGGAAGAACGCTGCGCCGCCAGTATTGTAGCCCGTGACTTCCTGGTAGCGAGTGCCGAGGGCGTTCTCCAGTCGGCCGTACAGTTCGAACTGGTTGCCGAGTGCGTAGCTGGCCGTGGCATCGAGCACGGTGAAGTCCGGCAAGGGCAGACGCTGCCCTGCCACCTGATCCATGGCGGTGCGCGACTGGCGCAGAAAGGCAGACAGCCGCAGCCGCCCGTCCCGGCTGCGCCAGAGTGCGGCGACATTCAGCAGCTGGCGCGGCCGGCGCAGACGACTCTGGCCATCGGGCTGGCGGGCGTCGTTGTACGTGTAATTGGCGCGAAGCAGCAGCCGCTCGAAGAGGGTCCGCTCGACTGCCAGCTCCAGGCCGCGCACCCGGCCCGCACCACGGTCCTGCAGGTAGCCGCTGTAGCCGGCGAGGTCGAAGGAGATCGCGTCTGCCACGCGCTGCTCGAAAAAACCCGCCTCCACACGCAGGTCGCCAGGACCGAGATAATCGATACCGACCTCGTGGCCCCGACTGGTCTCCGGCTGCAGAACCGTGCGGCTCGCGGGCGGGAACGCCGCCGCGCTGCTGTTGTAGGCCAGCTCATAGGGGCTTGGGGCCCGAAAGCCGCTACCGGCGCTGGCGCGCAGCTTGAGGACCCGACCCTCCGGCAGCGCCAGCAGCTTCGCAAGACCGAAGCGATGGCTGAGGTGACTGCCGAAGTCGCTGCTGTTGTCGTGGCGGAGACCGGCGCTGAACTGCCAGACCGTGGAGAAGTCGCTGAGATACTCGGCAAACACCCCGTTGCTGCGGCGCAGGGCCGTGCCAGCCTTGGCAAGCTCACGGTCGGCACCGAACACCAGATCGAAGCCGGGCAGGCCGCTCGCGCTGCCGAGGTACTCCCAGCGCTGCAGATCCCCGACGCCGTTGAACGCCTCGGTACCACCGTAGCGGGTACGCCGGTCATGCAGGGTCTTCGCATGACTGATGCTGTGGGAGACGCCAGCACCGCTGTAGTCGAGCGCGGCCCGCGCACTCTCCACCTGCACAGCGCTGCGGCAATCGTGCAGGGTGGCCCCGCTCTGCAAATCGAAGCAGCCGTCGAAGTCCCCGCGACCGCTGACGCGACGCTGCACCAGTGTCGCCTGCAGCCGCTCGTGCAGCCTGAGGCCAACCCGGCCGTGCACGGTGGTGTTGGCATAGCCGTCGGCATCAGCGAGCACGCGATCGGCCGTCTGACTGTTGAAACCGGCGGTGGCGAGATCAGCGGCGGCCAGAAAGAAATCCAGCGGACCGACGCCGCCACCCACGTCGGCGCCCCACTGTCGCGTGGCAAAGCGTCCCCGCTGGGCATCGATACCCGCCTGCAAACCAGGCGACGGACGCCGACTGCTGAGATTGATGACTCCACCGGCATCGGCGCCGTAGCCCAGTCCCTGCGGGCCACGCAGCACCTCGACACGACCGATGCCGCTGCTCAGCAGGTGATCGAAGGACGGCATGACCTGGGGACTGCCCGCATCACTGAGGCGAATCCCATCGAGCAGGGTGAGCGTGCGAAAGCCTTCTTCGCCGCGTATGCGCAGCACGCTGGTCTGGCCAACGCCACCGGCATTGCTCGCGGCCATGGCAGGCAACTGGCGCAGGACATCGAGCAGGGCCACGTTGCCTTGCGCCCGCAGATCGGCTTCGGTGCGGACTGTGACCGGTACGGTGAGTCGGCGCAGCGGCACGCCGGTGCGGTGGGCGGTAATGATGAGCTCCTCGGCGACGGGGGGCGCCGTCTGCGCCTGTAGCGGCAGCCACGCGCCCGCCAGCGGCAGGCAGCAGCAGGCGAGGATGCGAAGGAAAACAGCAAGCCGGGCTTTCACCAAAACAATACCGAAGGCAGGAGCGGCGCGGGCCGGCGTTCGCGGCTTCCTGCTGCCGCGCTGCCCGTCTACGCCTGGCCGCAGGGCGGCCGGGGCCGGCGATCATAGCCTGTGCGGGCCCACTTGCCAGCCCCGCGCCCCCGCCGCCGCGTATCAGTTGCTGGCGGGCTGCCAACCGCCGCCGAGTGCCCGGTAGAGGTCAACCATGGCACTCATCTGTCGCTGACGCGTTTCGATCAGCTCGCTGCGCGCCTCCAACGCCTCCCGCTGCGCCAGCAACACTTCCAGATAGTCGGCGCGTGCCGCCGTGAAGAGCTGCCCGGCCACGTCCACCGACGTGTTGAGGGCCGCCACCTGATCGGTCTTCAAGGCGTAGTTGCGGGCAAGGTTGTCGATTTCCGCCACCTTGGTGGAGACCTCGCTGAACGCCCGCACCAGCGTCTGCTCGTACTCGTAGGCGGCCTCCACCTGCGCCGCGCTGGCGTTCTTGTACTGCGCGGCGATGGCACGCCGATTCACCAGCGGTGCCACCATGTCGACGCCCGCCGTGTAGGCCAGCGAAGCGGGTGTCTCGAGCAGGTACTCGGGCTTGAAAGCCTCGAAGCCTACGCCGGCGCGAATGGCGAACGACGGGTAGAAGTTGGCCTTGGCTACGGCAATGTCGAGTTTGGCGGCTGCCAGCTCGAGTTCGGCGCGGCGGATGTCCGGCCGGTTGGCCAGCAACTGCGACGGCACACCGGCCTGCACGACCGGTGGCTGCAAGGTCATCAGGGTGTCGGACGAGCGCTGCACTGGCTGCGGCGTGCGGCCAAGCAGCAGATTGAGGTGGTTTTCGGCGGCGACGATCTGCTGGGCGATGGCAAAGCGCTCACTCTGGTTCTTGTTGACCTCGGCCTCGAAGCGGGCGACCGCCAGTGACGTCGTGCGCCCGAAGGTGAGCAGATCCCGCGTGATCTGCAGTGCGTTGGTCTGGATCTCGATGTTGCGGTCGAGATTCTGCAGCTGGTTGTCGAGTGCCATCAGCTCGTAGTAGTCGTGCGCCACCTCCGCCACGAGAGCGGTGATGACGAAATGGCGACCTTCGGCCGTGGCGAGGTATTCGAGCGACGCCACCTGCGTGGCGTTGCGCAGCTTGTGCCAGACATCCAGCTCCCAGGACGCAGTCAGCCCGACGCCAAGATTGCCGAGCGGCTCGGGGAAGGCTTCCTCCTCCCGTATCTCCAGCTGGCGTTCCACGGCCCCGCTGCGGGTGAATTCACCCACCTTGTCGAGGTCGGCCGCCGCGCCTGCGCCCACGAAGGGCAGGTACTCGCCGCGCCGCGCCTCGACCTCGTTGGCGGCCCGCTGCAGGCGCTGCAGCAGAATGTTCACTTCCTGATTGCCGGTCAGCGCCGTGTCGATCAGGGTCGCGAGGTTGGGGTCGACGAAGAAGTCGTTCCAGCGTATCGCCGCTGCACTCTGCTCGCCGGTGGTTGCCGCGCCGTAAGCAGATGGCAGCGTCACGGCGGGCTCCCGTGTGGTAATGCCGGGAATCGCGCAGCCCTGCAGCAGCAACAGGCCGCAGACCAGGAGAACCAGCGGTCGCCGTCGTGGCTTATTCATTACCTTTCTCCCCGTTACCGTAGTGATAAAGCTCCGTGAGTGGCAGGTGATCTTCGTTGCGGATGAGCGAGCGTCCTTCCTCGATACGGGCAAACAGGTAGTACAGCCCAGGAATCACCAGTACGCCAAACACCGTGCCGAACAGCATGCCTCCCAGCGCCGACGAGCCGATGGTGCGGTTGCCCACTGCACCGGCGCCGGTGGCGAGGACCAGCGGCACCAGACCGGCAATGAAGGCAAACGAGGTCATGAGGATGGGGCGGAACCGTGCCCTTGCCCCTTCGATCGCTGCGTCCATGACCGACAGCCCCTGCTCGTGCTTCTGCACGGCATACTCCACGATCAGCACCGCGTTCTTGCCGAGCAGGCCCACCAGCATCACCAAGCCCAGCTGGGCATAAATGTCGTTGGCCAGGCCCAGCAGTTCCAGCAGCAGGAAGGAACCGAACACGCCGGTCGGCAGCGACAGGATCACCGCCAGCGGCAGCAGGAAGCTTTCGTACTGCGCTGCCAGCACCATGTAGACGAACACCAGCACCACGCCGAAGATGATGGCCGCCTCGTTGCCGCGCTGAACCTCGTCGAACGACAGACCTTCCCAGCCGATGTCATAACCCTTCGGCAGCGTGGCGGCGGCCACGGTCTGTACGGCTTTGATGGCCTCGTCGGTGGTGTAGCCCTCGGCAGGTTCAGCACGGATGGTCGCCGAATTGTAGAGGTTGTAGCGGGTGATTTCGTTGGGCCCCTGCTGCTTGACCAGTTTCATGAACGAGGAATACGGCACCATCTCGCCCTCTTCGTTCTTAACGTAGTAGTTGAGAATGTCGCTGGGGTAGCGCCGGAATTCCGGACTCGCCTGTGTGTAGACCTTGAAGAAGTTGTTGAAGCGGATGAAGCCCTGCTCATAGGTACTGCCGATGAGGATATTCAGGTTCTCCATCGCCTTGCCGATGGACACGCCCTTCTGCATGGCCGCCTGGTTGTCGATCTGGATCTCGTACTGCGGATAGTTCGCCGCATAGAACGTGAACAGCCCCGACAGCTCCGGCCGCTCGCCGAGCGCCGCCATGAACTCCTGGGTGATGCGATCGAACTCGTGGTAGTCGGTGCCGTTGGTCTTGTCGAGCAGGCGCAGCGCGAGACCGGAGGCCGCTCCGTAGCCGGGCACAGCAGGTGGTTCGAAGTACTCGATGACCGCGCCGAAGTCCTTGGTCTTGGCCTCGAGTGCCTCGATGATCTCGTGCACAGACTGCTCGCGGTCGCCCCAGTCGTCGAGGTTGATCAGACAGGTACCGGCATTGGAGCCGCGGCCTTCGGTGAGGATTTCGTAGCCAGCCAGCGACGAGACCGACGCCACCCCTTCGATGCTGCGCGCCACTTCCTGCAACTGGCGCGCCACCTGGTTGGTGGCTTCCAGCGTACTGCCTGGCGGCGTCTGGATGATGGCGTATATCTGGCCCTGATCCTCACCCGGGATGAAACCAGCTGGCAATTCCTCGTTGATCACGAGCGTACCGGCCACGAAGCCGCCAAGCAGCAGCGCCGTCACGCTACGACGGCCAACGATCCTGCCGAGCAAGCGGGTGTAGCGACCGGTGAGTCCCTCGAACCAGCGATTGAAGCCGTCCATGAACCAGCTGATCGGCGTCCTGCGCTTGACCTGCCCGTGCTGGTTCTTCAACAACATGGCGCAGAGCACCGGCGTCAGCGACAGCGCCACCACACAGGAAATTATGATGGAGGCGGCCATGGTGATGGAAAACTGCCGGTAGAACACGCCAACCGGGCCGGTCATGAAGGCCACCGGCACGAATACGGCGGTCATCACCAGCGTGATGGCGACGATGGCACCCCCGATTTCCCCAAGCACCTGCAATGTGGCACGGTACGGCGTGATCGTGGCGTCATGTTCCATCTTGGCATGCACCGCCTCCACTACCACGATGGCGTTGTCGACGACGATGCCGATCGCCAGCACCAGGGCGAACAAGGTGATGAGGTTGATGTTGACGTCGAAAGCCTGCATGCAGAAGAACGTACCGATCAGCGAGACCGGTACCGCCAGGATGGGAATCAGTGTCGAGCGCCAATCACCGAGAAACACGAAGACCACCAGCGCCACCAGTACGAAGGCTTCGATGAGCGTGTGCATGACCTGCTCGATGGAGGCATCGAGGAATTTCGAGACGTCATAGTTGATTTCGTACTGCATACCCACAGGAAACGCCGGTGACAGCTCCTGCATCTTCGCCTTCACCTGCTCGATCACGTCGCTGGCACTGCTGCCGTAGTTCTGCTTGAGCACGATAGCGGCGGAGGGATAGCCGTCCTTGTTGGAATAGATATCGAAAAACTCGCTGCCAAGCTCGACCTCGGCGATGTCCTTGAGCTTGAGGATCTGGCCGCTGGCGTCGGCACGCACGATGATGTCTTCGTACTCCTTGGGCTCGCTGTAGCGTCCCTTGTAGACCAGCACATACTCCTTGGACTGGGCCGCGATGCCGGATGCCTGGCCGAGGCGCCCAGGACGCCCGATGATGCTCTGCTCGTTGATGGCCTCCATGACCTCATCCACGGAAATGCTGTAGGCCCGCATGCGGTCGGGGTCCAGCCAGATGCGCATGGCGTAGGTGCGGCTGCCGAGGATCTTGGCGCTGGCAATGCCGTTGACGCGCTGGATCTCCGGAATGACGTTCACGCTCGCATAGTTGTAGAGAAACTTTTCGTCGGCACCGGGATCGGTGCTGTACAGGTTGATGTACATCAGCATGCTCGGCTGCACGCGCTCAACGATCACGCCTTCCAGCGACACCAGTGTCGGCAGCCGGCTCATCACCTGATCAAGGCGGGTCTTGACGTTGATCATCGCCTGGTTCGGGTCTACTTCCAGGCCGAAGATGACCTGGATCGTGGCCTCGCCGGCGCTAGTGGCATCTGACACGATGTACTTCATACCGGGCACGCCGTTGATGGCACGCTCGATGGTAATGAGCGACGACTGCACGAGCACGTCGGCGCTGGCGCCAGGGTAAGCCAGCGACACCAGTACACGCGGCGGGGCGATGTCAGGGAACTGCGAGGTGGGCAGGGACCTGATCGACAGGAAGCCCAGAAACACCATCATGAGCGACAGCATGATCGCCATGACGGGACGCTTGATGAAAACTCCAAACATGGGGGGCTCCGCTTATTCGGCGTAAAGGTCGAGTTGTGACAGCACGTCGGCTGGCTGGCGCAGGTTGACGTTGATCTCCTGGCCATTGACGACCCGGCGCAGCCCCTCGATCAGGACTTTGTCGTCGTCTTCGAGCCCCTTCGACAGGATGAACAGATGCGGCAGCTCGGCGGCAATGGTGATTTCGCGCTGCTCGAGCTTGCTTTCTTCGTTCACCACGTAGACGTAGGTCTTGTCGAGCACTTCGAACGTGGCCTTCTGGGGGATCACCTGTGCATTCGGATACGGCAGCTCCATGAGGATGTTGCCGGTCTGGCCGTGACGCAGGATCTGCTGTGGATTGGGAAAGGTGGCGCGGAACTCGATGTTGCCGGTGGTGTTGTCGAAGTCGGCCTCGATGGTTTCGATGCTGCCTTCCTGATCGAAGACGCGGCCATTGGCGAGTTTTAGCTTCACCTTCGGTGACACCATGCCGTTGAACTTGTAATCGAGGTATTCGGCTTCGGGCACATTGAAATACACCCACATCTTGCTGAGGTCTGCCAGCGTGGTGAGCAGTTCACCCTCGTCGACCATGCTGCCTTTCCGCACTTCCAGATGGTCCATCATTCCGCTGAACGGCGCCGCCACCGACGTGAAGCCAAGGTGGGTCTGCGCGAGATTGACTTCGGCCTCGGCGCGATCGAGATGCGCCTTGGCCAGTGCCAGTTCATTGGCCGACACGATGTTTTTTTCGGCCAGTCCGCGCGTGTTCTCGTACTCGATGCGCGCCACATTGGCTTCCGCACGCGCTTTTTCGTACTCGGCCTGGTAGACGTTGGGCATGATCTTGAACATGGGAGTCCCCTGCTCGACCATCTGTCCCTCGTCGATCAACGTCTCCTGCAGGTAGCCCTTTTCCAGCGCCCGCAATTCGATGTGCTGGAAGGCATGGATCTGGCTGACGTATTCCTTGGTGAGCGTGGCGTCCCGCCGCAATGGAGTCGTGACTTCGAGCCGGGGAATCTCTTCCTCGAGCTCCGCGCCGGAGTCATGGCAGGCCTGCAGCAGCAGGCAACTCATGGCAAGCAGCATGTGCATCTTGGTGTTCATGGGATATGGCTGACCTATGGTGGGTGAATGATCTGGAGTCCGCCCGTCAAACGCCGGCAAAGCGGTCGTAGCTGCGGCTGCGGCATGGTGCGTCGTCTGGTTGGCTGGGGTGGGGCAGTCATGCGCACTGCTGCGAGGTTGTCCGCTAGCCTTCCGGCTACGGGGCAATCAAACGGCAGCGCAGGACCAGGACCGCGTCAAACGGTCAACCGCGCGTCAACCTGCCAGCGAGGGCGGTGCGCGGGGTGCCGCAGAGGCGAGAGAAAAACGCAGGGGTCGTCGTGAGGACTGCATGCCCGGACGGCAAGAGACCAGCACAGCGGGGAACGCCGCACACTGCAGTGCAGCATGGGCAAAGGCTTCCAGTTCCACCGTACCGCCGCCATCCTCGGCGGGCGTACCGGAAGGCGAGGCCAAGATCGTGATCGCTTCCATCACGACATCGCTCGCGAGCAGCGGCGAGGGACTGCTGCCTGCCGGCAGCAACAGCATGCCGACTACGGCCAAGAGCGCGAGCAACTGCTGCAAAGATGTGCGATCCACTACCGAATGATCCACTGCCAGGAGAGCGGCTGCCCGAGGGCACACCAACACTGCGCATTTGACACCAGGCTGCGTCGGCAGAGCACTGCCGAACTGTCGATTCACCGTAACTTCTTTTCGCAGGAAAAATGCAGTCGGCCAGTGGAGACGCCTGCGCTGGCGAGAAGCGCAGCGCGGTCGGATCAAGCGTACAGATCGTAGTCGTCAGCGTCTTCGACGGTGACGGTGACGACATCTCCAGGCTGCAGTCCCTCCGGGTGCTGCAGGTAGACCTTGCCGTCGATCTCGGGGGCATCGGCCTTGCTGCGGCCGATGGCCTCGTCGGCGTTGACTTCGTCAACGAGAACATCGATCTCCTCACCGATCTTCGCCTGCAGTCGGGCGCTGCTGATGCGTTGCTGTACTTCCATGAAGCGCTGATAGCGCTCCTCCTTGACGGCCTCGGCCACTGGGTCGGGCAAGGCGTTGGCTTGCGCCCCCTCGACGGCGGAATACTTGAAACAGCCGACACGATCGAGTTGTGCCTCCTCCAACCAGTCGAGCAACTGGCGGAAATCCTCTTCGGTTTCGCCGGGAAATCCGACGATGAAGGTGCTACGCAGCGTGAGCGACGGACATTGGCTACGCCAGGCCTTGATGCGCTCCAGGGTGTTTTCGGCATGGGCAGGGCGCTTCATCAACCGGAGAATGCGCTGGCTGGCGTGCTGAAACGGAATGTCCAGATAGGGAAGGATCAGGCCGTCGGCCATGAGCGGGATGACATTGTCCACGTGTGGGTAAGGGTAGACATAGTGCAGCCGTACCCAAACCCCGAGGTGGGCCAGCGCTTCGCACAAGCCCTGCATGCTGCCCTTGACAGGCTGCCCGTTCCAGAAACCCGTGCGGTACTTGAGATCCACGCCGTAGGCACTGGTGTCCTGCGAGATCACCAGCAATTCCTGAACACCGGACTCCACCAGCCGCTCGGCTTCGGCGAGCACGTCCTCCACACGGCGGCTCACCAGGTCGCCGCGCAGGCTGGGAATGATGCAGAAGGAACAGCGGTGATTGCAGCCCTCGGAGATCTTGAGGTACGCGTAATGGCGCGGCGTCAGCTTGATTCCCTGGGGCGGCACGAGGTCCGTAAAGGGATCATGGCTGTCGAGTATGGGCTTGGGGATCACCGCGTGCACGGCGTTGACCACGGCCTCGTAGGCCTGCGGTCCGGTCACGCTGAGTACAGCGGGGTGCACCCGGGTGATGTCTTCGGCGTTCTTGCCCATGCAGCCAGTGACGATGACGCGGCCGTTCTCCCGCAGCGCCTCGCCAATGGCCTCGAGCGATTCCTGCTTGGCACTGTCGATGAAACCACAGGTATTCACCACCACCACATCAGCCCCATCGTAGCTACCGACGATGTCGTACCCCTCCAGCTTGAGCTGGGTGAGGATGCGCTCCGAATCGACCAGCGCCTTGGGGCAGCCGAGTGAGACGAATCCGACTTTTCTGCTGTTGCTCATCCGAACGTTCCGATTAGTATTTTGCGATGACACTATCCTGCAGCCTTTCCGGCAGGCGCTCTGCCATGACCGCCCCAGCCCTGTCCCGCCACAGCCAGCGTCGAAGCCAGAGCGGCTGCTTGCTGCAGCAACGGCTGCAGACACTGCTG
Organism: Gammaproteobacteria bacterium; assembly: GCA_036796405.1. Taxonomy (GTDB): domain Bacteria; phylum Pseudomonadota; class Gammaproteobacteria; order Pseudomonadales; family Pseudohongiellaceae; genus CAILUG01. The sequence continues at coordinate 64,968 of DAIRDB010000003.1, read as the reverse complement.
CAGATACTGCTGCTGACACTGCTGCAAACACTGCCGCTGACGCTGCTGTGGCCAGGGTTTGCTGCTGCGCATGTGGGCCTGGCGACCACGGTTCCCGATCATGATGCCGTGCTGGAGCGCGCGCCCACGCGACTGGTATTCGACTTCATGGCGGAAGTGACGATCACCAACGCACGTCTGGAAATTACCAGCGAGGAGCGGCGCGGTGAGCGCATCGACATACGACTGCCTCGCAACAGCATCGGCCAGTCCACCGCCTTCGGCCAAACCATCACCCTGGAACTGCCGGCGCTGGCACCGGGAACCTATCAGGTGCTGTATCAGGCGGTGGCGCTTGGTGGCGATATCCTGATCGACGATTTCAGCTTCACCGTGCAACCCTAGGCGGGCTTGGCCGTCGCCGCTGCCCGTCGGTTGCCGGATCAACTGCGGACTTCCGCCAGCATGGCCTGACGCTGCGCTTCCATCTCGGGCGGCAGCTTGGCGCCGAATTCGGCGAACAACTTCAGCTGATCCTCGAATTCACGGCGGCTGTTGTCGACGTCGATGCCCATCAACTGCTCGAAGGTGGACTTGTCATAGGCGAGTCCCTGCCAGGAGATGTCGTCATAGTGAGGAACGGTGCCGAACACGGTCTCGTGACCCTGCACGCTGCCATTCACCCGGGCGATGATCCACTGCAGCACGCGCATGTTCTGGCCGAAGCCAGGCCACAGCCACTTACCATCGGCGGTCTTGCGGAACCAGTTCACGCGGAAGATCTTCGGCACGTGGGTGATGCGCTGCTCCATGCGCAGCCAGTGAGCCCAGTAGTCGGCCATGTTGTAGCCGCAGAACGGTAGCATCGCCATCGGATCACGGCGGATCGCCGCCTGATTGTCGGCAGCCGCCGTGGCCTCCGATCCGAGCGTGGCGCCCATGTACACGCCGTGGGCCCAGCCCTTGCTCTGGTAGACCAGCGGGAACGTGGTGCTCAGCCGACCGCCGAACAGGAAGGCGCTGATCGGCACGCCCTTGGGGTTCTCCCACTCTGGGTCGATGCTGGGGCACTGGCTGGCCGGCGAGGTGAAGCGCGCATTCGGGTGAGCCGCCGGTGTTGGGCTCGCCGGCGTCCAGTCGTTGCCGCGCCAGTCGATGAGATGGGCGGGCTTCTGCTTCGTCATGCCCTCCCACCAGACGTCACCGTCATCGGTGAGTGCCACGTTGGTAAACAGCGTGTTGCGGGTCATGGTGGCCATGGCGGCGGGATTGGAGTCCATGCCGGTGCCGGGTGCCACTCCGAAGAAGCCGGCTTCCGGATTGATGGCATACAGACGCCCATCGGCACCGGGCTTGATCCAGGCGATGTCATCACCCACGGTCCATACCTTCCAGCCCTCGAAACCCTGCGGCGGAATCAGCATGGCCAGGTTGGTCTTGCCGCAGGCACTGGGGAACGCACCGGCCAGATAATGTTTCTGGCCGTTCGGGCTTTCGACACCGACGATCATCATGTGCTCCGCCAGCCAGCCCTCGTCGCGCGCCATAACGGACGCGATGCGCAGCGCTACGCACTTCTTGCCGAGCAGGGCGTTGCCACCGTAACCGGAGCCGAAGGAGATGACCTCGCGGGTTTCCGGGAAATGCACGATGTAGCGGTTTTCTGGATTGCAGGGCCAGGCGACGTCCTGTTTACCGTCCGTCAGCGGGAAACCGACCGAGTGCAGGCACTTGATGAAGGGCTTGTCACCCAGCACATCGAGCACCTTGCTGCCGATACGCGCCATGATGCGCATGGACACCACCACATAGGGCGAGTCGGTGATTTCGACACCGATCTGGGCAATGTCGGAACCGAGCGGCCCCATGCTGAAGGGAATCACGTACATGGTGCGGCCCGCCATGCATCCCTTGAACAACCGCTGCAGGTTGGCGCGCATGGCGGCCGGCTCGTCCCAGTTGTTGGTTGGGCCAGCGTCCTCCTGTCGGAGCGAACAGATGAACGTGCGGTCTTCCACCCGCGCCACGTCGCGCGGGTCGGAGCGCGCCAGAAAGCAGCCCGGGCGCAAGGCTTGGTTGAGTTTGATGAAGGTTCCTGCGTCGACGAGTTCGCGGCACAGGCGGTCGTATTCCTGTTGGCTGCCATCACACCAGTAAACGGAAGCGGGCTCGGCGAGGGCGGCGCATTCTTTCACCCAGTCGAGCAGGGCGGTGTTGCGGGTCTTCGGTGAATCCATGAGACAGGTGACTCCACAGGCTTCGTAATCGGATCGAGTCCGGCATTTTAGTATGGCCGGCGCGCTTTTTCCCAGCGCGGACACTGCCGAATGACGCAGGGCTGACGGGCAAAAGGGGGCAACCACTGTGCATGGCAGGGGGCGGGAGCCGCCGGTGCTGCTGCCTTGGAGCGCCCAGCGGCTCGGTGGTACAGTGCGCGCCTTTCCAGCAGCCCCCAGGAATTCCCATGCAGACCTACAAGATTGCCCTGCTCGACGGTGATGGCATCGGCCCCGAGATCATGCGCGAAGCCGTTAAAGTGCTGGAACTGGTCGCCAGCCGCCAGGCTGTGGCCTTCGATCTGCAGCACACGCCCTTCGGGGCCAGTGCGTGGTTTTCGCACGGGGCCTCCTTCCCCGACATCACCAAGGCCGTGTGCGACGCCGCCGATGCGATCCTGAAGGGCCCGATCGGACTCAGCCATGAAGAGTCGAAGAAGATCCCGGTCGACCAGCAACCCGAGCGTGGTGCCCTGCTGCCTTTGCGCCGCCGCTACAACACCTACGCCAACTTCCGCCCCGTCTACCTGCCGAAAGGCCTCATCCATTTTTCACCGCTGAAGCCGGAAATCATCGGCGAGGGCATCGACATCATGATGATCCGCGAGTTGGTGGGCGGCCTGTACTTCGGCAAGAAGGAGACCGGGATCAACGCCCAGGGCAAGCGCTACGTGGCCGAGGTTCTGGAGTACGACGAAGACCAGATCCGCGCCATTCTCAAAGTGGCCTTCGAAACGGCACAGAAACGCAAGAAGTTGCTCCACAACATCCACAAGAGCAACGTGCTGAAGTCCAGCGTGTTGTGGAACGAGATCGTGGAGGAAGAGAAGAAGAATTACCCCGACGTGAAGGTGGAGCACATCCTCGTCGATGCCGCAGCCACCTACCTGTGCCTGAAACCCACCATGTTCGACGTCATGGTCATGGAGAACATGTTCGGTGACATCCTCAGCGACCAGGGGGGTGGCATCCTCGGCTCGCTGGGCCTGATGCCCTCGGCCTGCATCGGGCCAGAAAAAGCCTACTACGAGCCCTCGCACGGCTCGGCTCCCGATATCGCCGGCAAGAATATCGCCAATCCTTACTCCATGATCGGGTCGGTGGCGATGATGCTGGAATTCAGCTTCGGCATGACCAGAGAGGCACACAATCTCTGGCAGGCGATGCAGAGCGTGTTTGCGCAGGGCTTTTCCACCCCCGATCTCAGCAAGCCGGGCAGCGGTGTGAAGATGATTTCCACACCAGAATTCGGTGATCTCGTGGTCAGCGAACTGCAGGCCATGCCAGTCGCTTGATCGAGGCGGCCTGCCGGGGATGGCGTCGATCGGTCGTTGCAGTGCAGCAGCACACGGACCTGACTAGCCGCGGTAGAACGTCCCGATGGCAGTCGCGACTTTCAAGACGTCGGCACGGGTCACGTCGAGATGCGTCACCATGCGTATCGTCGTGCCGGGGTCCACTAGGATGCCGTGCTGCGCCAGGTGCGCCGTGAGGGCGTGGGCGGTACCGGCCTTGGGCGTCATGAACACCATGTTGGTCTGCACGCGTGCCGGGTCAACATGTACGTCGGCAAGCTCGCGGAGCTCGGCGGCCAGTACGGCGGCGTTGGCGTGGTCTTCGGCCAGCCGGGCCACGTGGTGTTCGAGCGCGTAGAGACCGGCAGCGGCCAAGAGGCCCGACTGGCGCATGCCGCCCCCGAGCACCTTGCGCCAGCGGCGCGCCGCCAGCACGAAATCACGGCTGCCACACAGCAGCGACCCCACGGGCGCACCCAACCCCTTGGACAGGCAGATCGACACGCTGTCGAACCCCGCCGCAACACTGGCGGGCGGGACCCCCAGTTTGACCGCCGCATTGAACAGCCGCGCGCCGTCGAGATGGGTGGCCAAGCGGTGCCGCTGCGCCACCGCGATCGCCTGCTGCTGAAACGCCAGCGGCACGACCAGACCATAAAAGGTGTTTTCCAGGCACAGCAGTCGCGTGCGGGCAAAGTGGAAGTCGTCCGGCCGCACGGCCTGATCGATCACGTCCAGGCTGAGGGTGCCGTCGGTGTTCACAGGCAGTGGCTGCGGCTGAATGCCTCCCAGCGCAGCAGCGCCGCCCCCTTCGTATTTGTAGGCGTGCGAGTCCTTGCCGATCAGGTACTCGTCGCCGCGCTGGCAATGCGTGAGCAGCGCACACAGATTCGATTGCGTACCACTCGGCACGAACAGCGCGGCCTCCTTGCCGATGCGCTCAGCCGCCACAACCTCCAGCCGCGCCACGGTGGGGTCGTCGCCCCAAACGTCATCTCCCACCTCGGCCTGCGCCATGGCCTGCCGCATGGCCGGCGACGGGCGTGTCACGGTATCGCTGCGCAGGTCGATCATGCAGCACTCACCTGGCCATGCAGCCGGGTGTTGACCATGCGCAAGGTCGCCAGTACCGCCGCATAGACCTGATTGGCATGCACTCCGCGCGTGCGCAGGTTGCGGGGCTGACCAGCCCAGGTAATCGTGCACTCGGTCAGTGCGCCGGGCTTGCCACCCTTGGGAATGCGCACGCTGTAATCCACCAACTCGGGCATGTCGAAGCCGATGCCGGCCAGCACCTTCCGCAGCGCATCGGTAAAGGCATCATAGCCGCCATTGCCCTGCCCGTTTTCTGCATAGTCCATGCCGTTGATCTCCACCTTGAGCGCCACGCTGGACGTGCCGGTGAGGTTGCTGTGGATGTCGCAGTCGAGCAAACGGATGTGCTGGTAATCGTTGCTTTCCAGAACGTCGGCGATGATGAATGGCAGGTCATCGGCGGTGATGGTCTCCTTGGAATCACCTAGCGCCACCACGCGCTGCAGCACGCGCTTGAGGTTGTCCGGTGACAACGCGATACCGAGCTCCTCGATGTTCTTCAGCACCGAGGCCTTGCCACTCAGCTTGCCGAGCGCATAGGTGCGCTTGCGATCGAAGCGCTCGGGGCTCAACTGGGTTTCGTAGAGTCCGCCCTTCACATCACCGTCGGCATGGATGCCGGCCGTCTGCGTGAACACATCGGCGCCGAGGATGGGCTGGTTGGCCGCCACCCATTTGCCGGACAAACGCTCGACCAGCTTGCTGACCGTGGCGAGATGCGTCTCGTCGACGGACGTGCGCACCCCCATCTTGTCCTTGAGCACCACCGCGATTTCCGCGAGCGATACGTTGCCGGCCCGTTCTCCCAGACAGTTCATGGTGCAGTGCAGCGTGGCGATACCTGCCTCCACGGCGGCCATGCAGTTGGCCGTGGCGAGTCCGTAGTCGTTATGCGGATGAAAATCGAACTGCAGCTGCGGGAAGCGGCGGTACATGTCGGAAAGAGCCCGGTACACCTCGGCCGGGCTCATCACGCCCAGCGTGTCCGGCAGCATGAAGTGCTCGATGCCACTGCCAGCCAGCAGCTCGAGCAGCCCGAACACATAGGCCTTGTTGTCCTGGTAGCCGTTAGACCAGTCCTCGAGGTAGGCATTCACCCGCAAGCCCTTGCCGACGGCATAGGCCACCACCTGGCGCACGTCGGCGGCGTGCTGCTCGAGGGTCTTGCCCAGCTGGCGCCTGCAGTGGTTTTCGCTGCCCTTGGTGAGCAGATTGAGTACACGCCCACCACCGGCGAGGATCCAGTCCACGCTGTGACTGCCATCGACAAAGCCCAGCACCTCGACTTTTTCCAGATGGCCGTTGTCTCGCGCCCAGTCGGTGATGGCGCGGAGACCCGCCTGTTCGCCGGCCGATACGCGCGCCGACGCCACCTCGATGCGGTCGATCTTCAGTTGCTCCAGCAGAGCCTGCGCAATGGTGAGCTTTTCGGCCGCGGTGAAGGAGACACCCTGCGTCTGCTCGCCATCGCGCAGGGTGGTGTCCATGAACGCCACATAGGCCGGCAGGGCCTGGGCCGCTGCGGGCTGGTTGATGCCTGTCGTGCTCAAGACTGCTCTCCTCGCTTGCCGGGACTGCCACGGCAGGTTTTGCTGTCTCCAGATGCAGAAAACCCGCCGGGCTGGCGGGTTTTCAGATACTGCTGGATGCCTTCATCCAACCCGCAAGCACGGTCCCGCGGTCATGATAATGCCGGTGCGGGCGCTGCAGGAAAAGGCTGGCGTGGGGCGCGTGTACATGCGGGGCAGTGTTGGCGATTTGGCGGGACGAAGTCAAGCCAGCGGCCGCCGCACTGCGCTACCATGCCGCCCTGCTCTCTCGCCGAGTCTGCCATGCAAATCGCCCCGCTCTGGCGTCGCCTTGCCGCCATCGTCTACGACAGTGTCCTGCTGATCGCCATCTGGATCGTCGTGTCCTTTCTGGTCACTGCAGCCTTCGGTATCGAGGAGTCGCGTCAGTTGCAGGGCTCGCAAATCGTGTTCGACCCGCTCTACCAGTACACGCTTTTCGCCGCCATGCTCGGTTCCGCGCTGCTGTTCTTCGGCTGGTTCTGGACGCACAGTGGCCAGACGCTGGGGATGCAGGCGTGGAAGATCCGCGTACAGAACGCGGATGGCTCGCCAGTCGATTGGCGTCAAGTACTGCTGCGCTGCGTCTGCGCGCCACTGTCGCTCGGTCTCCTCGGCCTTGGCTACCTGTGGGCACTCGTCGACGCCCACGGAAGGACCTGGCCGGACCTGGTGTCGGGAAGTGTAGTGGTGAGACGCGACAATTTCCCGCCGCGCAGCGGGGCCGATCAGTCCGGCTCCTGAACGCGGTAGCCCTTGGCCTTCAACTGGTTCAGCAGCCCGCCCTCGTTGAGCAGCTCGCGGATGTGCAGTACCGCAAAGGTCGAGTCGTGTTCCTGCAAGGCCTTTTCGGCGGACGCCAGCCAGCGTTGCTGACCCTGCGCCAGCAGGTCCTCGATGGTGTCGCTTTCGCTGGTGGCCAGCAGCAGCCTGAAGCAGGGATCCTCGTCGCCACGCCGCAGCGGCGCATCCAGAAACTCGTCGATGTAACCGAGGGCCCAGGAATTGGCTCGGCTTTTCATGGCCTCGAGGTCGGTTTCCATGCGTCCCACCTGCCACTCGAAACAGCCCAGTTCCTGCTCGGGCGTGATGCTCGCCATCATGGCCTCGGCACGATCGGCCAGCGAGCGGTAACCTCCCTCGATGCGGACGTCCACGTTGGTAGCTTCGCGCTCGAGATCGCGCTGGCGGCGGGTGAGCCGCTGGATCTTCTTGAGTATGTCTTCGGCGCTGCCAAGCCCGGCTTCGTCCTGGATGAGATCAGTCATCTGGCTGCCGGCGATCACCGGTCGCAGGGCCTCGAGGGAGTCGTTGCGTGGGAAATAGCGGGCTTTCAGCGCGGCGTAGCGGGCGTAGAGCTCCGGTGGCAGCACATCGCTCAGTGATTTGCGGTCTTCGTTGCGGCTCAGCCGGCGTGCCAGCCGCACACCGCGCCAGAGGTTGATGGGATTGAGGGCCACCAGCGGCGAGACCGTCACCTCGAGATCGGGTGGTGGCAGGTAGGCATCGGCGTTGGCGAGCACCCGCTCGACGCGCGCCGATTCCCACTGCATGTCCTCCGGAATGGGGGACACGTAGCCAAAGATCCACAGGGAACGCTCGCCGTTGAACACGCGCCAGAGCGGAGGCCCGGGCAGTCGACCAGTCACCACGACGGTATCGGTCACCTCCGGTTGGCCAAGAACCAGTCCACAGCCCAGCAGGGCTGCCCAGCACCACTTGCGCATGTCTCCTCCGGTGTTCAACTACGAGCCTCTGATGGCAGTGCGTGGGCACATTATGGCACCGGGCGCCAGTGCACTGCAGCCGCTGCGCCCCGGCCCTTTGCCGTGCCAGCGGGGCGCAAGCATTGCTTGCTGTTCTTGGTCGCTAGCGCCGCCGCAGCAGCAGCGCACCCGCCAGCAGGCACAGCACGATCGGCAGCAGCACGGCCAGCAGCGCCGGCAGCTGGTACACGAGGCTCAGGTTCTGCAGCAGCCGCTGCAGGATGGTCGCCAGCAGCCCGAGGGTCACGGCGCTGAACACGCGCGAGCCCATGCTGGCCGATCGCAGCGGCCCAAAGATGAAGGAGATGGCCACGAACACCAGCGCCAGGGTGTTGAGGGGCTGCAGCACTTTCTTCCAGAAACCGAGCTGAAAGCGCGAGGCGTCGAGTCCCTGCGCCAGGAAGCGGTTCGCTGCCTGCCAGAGTGCACTGATCGCCATGCGGTCGGGGTCGATCACCAGGATCTGCAAGGTCTCCGGCAGCAGGCCAAGTGCCATGTCCCGCTCGGAGAACGCTGCGGGCGCTGCCTGCAGTCCCGCCGCGGTGCGGCTGAAATCCCACTGGCTACCGTCCCGCAAGCGCCAGCGGGCATCTTCGCCACTGCGGGTCTCGGCCCCGAGAAACACCGCCTGCCTGGCACTGGTCTGGCGCAGCAGTCGCTGCTGCTCGTCGTACTCGAAGACCTCCACCTCCAGCAGCGCCCCGTCGGCGTCGAGCGCGTTGAAGTGTACGTAAGTGTGGTTGTGGCGTTCCCAGTGCCCGAAGCGTGACAGCCCGACGGTCTCGCCGTTGGCAAGGGCCTTGCCTACCTCGGCCTGCAACTCCAGCCGGGGTGCCACGAACTCCCCGAGCAGCAGGCCGAGCAGCATGACCAGCACGGTGGGCTGCAGCACCGCCCAGCTGATGCGCGCGCGTGACCAGCCTGCGGCCTGGATACCAACCAGTTCGTTGCTGGCCGCCAGACTGCCGAGCCCGGCGAGCGCGCCGATCAGTGCCGCCGGTGGCAGCACGTCGTAGAGGTAGCGCGGCGATTTCAGCAAGACGAAGCGCAGGGCTGCCGCGGTATCGTAGCCGCCGTCCGTCTCGATCAACTCGTCGATCAGCATGAACATGAGGTCGAGACCGCCGAGCACCAGCAGGACCAGCGCCATGGCGAGAAACACCGTGCTGGCGATGTAGCGGTCAAGCGTGGCCAAGCAGCCGCCTCCCGGGCCAGGCCATGCGCGCACAGAGCCCGAGACCGATGGTGAGGAACAACAGATGCACCCACCAGAGCCCCACGCTGGGCGACAGCGTGCCCTCGCCGAGGGCGCTGCGGCTGAGCAGCAGCAAACCGAGATACAGCAGATAGAGCAGGATCGCCGGGACCAGGCGGGCAAAGCGTCCCTGCCGCGGGCTGACCTTGGCCAGGGGTACCGCCAACAAGGTGACGATCGGCACCAGCAGCACCAGCGACAGCCGCCACTGCAGTTCAGCCAGACGGGCCGGTGCCGCGTCGCCGAGCAGGTCTTGGGTGGGCAGCGAGCGCTCTCTTACGTCCGGGCTCATGGCCAGCTGGCGAGGTGGCAGCCGCAGACCCAGCTCGGTGAACTCGGTAACGTCTACCACCGAACTGCCAGCGATACGCGTGGTGAGCGTCCCGTGGCGAAAGCGGACGAAGCGCTCTCCCTGCTCGTTCTGCACGGTCTCGGCCCGCTCGGCCTTGATCAGCCGGCCATTACCGGCGTCGTGCACGAATACCTGCTGCAAGAGACCGGCATCCAGCTGCTCGGTATAGACGGTCCGCCCACTGCCACCCAAGGCCTGAAACACGCCGGGAACCAGCAAGTCGAATTCGCTGACGGATTCCTCGGCCCGCAGCAAGGCGCTGGCCTCCCGTGAGCCAGTGGGCGCGAGCACCAGGCTGAACAGCGCCACCAGCGCCGCCACCACGGCTGCCGCCACCAGCGAGATGCCCAGCACCCGGGGCGGCCCCACCCCGGAAGCCAGCAGCACGGTCATTTCGTTGTCGGCGTAGAGGCGCCCGAGGGTCAGCAGCAAGCCCAGCAACAGGGCCAGCGGCAGGATGAGCTGGAGGAAATCCGGCAGGCGCCAGGCCAAGACCTCCACCAGCACACGCCGGTCAAGCTCTCCGTCGGCAGCCTGCACCAGATAATTGAGCAGACGCCCCAGCACGACGACGACGAGCAGGATGATGGTAACCGCGGAGGTTGCCTGCAGGATCTGCCGGACGATATAGCGGGAGATGATCATGCGCAGCATTCTAGCGTAGAATTTCCGACGAATTTCATCACCTTGCCAGGGATCTCCATGCGCTTTTCAGTCAGGATCACCGACCCCTCCACGCTTTCCACGCCCTGCCTCGTGCTGGCCGTATACGAAGATGGCTCGCTGCCGGCCAGCACTGCCCTTGTCGACGCGGCCGCCCGCCAGGCGATCGCCAAAGTGCTGAAGGCCGGTGACCTGCGAGGCGCCGTTGGCGACACGCTGCTGCTGCAGTCGGTGGCGGGCGTGCGGGCGCAGCGCCTGCTGCTGGTGGGTGCCGGCAAGCCCAAGGATCTCGATGCCAAAAAATATGCCACGCTGCTGCGGCATGCCTGTAGCGCCCTGCAGAAACACCAACTCGCCAGTTGTGCTGCAGCGCTTGCCGACCTGGATGTGAAGGACAGTGACGCGGCCCGCAAGGCAGCGCTGCTCGCCCGCATCTTCGTCCACCAGCAGTACCGCTACCACGCCACCAAGCCCAAGGCAGCCAAGCTGTTCCAGGTCGAGGAGGTCACGCTGCTGCTGCGGGAAACCCGCGAGCGAGCGCCGGCCAAGCGCGGTCTGGACGTCGGTGCTGCCACCGGCCGCGCCATGAATGTGGCGCGCGACCTGGGCAACCTGCCAGGCAACGTCTGTACGCCCACCTACCTCGGCAAGCAGGCGCAGTTGCTCGCCAAGCGCAACGCCCGCGTGCTGAAGAGCCAGGTATTGAGCGAGGCCCAGATGCGTCGCCTCGGCATGCATTCGCTGCTGTCGGTCGGCAATGGCAGCGTGCAGGATTCGGCGCTAATCATCATGCAGTACCGGGGAGCACCAGCCAGCGAGGCACCACACGTCATCGTCGGCAAGGGCATCACCTTCGACACCGGGGGCATCAGCCTCAAGCCGGGGGCTGCCATGGACGAAATGAAGTTCGACATGTGCGGGGCCGCCAGCGTCCTTGGCACCATGAGCGCACTCTGCGAACTCAAGCCGGCCATCAACGTGATCGGCGTGATCGCCAGTGCCGAAAACATGCCGGGGGGCAGCGCCACCAAGCCCGGTGACGTGGTGACCAGCATGAGCGGCCAAACCATCGAGATTCTCAACACCGACGCTGAAGGCCGACTGGTTCTCTGCGATGCCCTTACCTACATCGAACGCTTCAAGCCGCGATCGGTGGTGGATATCGCCACGCTCACCGGGGCCTGCATTACGGCGCTTGGCAGCGTGGTCAGCGGCCTCATGGCCAACGACGACGGTCTCGCCGACACGCTGTACCAGTGTGGCCTGCAAAGCCTCGACCCAGTGTGGCGCCTGCCCCTCTGGGACGAGTATCAGGAGCAGCTGAAGAGCAACTTTGCCGACATCGCCAACATCGGCGGACCCAAGGCAGGCACCATCACGGCAGGCTGCTTCCTTGCGCGCTTCACCCGCAAGTACAAGTGGGCGCACCTCGACATCGCCGGCACCGCTTGGCTGCAGGGCAACGACAAGGGCGCCACCGGGCGGCCGGTGCCCCTGCTGCTCGAATACCTGCTCAACCACTGACGCCCGGGTCAGCGCCGCCTCGCCGCCCATGCCCAAGGTCAATTTCTATCTGCTGAAGGAAGGCGAGCACGTGGCGCGCCAGCGCTTTGCCTGCCGACTGGCCGAGCAGCAGGCCCGGCTCGGTAACCGCGTGCACATCGTCACCGGCAGTGCCGAGGAAAGCCGCGAGCTCGACCTGCTGCTGTGGGCATTCAGCGCGGAGAGCTTTCTGCCGCACGCGCCCGCCGACTCGGTGCTGGCCGGCTCGGTGCTGGTCACGGTGGGCGAGACCAGCGCGGCGCCTGCAAGCACTACCTGTTTGCTGAATCTGCAGAGCGAGCCGCTGACGGCGGCAGCCGGTGTGGCCGTGGTGGCCGAGTTCGTGCTCAACGACGAAGCCGACAAGGCGCGCAGCCGTCAGCTCTGGCAGCGCTACAAACAGCAGGGCTGCGATCTGCAACTGCACCCACTGTAGCCGGCCTCGCTAGGCCTGTGCCTCGGCAGCCTTGGCATAACGCCGCGCGATGAATACGCAGGCCATCAGCTGTACCTGGTGGAAGATCATGATAGGCAGCAGGATCAGCCCGAGATCGGGCCCCGGGAACAACACGCGCGCCATCGGTACGCCCTGCACCAGCGACTTCTTGCTGCCACAGAACACGATCACCGATTCATCAGCGAGCGCGAAGCCCCCCAGCCGCGCCAGCGAGCGCGTGAGCAGCAGCACCAGGGCCAGCAGCAAGAGACAAAGGCCAGTGAGTAGCCCCAGGTCAGCCAGCGGCAGGCGGCTCCACAGACCTTCGAGGGTCGCGGCGGAGAAGGCCCCGTAAATGGCCAGCAGAATGGTGGTGCGGTCGGAGTAGGCGATGGCCGCCTTGTGGCGTGCCACCCAGTCGCCGATCCAGGGTCGCAGCAGGTGACCCACAGCAAACGGCAGCAGGATCAGCAGGGCCACCTTGCCGATACCACCGAGCGGCAGATCAGCATCGTGGGCACCGGCCAGTCCACTGACCAGCAAGGGCGTGAGCAGCACCCCGAGTACCTGCGAAGCGGAAGCCGCCGCCACGGCAGCCGGCACGGAGCCCTTGGCCAGCGACACGAAGGCGATCGACGACTGCACCGTGGAGGGCAATGCCGCCAGAAACAGCACGCCGGTCCACAGTACGGGCGACAGCCACGGCGCCAGCAGCCAGGACAGCAGCAAGCCCAACAGTGGAAAGCACACAAAGGTGCAGGCCATGATCAGCAGGTGCAGGCGCCAGTGCAGCAGCCCAGCCACCACCGCTTCCCTCGCCAGCTTGGCCCCGTGGAAAAAGAACAGCAGCACCACGGTGAGCGACGTCAGCCAGTCCACCGTCACGGCAAAGACGCCGGTGGCCGGCAGCACGGTGGCGAGGCCCAGCGCCGCAAACAGCGCCAGCAGGAAGGGGTCGGGCAGCAGGTTTTTCAGCACGCAGGGTAATCCGCAACCAGGGTGGCGCGGCATGTTCCCACGGCGGGACCCGGCAGTGCCAGAAGAGGCTGGCCGCGGGCGCCGCGCCAGCCACCGCCGGTGATCGCGGGGCAGCGGTCACCGGCGGCCCCCACGCCTCAGGCCCTGTCGCGCAGGAAAGAACGGAAGCTGCGCGGGGCGCGCCCGAGCAGCGCGGCGAAGCTGCGGTTGTCACCGACGTTGCCGGCATTGAGCATGGTCAAGGTATCGGTGCAGAGCGGGCTGAACGGCACGAAATCGCCGCAGCGTGCGCCGATGCGCACCAGACCGGCAGGCACGTGCAGGTGCAGGGCCGGTGACTTGCCGAGTTGCTCGCGGAAGCTATCGAGCATGCCGCGCAGCGTGGTGGGCTCGGCGCCCGCCGCGTTCACGCACTGGCTCTCTGCCTGCGGATCGCCGAGCCAGCGTTGCACGGCGGACACGACATCGTCGATGTGCACGGGCTGCAGCGTCTGGGAGCCTCCTCCCGGCAGCCAATGCAGCGGCAGTGCGGCCAGCAACCGGAACAGCCTGGCGCTGGCGCCATCCTCACCGTAGATCACCGATGGCCGCAGGTTGAGCCAGCGCAGGGGTTCGGCACTGGCGAACAGCTCCGCCTCGGCGCTGCGCCGGTGGCGAAAGTACGGGGTCTGCAGCGGCCCCTCGATGCCGAGCGCCGACACCGAAACCACGCGCGGCACGCCAGCCTGCTGGCAGGCGCGGAACAGCGCCGCCGGGGCCGCCCCGAGCACCTTCTGCATGGGCTGCGCGCGGCTGTCGCGCAGGATGCCCACCGCGTTGATCACGGCATCGAAGCCCTGCACACGCGGCAGCCAGCGCGCCTCGTCGGTGTCCGTGCCATAGTCCACCGCCACGTCGCGCGGGCCGGAGGCCTGGCGCACGCCCCGCCAGCAGTCATGTCCGGCGGCCTGCAAGCCCGCCAGCAGATGGCGCCCTACGAAGCCGCTGGCTCCCAGAATCAGTACTTTCATCATGGCTCCTCGCCAACGCTTGCCTACCGCGCCGCGCCGGGCGGCGCGCCAGGGTGAACGTGTTAGTGGATTGTTCTACGCGCGGGCGCTGCCGACAGACCGTGACAAGGGGCCGCCCTGTCCGCGCCGGGGAAGGCAGCTATAATCGCGCCCTGTTTTTTCGGTCACTCAGGCAGTTGCGCTCCCCATGGACAAGACCTACGACCCCCACGCCATCGAAGCCAGACACTACCAACGCTGGGAGCAGAGGGATTTCTTCAAGCCCTCCGCCGACGGTGTGCCGTACAGCATCGTCATCCCCCCGCCGAACGTCACCGGCAGCCTGCACATGGGCCATGGCTTCAACAACGCCATCATGGATGCCCTCATCCGCTACCACCGCATGCGCGGCCACAGCACGCTGTGGCAGGGTGGCACGGACCACGCCGGCATCGCCACGCAGATGGTGGTCGAGCGTCAGTTGCTGGCCAAGGGCCAGAGCCGCCAGGAACTCGGCCGCGAGGCCTTCCTGCAGCGCGTATGGGAGTGGAAGGAGGAATCCGGCAGCACCATCACGCGCCAGCTGCGCCGGCTCGGTTCGTCCATCGACTGGAGCCGGGAGCGCTTCACCATGGATGCGGGCTTCTCGCGCGCGGTCGAAGAAGTGTTCATCCGTCTCTACGACGAAGGGCTCATCTACCGCGGCAATCGCCTGGTGAACTGGGACTGCAAACTGCACACTGCGATTTCTGATCTGGAAGTGGTGTCGGAAGAAGAGAATGGTTTCTTCTGGTACTTCCGCTATCCGCTTGCGAATGGTGCCGCCACTCAGGATGGCAAGCCCTACATCGTGATCGCCACCACCCGACCGGAAACGCTGTTGGGCGACACCGCCGTGGCCGTGCACCCGGACGATGACCGCTTCCGGCATCTGATCGGCCAGTACGTCGAACTGCCGCTGTGTGGCCGCCAGATTCCCGTCATCGCCGACACCTACGTGGACCCAGCGTTCGGCACGGGCTGCGTGAAGATCACGCCGGCGCACGACTTCAACGACTACGAGGTTGGCCAGCGCCACGGCCTGCCACTCATCAACATCCTGACCCGGGACGGTGCCATCAACGAGAACGCCCCGCGCGCCTACCAGAGCATGGACCGTTTCGAGTGCCGCAAGCAGCTGGTGCGTGACATGGAAACGGCTGGCCTTGTGGAAAAGATCGAGCCGCACAAGCTGAAGGTGCCGCGCGGAGACCGCAGCGGCGTGGTCATCGAACCGTTTCTCACCAACCAGTGGTATGTGGCCATCAAGGCTCTGGCCGAGCCGGCCATTACCGCAGTGGAGAAGGGAGACATCCAGTTCGTGCCCAAGAACTGGGAAAACACCTATTTCGCCTGGATGCGCGATATCCAGGACTGGTGCATCAGTCGCCAGCTGTGGTGGGGGCACCGCATCCCGGCCTGGTACGACAGCGCGGGCAAGATCTACGTGGCGCACTCGGAAAGCGAGGCGCGGCGCAAATACGCCATCGGGGACGACGTTACCCTCACCCAGGATGACGACGTGCTAGACACCTGGTTCTCTTCGGCGCTGTGGACCTTCGGCACGCTCGGCTGGCCGGAGGCTACGCCGCAGCTGCAGAAGTTCCATCCGACCGACGTGCTGGTCACCGGGTTCGACATCATCTTTTTCTGGGTGGCACGCATGATCATGATGACGCTGAAATTCACTGGTCAGGTGCCTTTCAGGACCGTCTACGTGCACGGGCTGATCCGCGACGCCGAAGGCCAGAAAATGTCGAAGTCGAAGGGCAACGTGCTGGACCCCATCGACCTCATCGACGGCATCGGTCTCGAGGAGCTGGTGCAGAAGCGCACCAGTGGCATGATGCAGCCGCAGCTGGCGCAAAAAGTCGAAAAGGCCACCCGCAAACAGTTTCCGGCGGGCATTCCCGCCCACGGTACCGACGCCCTGCGCTTCACCTACTACTCGCTGGCCAGTCTCGGTCGCGACATCAACTTCGACATGGGCCGCATGGACGGCTACCGCAATTTCTGCAACAAGATCTGGAATGCGGCCCGCTACGTGTTCATGAACACGGAAACCGAGTCCGTCAGCAAGCCCGGGGCCGACAGCGATTATTCCCAGGCGGACCTATGGATCCAGGCGCGCTTCCAGAGGACGCTGAGCCAGGTGACCGAGGGCATGACTCAGTATCGCTTCGACCTCGTGGCGCAGGCCGTCTACGACTTTTTCTGGAACGAGTACTGCGACTGGTACCTGGAGCTGTCCAAGCCCGTGCTGTGGGACGCCAACGCCAGCGCCGCCCAGAAGAATGCCACCCGCTACACCCTGCTCAGCGTGCTCGAGCAGAGCCTGCGACTGGCCCATCCGCTCCTGCCCTTCATCACCGAGGAAATCTGGTTGAAGGCGGCACCGCTGCTCGGCATTGCGGGCGAGACCGTGATGCTGCAGCGCTACCCCGAGCCAACCACGCCCCCCGGTGGGTCAGCGGTAGAAGCCGACATCGAGTGGGTCAAGAGCGTGGTGCTGGCCCTGCGCAACATCCGTGGTGAACTCAACATCTCGCCGGCCAAGGCCATGCCGGCCTTGTTCAGTCGGGGTGGCGCACGGGACCGTGCCTTGCTGGACGCCAACCGGCAGTACCTGCTCAAGCTGGCGAGGCTGGAAAGCATCGCGTGGCTCGAGGACGCCAGTACCGCGCCGGCCGCGGCCATGCAGCTGGCGGGCGACATGGAGATCCGCGTGCCGCTGGCCGGCTTCGTCGACGTGAAGGCGGAGCAGACACGGCTGGGCAAGGAAATCGAGCGACTGCTGGGTGACATCGCCAAGGCCGAGGGCCAGCTCGGCAACGAGCGCTTCGTGGCCCATGCGCCACCGGCGGGGGTGACCAAGGAGCGTGACCGACTGGCCGCCAACCAGTCCGCGCTCGTGCAGTTGCAGGCCCAGCTGCGCAAGCTGGGCTGAGCCCTCCCGCAGCCAGGTTGCGTACCACGGCGCGGGTTCTGTTTTGCGCGTTTGCCGGTCAGTGGCGGCAAACCCTAGACTCCGCCCTGACCTCGTCCAAGGAGACCGCCATGCGCCCTGTGATTACCGCCGTCGCTGCCCTGCTCCTCTACAGCCAGCTTGCCAGCGCACACGACCTCAAGCCCTACGACCTCAACGGCGGGCACTGGGACGACGCGGGCTTCTACCACTGCCACCTGTCCAACTGCGTGCCGACCGCCTCGCGCAACCAGTTCCGCAGTCGCGCCTTCACCAACCCCCGCGACGTCGACCTCTATTACCTGAAGGAGGACTGGCCCTACTGGCTGGCGCCGGACGGTGGCTGCAAAACCATGCGCACCATCGTGCTGGAGAGCACCAGCAAGGTACCCGTCACCTATTCCAATCCGAGGCAGTGCGAGGTGCGCGAGGGGCTTTGGGTGGATGAGTACACGGGCGAGGAATATACCCGTGCCGGCGCCCTCGAGATCGACCATATCGTGCCGCCCAAGTATGCAAACGCCAGCAACGGCTACCAGTGGGACCTCAACAAACGTGCCCAGTTTGCCAATGACCCCATCAACCTCATCCCGGTCGGCCGCGACACGGCCCGCAAGAAGAACGAGCGCAGCATCGGCGACTGGCGGCCACGCGAGGAATTCACCTGCGAGTACGCCAGGAACTGGCGGCAGGTGGCCGAGAAATACGACCTGGATCTGTTCGCCCGCGACACCAGCCGCATCAATTCCCTGCTGGAAAAGTGCGGCGAAGACGTGGGACCCGCCCTGCAGGAAGAGACTGGCGTGGAGCCGTCGGCCGCCCCGCAATAGCGGCGCCGAGCCGCCGGCTTCCCTCAGGCCCGTGAAAGATACTTGCCGGTGACCGTGCTCACGCGCACCACCTCGCCCTGTTCGAGGTACTCCGGCACCTGGACCTCGAGCCCGGTGCTGAGCGTGGCCGGCTTGCTGCGGCTGGTGGCCGAGGCACCTTTCATTTCGGGAACGGTTTCCACGATCTCCAGTTCCACGGCGGCGGGCAGTATCAACGTCAGCAGCTTGCCATCCATCAGCAGGCCGAGCATGCCTTCCAGGCTCTCGGTGATGTAGGGGGCGAAGTCCTCCATCAACTCGGGGCCGAGCTCGTACTGGCTGTAGTCGCCGGTGTTCATGAAGACCCAGTTGTCGCCGTCCTTGTACGAGAACTGCACGGGAACCTTTTCGCAGTCGGCATCCTTCACCAGATCGTCGCCCTTGTAGGTTTCGTCGAGCTTGTTGCCGGTCTGCATGTTGGTGTAGCGGATCTTGTAGAGGGTGGCGGCACCGCGTGCCGACGGGCTCTTCACCTCGATCTGCTTGACGAGGTGGGGGATGCCATTCAGGTCGATGACCATGCCGTTCTTGAGATCGCTGGCGCGGGGCATAGGAACTCCGTGACGAGGTGGTTTTGCGAGGCCGCGGATTGTACCGCAGCAGGCCCGGCGCCAGTGGTTTTCACCAAAGCCCTTGGCTAGTATGGCGCCGCTTGCGGTCGGCCAGCGGCGCGCTGGTGGCCAGGCGTACCCGACAATAATTATTCCAAAGGTTTCCGCATGAACTCCGTCGCCTTCGTGGCCGTGCTGCTGCCGGCACTGCTCCTCGCCCTCGTCAGTGTTTTCTTCGATTTGCGCAGCATCCTGCCGGCCGGGCTCGCCACCTTCGTCAGCGCCCTGCTGGCCTCCCTCGCCACGTTCCTGCTGGCGCGACGCAAACCGGTGGTCTTCAAGCCGACTGTGCCCACCGCCAAGCCTGCCAGCGGCAGCAAGAAAGAAAGCGGCAGCGTCAAGTGGTTCAACGCCAGCAAGGGCTTTGGGTTCATCACCCGCGCCAACGGCGAGGAAATCTTCGTGCACTTCCGCTCGATCGCCGGGCAGCGCTCGCTGCGCGACGGCCAGCGCGTGGAGTTCATCGTCACGCAGGGCAGCCGTGGTCCACAGGCCGAAGACGTGGTGGCCCTGTAGCTGGAGCTTTCAGTAATGCGGCGGCCGCTCGGCGGCGGCGGTGGTGCTGCCGAGTTCCACGCGACCCTCGACGGCCTCGATCTTTTCCAGCAGCAGCTTCAGTTCCAGTTGGAGCCGGTCGATCTGCTGTTGCTGGCGCGTCACCACGGTATTCAGTTCGCCGAGCGCCTGTTCCTGGAACGCCAGTTGGGTCTGCAGTTCGATCAGTTCCTGCTCTTGCATGCTTGCCTCACAGCTCCGCCCACAGGCGCAGCAGATTGTGATAGACACCGGCCAGTTCGGTGGCGGGACCGGCGGCGGACGCGGGGCCAGCCTCGGCACTGACGCGCTGGATGGCCGAGTCCAACTGGAACAGCAGGGTGCGCTTGTGGTCATCGCGCACCAGGCTCTGTATCCAGAAGAAACTTGCCAGTCGTTCTCCGCGCGTGACCGGCAGCACCTGATGCACGCTGGAGCCTGGGTAGAGCAGCAGATCCCCAGCGGCCAGCTTCACCTGGCGCCGTCCGAAGGCGTCGTCGATTTCCAGCTCGCCACCGTCGTAGCTCGCCGGGTCCGAAAGAAACAGCGTCGCCGACAGATCGCTGCGCACGCGGTGCGGCGTGCCGCTGACTGGCCGTATGGCCCCGTCCACGTGCCGACCATAAGTCTCGCCCACCCCGTAACAGTTGAAGAGCGGGGGCAGGATGCGGGCGGGCAAGGCCGCGGCCGTGAATAGCGCCGACCCCTGCAGCGCACGCAGCACCTGCTCACCGAGTCGCCGCGCCACCGGGTGTTCGTCGGGCAGTTGGCGGTTACGCTTGACCTGCGCGGAAAGGTACCCGGCGCTGCCGCGGCCGTCGGACCAGTCCACGGCCGCGAGCGTGGCGCGAAAGGCCTGCAGCTCTGCCGCAGAAAGTACGGCGGGGATGGTGATCAGCATGCGCTCAGTAGTCCAGATTGAGGGCCAGCACGCCCGCCAGGCCGGCACCCGGAATGACATGGAAGGGGTGCAGCTGATCGAAGAACAGCGTATCGCCCAGATTGGTGAGGTTGAACTTGAGCGTGACGTGCTCGCCCAGAAGGTACTTGCCCATGGCGTCGAAGGCCCAGTAACCCGGTGCCACCAGTACCGGGGATACGTTGCGCGCCAGGCGCTCGCCCACGTGGCGTGCACCAACGCCAAGTTCCAGCGACGGCACCGGGGCGTAGTTGAGCCACAGCGAGACGTTGTGCCTCGCCACGTTCAGCAGGGGCCGCCCACCATTGTCGAGCGTTGGGCTGGTCCTGGCCTCCGCGCTGTCGAGGAAGGCGTAACCGCCGCTCAGCGAAAAGCGCCCCGGCAAGGAGCCGGCCACGTTCAGTGAAAAACCCTGCACCTGCTGGCGCCCTGCCAGCGCGTTGAAGCCGGGACGGGCGGGATCCGGCACGCGGGCATTGGCCTTGACGATCTCGAACAGGGCGGCATCCACCTGCAGGCCGCGATCGAACAGCAACCACTTGCTGCCAAGTTCCACGCTGCGGTTGGTTTCCGGGGCCAGAAAGGCGTTGCCGAGCCCGAAGTTGCGCGCGTTGACGATGAAGCTCAGGCCCTCGGCCGACGGATTGAAGGACGTCCCCCAGCCGACGTACCAGGTCTGCTCTTCGCTCGGCTTGTAGATCAGGGCGGCGCGGTAGCTGCCCTCGATGTCCTTGCGCTGCACCTGCTCCGGTCCGGCACTGACGCCTTCCATATCAAAGCGCTGGCCGCGGTAATCGCTGAAGAAATGGTCCCAGCGCGCGCCGAGCGCCAACTGCCAGTGCTCGGCGAGCGTGAGGGTGTCGAGCAGGTACGCGGCGCGGCTGTCACTTTGCGTATCGGCAGCGGCGCGCACCTGCAGGCGGGCTGCGGAAAATACGGCCGCTGGAGGGTCGAGCAATGGCGCCCCCGGCACACCGACCCCGAGCCGCATCACCGGTGCAGACCACTCCTCGGCCAGTTCCAGCCCCGCCACCAGGGCGTGTCCGAGGGCACCGGTCGAAAACCTGGCATCCACATTCAGCTGCGCCTGCAACATGCGCTCGCGGCTGTTACCACTGAAGACGTTGCGGACGACGGCAATGTCAGCCAGCGGCATCGTGGGCGTGACGCCAGGCGCGATGAGTGGCTCGGTGATGCGGCTTTCGCGGCCATAGTCGGCATGGCGCAGCAGCGCGGTCAGGGCCAGCGCAGGGCTCACGGTGTGCTGGAGTCGCAGGCTGGCGATGTCGGTGCTGGTGTCCATGAAGTCGGTGTCGAAGCCGTAGAAGGTGTCGCGCGGTACCGGGGCCGGTGCCGACCGCAGCCAGGGCAGTCCGTAGTCGGGAATGCTGTCGCCCTGCATCTTCAGGTAGGAAAGCGTCAGCAGCGTGGCATCGCCGAGATCGACCGCCAGCGTGGGCGCCACACCCCAGTGCTCGGAGCGCGCTACATCGCGCGCCGCCACTTCGTTGCTCTGCTGCACCAGATTCAGCCGAAGCCCACTGCGCGGACCGAGCGCTGCCAGCGGCTGGTTGAGGGCCGCCGTGCCCCGGAACGTGGCGGCCGAGCCCAGATTGAGGTGCAGGCGGCGGAACGGCTCCGCCTCCGGCTGCTTGGCGCTCTGGTGGATCACACCGCCGGTGGAGCCGCGGCCGAACACCATGGATGACGGACCCTGCAGCACCTCCACAGTCTCCAGGTAGAACGGGTCACGATAGTAACTGCCATAGTCGCGCATGCCGTCGAGGAACATGTCGTTGCGGGAATTGAAGCCGCGAATGGTGGGGTTGTTGCCCTGCCAGGTAAATTCACCGGCGCCGAGGGTGATGCCGGGCACGTTACGCAGCGCATCGTTCAACGACATGGCGCCGCGGTCTTCCAGCAACTCCTTGGTCAGCGACGTGATGGACTGCGGCGTATCCTGCAACGACTCCGTGAGCTTGCCGACCGTGCTGCGTTCCACCGCGTAGGGCGCGCGGCGCTGGTCACGGATGAGGATCTCTTCCACGCCGGCATCGGCGGCCGGAGAAACGTCCGGCAGCGCCAGAAGCACACTGCCTGCCACCCCCAGCGCCAGCGGCCGCAACCGGAACCTGGCCAGCGGGCCTGTATGGCAGCTGACTGCGGCCTGCCCCACAAATTGCCGGCGCTCCGCCAGCTGTGCTACGGTGCGTAACGCGTGTGTCACTTCCTGAATCCTGTCGATGTCTCGCTCACTTGCTGTCTCCAAACCCCCGCTGCGCTGGCTCAACGTGGCGGTGCTGGTCGTTCCCGTGCTCGTCTGTCTCACCATTGTGCCATGGTACGGTCTGGTACATGGCTATGATCGCTTCGAGTGGCTGGGTTTCCTGCTGCTGCTGAGTTACTGCGAACTGTCCATCACGGCCGGCTACCATCGCTTGTGGTCGCACGGCGCCTACAAGGCGCATCCGCTGCTGCGCGTGGTGTTCGCGCTGGGCGGCGCCTGTGCCCTGCAGAACAACTGCCTCACCTGGGCCTCCGACCACCGCCGCCATCACCTGCATGCCGACGACAATGCGCAAGACCCCTACTCGGCCAACAAGGGCTTCTGGTACGCGCACTTCGAGTGGATGCTGCGCGACTACCCGGCCACGCGCGAAAACCTCGACAACGTCAAGGATTTGCTGAAGGACCGCGTGCTGGTCTGGCAGCGCCAGCACTACCTCGCGCTGTTGCTGGCCATGAACGTGGGTCTGCCGCTCTTGCTCGGCTGGATCAATGGCGATGTGTGGGGCTCGCTGCTCTTGCTCGGCTTCCTCCGCCTCGTGGTGAGCCAGCACTTCACCTACCTCATCAATTCCGCAGCGCATTTGTGGGGCAAGCGAACCTACGACCCGCACCAGACCGCGCGCGACAATTGGTTCATAGCGCTTTTCACCTTCGGCGAGGGCTATCACAACTACCACCACACCTTTGCCTGGGATTACCGCAATGGCGTGCGCTGGTACCACTACGATCCCACCAAGTGGCTCATCAAGCTGTGTTCCTGGTGTGGGCTCGCGCGGGACCTGCGGCGCTGCTCACCATTCCGCATCGAAATGGCGCGGGTGGCGAGCCAGTACACACAGGCTCTGCAACACTGCGACCGCCTGCTGGAACCTGGCACCTGGCGTGGCCAACTGGAAGCGGAGTACGCTGAACTGGTGAAGACGCTGGAGCGCTGGTCAGAAGCGCGGCAGGCCTGGTACCAGGCCCAGTCGCAGGCGCTCAGCAGCGAGCTGCAACACGACCTGCAAATGCTCAGGCAGCGCTACCAGCAACTCAAATCGGAACTGCAGTCGCAGCGCGAAGCCTGGCAGCAACTGCTGCAGCACTTCGCCCAGTTGCAGCAAGTGCGGGCCTGAGAGGGTCGACCGGCCTGGTCCTCGTCCTGCACTCCAGCGGTCAGGCAGGTTTTTCTGGTCTTGCTGGATATTTTCCCTACCGCAGCCGCAACTCTGCGAGATCCGCCACGCGCCGGGCGCCGGCGGAGACACGCTGCGCGCCAACGCCATAGCCCCAAGTCACCGCCACGAATGGCAAGCCCGCCTCGGCGGCAGCCGCTTCGTCGTGGCTGGTGTCTCCAAGGTAGACACTGTTGCCGGTGCCAAGCGCCTGATCCGCCAGCAGTTGCCGCAGCATGCTGCCCTTGTCGGCAAACGCCGGCGTGCGCGAATCCAGGCAGTAAACGGCGGTGAACAACTCACGCAGGCAGAAGTGCTCCAGCAACAGCAGCGTGGGCCGCTCGCGCTTGTTGGTGGCCAGGTAGAGGCGCTGCCCGGCGCCGAACAACCCGTGCAGCGCCTCGGCCACACCGGGGTACAGCGTCGTGGCATAGAGCCCTTCGGCATCGTAGTGCGCCTTGAACTCGGCCGTGAGCTGCGCGATCAGCAGCGGCTCCTGGCGGCCCACCACCCTGGCCAGCGTCTGCGGCAGCGGCGGCCCGATCAGCTCACCGGTCAAGGGAACCGCTGGCTGCAAGCCATGCGCCTCCAGAACGCGCGCATACGTGTGCAAGATGGCGGGGCCCGAATCGATGAGCGTACCGTCGAAGTCGAAAATCAGGTGCGGCGCGGCCAGTGGGCTAGTCATATGCCGACCGCCACATCGTCGACCTGCACACCTTGCGCCAGCTCGCGCAGCTCATCCTTGGGGGCCACGGTGGCCACACCCCTGTGGTTCACGGCTATGGTGAATTCTGCGAGCGTCATGCCACACCTCGTACCAGTGAGAGGGCACGATTGTAACGGAGAGGTGCAGGCCGAGCCTGCTGCTAGGGCCGTGGCGGGCAAACCGCCGCGTCAGGAATAGATCTCCTTTTGCAACAAGCCCTTGAGGTACTTGCCGTAGCTGCTCTTGGCAAGCGGCTCCGCGAGTTTTTCTAGCTCGCCGTCGTTGATCCAGCCCTGGTGCCAGGCCACCTCCTCCGGGCAGGCCACTTTCAGCCCTTGTCGGCGCTCGATGGTCTGGATGAACTGGCTGGCTTCCAGCAGCGAATCATGGGTGCCGGTGTCGAGCCACGCCATGCCCCGCCCCATGATCTCCACGCTGAGCTGGCCGCGCTCGAGGTAGAGGCGATTGATGTCGGTGATCTCCAGCTCGCCGCGCGGCGAGGGCTTGAGATCGCGCGCAAAGTCACATACCTGGTTGTCATAGAAATACAGCCCGGTCACCGCGTAGCGCGACTTGGGCTGCCTGGGCTTTTCCTCGATGCTGACTGCCGTGCCGTCCTGGTCGAAGGCCACGACGCCGTAGCGCTCGGGGTCGCTCACCGCGTAGGCGAACACGGTGGCGCCTGGCTTCCTGGCACTGCCCGAGCGGCCCGCGCGCTGCAACTGTGCCTGGAACTCGTGGCCGTAGAACAGGTTGTCGCCCAGCACCAGCGTGCTCGGCGACTGGCCCACGAAGCTGCGACCGATGATGAAGGCCTGCGCCAGTCCATCGGGGCTCGGCTGCACGGCATAGGTCAGATTGATTCCCCACTGACTGCCGTTGCCCAGCAACTGCTCGAAGCGCGGCGTGTCCTGCGGCGTGCTGATCAGCAGGATGTCGCGGATGCCAGCCAACATGAGCGTCGTCAGCGGGTAATAGATCATCGGCTTGTCATAGATGGGCAGCAGCTGCTTGGAGACCACCGAAGTCACCGGGTGCAGCCGGGTGCCGGAG
Organism: Gammaproteobacteria bacterium; assembly: GCA_036796405.1. Taxonomy (GTDB): domain Bacteria; phylum Pseudomonadota; class Gammaproteobacteria; order Pseudomonadales; family Pseudohongiellaceae; genus CAILUG01. The sequence continues at coordinate 39,632 of DAIRDB010000003.1, read as the reverse complement.
CCGCCGGCCAGAATGATGCCTTTGCGTGTCGTCATACGAGAAGTTCCTCGAGCGTGCGGTTCACATGCCACTGCCACGGCGGCAGCTGCAGGCCGAAGGTGCGCTCCAGCTTGCTGCAGTCCAGGCGTGAATTGAGCGGGCGCCGGGCCGGCGTGGGATATTCGGCGGTAGTGATGGCCTGTACCTGCCGGGGAGAAATCTTTAGCTGTGCTCCCAGTAACGCCGCCTGCTCGAAGATATGGCAAGCAAAGCCATGCCAGGAGGTCTCGCCGGCCGCTGCGCAGTGGTACACGCCGCGCAGCGCCCTGCCCTCCAGCAACTGCTTCAGCACATGCGCCGCCACATCGGCTAGTAGCTCCGCCGACGTTGGTGCACCTACTTGATCCGCCACCACCCGCAGCGACTCACGCTCGCGCCCAAGCCGCAGCATGGTCTTCAGGAAATTGTGACCTCGCGCGGAGTACACCCAGCTGGTTCGTAAAATCACCGCGTTGGCACCCGAGGCCAGAATCGCTTCGTCGCCAACCAGCTTGCTGCGGCCGTAGACAGAGAGTGGATCTGTTGTATCGGTCTCGGTGTAAGTGCCGGGCTTTGATCCAGAAAAAACGTAGTCAGAGGAAAAGTGGACGAAAGGAATGTCCAACTCGCGCGCGACGCCTGCCATGATCCGGGGCGCTGTAGCATTCACCGCAAAAACCGACTCCGGTTCTGCCTCCGCCTTGTCCACAGCAGTGTAGGCAGCAGCATTGACGAGAGCTTGCGGTCGGATGTCGCGCAGCAAACGATCCAGTTCCCGCGCATCGTCAAGCGGTGCCGAAGCACGGTCGAGCACCCGAAGGCCGCGCAATGACGCGCAACTGCGCTGAAGCTCCCAACCGGCTTGTCCGGTCGCACCGAGAATCAAAATCACCTTAATCAAACCCGACTTGAAGGAGTCCTGATCTACCGTTTCCGGTATTTTCAGCCACTCCCTGCTTGAATATTCCGCTGCTCGCGCGTTTCCTCACAGGCCGCGCGATCCCTCGACAGAGTCTTTAGACACGCTGGTAAACGTCTTCGAAGCGAACGATGTCATCCTCTCCCAGATAGTCCCCGGACTGCACTTCGATGACATGCAGGGGTTCGTTGCCAGGATTTTCCAGACGGTGACGATGTCCAACCGGAATGTAGGTCGACTCATCTTCGACCAGCAGCATTTCCTTGTCCTGTATGGTCACCTTCGCCACACCGCTCACAACCACCCAATGCTCGGCGCGGTGATGATGCATTTGCAACGACAGTTTCGCTCCCGGCTTGACCATCAGACGCTTTGCCTGAAACCGTTCTCCACGATCGATCGCCTCGTACCAGCCCCAGGGCCGATAGACTCGCGCGTGCTGGGAAGCTTCAGCGCGGACCTGCTCCCGCAAGCCCGCAACGACGTCTTTCGCCTGCTGGGCTTTGTCTTTGTGCAGCACCAGGGTGGCATCGCGTGTTTGCACCACGACGAGGTTGTCGACACCAACCACCGCCAACAGTCTGCTGTCGCTCCACAGGAAGCTGTTGGTCGTGCCAAAGGCCAGGACATCCCCAGCAATGACATTGTTGGCCGCATCCTTGTTGATCGCCTCCCAGAGAGCACTCCACGACCCAATGTCGCTCCAGCCGATATCAGCAGCTACGACGGCGGCACGACTGGCCCCTTGCATGATGGCGTAATCAATCGAATCTGTCGGTGATTGCCCGAAGCAGGTGCTGTCCGGGCGCTGAAAATCGAGATCAGACGTGCGCTGGTTCCAAGCTGCAGTCACCGCTTCCAACATGGCGGGATTCTGGTGGGCGAGCTCTTCGAGGTAGCGTCCGGCCTTGAAGATGAACATGCCGCTGTTCCAGCTGTGGTTGCCACTTTGCAGCATGTGCTCGGCGGTTGCGGCGTCAGGCTTCTCTACAAAACACGCGAGATCCTCGACACCCGGCAGCCCATCGAGGGCTGCACCTCGACGGATGTACCCATAACCGGTCTCGGCATGGGTTGGAGTGATTCCGAATGTCGTGAGGTATCCTAGACTGGCGGCCGCGGCAGCAGCCTCCACGGCACGGATGAAGGCCAGCTGATCGCGAACGAGGTGATCCGCCGGAAGCACGAGCATCAACGCCTCTGCGTTCTGCGTACACTCCACCAAATGCAACGCGGCAAGGGCAATGGCGGGCGCGGTCCCGCGGGGGGCCGGCTCGAGATAAATTGCCTCCGGCGTGCAATCGATCGCCTGACACTGTTCGCGAACGAGAAAGCGGTGTTCTTCATTGCAGACCAAGATCGGTGCCGCAACACGCAAGGTACTGGAGCGAAGTCCACGCGCACGCAGCAAAGTGGCTTGCAGCAACGTATCCTCTCCCGTGAGAGCCAACAGCTGCTTCGGGTACGACTCTCGCGACAGCGGCCAAAGCCGTGTGCCGCTGCCGCCGGACAGAATCACAGGATGGAGGATAACCGGGGTGGGCAGCATCGACAGTCAGCAACTCGCAAAAGGCGGCAAACTTACCACGCCACACCGTAGTCATCACCATAGTCGCTGGACCCGCCCATCAGCGTGCCGTGCGCCTGGTCCACGAAGATGGCGTTGATGGGGCCCGAGGTCTTGCCCTCGTTGACGATGCTGTAGCCCATGTCCTGCAGCCGGAACATCGTGTCGAGCGGGGTGTCGGCGCGCAGCAGCAACTTGCCGGGCTCGCTGAGATGCTCGCCGAACGACGTGTGGTTCTGGTAGCTGCCCATGTTGGCCGCTTCCGTGGCCTGCTGCACATCCATGCCGAACTCCACCATGTTCAGGAAAAACTGCAGCAGGTTCTGGTCCTGGAAGTCGCCCCCTTGCACAGCGAACGAAAGAAAGGGCTTGCCATCCTTGAGCGCCAGCGCCGGCGACAGCGTGGCGCGCGGCCGCTTGCCGGGCTCCATCACGTTGAAAGGATTCTGGGCCTCGGCGGCATCCATCACGAAGCTCTGCAGGCGCTGGGAAAGACCCACCCCGCTCGTGCCGGCGATGAAGGCCGGCGCCCAGCCGCCGCTCGGCGTGATCGACACCAGCCAGCCTTCGGCGTCGGCGGCCTGGATGGAGGTGGTGCCGACTCGCCGCTCGCGTTCGGCGTCGCGGCTGGCCAGCGCGTGTGGGTCAGTGCGCGGCTGCCAAGCCTCGAGCAACTGGCGGTAGGGATTGCTGCCCTGCTGGTACGGGTAAGGGTCACCGGGCTTGGCGAGCGCGTCATTGCGGGTGGGGTTGATCGTCTTGGCGCGGTCACGCGCGTAGTCCTTGCTGAGCAGGCCGGCAACGGGCTCTTCGGGTGGGAAATAGGGGTCCCCGTAGTAGAAATCGCGGTCGGCAAACGCGAGGTTCATGGCCTGGTAGAGCGTGTGGATGTACTCCACCGAGTTATAGCCCATGCCGCGCAGGTCGAATCCTTCCAGCAGGTTCAGTGTCTGCAGCAGTACCGGCCCCTGCACCCAGGTGTTGAGCTTGTAGACGTCAATGCCTTTGTAGGTTGTCATCACTGGCTCTTCGATGTGCACCTGCCAGTTGGCCAGATCCTGCTCGGTGATCAGACCGCCGGCGGCCTGGGTAGCACGCGCAATCTCGTGGGCGATGTCGCCTTTGTAGAAGCGGTCGTAAGCGGCCAGGATGGCCTGCTTGCGCGTCTTGCCCGCCTGCAGCGCCTCCTGCTCGGCCTCCACCAGCTTGCCCAGCATGACCAGCAGGTCCTGCTGCACGAACAGTTCACCGGCGACCGGAGCTCCCGTGCCGGCCTGCTCACCTTCGCGCTCGTGCGGCAACATGATCCGACGGCTGTCGGGCCAGGCCCGTAGCAGCGGGGCGTACACGTTGAGCTGGTCGACCATGTTCTGCTCGATCGGATACCCGGCAGCCATGCTCATGGCCGGCCCCAGCACCTCGGCCAGACTGAGGGTACCGAATTCGGCCAGCATCACCAGCAGCCCGCCCGGGGTACCCGGCGTGATCGCCGCCAGCGGACCGTATTCCGGCGGGTGCTGCAGTCCACGCTGACGGTACTGCTCGGGCGTGGCGGCGGTGGGCGCGACACCGAGCGCATTGATGGCAATGACCTTGCCGGTCTTGGGATTGTGGATGAGCGCCTGGGTTTCACCGCCCCAGCTCAGCGTGTCCCACATGGTGGCAGCCGCTGCCAGCATGGCGCAGGCGGCATCGACGGCGTTGCCGCCCTTGGCAAAGGTGAGCGCGCCGGCAGACGCCGCCAGCGGCTTGCCAGTGATGGCGACCCAGTGCTTGCCATGCAGCGGTGGCTTGCTGGAGTGCTTGGGTTCCTGAGCCTGCGCCACGGGCAGCAACGCAGCCACCATGCAGCCGGCGGCGCACAGCCAACCGACTGCCTGCCGTGGCCTTTTGCTTGGGGTTTTCATGAACGCTACCAGACTTGCCCGCACGATGGCGGTACCATAGCACAGCCCTTTGCCGTTTTGTTGTTGCCACCCCGGCCCCACCAGCACAGCTCACCACCACCTGCATGCCCCGCGTCCCCGTTTGCTTTACGCTCGACAATCTCGGCGACGCCGCCGACCTGTTCCGCGGCAGAATCCTCGAGCCACGCCCAGCCGGCAGCAACTACGCGCTGGAGGTGGGGGTGCCGTCGCTGCTCGCCTTGTTGGAGCGCCACGCCGTGCCGCTCACCTACTTCGTGGAGGGCTGGAGTGCCGAACGCTACCCCGGCTTGCTGCGCGACTTCGTGGCGCGCGGTCATTGCATCGGCATGCACGGGTGGCAGCACGAAATCTGGCATCTGCTGGACCCGCATGAAATCGACGAACTCGGCGAGCGCGCCACCCAGTCCATCACGCGCGCCTGCGGCATCGCGCCCACCGCATTCCGCGCACCCGGCGGCCAGACCACCACCCATACCCAGCAACTGCTCGCGCGTCTCGGCTACGAGATCGACGCCAGTTTTGCCGAGTCACCGCGGCCGCGTGTGGTGAGCTCCGCCCTGGTGCAACTGCCCTACGCCTGGAGTGGTGTGGACGCCACCCACTGGCTGTGGCACAAGGCCACGCCGGAGCAGGCCTGGCAGCAGTGGCAGCAGGCGCTCGAACAGGCCGTTGCGGCGGGCACGCCGTACATCTTCATCTTCCATTCACACGTGATGGGCATGCAGCCGGCGCGACTGGCGATCGGCGAGCGTGTGCTGCAGCAGGTGCTGGCCGACCCGCGACTGGAAGTGGTGAGTCTGGCTGAATTGCGCCTGCGTACGCTGGCGACTGCAGCGGCGACGGACTCTGCCCTGCCCGCGCGCCCTGCCTGAACCGGAGTGCCACCCGTGCTCGATCATTCGATCATCACCGAAACCCTCGCCCCCGGCTTCGACGTGCTGCGGATCGAGAATCCCGCCGCCACGGCGTGCGTGGCCCTGTATGGCGGGCAGGTGCTGCAGTATTGCCCCCGCTACGATGGTCGTGAGCGCCTGTTCCTGAGCCCGCGCGCCAAGCTCGATGGTAGCAAGTCCATTCGCGGCGGCATTCCCCTGTGCTGGCCGTGGTTCGGCGCCCACCCAGATACCGCGGCGGGCCTCCCAGCCCATGGCTACGCCCGCAACCGCCGCTGGCAGCTGGTCGAAAGCCTGCATCACGCCGCTGGCACGTCACTGCTGCTGCGGTTGGCCGACCCCGAGGGCGCGGGCTTTGCCGGTCAGGTGGAGCTGCAACTGCACGTGCAGGTAGGCGCGACACTGCGCGTGGAACTGCAAACACGCAACCGGGGCACGCAACCCTTCCCGTTGAGCGCCGCGTTGCACAGCTATTTCGCGGTGGCCGATCTAGCGGGCACCGAGTTGCTCGGCCTGAGCGGCGATTACTCCGACAAGACCCGCGACTGGGCCATCCTGCCCACGCCGCAGCCTTACCGCTTCGTGGCGGAAACCGATCGTATCCATCTGCAGGCCTGCCCCACCGTACTGATCCAGCACGCCGGCGGCAGCACCGTCGTGGAATCGGAGGGACACGACAGCATCGTGGTGTGGAACCCGGGCGCCAGCGGCAGCCCTGCCTTCAACGACCTGCTGCCAGACGACTACACGCGCTTCGTCTGTGTGGAAACCGCGCTCACCCGCGGCTTCGCCTTGCCAGCCGGCGGCGAGCAGCGGCTTGTCCAAACGGTGCGCTGAGCGCGCGGCAAGCAGCGGCAGTAGCAGGTGGTGCGTGGGGCGGCGCAGTTGGCCCGGGGTCAGCGGGCGCCGCCGGGCCGCTGCTAGTATTTGGCCTTGCTTGGCTTGCCCTTCGAGAAGCCTGGCTTGCCGAACGCGGGCTTGCCGCCTTTAGTGAAGCCGGATTTGGCGCCCTTACTGAAGCTCGGTTTGTCGCCCTTGCCAACGCGCGGCTTGTCGCCCCTGCTGAAGCCCGATTGGTCGCCCTTGCCTGAACCCAGGTTGTCCCCTTTCGCAAAAGCCGGCTTTTTCCCCGCTGCAAAAGCTGGCTTGGCGCTTCTTTCAAATGCCGGTTTGCTGCCCTTGTCGAAAAACGGTTTGCCAGTTTTTTCGAAGGGACGCGTCCGTCCCTCTTCGACTGCTGGCTTTGCACGCTTTTCGAATGCCGGCCTGTCTTCGCGCGGAGGCCGGGCCGGGCGTTCCGGCGCCGTGGCGCCACCGGCCTCGAAGCGACTGATGTCGAGCTGCCGGTTGGCAACCCATACTTTCTTGAGATGCTGGAATACCTGAGACGGCATGCCCTCGGGCAGGTCGATCAGCGAAAAATCGTCGTAGATGCTGATGCGCCCCATGAACTTGCTGTCGATGCCAGCTTCATTGGCGATGGCACCCACGATGTTGTTCGGCTTCACGCCATGGTCGTGCCCGACTTCGATGCGGAAGCGTTCCATGCCCGCTTCCGACGGACCGAGCAGGTCGGGCGGCGGCAACGGCCGCCGCGGGCGACTGTCTTCCTCCACACCGCCCGTCATGGAGCGCGAGCGGGCCGGCCGCCGCGGGGCTTCGGCAGTGGTCGCTTCGGCAGCGCCGTCTGCGTCGCGGCTGCGTCGTGGCCGCTTGCTACCGGATTCGGCATCGGCACTTTCCGGCCGAGCCTCTCTTGCGGACTTGCCGGCACCCGCCTCCAGCAGCAACGGATTGCCGCCCTGCAGCAGACGCGCGAGTGCAGCAGCCATGTCCAGCGGTGCTACGTTGTGTTCCTGCTGGAAACGGCGCAGCAGCTGTAGCTCATTATCCAGTCCCCCTTCGGCCAGGGTGGCACTGATGCGCGCGAGAAAGCGCTCGCTGCGCTTGGCATTGATCACGGCCACGTCGGGCAATTCCAGCAGGCCGATCTTCTTGCGAGTGACTCGCTCGATGATGCCGAGCATGCGCTGCTCGCGCGGAGCGACGAACAGGATGGCGTCGCCTTCACGACCGGCGCGGCCCGTGCGGCCAATGCGGTGCACGTAGGTTTCCACATCGTGCGGTATGTCATAGTTGATGACGTGGGTGATGCGCTCAACGTCAAGGCCGCGCGCCGCCACGTCAGTGGCGACCAGAATGTCGAGTGCGCCATTGCGCAACTTTTCGACGGTGGTCTCGCGCAGCTGCTGCGACATGTCGCCGTTCAGCGCTGCCGCCGCGAAACCGCGTGCGCTCAATTTGTCGGCCAGATCCACCGCCATGGTCTTGGTGCGTACGAAGATCAGGGTGCCGCTGAAGTCCTCGACTTCGAGTATGCGCGTCAGCGCATCGAGCTTGTTGGTGCCGCGCACCGGCCAGTAGCGCTGGCGGATCAGCTCGGCGGCCACGGTCTTCATTTCGATGGTGACGTGCTCTGGCTCCCGCAGGTAGGCATTGGCGATCTTGCGGATCGGCGGCGGCATGGTGGCCGAGAACAGACAGATCTGCCGCTCGGCAGGGGCCTGCTCGAGAATCCACTGCACGTCGTCGATGAAGCCCATGCGCAGCATTTCATCGGCTTCGTCGAGCACCAATGTCTTGAGCCCGGTGAGCGTGAGCGTGCCGCGCCGCATGTGGTCCATGACCCGGCCCGGCGTGCCCACCACGACGTGGCAGCCGCGCCGCAGGCCGTGCAGCTGGTCGCCAAAGCCAGCGCCCCCATAGACGGCCAGCACCTGCAGACCACGGATCTCGCTACCATAGGTCTCGAAGGCCTCCGCCACCTGCAACGCCAGTTCACGGGTGGGCGCCAGCACCAGCACCTGCGGTTCCTTCTGCGCCAGATCGAGCTTGCTGAGCAGCGGCAGCGCAAATGCTGCCGTCTTGCCTGTACCAGTCTGCGCCTGACCGATCACGTCGCGGCCGGCCAACAGCAGCGGAATGGTCTTGGCCTGGATGGGCGATGGACGCTCATAGCCCGACGTTTCAAGAGCTTGCAGTACAGCGGGGCTCAGCGAGAGTTCGCTGAACGAGACTTCTTGGGGGGACGACATGGGGGAGGGGACCTCTGGCGGGGCGCGCAGTATAGGCTAACCTGTTGATTATTCAAGCTGATTCTCTCGAGCTTGCCAGACCGACACCAACGGCCACCGGGATTTTTCGGTTGGCGAGAGCGTGACAACTTGGGTTATAACGACGGCACAGGTCTCAACAGAAGCAGTAGAGGTTGCCCTGCGGGAACTGGCCAAGTGATCCTGCACGATCTTGCCTTCATCGAGGCGCTCAGATGTGGCGGTTGGTCCGATCGACGAGGCCGGAGCTGCCCTGTTTTTCCGAGACTTTGCGGTTACGATCGGAACCGCGACCCGAAGGGTACTCATGCAGATCAAACTCGAACAACTCCCCCAGCGTCTCGAGCAACTCACCCTGCCGCTGGTCTGGCTCAGTGGCGATGAACCGCTGCTCATGCAGGAAGCCGGCGATCTGGTGCGCCGCTCCGCACGCGAGCAGGGCTATAGCGAGCGTGAGGTGATCGAGGCCGGTCCCGGTTACGACTGGAACGACCTGCTGCAGAGCAATAACTCCCTGTCCCTGTTTGCCGAGCGCAAGCTCATCGATCTGCGCCCCACGAAATTTGACGAAGCGGCACGTACGGCCTTGCAGCGTTATCTCGCCGACCCGAATCCGGACAACCTGCTGTTGCTCAGCACCGGCAAAGTCGACAAGCAGGCACAGTCCAGCAAGTGGTTCGCTGCGCTGGAGCAGAAAGCCCTGTTCTGTGCGATCTGGCCGGTGAGGGAGCAGGAACTTCCGCAGTGGATAGAGCAGCGGCTGCGGCGGCAGGGCCTTGGTATCGACCCGGCCGCGCTCGCCCTGCTGGTGGAGCGGGTGGAGGGCAACCTGCTGGCCGCCAATCAGGAGATCGAAAAGCTGCGCATTGTTGCCCAAGGGGACATACTGGATCTTGCCACCGTGCTGGAGTCCGTGGCCGACAGTTCGCGCTTCACCGTGTTCTCGCTGGTGGACGCCTGCCTTGGCGGCCACAGCGAGCGAGCGCTCAAGGTGCTGGGGCACCTGCGGGCGGAGGGCGACGAGGCCCTGGCCCTGCTGGGCATGCTCACCCGCGAACTGCGCCAGCTGAGCGCCATGCTGGTGGATCGCGATCAGGGCCGCAGCCCACGCGACATCGTGCAGAGCTACCGCCTGTGGGGTACCCGGGTGCAGCTGACCGAGCACGCCCTGCAGGTACACAGCCAACGTAGCCTGCAGCAACTGCTGGACCGGGCCCGCGTGGTGGACCAGACAGCCAAGGGACTACTGCAGCGCCAGGTCTGGGACGAACTCGCCACGCTGGTGCTGCAGTTCAGCAATCCTCGCCTACCGACGCCGCTGCTCGCCTTCGCATGACGCAGGCATTGGCGGTTCTGCGCAGCGTATTCGGCTACACCGCGTTTCGGCACCCACAGGACGCCATCGTCGAACGCGTCATCGCCGGCGGCGATGCGCTGGTGCTGATGCCGACCGGCGGCGGCAAGTCCCTGTGCTACCAGATCCCGGCGCTGGTGCGCGAGGGCTGTGGCGTGGTGATCTCACCGTTGATTGCGCTCATGCAGGACCAGGTGGCGGCGCTGCACCAGGTCGGCGTGCGCGCGGCGTTTCTAAACTCCACGCTCTCGCTCGACGAAGCACGTGCCATCGAGCAGGCCCTGTTGCAGGGCGAGCTCGATCTGCTCTACCTGGCCCCCGAGCGTCTGAAGGGTGAGCGTACGCTGGCCTTGCTGGCGCGCGCGCGCATCGCCCTGTTTGCCATTGACGAAGCCCACTGTGTCTCGCAGTGGGGTCACGACTTTCGCGCTGACTACCTCGAACTTGGCGTGCTGCAGCGGCTGTTTCCTTCCGTACCGCGCATGGCGCTTACGGCTACCGCCGACGTGCGCACACGGCAGGAAATCATCGAACGTCTGGCGCTGCAGGATGCCGAGCAGTTCATCGCCGGCTTCGATCGCCCGAACATCTGCTACCGCATCACGCTCAAGGACAATCCGCGCCAGCAACTGCTGCGCTTCCTGCGCGGGCGCCCCCCGGGTGAAGCCGGCATCGTCTACTGCCTTTCGCGGCAGAAAACCGAGGAGACCGCTCAGTGGCTGTGCGACGAAGGTTTCAAGGCACTGCCCTACCACGCCGGCCTCGAGGCCAAGTTACGGGCCGCGCACCAGGCGCGCTTTCTGCGCGAAGACGGTCTGGTGATGGTGGCTACCATCGCCTTCGGCATGGGCATCGACAAGCCTGACGTGCGCTTCGTGGCACACCTCGACATGCCCAAGACCATCGAAGCCTACTACCAGGAAACCGGACGCGCCGGACGCGATGGCGAGCCGTCAGGCACGCTGCTGCTCTATGGACTGCAGGACGTGATCAAGCTGCGGGAGATGCTGGCGGCTTCCGAGGGCAGCGACGAGTACAAACGGGCCGAGCAGCAGAGACTGAATGCCATGCTGGGTCTTTGCGAGATCACCACCTGCCGGCGCCAGGTACTGCTGCGGTACTTCGGCGAGGAACTGCCGGCCCCCTGCGGCAACTGCGATACCTGCCTGGAACCGGTGGCGACCTGGGACGGAACGGAGGCAGCGCGCATGGCGCTGAGTGCGGTGTACCGCAGCGGCCAGCGTTTCGGTGTCAACCACCTCGTGGACCTGCTGCGTGGCGAAAGCAGTGACAAGATCCTGCAGTTCGAACACCAGCACCTTAGCGTCTTCGGCATCGGCCGCGCGCTTGATACAGCGCGCTGGCGCTCGGTGTTCCGGCAACTGGTGGCCCGCAATTTCCTGACGGTGGATCTCGAACGCTTCGGTGCCCTGCGTCTGGTGGAGCACACCTGTCGTCCGCTGCTGCGCGGAGAGACCGTGGTAGCTCTGCGTCAGGATGAGAAGCCTAAACCAGCCAAGGGGCGCAGCAGTGGCCGAGGCACACTGCCCGGCAGCGCCAGCGATCTCGACCCCGTGCTGTGGGAGGCCCTGCGCGATTGCCGGCGCCAACTCGCAGAAGAGCAGCAGGTGCCTCCCTACGTGATCATGCACAATCGCACGCTGGAGGAAGTCTGCCGGCTGAAACCCACCACGCTCTATGGCTTTGCCGACATCGGCGGCATCGGCGAGCGCCGCTGTGAAAAATACGGCGCTGCCTTCGTCGCGGTGATCCGCCGGCTCATCTCGGCGGGTGACGGCTGAGTGCGACGCTGCTCAGATTTTCGATTGCTTGTCGGCGTGATACGAGGACCGCACCAGCGGACCACTTGCCACGTGACGAAAACCCATCGCCATGCCGATCTGCTCGTACTCGGCGAATTCGTCCGGATGCACGAAGCGCTCCACGGCCAGATGTGAGCGGCTCGGCTGCAGATACTGACCGATGGTAACCATGTCGACATCGTGGGCCTTGAGGTCTTCGAGCACGCCGATCACCTCCGCCTTGGTCTCGCCGATGCCAACCATGATGCCGCTCTTGGTGATCACTTCCGGAGCCTGCGCCTTGTACTGCTTGAGCAGGTTCAGCGACCAGTCATAGTCGGAGCCAGGCCGCACCTTCAGGTAGAGAGGCTTCACCGTTTCGAGGTTGTGGTTGAAGACGTCCGGCCTGGTGCGGGTGAGGATGTCGAGCGCCACGCTGCCGCGACCCCGGAAGTCCGGGACCAGCACTTCCACCTTGATGCCGGGATTCAGGCGCCGCGTCTCGGCGATGCAGCGGGCGAAGTGATCCGCACCGCCATCCTTCAGGTCGTCACGGTCCACCGAGGTGATGACCACGTAGCGCAGTCGCAGTTCAGCGATGGCGGTGGCCAGTTCCAGTGGTTCGTTTTCCATGAGTGCATTCGGCCTCCCGTGTGCCACGTCACAGAACGTGCAGCGGCGTGTGCAGATGTCACCCATGATCATGAAAGTGGCGGTGCCGCCGCTGAAGCACTCACCGAGATTGGGGCAGGACGCTTCCTCGCACACCGAACTCAGTTTGTGCCGGCGCAGGATGTCCTTGATCTCTCCTACTCGCCCGGCGTCGCCCATGCGCACGCGGATCCAGTCCGGCTTTTTTGGCAGGTCGACCGTGGGCAGTATCTTGACCGGTATGCGCGCCATCTTGTCGGCGCCACGGAGCTTTTCACCTTGCACGACTTTCTTGGGCGGGGCAGCGGCAGGGTCGATCATGGTGGGGTCTGACATGCGATTCTCAGCTTACGATGAAAGGGACCGGGGCCAGCACGAGCGCTCAGGTCGAGCCCTGACTGGAGCCCACGGAGGTCGCGGAGCATGGAGATTATACCAGCGCCCCCAGCAATTCCCGGACAAGTCTGCTCTCCGCATCGGCGAAAAGTGCGGGGGTCGGTGCAGGCAGCAGATCCCGCAACTGCGTGCACTGTAGCCCGGCATAGCCACAGGGATTGATGCGGCGAAAGGGTTCGAGGTCCATGTCGATGTTGAAACTGAGACCATGCAGCGACGAGCCTCGGCGGATGCGCAGCCCAAGCGCCGCGATCTTGCGCTCCGCCACGTAGACCCCGGGCGCGCCAGCGCGGAGGTGACCCTCGATGCCGTAGCTTGCCAGTACCCGCAGCACGCTCTGCTCAATCAAGTCCACCAACACGCGAACGCCGGCCTCACGACGCCTGACATCAAGCAGGAAATACACCACGGCCTGCCCCGGCCCGTGATAAGTCACCTGCCCACCCCGATCGCTCTGCACCACAGGAATGGTGCCCGGGTTAAGTAGATGCTCGGCTTTGCCGGCCTGCCCCTGCGTGAATACCGGCGCATGCTGCAACACCCACAGCTCATCGATGGTGGCGGCAGTGCGATCGGCCACGAACGCATGCATGGAAGCCAGCACGGGCTGGTAGGGCTGGAGCCCGAGCGAACGCAGCAGACAGGGTTGGCGAATCACGAGATACAGCCGGTGGCCACTAGAGCACCACCAACACGCGACCGCTGGCCTTCAGGTCGGCGAACAGGGCCTGGATTTGGTCAGGCCCCGTGGCTGTGATGGTGATGGTGAGCGAAAGATAGCGGTCACCGGCGCTGGCGCGCCGCCGCACCTGCTCGGCGCGCACGGCCGCGTCATGTCTTTGCACGATGGCCAGCACTACCGCCACAAAGTCTTGGGCGTGTTCGCCCACGACCTTGATCGGGTACGGGCAGGGATACTCGAGTCTGGGCGGCTCCTGCGTCGTCATGACGGGCCGACGATCTGCCGGGGCTCAGCCAAACAACGACAGGAAGAACAGGTGCAGCCAGTCCATCAGACGCTTCAGCCAGCTGCCTGCCTCGATGGCTTCCAGGGCAACCACCGGACCATCGTAGAAGATCTGCTCACCGATCGATACCTTTAGCTTGCCCAACGGCTGTCCGGCGGCGATGGGTGCCTTGATGGTTTCGTCTAGCGTGAGCTCGGTGCTGAGCTTGCCGATCTGTCCACGCGGGATGGTGGCGGTGAGGGGCTCCTGCACGCCGACCTCGACAGCATCGACCTGACCAGACCAGACCTTGGTGCTGCCCATCACCTGATTGGCGGTGAGGATCTGCGCGGTTTCGTAGAAGCGGAATCCGTAGGCCAGCAACTTCTGCGTTTCCTGCGCTCGCGCCTCCGTGGAAGCGGTACCGAGCACCACCGTGATCAAACGCATGCCGTCACGCACGCCGGAGGCCACCAGACAGTAGCCGGCATCGTCAGTGAAACCGGTCTTCATGCCGTCCACGTCAGAATTGCTGAACAGAAGCGTGTTGCGGTTGGGTTGGCGAATGTTGTTGAAGGTGAATTCGCGCTCGCCGTACATCTTGTAGGCTTCGGGGAAATTGGTGATCACGGCACGGGCCAGGATCGCGAGATCTCGTGCGGACATCACATGCGCCGGATCCGGCAGACCAGACGCATTGGTGAAGTGGGTATTGGTCATGCCCAGCCGGGCGGCATGCTGGTTCATCATGTCGGCAAAGGCTTCTTCGCTGCCGGCGATGTGCTCGGCCAGCGCCACGCTGGCGTCGTTGCCGGACTGCACGATGATGCCGCGCATGATGTCTTCGAGGCGCACCATCGTGCCCTCCTGAATGAACATCTTCGAGCCTTCCATCTTCCAAGCTTTCACGCTGACGAACACCTGATCGTCCAGTGAGATGTTGCCGGCGGCCAGCTCATTGTCTGCCACATAGGTGGTCATGATCTTGGTGAGGCTGGCGGGAGCCAGCGGCTGGTCGGCGTTCTGCTCGCTCAGCACCGTACCTGTGGCTGCGTCGATCAGGATGTAGCTGGTGGCATTGATCTGCGGCGCCTTGGGTATGATCTGCGCCGCGTCGTTGCCGGGCTGCGGCGTGCGCGGCTGCGGTGTACTGGGACGGGGCACGGCAGCCGGTGGCGGTACCGCGGGCAGCGCCGATGGTGCCGCGGTAGCGCCAGCGGCCGGTTCCGGATCGTCTTGGGCGAGGGCCGCTGTGCCGAGCAGCAGCGCGAGCAGGGCCAGTACCAGGTGTTTGCTTGCGGTCATGTCGTCGTGTCCTGAAGTATCAAAGCCTGACTTTGAAGGGTTTGCCGAGTTCGGCCGCGGCGACGGCCTCCTGCAACGAGCGTACCGTGGCGTCATCGGCCAAGGGCCCTACGCGCACCTTGTAGAGGGCGGCGCCATTGGCGGCGGGCTCCTGGTGAATCACCACGTCCATGTCGGTCATCGAGCGCAACCGCTCCTGCAGACTGCGGGCTGCTGTCTCGTTGGCAAAGGCGCCGATCTGCAGGAATTCCCGGCCTCGATCCTCCTCGATCAACTGACGCTCGCTGACCACGCTATCCACTGAGACCGCAGGATCGACCACGGGTTCCGCAACCGCTGGCGGCACGGGTGCCGCCGAGACGGCCGGTCCAGCGGTACGCTCCGGTACCAGCGCCTCGACGCGAACCCGCGCCGTGCCCGCATTGGCATAGCCGAGCAACACGGCTCCAGCATAGGACATGTCGACGATGCGCCCGGGATGAAAGGGCCCACGATCATTGACGCGGGCCACGATACTCTTGCCGTTGTCGAGGTTGGTGACGCGCACATAGCTCGGTATCGGCAGCCGAGTATGCGCGGCGGACAGTTGGAACATGTCGTACTGCTCGCCATTGGCCGTGAGGTGACCGTGGAACTTGCGACCGTACCAGGAGGCAAGCCCGATTTCCGAGTAACCTGCTTCGTCGCGCAGCACGGTGTAGGTACGGCCATTGATGGTGTAGGGACTCTTGTTGCCGGCTGCCGTGCGTGGCTCTACTTTCGGTACCACCTCGCGCACCGCGGCGAGATCGATGGGTTCGAGCAGCGGTACATCCTGCTCGAGCGTATAGCGTCCAGCATTGGGGTTGGTGCCGCTACTGGTGACCGGGGCGGTCGAGCGGCAGGCGGCCAGCAGCAGCGGCAGCAACAGGATCAGAATCTTGTAAGGGCGAAACGCCTGCGCCACGGTTGACAGTCTCCCGATTGCCGGCACTAGAAACCCAGGCGGGCCGTGCGATGGGTGTGAATCGACATCAGAATGCCGAAGCCGGTCATCAGACTGATGATCGACGTACCCCCGAGACTGACCAGCGGCAGGGGTACCCCCACCACGGGCAGCAAGCCCGACACCATGCCGATGTTGACGAACACGTACACGAAAAAAGTCAGGGTCAAACTGCCCGCCGTGAGGCGGGCGAACAAGTCCTGCGCGGCGCCCGCAATATACAGAGCGCGCCCTATAATCACAATATATAGTGTCAGCAGGAACAGGATACCCACTAGACCGAACTCCTCTGCGAGCACGGCAACGATGAAGTCGGTCTGGCCTTCCGGCAGGTAGTCCAGCCGTGATTGCACCCCGTTCAGCCAGCCTTTGCCGTACAGCCCGCCCGAACCGATCGCCGTCTTGGACTGGATGATGTTCCAGCCAGCTCCCAAGGGTTCCCGCTCCGGGTCCAAAAAGGTATGAATACGGTTCTTCTGATAATCATCCATGTAGAAGAACCACAGCGCCGGGGCCGCCGCGACCGCCAGCGTCAGCACCAGAAACACCCACTTCCAGCGCATGCCGGCCAGCAGCAACACGAAGATGCCGGCCACGCCGATCAACAGGGCCGTCCCGAGATCGGGCTGGCGCGCCGTCAGCACGGCCGGCGTACCGATGATGAGCATGGACACCAGCACCTGCAGCAGGCTGGGTGGCATGATGCCGCGCGAAAGGAACGAAGCCACAGTCAACGGCACCAGGATCTTCATGACCTCGCTCGGCTGGAAGCGCGGCAACCCGGGCAGGTCGATCCAGCGCTGTGCGCCATTGGATATGTCACCGAACAGCAACACACCGATCAGCAGGACACAGCCGCCGAGGAACATCCAGGGGGCCCACACACGCAGAAGCCTCACGTTGATCTGTGCCACAAAAAGCAGCACTCCGACGGCAATCCCAATGAATATGGCCTGCCGCCTTACCTCGACCAGGTTCTGGTTGGTGGCGCTGTAAAGCACCGCAAGACCAAACAGCAGCAACACCAGCAAGGCCAGCAGCAGCGGGCCATCCACGTGGAGACGCTCGGTCCAGGACCGCTTGCGTTCGAGACCCTCCCGCAGGTGGCGGATTGGCTGGCGTGAAGTTGGTCCCGGCATTACTGCAGCGCCCTCAGGGCGCGCCGGCGCTCAAGAGGGCCGGCTCGGGTGGAACGAACTCCGGCTTGAGCACCCCCTCGCTGCCGAGCAGGTAGGCATCAAGAATCTGCCGCGCAATGGGACCGGCCACCGAACTGCCGCCCTCACCATGCTCGACGAACACGGCCACGGCGATGCGGGGCGCTTCCACCGGAGCGAAGGCGATGAAGAGCGCGTTGTCGCGGTACTCTTCCGGCACCGCATCCCCCTTGCGGAAATCGGCGGGCATGGCTTTGACCTGCGCCGTACCGCTCTTGCCGGCCATGGTGTAGGCCAGCGGCTTGACGCCGGCGATGTAGTCGTAGGCCGTGCCATCATCGCGGTAGCCACCATTTCGGTGTACCACCTTGGCCATCGCTCCGCCGATGAAGTTCCAGTCATCCTCGTTGTTCAGCTGTATGTCGGGCATGGCGCTGGGGAGGCGGCGGTCTTCGCTGTTGAGCCCGATGCGCTTGACCATGGCCGGCTGATGCCACTTGCCGTGGTTGGCCATCACCATGGCGGCCGTGGCCAACTGCAGCGGCGTGGCCTCCGTGTACCCCTGCCCGATCGAGGAATTCACCGTTTCACCCGGGTACCACGGCTCCCCGATCGTTGCGAGCTTCCATTGTCGGGATGGCAAGGTACCCTTGCTGGCCTGTGGTATGTCGACGGCTGTATTCGCACCGAATCCGAACTTGGCGAGGAAGTCGTGCATAGTGTCGATGCTCATGTCGGTCGCCAGATCGAAGAAGTACACGTCGCAGCTCTGGTAGATGGCCCGCTCCATGCTCACGAGATCATGGCCGCTGCGATTCGACCACCAGGTCCAGTCGTGGTAGACGTGACTGCTGCCATCGAGCTGGAAGTAGCCGGCATCGCGCACGGCGTAATCACGGGTGCGAAGCCCCGTGTCGAGCGCCGCCAGTCCGAGAAAGGGTTTGATGGTGGATCCCGGTGAATACTTGGCCAGTGCACGATTGAACAACGGCGTGTCTTTGCTGCTGTTGAGGCGGGCGAAATCCGTGCGGCTGATGCCACCAATGAACAGATTGGGATCGAACGACGGCTTGCTGACCATCGCCAGCACGCCGCCGGTCGTGGTGTCGAGTGCAATGATGCCGCCCTTGAAATCGCCTAGCGCAGTTTCGGCAGCCTGCTGCAGATTGATGTCCAGGTGCAGCATGATGTCCTGACCGGGCACCGGATCCGTACGCGACAGCACTTGCATGATGCGGCCGCTGGCATTCTTCTCGACCTGCTCGTACCCCACCGTGCCGTGCAGCAAGGTTTCGTAGAATTTTTCAACGCCGCTCTTGCCGATCTCGTCGGTGCCCTTGTAGTTGACGGTGTCGAGGGTCTTCATCTCATCTTCGGTGATGCTGCCCACATAGCCGAGCGCATGTGCCAGCAACTCGCCGTGCGGATAGTGGCGCACCAACTGCGCCTCGATGGCAAAGCCCGGCAGCCGGAACTGGTTCACGGCCAGGCTGGCGATCTCCGCCTCGCTCAGGTCCAGACGCACAGGAACCGACGAGAAGGGTACCGCCCGGCGCTTGAGACGATTCTGAAGCTTCTCCTCGTCATCCGCGGAAAAGCCGATGAGTTCCTGCAGCAACGCCAGACTTTCCTGCATCCCTCTGGCGTTTTCTTTGACCACCGTAAGGTTATAACTGGGCTTGTTTTCCGCGAGGATCACGCCATTGCGGTCGTAGATGATGCCGCGGTTAGGCGCGACCGGCAGGGTGTGTATGCGGTAATTGTCGGACTGTGTGCTGTAATACTCGTGCTTGGCGATCTGCAGGTAGGCCATGCGTGCCACGAGTCCGCACAACAACAACGCCGAGATTCCCGCGCCGATCAGCAGACGGGAAAGAAACAGTTTTCTCTCCTGATTGTGATCCTTGAGGATGTGGTGTTCGGTCATTACGGCACCGGCGCCAGTCGGTAAGCGGCGATACTACAGTCGGCTCGCAACAAAATACAGCATCTTGCTGATTTTGGTTGGATATTTGCCTAAAGCAGCCCGACCGCTGCTGCCCTCGTGTCAGCGCTCGCGGTCAGGCACGGTGGTATGGATGACCCTTGAGCAGGGTCCAGACCCGGTACACCTGCTCGGCCACAATGAGCCGTACTAGGGGGTGGGGAAAGGTCAGCAGCGACAGCGACCATGTGGCATCGGCACGACGCAGACAAGTCTCGGCAAGTCCGTCCGGCCCCCCCACGAGGAGGCAAAGGTCACGTCCCTCGTCCCGCAAGGTGCCGATCCTCGTCGCCAGCGCCTCCGTGCCTAGCGGCTTGCCGAGGACATCGAGCGCGACCACGAAATCCCCGGCGGGGATGGCCCTGAGGCAGGCCTCGCCCTCACGCTCGACAGCCTGGGCCAGGCTTACGGTCTTGCTGCGCTGGGCGAGCGGCACTTCGACCAGACGCAACTCGAATTCACGCGGCAGACGCTTCTGGTATTCGACGATGCCCGCCTCCACCCATGCCGGCATACGCTGGCCGACCGAAACGAGCGTGAGCCTCATAGGCTGCTCACTCGGTGGGCGAAAGCTTCCACAGACTTTCGAGATCGTAGAGCTTGCGCGTGGCGGCCTGCATGACATGCAACAGTACATCACCGAGATCCAACAGGACCCACTCGGAGGCGTCTTTTCCTTCAACGCCTCGGACGGTGACGCCCTTCTCCTTGCAGCGCTTTTCCACTTCCTCGGCGATCGATCGTACATGGCGGTTCGAAGTGCCAGTGACCACGACCATGTAGTCGGCAACACTCGACATTTTCTGGATGTCGAGCATGACGAGGTTTTGGCCCTTCATGTCGCTGACCACGGTTTCGACAAAATCACGCAGTTTCTTGGCTTTCAATGACGGACTCCGCTGGGGGAAAAGGAAGTAGGGGCTGCTACTGAGAAGGGCTTCAGCGTCGCACGTGACCGTCACCGAGCACCACGTATTTCTGCGACGTCAGTCCCTCCAGACCCACCGGCCCGCGCGCATGGAACTTGTCGGTGGAAATACCGATCTCGGCACCGAGTCCGTACTCGAAGCCGTCGGCAAACCGCGTGGAAGCGTTGACCATCACCGAACTGGAATCGACTTCCCGCAGGAAGCGGCGTGCGGTGGTGTAGTTCTCGGTGACGATGGCATCGGTATGCTGCGAACCGTAGCGGGTGATGTGATCGATGGCCTCATCGAGACTGTCGACCACGCGAATGGCGAGGATCGGCGCCAGATATTCGGCGTACCAATCTGCCTCGGTGGCCTGCAGCACACCAGACTTGATGGCGCGTGTACGCGCACAACCCCGCACTTCCACACCCTTGGCCTGCAGTTGCTCCAGCAAAGGCAACAGCATTTTTTCCGCCACGTTGAAATGCACCAGCAGGGTTTCCATGGCATTGCAGACGCCATAGCGATGGGTCTTGGCATTCATGGCCACGCGCTGCGCCTTGTCGAAATCGGCCTCGGCATCAATGTAGACGTGGCAGACGCCGTCGAGATGCTTGATCACCGGGACACGGGCCTCTCGGCTGATGCGTTCGATCAGCCCCTTGCCACCGCGCGGGACAATCACATCCACGTACTGCGGCATCGCCACCATTTCTCCCACGGCCGCCCGATCGGTAGTGGCAAGGACCTGCACGGCAGTCTCGGGCAAGCCCGCAGCCCTCAACCCGCTGGCGATGCAGGCTGCCAGCGCCTGGTTCGAATGCAGCGCTTCAGAACCACCGCGCAGTAGCGTTGCATTGCCCGACTTCAGGCAGAGGCTCGCCGCTTCGACCGTCACATTGGGCCGCGATTCGTAGATGATGCCCACTACGCCAAGCGGAACCCGCATCCGCCCGACCTGGATACCACTCGGCATGTAGCGTAGATCCGAGATTTCTCCGATGGGATCCGTGAGCGCCGCCACCTGCCGCAGTCCTTCGATGACACCGTCGATGCGTTTGGGCGTCAACTCGAGACGATCAAGCATGGCCGCATCCAGACCCTTTTGCCGGCCGGCTTCGAGATCGCGACGATTGGCCTCCAAGACCTGCTGGCGCGAGGCCTCGATGGCAGTGATCGTCTGCAACAGCGCGAGATTCCTGGTATTGGTATCGGCAGCCGCAACACGGCGCGAAGCGGCACGCGCCGCCTGCCCCAGCGATTGCATGTAGTCCTTGATGCTGGCCTGCTGAACGTCGGTCATGGTGCGATCCGCTGACGTGTGAAAGCGCCGATTATAGCGACTGAAACCGCTTGGGCCGAAGCGCTGTTTGCCCGGAATCCCGAGCGGGCCAGACCGTCAGCGGCTGGCAATTTCGGGGCAATCTTTGTATAAAGTCGTGGCCTTTCCGCGCGCAGTTTCCTGCTGTTTTCCGGCTTCTTCCCCCATACAAAAGTGAACCCGATGTACAAGATCCAGACCTTCAACCAGATCTCCGAGAAAGGCCTCCTGCGTCTGCCGCAGCAAACCTACCAGGTGGGAGCGGACGTCAGCGGCGCTGATGCGCTGCTGGTGCGCAGTCATCCGTTGAGCGCTGAGCATCTGCATCCCCGCCTCAAGGCCGTGGCGCGCGCCGGCGCCGGCACCAACAATATTCCAGTCGATACCTTCACCAAGGCGGGCGTCGTGGTCTTCAACACGCCGGGCGCCAATGCCAATGCCGTGAAGGAGCTCGTGCTGTGTGGCTTGCTGCTGGCATCCCGCGGCGTTTTGCAGGGAATCGACTGGGTGGGCAAGCAGAGTCCCTCGCTTTCTTATCCAGACCTCAACCAGTTGATGGAACACCACAAGAAGAACTTCAAGGGCAACGAGCTGACCGGCAAAACCCTCGGCGTCGTGGGGCTAGGTGCCATCGGCGCGCTGGTGGCCGACATCGCCATCCAGCTGGGCATGAAGGTGCTCGGTTACGATCCTGCCTTGTCGGTCGACGCCGCATGGCGTTTGGCTAATCAGGTGGAGCGTCAGGAAAATCTCACCTCACTGATCGCACGGTCGGACTATGTGACCTTGCATCTACCGGTCCTGGAAAGCACCCGCAACCTCATTGACCGCAAGATCATCAACTACTTCAAGACCGGCGCCGTGCTGCTCAATTACTCGCGGGATGCGCTGGTCGAGGATTCTGCCGTGCTGGACGGTCTCAACGCCGGGCGTCTGTCCTGCTACGTGACGGACTTTCCGACGCCTGCTCTGCTTGGGCACCCGAAGGCTGTTCTCATGCCCCACATCGGGGCGAGCACGGACGAAGCAGAAGACAATTGTGCGGTCATGGCCGCGGATCAGCTGCGGGACTTCCTCGAAAACGGCAACATCCGCAACGCAGTCAACTTTCCGAGCCTCCATCTCGAGCGCTCATCGGGTACACGGCTGGCCATCGTCAACCAGAACGTCCCGGGCATGCTGGGCCAGATTCTGTCGATCCTCGCGGCCAGCAACATCAACGTCATGGACATGCTCAACAAGAGCAAAGGCGACATCGCCTACAACCTGATTGACGTGGAAGCGCAGCTCTCCGAAGACACCTTGGCCGATATCCAGGCCATCCACCACGTGATCAAGGTGTGGACCATTTGAGCGGGGCGAGCGTATTACCGCGCGCGGACTGAGCCGCGTACGCGAGACCACTGTTTCCCAGGACTTGTTTCCAAGGCTTCCCAAGATTTTTTCCAAGAGTTTTCGCAAAGGCTGAGAGGCGGTAGTAGCCGGCCCGCCGGCGCGTTATCAGCAGGCTCCAACACGGTGTGTGACCTCCATGAATGAACCCGTTTACAACTTTGGTGCAGGTCCCTCCATGCTTCCGACGGAGGTCATGCAGCAAGTGCAGCGTGACTTCCTCAATTTCAACAACATGGGGGTTTCCGTCATCGAGATCAGTCACCGCTCGAAGGAATTCGAGGCGGTGCTCGCCCGCTGCGATGAGCTGGTCAGGGAAGTAGGCAAAATACCAGCCAACTACCAGTTGCTGTACACGCACGGAGGAGCGCAGATGCAGTTCGCCGGCGTCCCCCTCAACCTGCTGGCCCGCAAACCGGCGCGCAAGGCCGTGTACTGTGAAACGGGTCACTTCTCGCGCCTTGCCAATGTAGAGGCCCAGCGCTACGGCAATATCGTGATAGCTGCCAGCGGCCGCGACTCCAGCTACGATCGCATCCCGGAGTTCACGCGCCGCATGGTCGACGACGATGCGTCGTATGCCTTCATCACCAGCAACAACACCATTTACGGCACGCAGTACCCCAGCTGGCCCGACATGGAAGACATGCCGCTCGTCATCGATGCCACCTCCGACATCTTTTCCAGGCCGGTCGATTTCAGCAAGACTGGCGTCGTCTTTGCCGGACTGCAGAAGAACCTCGGGCCTGCCGGTACCGCGCTCGTGATCGTGCGCGAGGACCTCATCGGTCATTCCATGGAGCGCACCCCTTCCCTGCTGGACTGGGCCGTCTACGCGAAGAACCACTCGCTCGCCAACACCAACAGCACCTTCAACATCTACGTCATGAGTCTCGTGATGCAGTGGCTGAAGGACCAGGGTGGCCCGGAGGCCATGGCCCAGCGCAACGAGGAAAAAGCGCAGACGCTGTACCGCGTTCTCGATGGCTCGGACTTCTACCGCGGCACGGCACAACCGGCCTACCGCTCACGCATGAATGTGACCTGGGTACTGCCTTCAGAAGAGTTGACCGCGCTGTTCCTGAAAGAAGCGCTGGCCAACGGTCTGTACGCGCTGAAAGGACATAAGGTGGTGGGCGGCATTCGTGCCTCGATCTACAACCCGGTGCCGCTGGCGGGCTGTCGCAAGCTGGCGGAATTCATGCGCGAGTTCGAAAGGACGCGTGGCTGAGGTTCCTTGCCCTGGGGACTGGCTCGCGCAGTCCTTCGGTCAAAAACGGAAGTTCTTCGTGTACTTGAGCACGAGCTCGGAAGTTTGGGAGCTCATGTTTGCAAAAGCCCCTTCCGAATCGAAGTTGTAGTTGATGACGAGATACAGGTCTTCGCCGGCCTGTGGGTTCCAGCGCAGACGGCTGTTGAGACCGACGACGTTGGACGCGTTATCGTATTGCACGAGATTGATCCACGAGAGTTTGGCATTCAGCGCATAGTTGACGTTCATGCGCACCACACGCGTGGTGAAATCGCCTTGTGGCAGGGTGGCGGCGGTGTACTGATACTCGAGACCCAACGCAAGGTGGCTGCTTGGCCGAAAGTCGGCGCTGGTGTTGTATTGCACGCGACTACCGTCGTAGTAGTCTCCGGTGTTGAACGCGATGCGCGACGACAACATGCGCTGCTCCGATAGCCGAAACTCTCCCTGTATACCGCTGAAGGCGTATTTGCCGGCGGGAATCACGATGCCGGGACGAATCGCAAAGGGTCGATCGAGCCCCTCCCGCGTGCGGTAGCCCCCTATGCCGATCTGATCTCCCCGGTGGGTATTGACGTTGAGCACCCGCCAGAACCAGTCCTCTTGCTGCATTTCTCCCGAGTCGAGCTTTTCGGTGTATCCGTAGCGCATGAACGTGTTCACGTTGCGGATCAGTGAGTGACCGTTGAGGAAGTAACGGCCATTGCCCGCCATGTTGACGCCCTGCACCCCCGTGTTGTTTGCGAAGCCGAGGGCCGGATTGAATTCCTTGCCGAAATAGCTGTAGCTGGCGAAGCCACCGAAGCCGCTGTTCTGCGTGTCGAAGTTGGCGCCCACACCGAAGGCCTTGTCGTCTCCGACCACGCCGCTGGTGTCCGACTGCTGGTACCAGGCATTGCCGCGCAAAGTATGCGTACGAGAAAAGCGCGTGTTCTGGTAGCGAAAATCGGCCCCTGCCACCTGGTTGTCGAGTCCGCGCGCAGGGTCGCCCGACGTGAAGATGGCCCCCACCTGTGACTCCGACAGCACATTGGCCGCCACGCGCCCAACAAAAACCGACTGCGCGTCCAGCGTAGGTGTTTCACCCTGCTGCACGATGAGGCTGCCGACATTCCAGTCCCCGATACGGCCAGTGAGTTTCACGCCGGCCTCGATGTCGACCGGCTGCCCGGCAGGACTCAGTCCAATGCGGCGCGAATAGAACGGGATGCCATTCTGGTCGAGCCCCCCGAAGCTGAAGATGTCGACATCCTGCAAGAAGAAGTCTCGCTTTTCCGGAAAGAACAGTGAGAAACGCGACAGATTGACTTGCCGATTATCGACCTCGGTGGCTGAAAAATCCGTGTTGACGGTCAGCGCACCGGTCAGGTTGGGTGTGAATTTATAGAACACGTTGAGCGAGGGATCGAAGCGCTGTGCCGTCGTGCCCTGCTGGTAGTTTTCGCTGGTGGCCACGGTCACCGATGGCACAATGTCCAGACCCTTGCCCTGCCGTATGTCGCGAATGCCGTAGATGATGCCGGTGGTGCTCGGATTGATGTTGCGGTTGAAAGAAGACCAGGCAATTTCTTCCCGCTTGCGGGCAATCGTGCGGGAAAACGTGAATCCCCACTCCTCGGATTTCGGATCGAAGTTTAGCGTGGTGAAAGGAATCACGATTTCCGTGGTCCAGCCCTGCTCGTCGATGCGAGACTCAACCTGCCAGATACCCGTCCAATCCTGATTGACGAAGTTGGGGCTATCGAACATCCCCTCCCGACGTACGCCGTTGGCGTTTACCTGGAAACTGTAGCCATTACGGGTGGTATTGAAGGTGTCGAGCACGATCTCCAGCGTGTCATCACTGTTGAGATTGGCACCCTGCACAAGTTGCCGCGCAATGATTCCGGCAGGATCGCTGTCATAAAGACGCGCTGCCACGTAAAAGTTGCGCTCATCGTAGGTGATGAACACCTCGGTATGCTCGGACGGTACGCCCTGATCGACCGGGGAAAACTGATGGAGTTGATCGATGAGCGTAGCCTGCTGCCACACCTCATCGTCCAGAATGCCATCTACTTTGGGCTTGAGCTCGGTACGGACGATTTCAATGCGCTTGCGGCTTGCGGCGGTCCTGCTCCCGGAGGTCGGAGAGGAAGAAGCCGGCACGTTGGCCGCGTTGCGACCTACCGCAGGAAGGATCTGCGAAGGTGGAGAAGCTGCGGCGGCGGCCGGAGCAGCGGGTACTGCAAGCGGCAGGGCGTTTGGCTGAGCCATCAGCCCCGTGGTCGACCAGACCGCCAGATACAGCGGCAGGATCACCCTGCACCACGCTCCACGACTGCGTCCTCGGTAATGCATGTCCATCAAGGGGATCCTGCGGAGAGATCGGTGCGCAGTATCCGGCAACACCCCCTATGGGTAAACGCAGGTCTTTGATTTTCCGCCAGTATTCCCTATTTGGTCCTCATTCGACGCTGAGCTCGCCAGCGCCTGCAAGACCGTGTCATCCGGCTCAGGGCAGGCCGGTAGAGGGCTGGGCGCGGGCTGGCTCTTCGTGCCTCGCCGTATGGCGTGCATTGAGCTTGCGGCGGCCCTCTTCGTCGAGCCACGCCACGAGATCGCGCCACATGAGCGCAATCTGCTCACGCGCCGGCATGATGCCGGCTGACGGCAGTTCCAGCGTGACCACCGGTATGCTGCGATTCAACCCGGCGTAGTTGCCCAAGGACCCAGGGAAAACGCCCAATTGATGCAGGTACAACTCACCGATGTTGGAGGGAGCGGGTGCCGGACCATCGAAATCGAGAAGGTGGTAGGGAGCATGCACCGAGACGATCACGTGTGGTTGGAAATCCACAATCTGCTGTACGACCCACTGCACCTCCGGCTCACTCGCGGCGGCAGACCCGGGAAAGCGGCGGGGGTTGCTGCCGGCACTGTTCTGCCAATAGGAAACAGCAAGAGAATTCCAATCTGCCGACGGAAAGTTACGATTGAGGTCTACCCCATTGGCGTTTTGCCGCACGGCTTTTGGCCCGTCGAGCAAACCATCCGGATTCACCAGTGGGGCAAATCGCCAGTGAAATTGGCCTTCGAGTGCTTGACCGGAAAAGAGCTCCAACCACTTGAAGATGATGGAAATCGAAGAATACTCATCGCCATGAACGCCACCCATCAGCAGAACCCGGAATGGCTCGCTCACCTGGGAGGTAGCGGTCACTTCCTTGAACAACAGCGGACGACCTTTCACCGAACGCCCATCGTCTGCGACAAAGGCTTGGGCAAGGCAGTCCTCCGCCTCCACGCTGCCTAGCTTGGCGCCTATCTGCTCGCAAAGCACGCTGACGGCGGCTGTGTAATCGGGACCGCTGATTTCTGCCGGGAGTGACGGCCCCGCGGGCAACTGTGGCTGTGGCGAATTCCACCCCGTGATCGGCAGATTCGCGCCAGCCTCCTGCTGACCGCCTACACTGATTTCCGACACGGGAGATTCGATATTTTGAGGCTGCCCCTGTGTAGCAGCCAACTCTACCGCGGAAGGTCCACTGGCGACCGGATCAGCCGCCTCGGGCTGGTCTGCGAACGACGGGAGTGCCTCATCCCGCGGCAGCTGATGCGTGTCACAGCTGGCAAGGAAACCGACAAGAAGGCCGGTGAAGCAGCACCTGAAAGCGCCGCGAGTGACGCGTCCTGAGTACTTCCATGACGGCAACATCATCGCTGAACACCCTGACGTGACCCAGGAGCGTGCAACATCAGACCTCGCCTTCGTAAATGATCTTCCAGCCTGAACCATCCCGGCGCCAGAGTTGCTCCTTGCGACCCTGCCAGCTGTAGTTGTCGCTTCTATAGCCTTGCCGGAAGAGGACTTTCACCACATTCGGCGTGGTGGGTTCCACGAGCATGCTGAAGTCCTCCAGTTCGACGTCGATGAAGCGCTTTTGGGCGTTCACCTGTTTCTTGTACTTGGCCCACGACGATTTGTTGAACTTGAGATCCGAGAAATCGTCTGCGTAGTGTGCCAGGTACTGCTCCGTGTCGAGCGATTCCCAGGCACCCTGCCACTCTTCAATGGCGGCCTGCAGTTCATCAGCCGCGCTGCGCAGTTCCTGCTGGGGCACCCATTCCAGTTCCTCGGTGCTGAGAAGGATCAAGGTTTCTCCCGCCGTGACCTCACCTGCCAGCCCAGCAAAGCTGGTGTTGTCGATCACGACGCACCCTTCGCTAGCCAGAAAAGGCCGGAGCTCTTCCCTCTTGGGTAGTCCATGTAACCAGATGCCATGGCCACTGCGCCGGTGCAATCGATCCAAGGCATTGGGATAGTCCAGCGGGTAGGCACCGAGCCCATAAAAATCATCAAGCTGACTGTCGTCGAGATATTCAGAGATACGGTAAATGCCAACAGGCGTCTTGTTGTCGCCCTCGACCTGCTTGCCCACCCCGCGTTTGCCTATCGAGATCGGTATCTGCTTGCGCAGCACGAGGCCAGCGTCGCCGAGATTCTCGATTACATTGAGCCTGCGTTGCCCGAGTTCGACCCACAACAGAAAACGGGTGGAGTCTGCGACCCTGAGCGCACCTGCTGGTGCGACCGGACCGCCGACTTCGTAATGCCGGGCGCCGGAACCGGACGAATTCAGTGAGTGGTAGAAGGCATCGGTGGTCTGGAAGTGCAGCGGTGATCTGGAGCCAGCCTGCGCAATTACACCTTTTGCGCCCCCCACCACTAAGCTAACCAAGATCAGGAGTCTGATGACTACGCTCCTGCGTGTGGAACGGAGGAGATGCAAAGCCTCGATGTGGCTACTAACAAATTTCACTTGGGCCACCTGCTGACCGAAAGGGACTTGACGCTGTGTGTGCAGTATCACACTCGTGCGAATAGGATAATCAGCGATGGCCCCCGAAGCAAGGCGGGGCGCCGCCCCAGCAGATTCACCCTCAGCGCGCAGGTGGCGCTGGCGGCTCAAGCACACCTGGCGGCGGTACTATGCCGCCGCGGGGACCGGGCGGCCGACGGCCGTCAGGACCTCCCGGGGGCTGCGCTGCCGCGCCAGGGGGGCGATCAGCACGTCCCCGATTGCGAAATTGCTCACGCAATTCCCGGCGACGCTCATCCGGCAGGGACTGAAAATCCCGGAATCGTTGTCGTAGGGACTGTTGCTCCTCCGGGCCGAGTTCCCGGAAGCGGTCGAAGCGCTCCCGGATGCGGTCACGCTGCTCCGGGCTGCGTTGCTGCCACTCCCGAAAACGACGTTCGGCCTCGTCCTGCTCGGCAGCACTGAGACGTTCCCAGCGCTCCACACCGCGCAGGAGATTCTGCTGGCGCCGTGGGGGTAGCCGATCCCAATTTGGTTCCAGAGGAGCAAGCAGCTCGCGCTGCCGATCGCTCAGCTGATCCCAGCTAATGACATCCTGCGCAGCCACCATGGCAGGCAGTAACCCCAGACAAGTAACGAGCAGCAATAAACGCATCACAGCGTGGTACCCATCTCCAACGAAAACCAGGGCGTTACTGCTGAGCCAGCCACTGGTAGAACTCGTAGTCTTCGTAAAGCTCGAGGGCATCATTTGCCGTCAGCAGGTCGATGTCCTCCAGCGCCTCGGCTTGCCCATCTTGCGGAACCATCGCGGATGGCTGCGACCAGTTCAGCGTCAGGTTCACGGCCAGCAAACCCGCAGCTGCAAGGCCTCCCAGCGGCCACCATGACCGGTCGGAGGCGGCTGGTTTGGTGCGCCGCGAAAGAGCCTCCGAACGGATGCGATGCAAACGCGACAGCGTACGGCCATCGAGCCGCCCAGACGCAGCATCCAGCTCGCGGCGTACCGAATCCAGAAAAACCGCCGCGCGCTGCTCTTCAGCGGAGGTTACCGCGCTATCTGACCCAGCCGACGGGACGTGGGTTTCGAGCACTTTGTTTTTGTCCATAGTCATCTTCACGACCAATGTTCACCCAATTTTTCCCGCAAGGTTGCCAACGCGCGTGAGTAGTGGGTTTTCACACTACCTTCTGCGCAACCCATGGCTCTCGCGGTTTGCCGGACATCCAGACCTTCCCAGGCACGCAACAAGAAGACCTGCTGCTGTCTCAAAGGCAGCCCTGCAAGGGCCGCTTCGAGCGCCAGCATCCCACCACGCACCTCCAGCAATTCCTCCGGAGACCGCGCCGAAGGATCCGGCAATTGATCCAAGCCGTCATCATTTTCTTCGTCGTCGTCCCGGCCCAGCCAGCTACGCAGCCGGTTGCGCACCGTAGAACGCCGATACCAGTCTTTGATCCGGCTCTGCAGGATGCAGAAAAACAACGGCCCCAATTCGGCCTCGCTCTTGTGCCCGTAGCTCTCGACCAGTTTGAGCATGGTGTCCTGCAGTATGTCCAACGCCTCATCAGGGTTGGAGGTCGCCAGCACCGCCATGCGATAGGCGCGTTTCTCCACGCCCGCAAGAAAACGCTCCAGACCGCGGTTATGCCCCAGCGCTGTGGATTGTTGACGTGCTGACTCGGGGTCTTGGCCGCCCTTCTGCATGTCTAACCCGCCCCTGCCCGGATACGCCTCAGAAAACACCATGTGGCAGTTCCCTACGTCACTGATGACCCTACGCCGCAATAACGCAGCAGGCGACAAAAGGTTTACCGCTGGCAAAACTTCGGCGCTTTGGCGCTATACGACGCGATCCGGCAAAGGCCTGCCTGTGAAGAAGGCATCAAGATTGCGAAGGACGCGCAAGCCCATGGCAGTTCTGGTCGCCTTGGTGGCGCTGCCGAGATGGGGCAGCAACACGACGTTTTCCAGTGCAAGCAAGCCGGGCGTGACGGCAGGCTCGTTTTCGTAAACATCGAGACCGGCGCCTGCCAGCCTGCCCTCGCGCAAGGCCTCGACCAGGGCTTGCTCGTCGACCACATCGCCGCGCGCGGTGTTGATCAGGAAAGCGTGGGGTTGCATGTCAGCCAAGGCCGCGCGTCCGATGAGGTGGCGATTCTGCTTGCCCCCCGGACAGTGCAGCGAAACGAAGTCGGCCCGCCGCAGCAAAGACGGAAGGTCCGCACAGTACTCCGCCTGCATGGCAACGACCGAGGCATCGTCGACGGGCTTGCGATTGTGGTACAGGATCTTCATGCCGAACCCATCATGGGCTTTTTTGGCCATGGCCAGCCCGATGCGCCCCATACCCACGATCCCCAGGGTAGCGCCGGTGACTTCCGTACCCATCAGATGGGTGGGGAACCACCCATGCCACTGTCCCTGTCGCAGCTCCCGCTCACCCTCGCCGGCGCGGCGCGCCAGCATCAAC
This sequence comes from Gammaproteobacteria bacterium, assembly GCA_036796405.1. GTDB lineage: Bacteria > Pseudomonadota > Gammaproteobacteria > Pseudomonadales > Pseudohongiellaceae > CAILUG01. The sequence goes on along the minus strand of DAIRDB010000003.1, from coordinate 8,461 downwards.
AGGAGTGTCATGGCAAGGTCCGCTGTGGCATGGGTGAGGACATCCGGCGTATTGCTCACACTGATGCCGCGTGCGGCTGCAGCAACCAGATCAATGTGGTTGTAGCCCACACCATAGTTTGCCAGCAACTTCGTCCTCGGTTGCTCCACCGCGAGCGCTTCGGCATTCAATCTATCGATGACACAGGGACAGATGGCGTCGTATTGCTGAAGGGCTTCGTTCCACTGCGTTTCACTGAGAGGGGCATCACGAATGGTGAGGTCATAACGCTCAGCCAGAGCTTGTTCGACAGCTTGCGGCCAACGACGGGTAATGAGAACTTTCTGCACTGAAAATGCCTCTCGAGTGAGTCGTTGCCATTCTCGCGGGAGACGATCGGCATGATCAAGCCGGATACTCAGCGTCCGGCAAGGTCGGCGATGGCAAGCATTAGACTCAGACAGATCACACCACTGCTCGCGCAGCGCACCTGCCAGAACCAGAGTGTTGTGACACGCTGCTTACTCATGCGTCTGTCCTCCAGCCAAGCTAGCAAAACCACGAGCAACATAAGCGAGAGCCCCAACATGGTGCCAGCGGCCAGCAAACTGACCCATGCCAGTGCGAGACTAAGGAAGCTGACGAGATAAACGCTGTCCTCAGTGCGCTTGCTGTAGTGAATACCCCACTGAATACCCGCCACAAAGCTGACGACCAGAACACAGTAACCATGCAGGGCGATCTCGCGAGAAAAACCGCCGAGCGCCGGGTCTGCGCTGCCCGGCAGCCGGGGGAAGCTGAGATAGAGGAATGGTGCCGTGAGGATGCCAAGGAGCAGAATGGCCAATTGCTTCTGATTGAGTAACTTCATGGGCTCACACGCCGGTCGGAAAGAGAGGTCAGCGCAGCTGCCAGAGTCCCTCGAGTGACACGAGGATCAGCAAGAGGCCGATGACGCGCTTGGTCAGGCCGTCATGCTGCAGTAGCAAGTCGTGCGCCCGCAAGCCTGCCCAATGTCCGATCGCAGCAGCCGGCACCAGGACGGCTGCCACTTCGAAGTTCAGCGGCACTCCCAGGGCTACCAGCGTTGCCAACTTGAAGGCCACGATGATGAACCAAAGAACGAAGAGCGTGTCCCTCAGCTGCGGAAGGGCGACGTGGCGCATGAAAACCGCAATCATGAGGGGAGCCCCGGTTAGTGAACTACCTGCCACATAACCACCAAGCACGAGGAGGACTTGGTCAACCCACCGCTGCCTGCTCTCGATTTTGCGATCGAGCACCCACAGCAAGGCGTAAAACAGCGTGATGCCGTAGATGCAACCCAGCAAGACGCTGTTTGGCAGGTTCAGCAGGCCGAAGACACCTGCAAAGGCGGCAGGGAGAATCAGCCGCCCAGAACGACGCAGATAGGACCAATCGACATTGTGTAGTCGATTGCTGAGCGTGAGACCTGAAAACAACAGCAGCTGCAGGCCGATGACCGGAATCCAGAAAAGCGGCTGATCGTAAAGCAGCAGTAGAAAGGGCAATCCCAACGCCGCACCGCCAAAGCCAAGACCGGTACGAACGAACCCGGACCAGACGAAAATGAGCGCAGTTGCTCCTAATTGCGCGGGCGAAAGGTTCGGAAACAACTGTGCAATATCGAACATGACGGGGACTGGCCCTCCAAAGCGCCAGATTCTACCCTTCCTAACCGCTCGGAGGACGCTGCTCCTGACCCTTTGCTAGACTGCGCGCCGATCCATATAGGCACTGGCATGTCGCAGCAACTTCATCAACTGAACATCACCTACAACGGAGCTGAGGATCGGCTGTTGCTGCGCGCTCGGGCCGGCAGCGGCGCCGAGTACCGCGTCTGGTTGACACGCCGCTATTCCGGGTTACTGCTCAAAGTCCTCGTGGATCTGCTCGACCAGTCGGGAGGTATTCACGACGTTGCCTCGCATCCGGAAACGGTCCGGCAGTTCCGCGAAGGCGCTCTCGAGAAAAATTACGATGCTCCCGCACAGCATTCCGAGTTGGCGCCATCGCTACCGCTCGGTGAGGGCGTTCTGGCTTTTCGGCTCAACTACTCGACCTTGAAGAGTGGCAACTGGAACCTGCAACTGCTGCCTGCGCGCGGCGAGGGTCTCAATCTGGCGCTGGATCGAACGCTTGTGTACTTGTTCCTTACCATCCTGGAGCAGGCATTGGCCAAAACCGAGTGGCACGTACACATGCCCGATATCCTGCGGGGGACTGTGCATTGATGGTGCAGTTTGCTACGCTCCGAGCCCGTAAACCGGGGTCTTTTTTCACCGCCCTCATCACCCTATAAAACCTCAATATCTGAAGGGGAAAGCCATGTCCTTGAAACAGTTCAGTGTTGGTATCGCAGTGACAGCCCTGCTCACGGGATGTGGATTCGAATCCGTCACCACCGCCAGCAACACCGCGATCGACAGCGCGGCGCAGGCCCAAGCAGCAGGCATTTCCCATGGCGAATACGTTGCGCGGCTCGGCAACTGCGTGGCCTGCCACTCGACGCCCGAGGGGCAGCCACTGGCTGGCGGTCTGAAGATGGCCGTGCCGATGCTCGGATTCATTTACGCAACCAACATCACGCCTGACGCAGAAACCGGCATCGGTAGCTACTCCTACGAAGAATTCGATCGCGTGATGCGCACGGGCGTAGCAAAGGACGGTCACAGACTGTATCCCGCAATGCCCTACCCCTCCTACGCAAAAATGTCAGAGCAAGACATGCGTGCCCTCTACGACTTCCTGATGAAGGAGGTTGCACCGGTCAATCAGTCGAACTTGCCCGAGGAAATTGAAGGCATTCGGGATGTGCGCTGGGCAATGGGCATCTGGAATGCCCTGACGACGCCCGATGACCCCTACGAAATGGACAGCGACCAAACCGACTCTTGGAATCGCGGCGCTTATCTGGTGCAGGGGCCGGGCCACTGTGGCGCCTGCCATACGCCGCGCGGCCTGCTCATGCAGGAAAAGGCTCTGGATGGGGATGGCAGCGCCTATCTTGCCGGGGCCCCCCTCGACCACTGGATGGCCTCCAGCCTGAATGGCGACATCAACGCCGGTTTGGGACGCTGGCAGGCCGCGGATGTGGCGGAGTTCCTCAAAACGGGCCACAACCGATTTGGCACAGCTTTCGGCACCATGGTCGAGGTCGTGAACAATTCCACCCGCCACATGAGCGAGTACGATCTCGCCAGCATGGCTGAATACCTGAAGTCGCTACCGGCGCAGGCGGAGGCGGACGCGGCTCCCTACGCCGCCTCCACGGCAGAAGCAGAGCAATTGGCCTCTCTTGATTTCAGCAAACCTGGCTCTCAGGTCTATTACGAATATTGCTCCAACTGTCACGTAACGACCGGTGGTGGCTACTACCCCTTCCAGCCCCCTCTCGCTGGTAATCCGGTCATCATGGATGCCGACCCAAGTTCACTGATCAACATCACGCTCAATGGATCGCTGCGAGTCTTCACCGGCCAGGGTCCGGACGTGAATGACATGCCGTATTTCCGGCAGCTGCTGTCTGACCAGCAGATTGCAGACGCACTGACATTCGTCCGCAACAGTTGGGGCAACACCGCTGGACCAGTGACTGCAGAGCAGGTCGCCGTGATTCGTGAGGCCACCGATCCCTCTCGTAACGACGATATCTTCGTGCTGCGCATGAAATGACCTTTGCAGGCACTGGCAGGACTGACGATGCGTAGTTTTTCGCTGATCTTAGGTCTCTGGTGCCTGCAGTCTGCTTCGGCAGTACTTGCACAAAACACGCTCAGCCTCGGCGAATTGCCACCGGGTTCGCTGGTGCTGAACTTGTCGGCCTCCGAGCAGCGCGATATCGAGCAAGATACGCTTACCGCAGTACTGGAGTATGTGGAGCAGGGCCGTGACCAAGTCGCTCTGCAGGACAAAATCAATCAGGTAATGCAGCGGTCACTTGCACTCGCGCGGGCCATAGAGAGTATCCAAGTGCAGTCGGGTGGCAATCAGGTATATCAGGTACAAAATACCCCCGGCATTTTCAGCGCAGACAACCCGGTATGGCGGGCGCAGCAGAGCATTCAGGTCAGCGGCATGGATAGTGCCGTTCTATTGGAATTGGTCGGCAAGCTGCAGTCGAGTGGTTTGTCGATTATTAACCTGTACTACAGTCTGTCGCCGACCCGTCATGAGCAAGTTGCCGGCGAGCTGACAACCATGCTGCTGCAAACATTGCAGCAGCGCGCCACACTGGCCGGACAAGCCTTGGGAAAGACTCACGCGGAGCTGATCGAAGTCAGCCTTGATGGTCAGGGAGGTGTGCCGCTCGCGCGTCAGGCCTATGCAATGGCCGGGATGGCGATGGATGCCCTTATTGCAACACCTGCCGCCGAACCCGGGCAAACGACGGTCACCGTATCGGTTTCCGCTCGGGCCATCCTGTCACCCTGAGCGCTACGACAGACGCTCGTCTGCTTTTTGTAAGGGTTCGTTCTGGTTTTCTGACCAGCCGCGGCTAACTCCTGCCGCTGCGCAAGGGGGCGGAGAGATTCACTCAACACGTACTTTAGGCGTTCGCTTGGCTATTCCTGCCAGTTCCCTACGGTCTTACCGTCGGCAAATCTGGCCCCTAAGAAGGCACCAGCCGCTGTGCCATCCTTCATTGGATTGGTACGAACTGTCACCGCAGTCCCCGGGGGGAAAGTCGAAGGTCTGATTCCCTGCCGGCCTAACTGATTGGGGCTGCCCCACTCAAGGCTCCATTCAACCACCTTGCCATCCTCACCGATCACGTCAACCTGCAACCACGTGTGAGGATTGGTGAACTGGAACTCTTTGACCTTACCCGTCAACTCGAGAACCGAACCGTGCTCGAACATGGCATCGGAGTGATGACCACTGGCCGAGGCAGAGAGCACCGCCAATCCTGCGAACATGAGTTTGCGCATCGCTGACGCCATGAGAACTGCTCCTTGTCTCCGCTATTGCTCGCTGGCAGCGTCGCCAGCGGGCTTTTGGTCGATGATTTTACCATCCGGACCTATCGTGAAGGTCCAGCCTGTTGAAGGATCAATGGGGTTCCGGTTGTTTTCATTGCAGGCATAGTCGTAAACGCGAGTTCCTTCAGCCTGTCGAGCAAATTGCTTGGTGACGACCCAAGGCGCCTTGAGTGCCTTAGCGTCATCGATGGTCATCTGTACTTCCATATTGCCATTGGCGGCTACCCGCATGCGGGTGATTGCGTGGGCTGCTTCGCTGAGTATCAGGCCGGTGCGGTCGACGAACGTTCGACCTTGTTCCGAACTATGCAGACTGACTGTATCGATGACGAGGGTGTCCCCCTCCCAATAGCCAACGGAGTCTCCAGTATGCGTGGGCCAACGATCTTCCTCGGGAGGATGCCCACGTCCGTCCGTGTAGATTCTCATCACATTCGGCCCATTCTCGGCAATTATCCATACTTGCTTGGGTGTAACGGCGAATTCATACACATCAGGCAAATTGAAGATTCGCGGAAAACCAGTAGGAATTCCGCAAAGCGAATTTGGATCGGGCAAGATGCCTTGGTCTCGAAGGACAAGATTGGCTGCGTACTTGGCTTCATATTCGGGAGTGTAAGGTGGATGCTCCCTGACTCCTGGCGTTGTTGAACGCCCTTCCCCGGTTTGCGTCTCGCGATCGAATACAGTACCGCCGACCATGGACCACACGCCGCTCCAATCTGGTAGGGCCGCACCCTGCGCCCGCGACTCGACTGAGCAAAGCAAGCCGGCCGCCAGCGCGATCAAGCACGCCGCCAGTCGTCCTGCCCTACTGCTTGCCGAAGCGATGGACAGATGACTGACTTCTGTTCTACGCATGTCTGTTGCCCCTCTCATCGTTCTGCCTGGATCAATGCCAATCGACAGGAGACCAACGGCCCACAACTATGTTGCTGACCTCAATTGGCACTACCAGCACCTTTGCCATCGGTCTGACCAAGCGTGGAACCATCGGCCAGCACGATACCCACGTAGAGCCCGCCTTGGCTGCCATCATTGAGGGTAACGGCATTCTTCAAGGGGTTGACGAAGATCACAACCTTGTCTCCGTCCTTGATGGATGTCCGCTTCCATCCTTGCAACAGAAGACTGTTGGGAGCAGTCATTTCAACGGTCCACAGGCCATCCGGACCCTCGCTCGCGTCACCTTCCACCTTGATGGAGGCATGCGGGTTGATCCAGCGGAACTGTTTGACCGTTCCCTCAATGCGTACGACTTTCTCGTTGTCGAAGGCCGCTGTCGAGTGGTGGGCAAGCGCTGGAACAGCAGCGAGCAGCAGGGCTGCCAGTGCATGGAGCTTGGTGAATTTGGCTGCGAGCATGGAGCTATCCTCTCAACTGGATTCTGATGTTAACGAGTAAGGCCTCTTTGGCCTGCTTGGGTGCTGGGCAGGTTGTCATTGAGATCAGGCAGACATTCCACCTCTCCTATATCGGTGGTATCCACGCGAAGCCACTGTTTGGTGTTGCGCCACTCACCCTGCCAATTCTGCGGATCAGTCATGATGTACTCAATCTCGAGAATCTCTCCGTCTTCAAGCATTCTCATGCGCTCTTGGACTCGGAAATCTTCGGAAATCGGTATCCCAGTATCGATGTAGTGATTAAAGGTTTCTATGTAGCGAGTATCAACAACGAGAGTCTCCCCTTCCCACCTACCCTGCGATTCTCCGTTGTATGTATAGATGATTTCATCGGGATTGGACCAGTCCCGACCATCGAGAAAAATCTGCCGGAAGCTGTTGTTGAAGTTGGAGATCATGTAAATAACCGTCGGCAGCTGAACCATGGCAATCGGCCATACGCGAGTCATGATCATCGGAATCCCAGCGGGGAAACACTGGCCTATGGCGTCGCGATAAGGTCGGCGCTCCGCCGCAGCTCTCTGCCCTTCTTCAAAGTCCAGTTTGGCCTGTCCAATAAACTCAGGATATGGTGGTCCGAAACGAAATTTGCCAAAACCTTCGCTTAAGTCCACAAACCAAGTACCCGTAAGATTGAACGGTGCAGCCGGGCGAGCCTTGTTCAGGTTCTCTGGCGCCAAAGCGCCAAGCTGCCCGTTCGGATGCTTCATGATCCGGTCACCCAGCGTGGCCCGGCGCTCATCGGCTGTTTGCGCTGAAGTCTGCGAAGTCGCCACTGCCACAATTAGCCAAAGCAGCGTTATTCCCCTAGCTTTCATCGATTTTCTCCAAATATTCCGTTTAGTCCTGGACGATCAAAAATATCCTGTTTCCACTCCGATCTACCAGGCGTTGCATCTACTGACTTTCCAGACAATCGGCCGTTGGCAAACTAGCTTCGCCTAAAAACGAGTCCCAAGAAACACGGCTCTACAGAGCGCTATTGGCGTACAACCCTGCAACCGCGTCCTCCGCACTTTCAATTCCCCCCCCATCTTGCCTGTTTTCGGATACTACTTGGGCAGCACAGTAGGTGTGTTTGATGCTTGCATGCGCATCTAGCCAACAGGACGTCGGCCGATACACCTGACCTTCCCTGACCTTCCCCCCGAATTTAGGACCATGAGCTCGATGAGATTTCCCGCTAACCTAGCAACAAGGAGATCTCAGCATGAAGCAGAAGCGATACACAGACGAACAGATCATTGGCGCGATCAAGCAGCATGAGTCAGGCGTCAAGGTCGAGGAGCTTTGCCGCAAGCTCGGCATATCCAGCGGCACCTTCTACAACTGGCGGAGCAAGTTCGCCGGTCTAGAGGTCAACGAGGCCAAGCGGCTGAAGGAACTCGAGGCGGAGAACAACAAGCTCAAACGGCTGCTGGCAGACAAGCTGCTGGAGGTCGAAGCCATGAAGGATGTGCTCGCAAAAAAGTGGTAACGCCTGTGGGCCGCAAGTCCGTCGCCATGCACCTGATGACTGCCTTCAGGATCAGCGAGCGACGGGCCTGCAAGCTGGCAGGCATCAGCCGGACCGGGCTGCGCTACCAGGCGATTCCTCCCGATGACGAAGTGCTCAAGGCAAGGCTGAAGGCCTTGGCGGTCAAGCATGGCGGTCTGGGCTGCAAGATGCTGCATGGCATGCTGCGCACCGAAGGCGTCGTCAAGAATCACAAGCGGACGGAGCGTGTTTATGCCGAGGAATGCCTCCAGTTGCGCAATCGCAACAGGAAGAAACACAAACGGTCGCGTATGCCGATGGTGGTACCGATTGCGTGCAACGTGCGGTGGTCGATGGACTTTGTCTCTGATCAGCTCTCCAATCACCGGAAATTCCGGGTACTGAACGTCAAAGATGATTACTCCAAGGAGCTGATTGGCCAGCTGGTCGCCCACTCGATCTCAGGCGCCATGGTGGGTCGCTTTCTGGATCAACTCATCGAGCAGCGCAGTGCCCCGAACCAGATCACGTGCGACAACGGCACCGAGTTCACGAGCAAGGCGATGTTCTTTTGGCAACAGGAATCCGGGGTAAGC
>DAIRDB010000002.1:56114-154442 GCA_036796405.1 Gammaproteobacteria bacterium | reverse complement strand
CTGGCGCTCTTCCTGCGCGGTGGTGGCGGCAACTTCGGCAACAACCAAAACGGTATCCCATTTTATTCGCGCAAGATGGGTCTCAGCGCGACCGGGCAGCCCGTGGACCTTGACGCGGGCGTCAAACTGACTGGCAGGGTCGGACAGTGGAACGTGGGAGCCTTGGCAGTCCAGCAGGGCGAGTACGGGCTGCTGGATAGCACTAATCTCTTCGTGGGCAGGGCCTCCGCCAACGTGCTCCGCGAATCGACAGTCGGCGTAATCTTCACCAGCGGCAACCCAACGGCCGCCGTTGACAACAATCTGGTTGGAGCAGATTTCCGCTACCAAAACACCCGCTTTTCACAGAGCCATACCTTGCGTAGCGACGCCTGGGTGCAGCAGACCAGCACGCCCGGTCGGACTGGCGACGACAGGGCCTACGGCTACAGCGTCAACCTTGAAACCCAGAACAATGGGTTCGGTGGGGGTACCTCGTTTTCCCACTTCGGCAGTGACTACAACCCCGCGCTCGGTTTTGCCAACCGGCTGGGAGTGGATAGCTTTTCGGTCAACGGCAGCGGTCGCTACTTTCTCCGGAACCACCCCACCCTTCGCGTCCTGAATGCCTTCTCGCGCTATGAATACACGCGTGACACAGCCACGGGGGAAATGCAGAGCGAGAGCTGGTTTGCGCGGCCGCTCAACATCAATACCCACCGCGGTGACCAGTTAGGACTCGGGCTGAGCCGTAGCCGCGAGGGTCTGACGCGCCCATTCCAGATCAGTCCCGGAGTGGTACTGCCGCCCGGCAAGTATTCCTTTTTGGATTACAGCCTTGAACTGAATGTCTCGAACCAACGCAATTTTGCACCGAGTGTCGGGATCAGCCGCGGCGAATTCTATACGGGTAACCGGACCCGCTACCGGGCGGGTTTCGACTGGCGTCCGGATGAACATTTCTTCTTCAGCTGGAGCTACGACTACCAGCAGATCACCTTGCCGGTCGGCAATTTCGACGTGCGACTGGTGAGTGCCAACGCCAACTATGCTTTCAACTCCAAGTGGTCCTGGGTGAACCTGATCCAGTATGACAACAACTCGAGCACCGTTGGCATCAACAGCCGACTGCGGTGGAACCCTCAGGCAGGTGAAGATCTCTTCATCGTCCTGAACTACAACTTCGACTCCGAAGGCGTGTTTACCAACATCAGCCGCGAGCGAGCCGAAATTGCCCTCAAGTACACCAAGACCTTCCGCTACTGAGTCTGGGTTATCGCCTCCGTGACGAGAGCCGGCTGAAGCAGGCTGGCGTTTTCACTATACTGCGGCCACTCCTCAGTCACGGGTCTTCCGCATGGTCCGCCTCCTGCAGCAGCCGCTGTTGCACTTCTTCGTGCTCGGTGCCCTGTTATTCGTATTTTTGCGTGACGGGGAGTCGGCCCACGAGAGCGGAGAGGAAGACCGGCTCATCCGCGTGGACAGGCAGTCGCTGCTCGATTACCTGCAATACCAGGCCAAGGCATTCGAACCGACCCTGTTTGGCGAGCGGCTCGCTGCCATGTCCGATCAGGAGCTGGAAAAAGTCATCCAGAACTTTGTCCGGGAGGAAGCGCTGTACCGCGAGGCATTGCGCATGCGCATGGAGGAAGGTGACTACATCATCAAGCAGCGTCTCGTACAGAAAGTGGAGTTTCTGCTCGAGAATCAGCTTGCCGAAGCGGTAGTCCCCTCCGAGGAAGCCTTGGAAAGCTTCTACCGTGAGCGGATTGCCGAGTACGAAGTTGCCCCGGTGTATTCGTTCACCCACGTTTTCTTCGACGCCGGACGCGGGGGCATGGACGAGGCCCTGCAGCGTGCCAACGCCGCTCGGTCACGGGTTGCCCGACTCCGCTTTGACGAAGCGAGTCAGCTCGGAGATCGCTTTCCCTTCCTGCAGAATTATGTCGAGCGCACACAAGACTTCGTGGTCAACAATTTCGGTGCAGACTTCGTCGACAGCCTGCAGGCGCTCGAAACGTCCGACACCGAGTGGCAAGGTCCTCTCGCATCGCGCTACGGGTATCACTTCGTGATGCTGATCGCGCGCCAGCCGGCCACCACACCACCGTTGGCTGAAATCCGCGAGCGCGTACTGGACGACTACCGCTACGAAGCCATCGTGCGCAGCCGTCAGCAAGCCGAGCAGGAGGTCATGGCCGGTTATCAGGTCGTGGTGGATTTGGAGCCGGCGCCATGACGTCGACGGAGCAGGCGGCCGTCTGCCGACCGACATCGCTGCTGCTCCACCTGCTGGCGGCCTGCCTTTGGCTGCCATCCCTGGTACAGGCGCACGATGCACGGCCGGTCGCGGTGACCATCATTGAGGTACTGCCGAGCACCTTTCAGGCCTCGCTCCGCATACCGCCGACCGTTGAGCCACGAAATTTTCCGAGTCTCGTCTGGCCGGCGGGTTGTGAGCGACTGGCGGGCAACGAAGGAGCCCTGCCGCTCTGGCACTGTCCAACAGGTCTGGCCGGCACAAATTTCTCCCTACGCTTTCCTCAGTTCAATCCTTCGCTCGCAACCTTCTACCGCGTCGAGTGGCTCGATCGTGCTCCGCAGCTGGCAATCCTGCCGCCCACTGAGCAGGCTTGGCAGGTGCCAGAGGCGGATGGTCCGGCCAAGGTGCTCAAGGAATATTCGCTGCTGGGTATCGAGCACATCCTGTTTGGCTACGATCATTTGCTTTTCGTGCTCGGGCTGCTGGTGATTGCCCGCACCTGGCGCCGCATCCTGCTCACTGTCACCGGTTTCACCCTGGCCCACTCCATCACTCTGAGTCTGTCTTCGTTGGGTTGGTTGCAAGTACCCATCGCACCGGTCGAGGCGACCATCGCCTTGTCCATCGTGTTTCTCGCCGTCGAGATCAGCCGCCCGCGTCACTACCCAAGTCTCACCTACCAATACCCGGTGCTGGTATCGTTCAGTTTTGGACTCCTGCATGGACTGGGTTTTGCCAGTGCGCTCGGTGAAATCGGTCTCGCCGAAAACCAGGTCCTGCTGTCACTGCTGTTCTTCAACATCGGCGTCGAACTGGGTCAGCTGGCTTTCATTCTGGCGGTGGGCGGGCTGGCCTTGCTGGTGACTGCCTGGGGCCTGCGCCACCTGCAAGCGGCCACACTGGAGCGACTGCGCTGGCAAGTGGACAGGGCGGCCAGCTATGTCATCGGGGTCCCTGCGTCTTATTGGTTGCTTGAGCGGCTGGGGGGCTGAAAGCTGGCCGTGGTCCGCGAGCCGTCGTTGCGTTGCCTTGCGTGCCGTTGCTGCCCCGGTAGAACAATGAACCATCGCCGCCCCGGGAGCCACTCGCGCCAGCCCTTGCCCTTCGCCCGCGCGCCTGACTAGTATCCCGCGGCCGCAAGCCTGTTTTCCCATGGTGTTCAACCCCGGAGTGCCGCATGCAAACCGTCAACTCTGCCGTCGCTGATTCGACTGGCTCCAAGACCATCCTCGGCCACCCTCGCGGTCTCTTCATTCTGTTCATGACGGAGATGTGGGAGCGCTTTTCCTACTACGGGATGCGCAGCCTGCTCATCCTGTATCTAACGCAGCACTTCCTGTTCTCCGATGAGCGCTCGGCAGCCATTTATGGCGCCTACACGGCGCTGGTCTATGTCATGACCATCATTGGTGGCACGCTCGCCGACAAGTACCTCGGATCGCGCAAGGCCGTGACCTATGGTGCCCTGCTGCTGGTGCTTGGCCATATCGGCATGGCGTTCGAGGGCAGCGGGGCGCGTCAGCTGATGACCTACCAGGGACAGGAGTACCAGTTGACGCTGGACGGGCGCGGTGGAGATGCCAACCAAATCGTCCGTTCTGCCAGCGGAGAATCCCTTATTCGCTTCAGTGACGGCGCAACCCAGATGCTCATCGAGGATCCCGCGGCGGTTGGCTTGCCGGCAGTCATTGCTGTCGATGCTTATGTGCTACGCACGGATCCGGATCCGTTCTACCAGAACGTCATGTACCTCTCCCTGTCCCTCATCATCGCCGGGGTTGGCTTTCTCAAGGCCAACATTTCCACCATCGTCGGCGCCCTGTATGGATTCGGCGACACGCGACGCGACTCGGGATTCACGATCTTCTACATGGGGATCAATCTGGGTGCCTTCCTCGCGTCGATACTCTGCGGCTGGCTGGGCATCGCTTATGGCTGGAAGTACGGCTTCGGACTGGCCGGTATCGGCATGGTGCTGGGGCTGTTCACCTTCCTGCGCTTCCAGCACTGGCTGGAGGGGCGGGCCGAACCCCCGGATCCGGCCAAGCTGCGCAGCAAAGTGGCCGGTCCGCTAACCGTCGAACATCTCTGCTACCTCACCGGGCTGGCCATCGTCGCCATTTCCATTCTGCTGGTGATGAATTCGCATCTGGTCAATGACGGCTATGTGGGCATGCTCGGTGTAATCCTGCTGGTGGTTCTGGTGGCGTACGCGTTCCTGAAGTGCCAAGGGGCGGACCGCGACCGGATGCTGGCGAGTGTCTATTTCATCCTCGCGCAGATTCCCTTCTGGGCGCTGTTCGAGCAGGCGGGCTCGTCGCTTACGCTGTTCACCGACCGTCTCGTGGACCGGACCCTGCTCGGCTTTACCGTGCCATCGCCGGTGTTCCAGGCCCTGAATGCCATGTACATCGTGATCTTCGCTCCGCTCATGGCCTGGCTGTGGATTGCGTTGGCCAAGCGGGGATTGAATCCGTCAGCCCCGGTCAAGTTCTCTCTGGGAGTGGCCATGGCGGGACTTGGCTTCCTGTCGCTGGTGGTCGGCATGAACTCGTCAGGCTCGGACGGCATGACAGCCGTCATGTTCATCTTCCTGATCTACTGGATCCACACCATCGGTGAACTCATGGTGTCGCCAGTCGGTCTCTCGGCTGTCACCAAGCTCGCCCCCGCCAGCGCGGTCGGCATGACGATGGGCGCCTGGTTTCTCTACAGCGGTCTTGCCAACTACCTGGCAGGCGTCATTGGCGAGGCGACTGGGGCAGAAACCATCGGGGGACAATTGGTCGACGTGGCCGCTGCCAAGGCAACTTTCGCCGCTGTCTACTCGCAGGTGGGCTACATTTCGCTGGGCGTCGCCCTGGTCATGCTACTCGTGGCCCCGCTGATCCGCCGCATGATGCACGGTGCCGATTGATGCTCACCGACGCAACCCACGCTGGCTGAGTGGTGCCGGCTCCAGAAGAACTCCAGGAGAAAGTCCCCATGCCCAAGAACCTCACTGCGCTTTCTGGCCTGCTGGCCCTGCTGCTCGCCGGTTGCGGCGACGGCGAGGCCCCTGCGCCCGCGGGCGAGCCGACGGCTACCGCGGCCACCACCTCCTTCGCCAATGTCACTCGGGACAGGTTGTTGAATGCCGCCGCCGAACCCGACCAGTGGATGACCTACGGGGGCAGCTACAACGAGCAGCGCTTCAGTGCGCTCAGCCAGATCACTCCCGACAACATAAGTCAGCTCGGTCTGGCGTGGTTTGCCGATTTCTCCACCAACCGTGGTCAGGAATCCACCCCACTCATGATCGACGGTGTGCTGTATGTCTCTCAGTCCTGGAGCAAGGTGAATGCCTACGACGCCCGCACCGGGGCGCTGCTGTGGGAGTACGACCCCAAGGTGGCGGGTGAGTTCGGAGCGCGCGGCTGCTGCGATGTGGTCAATCGCGGCGTGGCGGCCTGGAACGGCAAAATCTATGTGGGCGTCTACGATGGTCGCCTCGTAGCCCTCGACGCAGCCACCGGGCGGGAAGTCTGGAGTACGGTCACCACCGATCAGAGCAAGTTCTATACGATCACCGGTGCCCCCCGCGTTGCCAATGGCAAGGTGTTCATCGGCAACGCTGGTGCCGAGTACCTCTACCGGGGCTACGTGAGCGCCTATGATGCCGAGTCCGGTGCGCTGGTCTGGCGCTTCTACACGGTGCCGGGTAACCCGGCAGCTGGCTTCGAATCGCCGGCGATGGAAATGGCCGCCAAGACCTGGAGCGGCAACTGGTGGGAAAAGGGCGGCGGCGGCTCCACCTGGGATGCCATTACCTATGATCCGCGGACCAATCTCGTGTTGTTTGGCGTAGGCAACGGCGCGCCGTGGAACGCCAAAGCCAGAAGTCCGCAGGGCGGTGACAATCTGTTCACCGTGTCGGTGGTTGCCGTGGATGCCGATACCGGTGAATACCGCTGGCACTTCCAGGAAATCCCGGAAGAAGAATGGGACTTCGATGCCGTCCAGCAGATCACCCTGGCCGACATCGAGATCGATGGCGCCACCCGTCATGTAGCCATGCAGGCCACCAAGAGCGGGTACTACTACATGATGGACGCCACCACGGGGCAGTTGCTGGTCGCCGACAATTTCGTGCCGGTCAACTGGACGACCGGCTATGACCTTGCCACGGGGCGTCCCGTCATCAACGATGGCGCCCGTTACACGCGGGCGGAGGGGCCACGCATCGCGCAGCCCGGCCCGGTGGGAGCCCACTCCTGGCATCCCATGGCCTACAGTCCGCTGACCGGCCTGCTCTATATCCCAGCGCGTGAGAGCAGCATCGCCTACACCGTCAACCCGAACGGTAGCCCGGGCAACTTCAACCTCAATGTGAACTTCACCGGAGGCGATGCTGCCTACGATGAACCGGGCAATACCATCCCGCGCGGAGGATCCACCAAGGTGCTGGCCTGGGACCCGGTGCTGGCCAGAGAAGTCTGGAGTTCCGAGCGTCCCACCGGGGCTTCGGTGGGTATGCAGGTGACTGCCGGCAATGTCCTCTTCACCGGCAACCCGGTGACCCAGGAACTGCTGGCATTCCGTGCCGACAATGGTGAACAAATCTGGTCCTACCGGATCCAGGCCGGCATCTCGGCAGGCTCCATTTCCTATGCCCTCGACGGCGAGCAGTACCTCGCTCAGGTAGTGGGAGGGCAGTCTCCCGGTGGCTATTACGCCCCCACCTACGCGCGCCTGCTGGTGTTCAAGTTGGGAGGCACGGCGACGCTGCCCCCCAACGCCGAGTTTACGCAGGCACCGTTTGCGCCTCCCGAGCAATTTGCCACGCCGGAATTGGTAGCTGCCGGCGCCACGCTGTACGGCGGTGCCTGTGCCATCTGCCACGGGGACGGTGGCGCCAGCCGCGGCATGTTCCCCGATCTGCGCCGGTCCCCCCTGCTCCACAGCCAGCAGGCCTTTGATCAGGTGGTGCTCGGGGGTATCCGCCAGGACAGAGGCATGGCCTCTTTCGAAGGCAAGTTGACGCCGGCCGAGACGGATTCGATACGCGCCTACATGGTCGACCGAGCCATCGTGGCCCGCGACACACCCCCGCTGGCGCCACCCGGCCAGTAATGGCGGCACTTTTCAGCAACTTATGAACCCCGCAGTCTTGCAAGGAAACCGATGAGCAGTGTTCTCGAGCAGTACTACCAATGTTTCAACGCCGGCAATTACGACGGCATGCTGGCGTTGCTGAGCGACGATGTGGTCCATGAGCCCTGTCAGGGCGCCCCGCGCCATGGTAAGGCTCTGTTTCGGGACTTCCTGCAGCATATGGAGCGCTGCTATCGCGAACAGGTCCACGCCCCGTGTCTGTTGTACAGCGCTGATGGAAAACGGGCGGCAGCCGAATTCCTGTTGACCGGCACCTACCTCAGCACCGACAGCGATCTGCCGCCGGCGCGCGGCCAGACCTACCGTCTGCGGGTGGGAACCTTTTTTGAGCTGAACGCCGGTCAGATCACTCGGGTGAGCAACCACTACAACCTGCAGGATTGGCTGCGCCAGATCGGTGCTTGAGCGAGCGCCGGCGGGCCCGTGGCAGTTCAGTCCTCGTTAAGTCGAGCGTGCCTACAGTCAGGCCCCGGCAGTAAGCCGGCGTTTGCATGGCTATCGGGCGCCCGGGGTAAACCGGTTGGTTGGACTTTGTGTGCTGGCTACAATGCCCGCCACCGAACGGTTGCCACTGCTTTGACCGCTTCCCTGTTGCCATGCCAGAGTCTGCCGTGCCATGAAGATGCCGATGCTCTCCCTGATTGTCGCCTGCTGGCTGTCCCAGCCGGCCACCGCGCAGGTTTTTGCGCAGCTCGAGCAGTTCCTGCCGCGGGGGCAAAGTGCTCCGCGCGTGCAAAACGAGCTGCTGGCCCCGCAAGAGCAGGAAGACGGCACCCGAGTCACGCGGCGCGAAGCCTCCGATCTGGCACGCGGTGCCTATCCGGGTCGTGTACTGAGCATTCGCCTCGAGGGACGTCGCTGGCGTGTGCGCATGGACGAGGAGGGCACGGTATTCAATGTCTTCGTCGACGCCGACAACGGTCAGGTCCTGCGTCCCTCCGAATGAGCCCCTGTTGTCCCACCACGCGTCCTTCCAGCGGAGTCCGGCCATGAGACTGTTGGTGGTCGAGGACGAGGACCTGCTGCGGGCGCGTCTGGTAAAGGCGCTCGAGGACCAGTCTTTCGTCGTCGACAGCGCAAGCAACGGCAAGACTGCCCTGTTCCACGCCACCGAGTACGGTTACGACGCAGCCATCATCGATCTCGGTCTGCCCGAACTGGATGGCATCTCCCTCATCAAGACGATCCGCGCGCGTGGGCTGCTGTTTCCCATCCTCATTCTCACCGCCCGCGACAACTGGACCGACAAGGTCGCTGGTCTGGATGCCGGTGCAGACGACTATGTCGTCAAGCCCTTCCAGACCGAGGAGATCCGCGCACGCCTCAATGCCTTGCTGCGTCGTGCGGCCGGTTTTGCCAAGCCAACGCTGGAGTTTGCCCACCTCAGCCTCGATACGACGGCGAAGAAACTGCGCGTCGCGGACAAGGACGTCGAGCTGACTGCTTTTGAGTACAAGGTACTGGAATATCTCATGCTGCACCCCGGCAAGGTGGTATCCAAGACCGAGTTGACCGAACACCTCTACGAGCAGGACCACGATCGGGACAGCAATGTGCTGGAGGTTTTTATCCGACGTCTGCGTCAGAAACTCGATCCGGACGAGACGCTGAAGCCGATCGACACGATCCGCGGTCAGGGCTACCGCTTCAATGTTCCCGCCAAGGGCCGTTGACGCCCGCTATTCCATGCGCCGGCGTCTGTTGCTGGCATTCGGGATGTTGCTGGTGGTCTTTCTCGGTGTGGCGGGCTACGTGCTCGACCGTGCCTTCAAGCAAAGCGTGGCCGCCGCGGTGGCAGAACGCCTGCAGTTGCAGGTCTACGCACTGGTGGGAGTGGCCGAACCGGAGCGAGGGGGCTTCTTCGTGCCGGATCTGGAAGAAGCGCGCTTTTCGCAGATCGACTCCGGGCTCTACGGCTTCATCTACGATGCGGCTGGCCGCGAGCTCTGGCGCAGTGCCTCTGCGCTCAATCTGGTGGCCGACACCGCCGGGCTGGCCGACATGCAGCAACTCCCCGGCCAGACCACTTACGGGGAATTGGCGATCGAGCAGGATGTGTTGGCGTGGGCTGCCTACCGTACTTATTGGCAATCGCTGGACGAAACGTTCTTCTTTGTCGTGCTGGAAACCAATGCGCCCTCCGTGGCCGAAATCGTAGCCTTCCGCACCAACCTCTACGTCTGGTTCGGTGCACTGACCGTTCTCCTGAGTATTGCCCAGTACCTGCTGCTGCGCTGGGGACTCCAACCTCTACAGCAGCTCGCGCGTGAAGTGTCTGCCATCGAGACCGGCGCCCAGAACGAACTGCAGCGGCACTACCCCGAGGAGCTCGAGGGCGTCACACAGAACCTCAATCTGCTCATCAAGAGCGAGCGGGAGCGACAGAATCGCTTTCGTACCACGCTCGGCGATCTGGCCCACAGCCTGAAGACGCCACTGGCCGTGCTTTCCACGGCCTTGCAGGAAGCGCAGGGCGCTGCCGCGCTGAGTGAAGACCAGCGACAGGACATGCGCGAACAGTTGCAGCGCATGGATCAGATCGTCTCCTACCAGCTCAAGCGCGCCGTGAAAGGCAGCCAGCTGCCGATGGCGCGGCCTGTCTCTGTGCTGCCGCTCATCGAAAAACTGGCGGCTGCCCTGCAGAAGGTCTACCGCGATAAACAAATGCAGGTGGAGCTGCGCTGTGCGGCAGGCGTGCAGTTTTTCGGGGAAGAAAGCGATTTGCTGGAGGTCGCCGGTAATCTGCTCGACAACGCCTTCAAGTACGGCCATCGACGCGTACGGGTCACTGCTACACAGCAAGGCAAGGCACTGCTGCTGACCATCGATGATGACGGACCCGGTGTGGCGGCCAACGACCGTCACTTCGTACTGCAGCGAGGCGCGCGTGCCGACACGGCCAAGAGTGGGCAGGGCATCGGCCTGGCGGTCGTCGTGGAGATCGTCAGTGCCTATGGTGGCGCCACCGACATCCAGACCAGCGAATGGGGTGGTGCTGCCGTCAGTGTCCGCTTCGGCTAGTCAGGCCGACCCGGCGACGCAGACGGTCGTCAGAAATCACAGGCCGTTGCGGGCAGTTCCTTGCGCACTTCCTGGCCGGATGCCTGCAAGCTGCTCTCCCAGCAGCGCCCCTCGAGGTCGAGCAAGAGCACGGGTGCCGAGGCTGCGTTTCTCGCTCCGACAGCCTGCCGGGGCAGGCCATTGCCCACGCTCTGCGGCCACTGCACCACCACCCATGGATTGCTGCCAACGCCCAGTCGGTAGGGAATCAGCACGTCGAGGGGCAGCGTGGCAGAGCTGGCAGACCGGCCTCGGTCGCCCATGGCGGGTTTGTTCGTACTCCAGCGCTTGACCTGGCTGGCCGCGCCCTCAGCACTGCTGCTGGTGGCCGACTCTCGGGTCGACGTTATCCGCACTGCCCTTGGCGGTGCTGCTGCCGGTGCCTCGCCAGCTTGCGCAGCCAGAGCCACGGGAGAACTCCACAGCGATACCAGCAGCAGGGAGAACAGCGGTAGCCCAGCAAGCATAAGCAGTCGGTGAATCATGGCAACTCCCGGGACGGATCATGGAACAACAGGCTCAGTGCGGCGGGACGAATCCAGGGGGAAGGTACTTGGTCACCCCGAAGTCGCGGGTTAAGCTTGCCGCCATAGACGCGCCCAACAACTATAAAGCAGAAGGGTGCGTGCTCGCAGCGGCCTCTGTGGCCGCCCCTCACGGAGCAGCATCATGTCCCCCGTAAAAAAACTCCTACTCAGCCTCGTCCTTGGTAGTCTGCTGTTGGGCTGTGGCGCTGAGGCTCCGCCGGTGACCACCGGCGAAGCTGCTGCCACTGCCGCAGCGGGGGCTGACGCGACGCCTCGGCAGGGCAACGTGACGGAAGCACGCCTGCTGGCGGCCGACAGTGAGCCCGGTCAGTGGATGAGTACGGGCAGAACCTACGACGAGCAGCACTACAGCCCGCTGCAGCAGATAACCCGCGACAATGTCGCGGGGCTCGGACTGGCATGGTACGCCGACTTCAACATTCCCCGGGGTCAGGAGAGCACTCCGCTCGTGGTGGATGGCGTGATCTATGTCACCACCGCCTGGAGCAACGTACGCGCCTACGATGCGGTCACCGGCGCAGCGCGCTGGGTCTTCGACAGCGAGGTGCCGCGCGAATGGGGTGTACGGGCCTGCTGTGACGTCGTCAACCGCGGAGCCGCCATCTGGAATGGCAAGGTGTTCGTGGGCACCATCGATGGTCGCCTCATCGCACTCGACGCCGAGCGTGGTACCAAGCTGTGGGAAACCGATACCCTCATTTCGCGTGACGTGTCGTACTCCATCACGGGGGCACCCCGCGTGATCAAAGGCAAGGTGATCATCGGCAACGGCGGTGCCGAATATGGCGTGCGTGGTTACGTGTCGGCGTTCGATGCGGAGACCGGGGCGCTAGCCTGGCGCTTTTTCACGGTGCCCGGCGACCCCGCTCTCGGATTCGAGAACGCCTCCATGGAAATGGCCGCGAAGACCTGGAATGGCGAGTGGTGGAAACTCGGTGGGGGCGGCACGGTCTGGGATTCGATGGCCTACGATGCCGGGCTTGATCTCCTCTACGTCGGTACCGGCAATGGCTCGCCCTGGAACCAGGATATTCGCAGTCCCGGCGGCGGTGACAATCTGTTCCTGTCCTCCATCGTTGCACTCGATCCGGACGACGGACGCTACGTGTGGCACTACCAGACCACGCCAGGCGAAACCTGGGATTACACGGCCACCCAGCCCATCGTGGTAGCGACGCTGCCCATCGATGGCAGTCCCCGCCGCGTGGTGATGCAGGCACCCAAGAACGGTTTCTTCTATGTGCTCGATGCGGCGACTGGCCAGTTCATCTCCGGAACGCCCTATGCAGCGCTCAACTGGGCTACCGGTATCGATGCTTCCGGTCGGCCCATCGAAAATCCGGCAGCGCGTTTCGATAAGACCGGCAAGGCTTTTGCCCAGCAGCCGGCGCCGTCCGGTGCCCACAACTGGCATCCGATGGCCTTCGATCCCGAGACGGGATACGTCTTCCTGTCGGCGGCCGACAACTCGTTCCTCTACGCCTACGATCGCGACTTCGATCCCGATCCGCTGACCAGCAACCTCGGTGTCGACCCGGCCGCGGCCGCGGCTGAACTCGGGCCCAACGCTGCGGCCGACCTGCCGAGTGGTCAGTATCTGGTGGCGTGGAACCCGGTGACCGGACAGCCAGGCTGGAAGATCGAGGGCCCGGCCGCCGGTATGCTCGCCACGGCTGGCGGACTGGTGTTCAAGGGGCAGCAGCGCGGCCTCGCCGCTTACGATGCGGCCAGCGGTACCGAGTTGTGGCGCTCCCTCGATACGCAAACCGGCGTGGTGGCGGCCCCGGTCACCTTCACGGCCGAGGGTGAACAGTACGTTGCTGTCGTCGCTGGCCGCTCCAACAGCCAGTACTACGCCCCCGATTACTCACGACTGCTGGTGTTCAGGCTCGGTGCCAGCGGCACCCTGCCGGAGCCGGTAAGCTACACGCCGCCGGCCCTTGCACCGCCGCCGTCGGTGGCAAGCCCGGAACAGATCGCCCGGGGCGAGAACCTGTATCTCGACAATTGCTGGATCTGCCACAGCGATGTCGGCAACGCCGGTGGACTGCTGCGGCGCGGCTTGTTTCCGGAGTTGGCCGTGTCGCCAGCGCTGGCGAGTGCCGACTTGTTCCGGGCCGTGGTGCTCGACGGTGTCCGCAGCCAGAATGGCATGGTGTCCTTTGCCAACGTGCTGACACCCGACACGGCAGAGGATGTCCGCGCCTATCTGATCGATCGAGCCAACGCCGCACTGGCGGCACAACGTCCACGCGCGGCGCCATGACGGAGCTGGGCGGCCGACGCAGCACTCAGGATTCCAACAACCGCGAGGGGAGGCTACATGGCTGGCTGCATCATTCGAACGTCACTGCTGGGACTGTTGTGGTTGGCCAGCACCGTGCTGCAGGCTGCCGAAGTCTCGGGCCTCGTGTATGCCACGGTCGAGGGCAAGCCGCTGGCGCTCGACCTCTACCTGCCAGAGTCCGAGGCTGCACCGCTCGTGGTCTACGTGCATGGCGGCGCGTGGCGCGCCGGTGACCGGACGGCTGGTGCAGCGTTTGCCCGCCGTCTGGTGGCCGAGGGCTTTGCTGTCGCGTCTGTGGATTTCCGCCAGAGCACGGAGGCACCGTTTCCTGCCAACGTGCAGGATATCAAGTCAGCCGTTCGCTTCCTGCGCGCCAACGCGGCAGCGCACGGCTATGATCCTTCGCGCATCGCCCTCACCGGAGAATCCTCAGGGGCACACCTTGCGCTGCTCGCCGGAGTGACAACGGGCGTTGCAGCGCTGGAGGGTGACGTAGGTGGCAACCTGGAGCAGTCCTCCGCCGTGCAGGCCATCGTGAGCTACTTTGCGGCCACCGATCTCACGACCATCCTCGCGCAGTCCACGCCGTTCGGCGTGGGAGTGCGCGAACCGGCCCTGAAATTGCTGTTGGGTGATCTGCCGGAACAGCAACCAGATCTCGCAAAAATGGCGAGCCCCGTGCTGCACGTAGATGCCGGCGATCCACCGCTGTTTTTGCTGCATGGCGATCGCGACCCGCAGATGCCGATCAACCAGACCCTGCAGATGTGGGGTGTCTACAAGGCGGCGAATCTGCCGGTCACGCTCGACGTCGTCCACGGCGCCGCCCATGGCGGCGACGCCTTTTTCACAGCGGAGCATCAGCGTCAGGTCGTGGAGTTCCTGCAGCGGCACCTGCGCTCAAAAGCGATAACGCAGCCCGGTCTCCAGTGAGCGCCCCATCTCCGGCGCAAAGCTGCGCAGGAACGACGTCGACAGCCGGATGGTGTCATCGCCCAGGTTGCGCCCGCGGGCAAAGATCAGCAGTTCGCCGTCGCTACGCAGGTTGACCTTGTAGTCTGCACCGAGATCGAGCCGGGTCCAGCTGTCGGTCGGCAATTCGTTCCGGCCGGCGCGGTCCTGCCTGTCCGCCATCATGACAGAGGCATGCACGTTCCAGGGACCCTCGGCCACTGAAACCTCGAAGCCGACGCGGCGTGGGGGCATGCGTGGCACTGCACCGCTGTCGTCGAGCGAACCGCGGGTCACGTCACCAAACAGCCGCATCCCCACGCGCTCGTTCAGCTGCCAGTTCACATCCATTTCCACCCCGCGAAAGACTGCGTCTTCCTGCTGGTACTCTCGCACCGGCAGGTCACCGGCCATGTCACCGGTCGATATCTGGGCGATGTAGTCGCTGAAGTCATTGTTGAATAGGGTCACGGTGGCGTCGAACGCGGCGTAGTTCCAGGCCAGCGTCAGGTCGACATTGAGCGAGCGCTCTTCATCGAGATCCACGTGGCCGATTTCGCAGGCGCCGGTGGCAAAGTGGATCACGCAGTCGTCGGTGTCCTGGAGCCCATGGTTCGAATACAGCTCTTCCACCGACGGTGCCCGTTCCGAATGCGACACTGAAATTCCTGCGGTCAGCGGCTCGTCGATCTGCCACAGCGCCGAGCCAGACAGGTTCCCCGTAGTGAAGGACCGCCCGGGCGCGCTGCTGTTGCGTGGTGCATACTCGTCGCGGTTGAGACGTGCGCCAAGCTCGTAGGTCACCGGGCCGGCGTGGAAGTCCTCGACCACGAATATGCCGGTGGCATCGATGTCGGATACCGGGATGAAGCTTTCTTCGCCGACGGCGCCGAACTCTTCACTGCTGTGCTGCAGGCCCAGCGCGCCATGCCAGCCGTTGAATTCCGCGTGCGTCAGCTGCAAGCGGTGCTGCCATGACTGATTGTCGAACTGGGTTCCCACCACCGTGGCGTCCTCGAGTTCGGCATGCTGGTAGTCGATGTAGCTGGCCTTGTAGCTGAGGTTTTCCAGCCAGGGCGTGAGACTGCGCCACTCGCCATCCACGTCATAACGCTGCCGCTCCATGTCGATGGAGACGAAGCCCTCGTCGCCATGCTCCTCCGCGTGGTCGACGTCGCTGTGCCCGTCCTCCGCGTGACCGTGGTCGTGGGAACCGGCGGGCAGGCCGTACTGGTTATCGAGCAGCGAATAGGCAAAGCCAACGTGTCCCGAGTCGAGGATCCAGCTCACTCCCCCGGTGAGATTGGTGGTCGTGCCGCCGGTATTGGCGACGTAGCCCAGCGTGTTTTCGATCTCCTCGTGGTGCTCGTCCTCGTCGTGATCGTGAGCCTCCTCCTCCGCCTCGAGGTACGCGGGATCGATGGCCAGACCCGGTACTTCCTGGTCGTTCCACTCACGGCGCACGCCGTCGAGATGCCACACCAGGGAGCCAGTGGAAAAATCCAGCATTGCAACCGTGCTCTGCAGATCCAGCGCCGTGTCGTGACGGGTTTCGATGGCGAACTCGGGTTTTTCGGGCAGCGTGCTGCTAAACCGGCGATCGATGACGTTCACCACTCCGCCAATGGCGCCCCCGCCATACAGCAGCGTCGAGGGTCCGCGCAGGACCTCGAGGGAAGTCGCCAACAGCGGTTCGACAGTTTGTGCATGGTCTGCCGAATTCCCGGACGCGTCGGCGTTCGGGATGGAGTTGGTCAGGTTCATCACCCGCCGACCCTGCTGGCCACGGATGACGGCCTGCCCCACGGCAGGGCCGAAAGAGGCAGAGTTGATGCCGGGCTGCGTGGCCAGCGTATCGCCGAGCGTGGCTCTGACGGCCCGATGCAATGCATCCCCAGTCATGATGGTGACTGGCAGGGCGGTTTCGGCACTGCGGGTATGCAGCGCCGTGGTGACGAGTTCGTAGATATCGTTGTTGGCGGCGGTCTGGCCGAGGGCCTGTTCAATGCCAAGGGCCAGCAGACTGAGGGTCAAAAAATGGATGCTGCGATTTTTCATGGTAGCTCTCACAACGCAAAAGGACCGCCGGGCGCAGGCCGGCGGAGGAAACAAGGAGCGAGCGAACCGCGAGGCAGTTCGGTGAGGTCAGACCAAGCTGGGTGGGGCGCGCCCTTGATAGGGGCTGGGGGCGGAGCCCGTGGGGGCAGCAGACAGCCTGACCACCGGGCGGACGCCGTCTTGTGCGGCAGGCAGGTTAAGACTGCGATCGAGGGTGCTGTCATCGCCCAGGACGGGCGCATGGCACAGGGCGCAGTCCACCGTCTCGCGGGCATGGTCGTGAAGGGCGGACACCTGCAGCACTTGCACGCCCGCAAAGGCCACCAGCAACAACAAGGTGAGCCACGAGCGGCGGTGACGTTTCAGCAGTGAGAGCGCGAGTCCGAGCATCGACTGAAAACCTGAGGCGACGCCCGGATGGTAGAAGCGTAATCGCGTTCTGTAAATCGCCGGCCGCGCCTGATTGCGGGGTTTTGCGCAAAAACGCCGGGATTGTCCCTGTCTTTATTACGGGGGTTCGCTGGCTCTACGGGGCAGGCAGCAGAACGATCACCCTGCATGGATACTCGTTCACAGCAGAAAATGGCGCGGATCCAGCAGCGCCTCGCGTCCCTTCGGAACGAAAAGCAGATTCTTGTAAAGCCTTGTCGGCTCGAACGGGTAGAGCAGGGCGCGCCGCTCGGTAAACAGCCGATGCCACTTTCGTCGCAGCAGACCGAAGGGCCGCGATTTCCAGAACAGGCGATCGTGGTTACTGCCGAGCACCCAGGGCGTGTAGTGATCGAGCAGGAAGCCGAGTTCCTCAGACCCGTGGAGGCGTTGAATGGTCAGAGGGTCATTCCATTCGAGGGTCAGCCAGGGCAGGTCCCGCGCCAGCGTCTTGCAGAGGCCGCGCAGCACAAAGGCCTCGTGTGCCTCGACGTCGATCTTGACGAGATCGACGCGCCCCACGCCAGCGGCGGCTAGAAAGTCGTCACCGGTTGCCTTGGCCACCTCGATGGCGGCTTCGCTGCCGCCGCGGCTGTCGAAGCTGGAGGCGCCCAGATTGCCGGCGGTGTTGACGTGCAGCGTGGCGCTGCCGCCGGCATCCGACAGCGCCACGGGATGGACGGTGACGTTGCCGAGCCCGTTGCGCCTGACGTTCTCCCTCAACAGGGCGTTAATTGCCGGGACGGGTTCGAAGGCGTGCACCTCGCGGGCCCGCGTCGAGAAGGCCAGCGCGTGGTTGCCAATGTTGGCGCCGATGTCGAGCACCACCGGATTTTCGATCTTTCCCAGCAAATCGAGTAGCAAGGCGAGGTTTTCCCGCTCATACAACCCCTGCTTGAGGATCTTGTCTCCGATGTAGTCGTCCTTGAACACGGTCATTACGTGACCAAGGCTGGTGGTCAGGGTGCGGGTCTGCGGCATGCCGGGTTATCGTCGCGAAAAAGGACCTCAAGCGTACACAGGTCCGGCCGAAAATTTCCATTGACTTAACCGGAAGGCACGCATTCAATGCCGCGCTTGGGGAGATCTACGAAAACCGGCCAAGACACCATAGAGCGTCCTGGTCATATCCGCTTTTGCATGCCTCCCGGGTGATGACAGCTCCGGGCATCCGGCACTTCAGCATTCCGGCCCCTGCCGACTTTCGCGTTCAGCCGCAACCGTGGGTATTTGACACGCATATCGGTTACGAACCGAGGTCAGTGGCCAAGCTGGTTTTCAAGCGCTCCCCTCGTGCATGGCTCGCAGTCGGGTCTCCCGCTGCGGCGCTGCACTCGGCAGTTTTCAATCAAGATCATCATCGAGGGCAAATTTGATGAAACAAGCTCTGTTCCGCGGATACAAGGCCAAGGCACTCGCCCTGTCGGTATCCACCATCGTCGCGTCCCAGCTGGTTTATGCCCAGCAGGAGCAGGTGGAAGAAATCCAGGTCACCGGTTCGCGCGTTCGCATCACCGACGGCATGGCCACGCCGACCCCGGTCACCGCCATCACGGTCGGTGAACTCAGCAACTTCGATCCGGGTGGTACCGTTTCCGAGCAGCTCGACTCCCTGCCGCAGTTCTTCAACACGCAGACGGCCCAGCGCGGCGGTGGCGCCCTGTTCGATACGGCCGGTGGCTCTTACCTGAACATGCGTAACCTCGGCCGCGAGCGTACGCTCGTGCTGCTCGACGGTGTGCGTATCGTGCCCGGCGACAAGCGTGGTGCGGTCAACGTGGATACCATCCCGACCGCCCTGCTGCGGACCGTGGATGTCGTCACCGGGGGTGCCTCGGCGGCCTACGGCGCCGATGCCATCGGTGGTGTAACCAACTTCGTCCTCGATCGTCAGTTCGAAGGCCTCAAGGTCAGTGCCGGTACCGGTGTGACCGAACTCAATGACGGCCAGCGCTGGAACGTGTCGGTAGCCGGTGGCCGCAAGTTCGGCGAAAAACTCAATGTGATCGGCTCCTTCGAATCCCGCTACATCAACGATATCCAGCGTACCCACGAAGACATGGACCCGTCCTTCTTCCAGCGCTGGGGCTGGGTCCATAACCCTGCCTACAAGGCGAGCGATCCGGTCGGCACCAATCCGCAGTACCTCGTGCGTCCCTGGGTCTCGTCGTCGATCCAGTCCCCCTATGGTCTGATCGTCGGCGCCAACCGTGGCCCGGCGCTGGCCTCGCCCAGTGCCGTGGCAGCCGCTGCGCCGGCAGCCGCCTTCAACGCCAGCGGTCTTGCGGCGATGAAGTTCACGCCCGATGGCGCCAACATCACGCCGTTCGTCTACGGTGACAACCTCACCACGGCGGCTGGCACCCAGCAAAACATGAGTGGCGGTCCGGAAGGGGCCATCCACAACCGGGCCTTCGGTCCGGGCGGGGCCAACGGTGCAGAGGTCGTCAACCGTTCCTGGTTCCTTGGCGGCAACTACGAGCTGTCGGACCGCATCACGTTGTTCGGTCAAGCACTGGTGGGCCGCGCCGAGTCCAATCAGTATCCGCGGCGCGCTGGCTACGAAATGGAAGCGCCGTGGACCGTGACGGTCTGGCGTGACAATCCCTACCTGCCGGCCAACGTGGCGGCCATCATGGATGCCAACCAGTTCACCGCGCTGCAGGTCAACAAGAACGGATCCTTCCAGGACGTGCCGGAAATCGGTTTCGGCCAGAAAGATCGCAACGTGTTCGGGACTCAGTCCTGGTCGGTCGGTTTCGATGCCGATCTCGACGGCAACTGGGCCCTGCGTGGCCAGTATCAGGACGGCAAGTCCACCCGCCGCTCGCAGGTCTATGACAAGATCCGTGCCGACCGCATGTACCTGGCGTCCGACGCTGTGCGCGACCCCAAGACCGGCGCCATCGTTTGCCGCGTGACGCTGCGCAACCCCACGCCGGCGGAGCTTGCCGCCTCGCCGTCGATCAAGGGCTTGAAGACCGACGAGTTCGTGACCCGGCCGCTGTACTCCCCGATCGGTCTCGACAACACCGTGTCGAGCTGCGTGCCCTACAACGTGATGGGCAACGGCAACGTCAGTCAGGCCGCCGTTGATTACGTGGGCACCGACAAATTCGGTATTGGTGAAGTCAACCAGGAGTTCGCCGAACTGCTGCTCACCGGTGAGCTGTATGAAGGTTGGGGCTATGGTCCGGTATCACTGGCTGCCGGTCTCACCTGGCGCGACCAGAGCTTCTTCGAACGTGCTGCTCCTGCCGACGTCGACGCCCTTGGCCCGCCGCGCAACGATCCGGCGCTGGGAATCCAGGGGTTCCCGGCCGGCATCGCGCTGAACGGCAGCCCGAACCTGCACCAGTTCTCCACTGTTCCGAACGTGCTCGGGCAGTACGACGTGTGGGAATACTTTGCCGAAGTCCAGTCGCCGTTCTGGGCTTCCGAGTCCGGCGCCCAGAAGGTGGGTGGCTCCGCTGCCTTCCGTAGCTCCGACTACTCCAGCTCCGGACGCGTCGACACCTGGAAGATCGGTCTCGATATCGAGGTCTACGAAGACCTGCGTGTTCGTCTGACCCGCTCCCGCGACGTGCGCGAAGCGACCTTCGCCGAACGTTTCGACCAGCAGGGGGGCGGTGGCTCGGTCAACGACCCGACGCGTGGCAATGCCAACTCGCAGATCACCTCGGTAGCGGTGGGTAATCCAGACCTCAATCCTGAGTTTGCCGATACGGTTGTGGCCGGTTTTGTGTTCCAGCCAAGCTGGCTGGAAGGCCTCCAGCTGTCGTCAGACTGGTATCAGGTGGATGTGCAGGATGCCATCAGCCAGCTGAACGTGCAGCGCGTGGTCAACGAGTGTGCCGCGGGCAACGCCAGCTTCTGTCAGTACGTGGAGCGTGATGACCAGAACATCATCGGTCGTGTGTTCAACCCGTTCTTCAACCTCGCCTCCCAGTATGTGGAAGGCGTGGATACGGAGTTGAGCTACCGCTTCGAGCCGGACTTCCTCGGTAGTCTGTCGGAGACGTTCCGTCTGCGGGTGCTGTACGGCCACATTCTCGAGCGCTCCAACAAGGCGACCGCCACGGCAGCCAGCATTGATGTGACCGGGGGTCTCGGAACACCGGCCAACACCGCGACCGTAATTGCCAACTACGGCATCGAAAACTGGACCCTGCAGCTGCAGGGTCGCTGGATCGATTCCGTCCGTATGGGCCGTATCGGTGGTGGTGGCATCCTCGCCATCACCGGCATCGACTTCGACGATGCCGACATTGCCTCCAATGCCTGGTTCAATGCCCAGGTGGGCTACACCGGGGAGACCTCGAACGGAGCGAGCTGGAATGCCACCTTCGCCATCCAGAACGTGTTCAACCGTAACCCGCCCATCATTCCGAGCTTCAGCTCGCGTGGTGGCTCGCAGTCGGTCAGCGACACCTATGATGCCGAGGGCCGTCGTTACCAGCTGAGCGTCAACTACAGCTTCTGAGCTGGCAGTTGCCGGGCAGTGACTGAAAACGGGGCTTCGGCCCCGTTTTCTTTTGGGGACTGGCATCTCCGGGCAGGGCTGCCAGCGGCTGTTACCCGGTCAGCCCGATCACGTCAGGCAAGCAGGATCGAAGGCGTAGGCACCCTCCAGCCACTGGCAAACCTCCAGGGCCATGGCGTCTGGCAGACAAGCACGGTAGCGCTCCAGCAGTCGCTGGCGCTCTGGCAGCGGTAGGTGGTCGAGCCCCGTGTGCTGCAACTGGATGGCATCCTCGGCAAGCAGGCGCAGCACGGCCGGTGTACCGAAGGTTTCACTGCCATCCGCCACACCGGCAAGTTCAGCCAAGCTGGCCAGCGCGACTCTGGACAGGGCTGCCTGATTCATCGGGTTGCTCAACAGCCCGCTGCAACTGCTGCGCAGCGCTGCAAAATCGAAACGTCCCTGTGCGCGCTGCGCGAAAGGTGCGAGATGCAAAAACCCCGCAAGCCGCTTGGCGTCGTTGACCGGATAGTTGTCCCACAGCAGGGGTTTGCGGCGCAGGCGCTGGCCCACCTCAAGCAGATGGTCGCGCGGATAGTCGTCGGAGATCACCCGGGGTCCCGTCCAGAAAATCGCGATCTCTGCCGGCAGCGCCGCACCCAATTCTTCCAGGTAATCCGCGGGGCGGGGCCCGAAGTGCCGCAGCAGCAACGGGTCATCCGAGTAGTAAGTGGGGCAGAGTGCGAACTGCTGCGCGGCGCTATGGCTGCGAATGACGTCGAAGATCTGCAGCTGCCGCTCGGCCAGGCCGGGCAGATTGCCGAGCATGTCATCGAACAGGACGGCCAGCAGCGGGGCCTGCAGCTGGTTCAGTTGGTCGACTTTCCGCAGTAGCGCTTCGCGACGCTGCGCCGAGAAATCGAGGTAGAGCTCGAAAGGGCTAAGGCCGATGCCGAATTCCAGCCCCGCCGCTGCTGCAGCAGCAGCGAGGCCGCTCAGCGCTGCCAGCTCTGCCGCGGGGTAGGGCTCGAACCAACGCTTGCGCAGAAAGGCGTCGTTTTTTGGCGCATAGAGATAGGTACCAAAACCCTGCCCAGCCAGAAATCGCACCTGCTCGCGACGCGCCTGCCAGCTCCACTGGCGTCCGAAAAATCCCTCGACGATGCCGAGGCGAAAGCCACCGTCCGCTGCCATGCTGGCCGAACGTGTACTTCAGGGCTGTCCGGTAGTCGCGGCGGCCGGTGCGGCCGAGGCGTTCGGTGCCGCCAGCTTGCGCAGTTCACGCACGTCCCCGATGCCGCCGGCGTTGGTGACGTTGGTGAAACCGGCAGCTTCCAGCTGGGCCTTCGCCTGGCCGGCGCGGTTGCCGCTGCGGCAGTACAGCATGAGTTCGGCGTCCTTGCCGTACTTGCTGGCGAGTGCTGCGGCGTCGAGACTGGCCAGCGGAATGTTGGCATCACCCTCGATATGGTCGCTGCTGAACTCCTCGACCGTGCGTACGTCGATCCAGACCTGCTCGGCCAGCACACTGCCGCTGGCGAGCAGCAGGGCCGCAAAGGCAGAGATAAGCATGTTTTTCAAGGTTTGCATGGTGCTGTCCTCGGCTTGGTCGAAGGGGGAGTTGGTCAGGCGCGTTTACTCATGAGTTCCTTCACGCGGCGCATGGCCTCGCGGATATTGTCGGTGCTGCTCGCATAGCTGAAGCGGATATAGCCCTCGCCGAGGTGCCCGAAACTGGTGCCCGCCACGGTCGCCACGCCGGCTTCTTCGAGAAGCAGTTCTTCGAGTTGCTTCGACTTCAGGCCGGTGCCGGTGATGTTGGGGAAGGCATAGAAGGCCCCCTTGGGAACGATGCAGGAAAAACCGGGAATATCATTGAGCAATTGCACGATCAGGCGGCGCCGCTCATCGAAGGTGCGCAGCATCATGTCGACGGCATCCTGGGGTCCGTTGAGGGCTTCCACCCCGGCGCGCTGCACGATCGCAGACGGGCAGGAATTGCTGTTGATCTGCAGACGCTCGGCGTGATCGATCAGCGAGGACGGCCAGACGCCATAGCCGAGGCGCCAGCCGGTCATCGAATAGGTCTTGCTCCAGCCATCGAGCAGGATGGTGCGGTCGCGAATGCTGTCGAACTCGAGGAAGCTCACGTGTTTGAGCCCGTCGTAGAGGAGTCGGGCGTAGATTTCGTCGGCGAGCAGGGTCACGTGCGGGTATTTCTCGAGGCCCTTCACGAAGCGCTCGATGGTGTCGCGCTCCAGCACACCGCCGGTGGGATTGGCCGGCGTGTTGATGATGATCAGCCGCGTATTGGGCGTGATCTGCGCCAGCACGCGATCCGGGTCGAAGGCAAAGCCGGTACTTTCCAGCAATTCAATCGGCACGGCGGTGGCGCCCGTGAACTTGATCATGGATTCGTAGATCGGGAAGCCGGGGTTCGGATACATGATCTCCGCCCCTGGCTCACCAAACATCATGATGGCAAAGAACATGGTGGGCTTGCCGCCCGGGACGATCATCACATTGTCCTTGTCGATCTTCACACCGCGCTGTCGCAGGATGTCGCCAGCGACTGCTTCGCGCAGTTCCGGCAACCCTTTGGCTGGCGTGTAGAAGTGGAAGCCGTCATCGATGGCCTTCTTGCCTGCCTCGACGATATTGGCCGGTGTGCGGAAGTCGGGCGAGCCGATGCCTAGGTTGACGATGCTGCGACCCTGCGCCTCGAGGGCCTTGGCTTTGGCCAGGATCTTGAACGCGGATTCGGTCCCGAGGCGGGACATGGCGTGGGCTAACTGCATGGTGTCCTCTGTGCTGCGGGACCGTCTGTGTCGGCGGCCCCTTCGATGGATGGTAATGACGGCGTCGAGTATAGCGACGAAGCGTGGCGATTGCCGCTTCGTTTGCCGCGGCTACTGGCCAAGCCGCACGCGTTCGATCAGCGCGGCCGTCGAACTATCGAAACCCTGGCAGGGCTCTCCGGCCGTCAGTGCCCGGTAGACGCCGTTGCCCAGCACCTTGCCAAGCTCTACACCCCATTGGTCGAAGGCGTTGAGACCGAGCAGCACGCTCTGTACATAGACCTTGTGCTCATAGAGCGCGATGAGGGCGCCGAGGCTGCCGGGATCGAGACGCGACAGCAGGATGGTGTTGGTCGGCCGGTTGCCCGGGCAGGCCTTGTGCGGCGCCAGTCGGTTGGCCTGCTCGGCACCCATGCCCTGGCGCAGCAATTCTTCATGGGCCTCTTCGCGGGACTTGCCGAGCATCAGCGCCTGACTCTGCGCAAAGCAGTTGGCGAGCAGCTGCAAGTGGGCATCACGCTGACTGCTGCGGCTCTGCAGCACGGCGATGAAATCGGCGGGGACCAGTCGCGTGCCCTGGTGCAGCAACTGGTGGAACGAGTGCTGACCGTTGGTCCCGGCGCTGCCCCACAGGATGCCGCCACTGTCGCCGCGCAAGGTCAGTCCGTCGCGGCTGACCTGCTTGCCCAGACTCTCCATGTCGAGCTGCTGCAGAAAGGCCGGAAACCACTGCAGATTCTGCGCATAGGGCAGCACGGCGTGACTGTGGGCACCGAAGGCGTGGTAGTACCAATGAGTTAGTAGCCCGAGCAGCACCGGCAGGTTGGCCCGCAGTGGAGCAGTGCGGAAGTGTTCGTCCAGCGCATGGGCGCCGGCCAGCAGGGCACGGAAGTTGGCCATTCCGACGCCAAGCGCGATCGGCAGGCCGATGGCGGACCAGAGCGAGTAGCGGCCTCCCACCCAGTCCCACAGCGGAAATATGTTCACAGGCGCAATGCCGAATTCCGCCGCCTTTTCCACATTGGCGCTGACGGCGACGAAATGTTTGGCGAGATCGCTGTGGGCAAGACCCGCTGCCAGCGCCCAGGCGCGGGCAGCCCTGGCATTCTGCATGGTTTCCAGCGTGGTGAAGGTCTTGGACGCGATAACGAACAGCGTCGTGCCCGGCTGCAGGCGGGCAAGCGTTTGCTCGAGATGCAGCGGATCCACGTTCGACACGAAGTGGCAGCGCAGACCGTCGATCCACCGGTCCTGCAGGGCTTCATACACCATGGCGGGGCCAAGGTCCGAGCCGCCGATGCCGATGTTGACCACGTCGGTGATGCGCTCGCCACGAAACCCCAGCCAGTGGCCCTGAGCCAGCGCAGCGCAGAACGCTTCCATGCGCGCGAGAGTGTCATAGACAGCCTGTGAGCGGGGATCGCTGCCTCTCGGTGCGCGCAGCAAGGTATGCAGGGCTGGCCGCTCTTCGGTGTTGTTGACCTTGGCGCCGGCGAACAGCGCTGCGATTGCCGACGGCAGGCCTGTTGCAGCCGCCAGCGCGAGCAGACCGTCCAGCGCCGCTTCGTCGAGACGGTTCTTGGAAAAATCCAGCGTGAGTCCGGCGGCCGTCAGCGTGTAGCGGCCGGCTCGTGCCGGATCCGCTGCAAACTGCTCGCGCAGGGTCGTGCCGGCAAGACGCTTGGCCTCCTGCAGGCAGCGCGTCCAGGCGGCTTCGGCGGCGGTTGGCTCGCCAGTGCTGGAATGGAGGTTGTCGATAGTCATGATCCACTTCCGTAAAAACAAACCTGCGTTGCCGGAGCGCTCGGGTCATTGCTACACTTCGCGCGCATTTTCGCCGGTATAGCTCAGCTGGTAGAGCAACTGACTTGTAATCAGTAGGTCCCGAGTTCGAATCCTGGTGCCGGCACCATTTCACCGAAGGGGGCAGATTCTCATCGAGGTCTGCCCCTTTCGATTTTTGCCCTCTGGATTTTTTGCTCTCTCGCTTCTAGCCCTATCGATTTTTGCTCTTTCGATTTTTCCCCTGCTGATTTTCGCCGCGTCAATTTTTGCCGTCGGCTGTGAGGGCTGCGTGCGGCTGTCTTGTCTTCCAGCGCTTTCCCTGCAGCCAACCGTTCAGAGCTCCAGGCCCTTCTGGCCAGGCTGCCAACCCGCGAGGTCGATCTGGGCCTTGCCCAGACCCAGATGCTTGAGCCAGCGGGCGACGGCGTCGAGGGTGACCCAGGTCTTGAGTTTGCCGCTCGTGGTGAGCGCCCGCACCGAGTCCGTGAGATGTTCAAGTTCGACGTAGAAGAGGCCGCCGTTGGCGATGATCCGGACCTTGCGGATGGCGCCGGCTTCGATGAGGGCGCGTAGCGTGCGTTCGTCCATGCAGGGACCGGCGTGAAGGCGAATTCGATGGTTTGGCGAGACCCGGGCAAGATGGTACAAACACCCTGCTTTGGCAAGGGGCCGAGGCAGGCTGCGGAGAGCAGGTATGGGATTGGCTTTTGGTCGGGCAGGGCGCCGCGCAGGCACTGGCTTCCTGGCTCTGCTGTGGCTGCTGGTTGCCGCCCTGCCGGGCGCTGGCCTGGCTGCCGTGACTGCGGTCGATCTGCTGGAGCGCAGCCGCCTCGACGGCACCTTCGACGCCGGCGCTTATGAGGCACTGCGGGCGACGCTGCACTTTGCCGTCGATCCGCTGGACCCACACAACGCGTTGATCGCCGACATCGCTGCCGCGCCGCGTCGTGCGGATGGCAAGGTGGAGTTCACGGCAGACCTGCTGGTATGGACGCCTGTGGATCCCGAGCGTGGCAATGGGGTTGCGCTGGTGGACATCCCCAACCGCGGTACGCAGGTCATCACCAGCTTCAATCGTCCCGAGGCGGGTCAGCCCTTCGGCGACGGCTTCTTGCTCGATGCAGGTTACACGCTGGTATGGATCGGCTGGGAGCACGATACGCTGGACCCCGAGTCTGGCATCGACATTCAGGTCCCAAGCGCCGCGGGAGAGCCGGTGGCGGGTCTCGGGCTGGCAGCGGTCCGCGACCTGGGCAGTTGGATGGCCTACGATGACACCGCTCTGGTGCAGAGCCAGCAGCTGCTTGCTTTCGGACTGTCACAAAGCGGCCGTTTCCTGCGCACGTTTCTCTACTACGGTTTCAACGAGGACGAGCAGGGCAGGCAGGTCTTCGATGGCCTGTTGCCGCACGTGGCCGGTGCTGCGCTGCTGGACATCAATCGGCGCGGGGCCCGCCCGCTGGACCGCGCCATGTATGCGGCGACCCTGTACCCCTTCACCGATGCCGCCTACCCGGACCCCGCCAGTTCCGCGCATGAGGGACTGCTCGACAATCCGCGCGCGCGGGCCACACAGCCGAAGATCGTCTACACGGACAGTGCCAACGAGTATTGGGGCGGTGGTCGCGTGGCCGCGCTTACCCATCTCACGCCAGACGGGATGGCGGATATCGACTTGCCCGCCAACGTCAGACGGTACTATTTGGCCGGGACCCAGCACGTCCCGGCGGCTTTTCCGCCGCCCGCCGTCGCGACGGCCCAGTTGACGGCCAACCCGCTCGACTACGTCTGGCACCTGCGCGCCCTGCTGACTGCACTGACGGCCTGGGTGGTCGAGGGGCAGGAGCCCCCACCGAGTCTCTATCCACGACGGGCGGCGGGTGAACTCGTCAGCGCCGAGCGACATGCTTTTCCCGGTCTGCCGGGTAGTGAGCGCCTGAGAACCCTGGGCGCCGGGGTTCGTCTCGGAAACGCGCTGTTGCCAAACGCTGCCGCCCCGGGGACCGCCTTGCCGCTGCTGGTTCCTCAGGGAGACGCCGACGGCAACGATCTCGCCGGCCTGCGCCATCCCGAACTGGTGGTGCCGCTGGCCACTTACACCGGCTGGAATTTCCAGCGCCCAGCGGCCGGCGACCCTGCCGAACTGGTGCCGCTAATCGGCGGCTATCTGGCGCTGCCTGCCGATGCTGCCGCGGGCCGGCGTACGGGTGATCCCAGAGTCTCGGTGGCGGAGCGCTACGCCAGCAAGCAGGCTTTCCTCGAGCGCATCGAGCAAGAGGCGCTGAGACAGGTGGGTAGCAGGTACCTGCTCGCAGCCGACGTCGACGCCATCGTCGAGCGTGCATCGCGTCATTGGGATCTGGTCACGGCGCCGCGTTAGTCCCCGGACTGGTGGAGGCAGCGCCACCAGAGTGCACCGCGCTCTCCAGAGCGAAAAGCTCGGCCA
The DNA here is from genome assembly GCA_036796405.1 of Gammaproteobacteria bacterium. GTDB lineage: Bacteria > Pseudomonadota > Gammaproteobacteria > Pseudomonadales > Pseudohongiellaceae > CAILUG01. The sequence goes on along the minus strand of DAIRDB010000002.1, from coordinate 126,222 downwards.
GCAACCCGCGCCACTCGCGGTACTGCTGCTCGAGAGTGCCGCTCAGCTTGTAGACGGAGTCGTCGAGGGCCAGTTGCGTGGGTGCCACTTCGTTGGTAAAGCCCTGTCCGACTTCTTCCACATAGAGTTGCTGCAGTTTCGCCCAGCGAAAATTGTTGTAGCTGTCCTGTAGCGCGCGATAGCTGCCCCGCGGAAACGCGCTGGGCGTGGCGAGTTCGCGCACGGTACGGGCACTGCTGCTTTCCGCCTGTTCTGCCTGCACGTTACGCCACAGGTCGTACACCGGCTTCACGTCGCCGTAGAACTGCTGATACTGCTCGTCCACTACATCGATGAACAGGTACTCACGTTCACGGATGGCGAGAATGCGCCGCAGCAGCGGATCATCGTCGGCTGGCAGTCGCTCCAGGCTGAAACTGCCGTCCGTCTGCTGGCGCATGAAATCCTCGAACGCGGCCGGCACCAGTCCATGCCCGTAGCGCACCAGGGCGGCATTCTTGATGCGACGCAGGGCGGCGGCATCCTGCTGCTCCAGTTGGGCGACGAGGTCGCGAATCAGCGCGCTGAAGACACCGGCGAATACGTCTTCGGCGAAGGCGTCGTCACTGAGCGACTCGCTGCGGATCGCGGTGCCTGCGTAGGTCTGGTCGATCCATAGGCGGCCCAGGCTGTCACTGGCGCGAATTTGCAGGGCCAGCCGGCTTCCGGTCGACTCGAGGATGGAGCCATCGATGCGCAGCTCGGCGCCATTGTCGAGCAGGGGCAGTACACGGACCGCACCGAAGCGCCCGCTCTGTTCGAGACGGTAACGCAGATACAACGGCAACAGGCGCTGCTCGCTCTCTCGCACGGCAGCTACCGTGGCTGCGACCGAGTCGTCGGCCGCGGCCACTGCACTGGCCGGATCCGTGGTCGCGGCATGGGTGAACACGGCGATGCTCACGTCGAGAAAGTCGCCCTCCGTCTGACCCAGTGCCAGCGAGGCGAGGCAGCCGCACAGCCACAGCCAGCGCTTCACCGGGCACCGCCCCGCTGCGAGCAGACGCGATTGCGGGTGAGGGTGAGCTCACAATCGTAGAAGCGGTCGTTGTTGATGTAGCGGGTGTAGTAGTTGCTGATGATGACCGGCACGGCCACCAGGTCCGAACTGACCGTCGTGGTGACGTTGAGCTGGGCGGCATCGGGGCTCAGGCTGAACTGGTGCACGATCGACAGGCCACCCGGGAGGTCCATGTTGAACACCAGCTTGTCGTTGTTCCAGCCGCACAACTCGTTACCGAAAGGCGAGCTGTCCCGCACGTAGAGTCGGTCGCGGTAGCGGCAGCGCAGGGCGAAGTCCTCTTGTCGCTGCACGGTGATGCCTTGCTCGTCTTGGGCGATGTCGAGGATGGGCATGCGCGTCAGTTCTTCGGCAAAGCGCGCCAGGCCGTTGATGGCATCACCATCCAGACCGAAGCCGCCCCGCGCCGCCAGCTCCGGATTGCCCTGCGTGACGCGCCGCAGGACATCGGCCACGTAAAGTTGAAATTTGGTGTTGAAGTCATCACTTAGCTGGTAGTTCTTTTCCCAGTTGCCGGCAAAGTTGGTGAGATTGCCGGCGTGTGACGGCACAGCTTCCGCCTTGCTCAGCGGCTCGCTCACACGCGGCGTTTGCTGGGGCGCACTGCAGGCGCCAAGCAGCAGCCATGCAAGGAGCAAGAAAGGGCGCAACAAAATGGACATGAGGACGGGGCTGAAGCAGGCGATCCTGAGGCCGAGCCGGGCAGTGTAACTTTTCCGTCTGCGGGCGTAAGCAAATTTTCCCAAGAGCACCTTTTTGAATATTTCCAATAAATTTATGCACATAGCAAAGCTTCGTGAGGATCTTGGTGAAGAAAGTTTGCTAAATCTTTCCGTCCAGGTGGCGAGCAGCGTAATCCTTTGAATTGATTGACATTTATTTTTAAAGCAATTTTACCGCCAGTTCTGTGGTCTCGGCGTCGCCGGCGCAGTGTCACAGACTATCGACGTTTACTCACACACTTATCCACAGGTTGAGCCCGCATGAAGCCGACTTATCAACTGTCCTTTAGTGTTCGCGACTATGAATGCGATATGCAGGGAGTGGTCAACAATGCCGTCTACCAGCACTACCTCGAGCACGCCCGCCACGAGTTCCTGAAGTTGCATGGCCTCGATTTTGCCGCGCTGACGCGAGCCGGCATCCAGTTGGTGGTCACACGGGCCGAACTCGACTACCGAGCATCGCTCACAAGCGGCGACCACTTCACGGTAAGCACCAGACTCGAACAGCAGTCGCGCCTGCGCTTCGTGTTTCAGCAGAGCATCACCCGCGACAGCGACGGCAAGACCATGCTCGAGGCGCTGATCACCGGCACGGGCGTCAATGCCCAGGGCAAGCCCTATCTGCCCGAGCAACTGCTACCCCTGCTGCAGGCCAGTACAGCCCGCTCCTAAACTGAACCCCGGCCGGTCGCGTATCTGCTGCTCGACTCCCTGCATGAGAAAACGTCCCATGACGCTCCCCAAGATCGGCAACCTGGCCCCGTTGTTTGCCCTGCCCGACCACACTGGCACAGAGCATGCGCTCAAGGCGTATCGTGGCAAGCCCGTGCTGCTGTACTTCTACCCGAAGGCGCTGACACCGGGCTGTACCGTGCAGGCCTGCAGCCTTCGCGACAGCCAGAAAGAGCTGGCCAAGCGAGGCATTCAGGTCTTCGGCATCAGTCCCGATGCACCGAAGCTGCTCGCCAAGTTCGTGGAGAAGGAGAAACTCAACTTCACGTTGCTGTCGGATCTCGACCACTCCGTGGCCGACAAGTACGGCGTCTGGGGCCCGAAGAAGTTCATGGGACGGGAGTACGATGGCATCCATCGCGTCAGTTTCCTGCTCGACAAGGACGGTCGTCTGCAGCACATCTTCCAGCCGGTCAACACCAAGACGCACCATGCCGACGTGTTGGCCTGGTTCGATGCCAACGGCTGACGGCTCGGCTGCGTGATCCTGTACCACAAGCATTACGCCGGGCCGCCGGGGTCACCCCTGCTCGTGCTCCACGGCCTCTATGGCAATCAGGGCAACTGGGCACCGCAGGCCCGGGAACTCGCCAGAGACCATGACGTGTTCGTGCTCGATGCGCGGAACCATGGTCTGTCGGCCTGGGCGCCGAGCCTGCGCCTGCAAGACATGGCGGACGATGTCGCGGACACCATGGACTCGCTAGGGCTGGCAAGGGCCCACCTCGTCGGCCACTCCATGGGAGGCAAGACCGCCATGCTGCTGGCGCTGACTCGCCCGCAGCGGGTCTGCAGCGTGTGCAGCGTCGACATCGCTCCCGTCCGCTACCCGCAGGCCGCAACGACGGTCATAGATGCGCTGGTGGGTCTCGATCTCGCGAGCGTCGCCTCCCGCAGCGATGCCGACCGTCAGCTCTCCACCCGCATCGCCGAAAAGTCCGTGCGGGATTTCCTGCTCACCAATCTGCTGCGAACAGAAAGCGGGGACTGGCGCTGGCGCTTCAATCTCCCGGTATTGGCGGCGTCATTCGCGGAAGTCACGGGCTGGCCGGACGGCTTGGGTGTCTATGCCGGGCCCAGTCTCTTCATCAAGGGACAGCGCTCCGACTACATCCTGCCGGAGCATGAACCCGCGCTACTTGCGCAGTTCCCGCAGGCCCGGCTGGAGGTGGTGGAGGAGGCCGGACACTGGGTGCACAGTGAGCGCGCCGAAACGGTACTGCAGCACATCCGGCAGTTCCTCGCCGCGCTGCCGTCGTGCTGATCGTCGGCAGCGAGCGGTCACGCACCAGCCTGGTCCAGCGAGCCCGCAGCAAGCGGTTCCGCCTATGGCTTATTGCAGCCGGCAATTCCTCGAAAACTGCTGGCGCAGGAAATCCATCTGGTCGACCCGGATGCGCTTGCTATTGACCAGTGCGAGGTACTCGGCGGGATTGGGTTCATAGGGCAGCGCCAACAACTCCATGCCGGCTTCCTGGGGTGTTTTGTTCTGCTTGTAGTGGTTACAGCGCTTGCAGGCAGCCACCACGTTCACCCAGATGTTGCGGCCGCCGCGCGAGGTCGGAACGATGTGGTCACAGCTGAGATCGCGGTCGGCGAAACTCTTGCCGCAATACATGCAGACGTTTTGGTCGCGGCGGAACAGGATGCGGTTGTTGAGGGCCGGCTTGCGCGCCCGCCCTCCCTGCAGTTCCCCCTCGCAGGCAATGATACTGTGCAGCGCAATACTGCTGCGTACCCCACTCTGTCGGGAAATGCCGCCGTGCACGGTTCGAATGCAGTCGCCAAGCGTCCAGGTGACGAGATCCCTCGCGTAGAGCGTAGTGGCTTCCTGCCACGTCAGCCATTCGACAGGACTGCCGGCCAGATTCAATCGCAGGATGTGAGCGTGATCGTCGGACTTTTCGATGCGATACATGCAATACCCAGGCAGCAAGCACCAACCTTGCGCCGGACTCTAAGCGCAGTCCGCAGGAGCGTCAACAGCGGTGACACGCGCGGTGACACAGCGCCTGCGCCCGCGTTGCATTGCAGCACTCCGCAGTGGACTCGCAGGGTGGTGAGCAGGTGCCGCTCGTGTGCCCAGGGGCGGTCAGTGGCCGGCCTCGAGTCGCGCGATCAGGGACGAGGTATCCCACCGGTTGCCCCCCATCTTCTGCACCTCGGCGTAGTACTGATCCACAAGCTGCGTCACCGGCAGCGCCGAGCCGTTGCGTGCAGCTTCTGCCAGTGCGATGCCGAGGTCCTTGCGCATCCAGTCGACGGCAAAACCGAAGTCGAACTGGTTGTTCAGCATGGTCTGCCACCGGTTCTGCATCTGCCAGGACGCCGCCGCGCCCTTGCTGATGACCTCCATGACGAGCGCCACATCAAGGCCGGCATGCCTGGCGAAGTGGATGCCCTCCGACAGTGCCTGTACCAGCCCTGCGATGCAGATCTGGTTCACCATCTTGCAGAGTTGGCCGTAGCCACTCGGACCGAGCAGCTTGCAGCTGGCCGCGAAACTCTGGATGACCGGCTCGGCGCGCGCGAAGGCCGTCGGATCACCGCCAACCATCACGGTGAGCTTGCCGCTCTGCGCGCCCGCCTGGCCGCCGGACACGGGTGCATCGAGGAAGTGCAGACCCCGTGTCAGAGCCTCGGCAGCGAGTTCGCGCGCCACGGTGGCCGAGGTAGTGGTGTGATCCACGAGGATGGCACCTGGTCGTGCCGCATCGAAAATGCCTCCCTCGCCCTTGACCACGGTGCGCAGGTCGTCATCGTTGCCCACGCAGATGAATATGAAGTCGGCCTTGCTGGCTGCCTGCGCCGGCGTGGCAGCAACGGCACCGCCATGCTCCTGCTGCCAGCGGGCCGCTTTCTCTGCGCTTCTGTTGAAGACCGTGACGGTGTGGCCCGCCCTGAGCAAGTGACCCGCCATGGGGTAGCCCATGGTGCCAAGACCGATGAATGCAGTGGAAAACGCCATGAAAGCTCCAACGTGGTAAGGTGAAGGCCGCTGTGTGCCGCTGCTGTGCGCCCTGCGGGACGGCGGCAATTGTACCCCTGCACTACGCCGGGCAGAGAAGGATTCCCATGCAACAAGACCCCAGCCTCACCCTCGATCAACTGCGCCGCGAGTATCTCCGCGGTGGCCTGCGGCGTCGTGACTTGCCAGAAGATCCCTTCGCGCTTTTTGCCCGCTGGCTACAGCAGGCCATCGAGGCCGGCATTGCCGATCCCACGGCCATGGTGCTGGCCACCGTGGCCGCTGATGGACAGCCCTCGCAGCGGATCGTCCTGCTCAAGGGGGTGGACGTGGCCGGTTTCGTGTTCTACACCAACTATCTGAGTCGCAAGGGGCAGGAAATCGCGGGGTCTGCGCAGGTCAGTCTGCTGTTTCCGTGGCACATGCTGGAGCGTCAGGTGAAAGTCACGGGAGTGGCGGCCAGGCTCGATGAAGCGGCATCGACCGACTATTTCGCCAGTCGGCCCCGCGATTCGCAGTTGGCCGCCTGGGCCTCGCCGCAGAGCGAGCCGCTACCATCGCGGGCGGCCTTGCTGGCGCGGCTGGAGTCGGTAAAGACAAGGTTCGGTGATGGGCCCGTGCCGCGGCCACCGCACTGGGGTGGCTTTCGTGTCCAGCCACATTCCATCGATTTCTGGCAGGGAGGTGCTCATCGCCTGCACGACAGCTTTCGCTATGCACGCGAGGGCACGGGCGCCTGGCAGCTCACGCGGGTGGCTCCCTGAGCCCGAGCCAACGGCGGTCCTGCACGGTACCGGTGTCGGGTTGCCGGGCGTGGGTCTGTGAAGCAGTGCTTAGAGCACGTACCACAACAGCGCTGGCAGAGTGGCAAATGACAGCAGGGTAGAAATCACCACGGTCCCCGCCACTTCCTCCGGACTGCGGTTGTACCTCACCGCGAACAGGTAGGAGAACACGGCAACCGGCATGGCGCTCTGCAGTATCGTCACGCCACGCATGACACCCGTCAGTCCGAACAGTTCGGCCACGCCCACGCCCACCACGAAACCCATGCCGAGGCGCAACGCGGCAATCAGGATGCTGCGGCCCGCGCTGGTGATGCGAAAGCGCGCCAGTGACACCCCCATCGCGATCAGCATCAACGGGATGGTGAAATCTCCGAGCAGTTGCGTGGTGTTCTGCACCCAGACCCAGGGCTTGGTGCCGGTGAACAGGAACAGTAGCGTGATCAGCACCGCGACGAAGGTGGGATTGCTGGCGAACTCGCGCAAGGTGAGCTTGCCGGAGGTGATCATCACGCCGAGCGTGAAGCTGAAGACCGTCATCACCATGAAATAGGTCATGCCGAGCGCCAGCCCTTCTTCGCCGAAGGCCAGCAGGCAGAGCGGCAGTCCCATGTTGCCGGAGTTGGGAAATACCTGGGAGGGCAGCCATGTGCGCTGGTCCAGTCCGGCCAGGTGCAGGATGCTGCCACCGACGATACCGAACAGCAGCATGGACAGCAGCGCCGCCTTGGCCATGGTGCCGAACGTTGCCATGTCGATGTCCTGCTCCATGAACGAGGAGAAAATCAGGCAGGGCGCACCGATTTCCAGCACCAGCCGCGACACGAAAGGCGTATCGAAGGGCAGGTCCTTCTTCACCCAAAGGAAACCCAGCAGGGCGCAGAGAAAAACGGGGGCGATGACGGAGAAGATGGTGTAGAGCATGGTCCAGGGCTCACGGTGGCGGGGTCGGCAGGTCGGCCCGGTAGAGTTCGTAGAGTGGTGTACTGTCGTAGGCAGGAATGGTGGCAAGGCGCTGCAGCGTCCAGCCCCGTGCCGAGGCTGCGGCGAAAAATGTCTCGCGTGTCACTGGAAAGTTCGCCTTGCCCTCGGCCGGCACCACGAATAGCGGCTGCCGCGGCAACAGGGCCTCGAAGTGTCGGACGCGCTCCTCGTCGAGCGGTTGCAGGAACAGCGGCCATTCGTCGAGGATCTCCGCCCTGCCGTCGGTGAGACCGTTGATGGTGGTTGCGCTGCCCCAGTCCACGGTGACGATCGGCTGATCAGGAAACTGCCGGAGCGTCTCTGCGAGACGGGTCGAGCCTGCATCCCAGGCCGGCTTGGGGGCGGCAGCAAAACCTTCCAGTGAATGCCAGACCATCCTGAGGGACGAACCGCAGACCACGACAACGAGCAGCCCGGCCAGCCCAGCCAGGACGCGGCGCCAGGGGTTGCCTCCCTCGAAAGCCGGCCCCAGCAGGGCAGCAAGGGCAAACAGCCAGCTCGGCACCAGGGTCGCGAGGTGGTGAGGGCCGGTCGCCTGCGGCGTCAGGTACAGCGCCAGCAGCGTGAAGAGGAAGAACAGCCCGAGAAAGACCAGCATGCGCCACTCGATCCGCTGGCGCTGCCAGAGCCCACACAGCAGCGCCCCGACACCAGCGACCAGCAGAATCTGCAGGTGGGGAGCAGCGAGGATCCACAGATCGTCGCGGGTGGTCACTACGGAATAGACGCCCACGCCTGCCACTTCACCGGTGAGTAGTTGCCGCACCACGGCAAAGCGGTACAGCGGATCGAAGGTGCCCGTATCGTCGCTGAGTGCAACCACCCGTGAGGTATAGGCCAGCAGCAAGGCCGCTGCCGCGCCGCCGCCCCCGAGTACTGCCAGGAACTGGCGGCGCTGCTGCCGCCAGAAATCGAGGATGACTCCGGGGTACACCAGCACGAGTGCCAGCAGCAAGGCCGGGGCGAACCAGAGAAAGTTGAGTTTGTCGAACGTACCGAGCGCGGCAGCTCCCAGCGCTAGCCACAGGAAACGGGGTTCGCGCGTGCGGATCCAACTCACTATGCCGAGCAGCAGCAGCGCCCGCAGCAACATCATCAATGCCGTGGGGCCCCAGTCGAGCCGGGTATGCAGCAGGGTCGACGGCTCCACGGCCGCCAGCGGCAGGAAGACCAGCGCCGCCTGGCGCGAAAAGGCACGCTCCAGCATCTTGGCATTGACCCAAAGCGTGAGGGCGCCGATCAGCAGCACCGGCAGGCGCACGCTGTATGCGCTCACGCCGAACAACTGGAAGATCGGCGAGTAGAGCCAGGCCTTCAGGGCGCCGATGTAGGTCATCAGCATGATCGGCACGGGGCCGAGCGAGAAATCGCGGAACTGGCCATTCGGATGCCCCAGCGCGGCGTCGACGAACAGCAGTTCGTCGTAGTACAGGCCAGGTACCGTCAGCTGCCAGCCGCCCACCACCACGAAAGTGAGCAGGGCGCCTGCCAGCAGGATGCGAGCCATCGCGAAGGCGCCTACTTGCCGGTCCAGGCCGGCAGCTTCTGGGGAACCAGCACCTGTTGCAGGCGGGCATACTGCGGTAGCCCGTTGCGATAGGGCGGGTAATCCTCGCCCTGAATGAGCGGTGCAAAGTACTCACGCGCTTTTGCGGTGATGCCGAACCCGTCCTCCGTGATGAAATCGCGCGGCATTTTCTTTTCGACGTTGGCCACATCGCTGAGCCGCGCCTCCCCCACCGACCAACGGTACGGGGAGGAACTTTCGCGCACGATGGTTGGCATCACGGCGTTCTTGCCGGTCAGTGCGAATTCCACGGCAGCCTTGCCCATGGCATAGGCCTGCGCCACGTCGGTGGCGGAGGCAATGTGGCGTGCTGCGCGCTGCAGATAGTCAGACACGGCCCAGTGGTACTTGTAGCCGAGTTCTTGCTTGATCATCGCCGCCAGGAACGGTGCAACACCCCCCAACTGGGTATGACCAAAGGCATCTTTGCCGCCGGCGTCTGCGAGGAACGTGCCGTCGGCATAGTGGGCGCCTTCGCTGACCACGATGGCACAGTAACCATGGCGAACCACCGACTCGCGCACCTTGGCGAGAAAGGCCGCCTTGTCGAAGGCGATTTCCGGGAACACGATCAGGTGCGGCGCATCGCCTTCCTGTTCGGCCGCCAGTCCCGCCGCGCCAGCGATCCAGCCGGCGTGTCGACCCATGACCTCCATCACGAAGACCTTGGTGGAACTTTCCGCCATCGAGGCAACGTCCAGGCCGGCCTCACGGATGGATACGGCAACGTACTTGGCCACCGAACCGAAGCCGGGACAGCAGTCGGTGATCGGCAGGTCGTTGTCGACGGTCTTGGGTATGCCGATGCAGGTGATCGGGAAATTCATTTGCTGGCTGAACTGCGCCACCTTGTTGGCCGTGTCCTGCGAATCTCCGCCGCCGTTGTAGAAGAAATAGCCGATGTTGTGCGCACGGAACACGTCGATCAGACGCTCGTATTCGGCACGGTTTTGCTCGACGCTCTTCAGTTTGTAGCGGCACGAACCGAAGGCACCCGCCGGCGTGTGGCGCAGGGCGGCGATGGTGGCGCTGCTTTCGTGGCTGGTGTCGATGAGTTCTTCACGCAGCGCCCCGATGATGCCGTTGCGACCTGCATACACCTTGCCGAAGGCAGGCAGTTGCCGCGCCGTCTCGATCACGCCGCAGGCCGAGGCATTGATCACGGCAGTTACTCCACCCGATTGGGCGTAAAACACGTTGTTGTTGCTCATGGCAGGCTCCTTCATTCGTGCGCGGCATTCTACTGGATCGAGATCGTCCGGGTAATTTGCCGATCGGCGCCTTGCGCCGGCCGGCAGCGATCCATGCGACAATTCGGCCGTTTCCCGTCAGGCAGACAGGCATGCGCATTCACATACTCGGCATCTGCGGTACCTTCATGGGCAGTCTGGCCGTGCTGGCCAAGCAGTTGGGTCACGTGGTGAGCGGTTCCGACCAGAACGTCTACCCACCCATGAGCACGCAGTTGCAGGAGCAGGGCATCGCGCTCTGCAGCGGCTACGATCCCCAGCATCTACTCGATAACAAGCCGGACCTGGTCGTGATCGGCAACACCTGTTCGCGCGGTAATCCCTCGGTGGAGTACGTGCTGGAGCGCGGACTCAAGTTCACCTCGGGACCGGCCTGGCTGGCCGAGCATGTGCTGCACGGGCGCTGGGTGCTGGCCGTGGCAGGAACCCATGGCAAGACCACCACCACCAGCATGCTGGCCTGGATCCTGGAGCACGCTGGCATGGATCCCGGCTATCTCATCGGGGGTGTTCCCAAGAATTTCAGTGTTTCGGCGCGGCTTGGCAGCTCCAGTTTCTTCGTGATCGAGGCCGACGAGTACGACAGTGCGTTTTTCGACAAGCGCTCCAAGTTCATTCACTACCTGCCGCGCACCTGCATCATGGGCAACCTCGAATTCGATCATGCCGATATCTTCAGGTCGCTCGAGGACATCCAGATCCAGTTCCAGCATCTGTGCAAAACGCTACCTTCCCTGGGTCTGATCGTCGCGCCAACCGGTTCTGCCGCCCTCGAGCAGGTCTTTGCGGTACAGGGTGAGAAATCACGCACCGTCTGGTGTCCGATCCAGCGCTGTGGGGTCGACGGCAGTGCCGGTGCCGACTGGACTTACCAGGCCCTCAGTGCCGATGGTTCAGCCCTGCGCATCGCGAAGGGCAGCGAGAGCGCCGAGGTGCGCTGGTCGCTGCTGGGAGACCACAACATGCAGAACGCCGTAGCGGCGGCTGCTGCCGCCGCGCATGCCGGCATTCCGCTGCGGGTAAGTGCCGAGGCGCTCTGTACGTTCGAGGGTGTGAAGCGTCGGTTGGAAAAGATCGGGGAAATTGCCGGCATCCATGTGTACGACGACTTTGCCCATCATCCGACGGCCATAGACACCACGCTGCGCGGCTTGCGTGCCACGCTGACGCGGCAAGGGGCGGCGGGCCGAGTGCTGGCAGTGATCGAGGCGCGCTCCAACACCATGAAAATGGGCTATCACCAGCACACGCTGGCAGCCTCGCTCGCCGCTGCCGATGCAGTGCTCTGGTATCGCGCGGCCGCCGCCAGGCTCGATCTCGACGCCATCGCTGCAGCAGCAACGGTTGAATTCCACGCCATAGACTCCACTGACCGCATCCTCGACTGGTTGCGGCAGGAGGCCCGCGCCGGTGACCACATCGTCATCATGAGCAACGGGGGGTTCGAGGGACTGCACCTGCGTCTGCTGCAGGCCCTACGGGAGCGCTGAGGTGGAGAAGTTGTTGGAAACCATCCCCCTGTTTCCCCTGAACTCGGTGATGTTTCCGAAGGGCCGTATCAGCCTGCAGATTTTCGAGTCGCGCTACATCGATATGATTCGTCAGTGTCTGCGCGATGGCAGCGGGTTCGGCATCGTGCTGATTGCCACGGGTGCCGAGGTGGCACAGCCCGGCAAGCGGCTCGACGTGCATCGCGTGGGCACCTATAGCGTGGTGGTCGACTGGAACCAGTTGTCCAATGGTCTGCTTGGCATCGAAGTCGAGGGCCGCCGGACCTTCCAGGTGCTGGAGACCTGGCGCGAGGCCAACAACCTGTGCAGAGCCGTGGTGAAGTTCCGTCCCGACGATGCGGTCGACGCCAATATTGTCGAGGTGAGGGATGAATTTGCCGACTATGTCGAGCTGCTGCGGGGGCTTTCGCGCCATCCGGCGGTTGCCGACCTCAATCTGGCGATGAGCTTCGACAACCTGCGCGAGGTAGCCTGGCGGCTGAGCGAGCTGCTGCCGATTGCCAACAAGGAAAAACAGGTGCTGCTCGAGTTGGAAGACCCCATCGCCAGGCTACAGCAGATCGAGTTGTACATTGCCGCGATGAACGGCTGAGCGCTACCCACCGCTTACAACAGGATGATGTTGAGCGCAGCAGCCGCAGCGGCCAGCAGCGCCACCACCAGCAGATTCCAGCCGAGGATGGCCCACAGGCGAAAGGCCTTGCCCTCTTCAGGATAGAGGCCGCTGCGGTCGTATTCTCGGGGAGCGACGGTGGGCTCGGGTTCGGGCCCGGTCGGGGCAACGCGGCCGGAATCGGGTTCGTCGTGGTCGGTGCGGTTCATGCTGTGCTGTACTCGCTGAGCGGTTAGGCTATTTTACGTGGCGCCGCGACGACTGTGGCAAACGGTCCCCGGTTCTGGCCGGCCCAAGTCTTGCTCAGGCTATAAAAACATGAATGTCAAACGCCCAAGCATCAAGCAGCTCGAATACTTCCTTACCATTGCGCGTGCCTCGAGTTTTCGGGGGGCCGCCGAGCAACTCGGCCTGAGTCAGCCTGCGCTCACCATGCAGATCGCGACACTGGAAGAGGTGCTTGGCGTGCAGTTGTTCGATCGCTCTCGGGCCGGCACGCTGCTTTCTCCGGCCGGGCGTGAACTGCTGCCACTGGCCCGTGAAATTCTCGATCATTACCAGCAGCTGGCCGATCTGTCCGAGCAGGGTCAGCAGGAACTGGCCGGTACCTTTCGCATGGGGGTCAGCCCTACCATGGGTCCCTATCTGCTGCCGCGCGTGCTGCCTGAGCTGCACAAGCGCTACCCCCTGCTGAGGCTGCAGATACAGGAAGCGATCCCGCGGCAGCTGGAGCAGGGTCTGGCGGCCGGCGACTACGATCTCATCCTCACCGTGCTACCCATGAATACCGGTAACAACCGTGTGCGTCCCCTGTTCAGCGAGACGTTGCGCGCCGTGTTCCACAGCGAACATCCGCTGGCCCGCAAACCCCGGTTATTGGGGCGCGATCTGCATCAGCAGGCGGTGATCAGCATCGACGAAAGCCATCACCTGTACCGGCAGCTGCTGGGGCTCTGCGACAAATATGGCGCGGCACTGCTGCGGCAGGCGCCGGCCAACACACTGTCTTCGATGCGGCTCATGGCCATGCTCGGCATGGGCATCGCCTTCTTGCCGGACCTGTTCATCCAGGCCGAACTCAACCAAGCGGAGAGTCTCGTGACCCGCAAGCTGGAAGACGAGGATTTCACCCGAACCCACATCGCCATGTGGCGCCGCAATGCGGCATCGAGGCATCTGTTCCAGAAGCTGTCCTACGAGATAAAGGCCATCGCCTTCGAGCGTTTCGGCGACATCCTGGTGGAGGCGCAGGCCGACGAGAACCCGCACGAGACGTGGTGAGCGACGAAACGAGCGGTGAGAGAAGGGTGGTAGCGATGGGTGGACTTGAACCACCGACACCCGCATTATGAATGCGGTGCTCTAACCAGCTGAGCTACATCGCCACAACATCGTGAGGGCGGGAAGTTTACGGGACGCCCCGGTCAAGCTCAAGCCTGCTCCGCATTCCGCCCCACCGGCCCGGCCTATCAAGCGTCAGACGTTGAAGCGGAAGTGCATCACATCGCCGTCCTGCACGATGTACTCCTTGCCTTCCAATCGCCACTTGCCGGCGTCCTTGGCGCCCTGTTCGCCGCGGTACTTCACGAAATCGTCGTAGGCGACTACTTCGGCCCGAATGAAGCCCTTCTCGAAGTCAGTGTGAATGACAGCGGCTGCCTTGGGGGCGCTGGCGCCGATCTTCACGGTCCAGGCACGCACTTCCTTCACACCGGCCGTGAAGTAGGTTTGCAGGCCAAGCAGTTGGTAGCCGGCGCGAATCACCCGGTCCAGGCCCGGCTCATCCATGCCGAGGTCCTGCAGGAAGGCGGCCTTGTCGTCGGCAGCCAGTTCGGCGATCTCTGCCTCGAGTTTGTTGCAGATGGCTACCACCACCGAATGCTCGGCCGCCGCGATATCCCGTACCTTGTCGAGATAGGGATTGGCGCTGAATCCCTTCTCATCGACATTGGCGATGTACATGGTGGGTTTGGCGGTGAGCAAGTGATAAGGCTGCAGCGCCGCCTGCTCATCGCGATCGAGATCCAGGCTGCGCACTGGCCGTCCCTGATCCAGGTGGGCCCGCACCTTGCTCAGCACATCGCGGGCACGAATAGCGTCCTTGTCTTGGCCTTTGGCTGCCTTGGTGGCGCGGTCGAGACCCTTCTCCACCGTCTCCAGGTCAGCCAGAGCCAGTTCGGTGTTGATCACCTCGATATCGTTGGCCGGGTTGATGGTGTTGGCCACGTGGATGACGTTGTCGTCGACGAAGCAGCGCACCACGTGCGCGATGGCGTCACACTCGCGGATGTTGGCGAGGAACTTGTTGCCTAGACCCTCGCCTTTGGAGGCGCCAGCCACCAGACCGGCAATGTCGACGAACTCGACGGCCGTCGGCACGACTTTTTCCGGCTTCACGATCTCCGCCAGTGCGTTGAGACGGTGATCCGGTACCGGCACGATGCCCGAGTTGGGTTCGATGGTGCAGAAGGGAAAATTTTCCGCGGCGATACCGGCTTGGGTCAGCGCGTTGAACAGGGTGGATTTACCCACGTTGGGCAAGCCAACGATGCCGCATTTGATGCCCATGTCAGAGGTCCTTTGGCGTGGTCGAGTCGGCGCCGGAGTCTGGAGTTGCCGGCTTCGGGGTGGTGTGGAGCTTGTTCATGGCCAGTTGCAGCTTGCCCTGGACGAGCAGGGGCAGCACGGCGAGCGCTTTGTTGAATTCCTCGTCGATCAGTGCCTGCTCGGATCTGCTGAAGTCCCCGAGCACGTGGCCCAGCACTTTGTCGGCGCGACCGGGGTGGCCGATGCCGAGCCTCAGCCGCAGGAAGTCGGCAGACCCCAGCGCGCGGATGATGTCGCGCACGCCATTGTGGCCGCCGTGGCCGCCGCCGGATTTCAGACGGGTGGTGCCGAGCGGCAGATCGAGTTCGTCGTAGGCCACCAGAATCTGCGCGGGCTCCAGCTTGTAGAACTGTGCCATCGGCTGCACGGCGTCGCCGCTTTTGTTCATGAACGTGCTGGGGAAGAGCAGGCGGACTTCCTGTCCGCCGATGTCTATGCGACCGACCTGACCCTTGAAGCGGGCCTCGGGTCGCAGGCTGCCGCGCTCAGAACGTACCAGGGCGGCGAGGAGCAGGGCGCCGGCATTGTGACGATTGGCTTCGTACTGCGGGCCCGGGTTACCAAGGCCCACGATCATCGCAATGCCGGTGCTCATGACGCTGGGGGTTCAGCGGCGCGGGCTTACTTCTTGGCCGGAGCCTTGGCAGGAGCCGCCTTGGCAGCTGCTGGTGCAGCAGCAGGCGCGGCGGCTGCCGCTGCAGGGGCATCCTCTTTTCTCAGCAGGTTGATGGAGACGACGGCGAGGTCGCCACTGGCACCATGGCTCAGGGAAACACTGCGCACGCCTTCCGGCAGTTTGAGGTCGGAGATATGCAGGGACTGGCCGAGACCGAGACCGGCGATATCCACCTCGATGAAGGGAGGCAGGTTCTTCGGCAGGCACATGATTTCCAGTTCGGTCATCAGGTGGGAAACGATGCCCCCGCCCTGCTTGACGCCAATGGAAGTGGCCTCGTTGAGGAAGTGCAGCGGCACGTTGATGTGCAGTTCCACGTCGTCCTGCACGCGCTGGAAGTCGGCATGCAGAATCCGCGGCTGGGCCGGATGGCGCTGCAGGTCCTTGATGATGGCGCTTTCGGCAGTGCCCTCGATGTTGAGGGTGATGATGGAGGTGAAGAACACCTCGTTCTGCACTGCATACGCGAGATCCTTGTGCGTCACCGAAATGTTGGCCGGAGCCTTGCCGCCGCCGTAAAGAATGGCGGGCACTGCGGCTTCGCTGCGGCGCAGGCGGCGGCTCGCACCTTTCCCTGCGGCTGCCCTGGTCTTGGTTTCCAGGACGAACTGTTGTTTGGACATTGTGATTTCCTCTGGCAGGGCGTCGAACGCGACTGCCGTCATCATGGTGGGCTGTTGCCCGTTGTCTCCGCGCCGGTCTGCGACCGACCGGTCGGAGGGTTTGCCTTCATTGCCCGCCGGGGATCAACCTTCCTCGAACATGGCACTGACGGATTCTTCGTTGCTGACGCGGCGAATGCACTCACCGAGGTAGCGTGCCAGCGGCAGCTGACGGATCTTGCCGCACTGCCGGCCTGCCTCGCTGAGCGGGATGGTGTCGGTCACCACCAGCGAGTCCAGCGTGGAACTACGAATATTTTCGATGGCATTGCCCGACAGCACCGGGTGCGTACAGTACGCGACCACCTTGAGTGCGCCCTCGGCCTTGAGCGCATCGGCTGCCTTGCAGAGCGTACCGGCGGTATCCACCATGTCGTCGACGATGAGGCAGGTGCGATTGCGCACCTCGCCGATCAGGTGCATGACTTCGGTTTCGTTGGCCTTGGGCCGGCGCTTGTCGATGATGGCCAGATCTGTGCCGAGTTGCTTGGCAAAGGCCCGGGCTCGCACCACGCCGCCTATGTCGGGCGACACCACCGTGAGATTTTCGTAGTTCTGGGCGCGTACGTCTTCCACCAGCACGATCGAGCCATAAACGTTGTCGACGGGTATGCTGAAAAAGCCCTGGATCTGCTCGGCGTGCAGGTCGATGGTAAGCACGCGATTTATGCCGGCGGCGCCCATCATGTCCGCCACGACCTTGGCACTGATCGGAACGCGCGCGGAGCGCACGCGTCGATCCTGCCGTGCATAACCGAAGTAGGGCACCACGGCAGTGATGCGGTCGGCAGACGAGCGATGCAGTGCATCGGCCATCAGCAGCAGTTCCATGAGGTTATCGTTGGTGGGGGAGCAGGTCGGCTGGATGATGAAGACATCCTGGCCGCGCACGTTTTCATTGAGCTCGACGTTGATTTCGCCGTCGCTGAACTTGCGCACGTTCGCGCGTCCCAGCGGAACCCCCAGCCACCGTGCCACCTTCAGCGCCAGCTCGGGATTGGCGTTGCCGCTGAAAACCATCAGGTTGTTGGCCATGGGGAGTGTTTCCTGAGCGACTGTCCAAAATGGCTGGGGTGGCTGGATTCGAACCAACGTATGCCAGAATCAAAATCTGGTGCCTTACCGCTTGGCGACACCCCAAAATCCCTTCGTTTCGTTACGGCCGTCTGTCAGGCCCCGCTTTGTGCAGCGAGGGCTTGCTGCAGGGGAGACCGGTTGACTGCCCGGGCCACGAAACCGCGGCAGCCCGGGTCGAAGTGCTGACGCTCCAGCCGGAGCTTGGCCAACACAGCCTCAGCGGACTCGCGACGCGTGAAACTGGCAAAGACGCTGGAGCCAGTCCCCGTCATGCGCCCCCGCACCCATGGTGTGTCGGGCACATCTGCCGACGCAGCGATTTGCCGAGCCAACCAGTTTTTTGCCTGCGCAACCTGCGGAAACAGCTGGAAGGCAACCGCCTCGCAGTCGTTCCGGCTACCCCAAAACGGAAAGGCGCGCATTGTGGTGGAGCCCCCATTTCTTGTCAATTCGGGGTGCTGGAAAATTTCCCGCGTCGAGAGGTGACAAGACGGGGTGAGCACCAGGTACCAGTGCTCTGGAAGCGGCTGATTTTCCAGTATTTCACCGACGCCGGTTGCCAGTGCACCATGTCCGTTCACGAACACCGGAACGTCGGCTCCGAGCTGCAGCCCAAGGCTGCAGAGCGAGGGGATGTCCAGACCACAGTCCCACAGTGCATTGAGGCCCAGCAGCGTGGTGGCAGCATCGGAGCTGCCACCCCCGAGGCCACTGCCGGCCGGCACCCGCTTGTCGAGGTGGATCCGGCACTGGGCCGGTCGGCGGGCATGCGGCTGCAACAGACGGGCGGCCCGCAGCACCAGGTTGTCCTCGGTCAGAAGTGACGGTTCGTTGCAGGTGAGCGTGAGGCCGGGGCCCGCGGGGTCGAATTGCAGGACGTCGCCGTGGTCCAGTAGCTGGAACACGGTCTCCAGCGTGTGATAGCCATCCGCCCTGCGACCGGTCACATGCAGGAAGAGGTTGAGTTTGAGGGGGGCCGGCAGGGTCAGCATCGCCAGGGTTGCGTTCAGGGGGGTGACAGCTGCCAGTCGCTGACCAGAAAGGTCAGCTGCAGACCGCCAGTTGCAGCCGCGGTCGACAGCCGGATCCGGCCCGGGAGGGGCAGACCGGCCACGGGCAGGTAGCGGTCATATCTTAGGTCCCAGCGACGACCTTCCATGTCCGTCTGCTGCAGGGTAAGCAGCAGATTGGCAGCATCCAGCTCGGTACTCGCCCGCAGGCCCGGCGCCGGCAGTCCGCGCACCCAGTACTGCAGATTCCCAGCCGGAAATTCGAAGTTGAGGTAGTCGCGGGTGAGAGCCTGCAGATTGGGCAGCCGAACCGGATCCTGGCCCGCCCGCTCGAGCACCAGCCCGACATCACTGCCCTGCAGTCGGGTGGTACCGAGCGGGAGCAGTGACCCGCGCAGGGTGATGTCGAAGCTCTCGTCGTGCTGGTACCAGTTGATGGTCACCGTGCTGGAGTCATTGCCTTGGCGTATGGCCAGTCTGCCCTCGAGCCGCCAATTCGCATGGGCCAGCACCGCCGCCTGATGCTGGCGAAAATCAGGGTTGCCGAGGACGGGGCCGGCCGCAGGTGGCGTGGCGCAGCTGCCAAGCAGCAGGCCCAAGAGCGCGGCCGAAAGGAGAAGCCTGCAGCGTTGTAGGGTCGAGCGCACGCTGGGTATCGTCAGAGTGTGTTGGCCGGTGCCAGCCGCTGCATCGTGCTGCGCAGGTGCGTGCTATCGGGCTGGTTGGCGAGCGCGTCGCGCCACAGCCGGGACGCTGCACTGCGTTCGCCGAGCATCCACAGTACTTCCCCGAGGTGGGCGGCGACTTCAGCGTCCGGGTACAACTCGTAGGCGCGCGTGAGGTTCACCTTGGCCTCCTGATAGCGCCCCAGCTTGTACTGCACCCAGCCGAGCGAGTCGATGATGGCCGGATCGTCCGGCGCCAGCGCAATGGCGCGCTCGATCAGTTGCAGGGCTTCCTCGTAACGCTCGGTACGATCAGCCAGCGTGTAACCGAGGCTGTTATAGGCAACGGGGCTTTGCGGCTCCAGTGAGATGATCTTGCGCAAATCGCTTTCCATCAGCGCCAGGTCGTTGACTTCCTGAGCCAGCACGGACCGCAGGAACAGCAGCTCGACATTATTGGGGAAGGCCCCGATGGAATTGTTGAGTACGGTACGGGCCTGATCGTAACGCTGGCTACTGATCAGGGCGTTGGCCTCCAAGCTGAGCAGCGGGATGTTCAGTTCAGGATTACGGAACCGCAGGTTTTGCAAGTGGGCGCGTAGTTCCTCGTAGCGGCCGCCCGCAATCATGAGATCGGCCAGATTGCGCTGTGCCTGCAGGAAGTTGCTGCCGGCGCGAACCAGTAGGTAGTGATCGATGGCAGCGGCGGGGCGGTTTTCCTGGGTCTCGATGAAGCCAAGGAAATATTGGGCGTCGTCGAGACGCTGGCCATTGGCGACCAGTAGCTGCAGGTAGTTACGGGCATCCGCAAACAGATTGACTTCAAGACTCAGCAGGGCCAGCGAGTAAAGCAGTTCGTAATCCTTGGGGTTCTGCTCTACCAGCAGGGCGAACTGGGCCTTGGCGGCGCCGTAGTCGCGCTCGGCGATCAGGCGGCGGCCCCACAGGTAGCGCAGTTCCTTGTGCTCAGGGTACTGCTTTACACCTTGCTCCAACCGTCTGCGCGACTTGTCGGCCTGCTGCAGTTGATCCAGCAGCTGTATTTCGAGGACGGCCAGATCCGGGGGCTTGATGAATTCCTGCCCGGGCTCTGCTGGCAGACTCTCACGCCTGCTGAGTTCACGCTGCAGTTGCTGCAACTGCTCGAGGGCAGGTTCCGGCTGCTTGTTCACCTGATACAGGTGAGCAAGTCCCAGCCGCAAGCTGTCTTGTTGCGGAAATTCCCGCAGCAGCGTGTCGAAATCGCCGATGAGCCCATCCAGCAGCACGAAGCCACCGTTGTTGGACGCGGCGGCAACCCGGGCCGATAGCAGGCGGAAGTCGACGCGATTGCCCTTGCGCAGCAGGATCTCGAACTGGTCGAAGGCATCGCGGAAGCGGGACTGCGACACGAGCTCCATGGCTATGGTCTGTCGCGCCTCGACCGACTCGGGCTCCTGCAGGAGCCAGAGCTCCGCCATCTCGATGGCAAGCGCCGGTTGTCGCGTCAGTGCGGCCACCCGCGCTACGCGCTGCAGCATGCTGATGTTGTTGGTTTCGCGGGCGAGAGCGGCATAGTCGGTCAATGCCTGACTGAACTGGCCGCGCTGCAAGGCCAGCTCCGCGACGATGGCGCGCGCCAACTGGTCTTCGGTGAAATTGCCGTAGCGGATTTCCGGAGGCGCTGGCTCGGCGACGGGTGCTGTTACAGATTCTTCGCCCAACTGCTGGGGGAGGTAGGGATTTTCGGTAGCGGCGTTGGTCTCGGCAGGCGATGGCGCCAGCGACGCACAACCGGTCAGGAAGGCCAATGAAGAAGTCGCCGCACCCAACAGCAGTCTGTGCAGCCAACACCTGGTGATGCCGGCCACGATTACGCGCGATTTCCTGCCGTTAAGCGTCATGGCCGGAGTATAGCCACAGCGCTGGCCGACCCACAATCAGAGTGTAAAATGACGGCCTTCAATCCGCTGGCCTCCCCCATGACCCTGCTGGTGCTCGGCATCAATCACAACACCGCCTCTGTTGCCGTGCGCGAAAAAGTCGCGTTCGCCCCGGAGTTGATGCAGGAGGCCTTGCAGCAGGCCTGTCTGAGGGCCGGGCTCGCCGAAGTTGCCATTCTGTCCACCTGCAACCGGACCGAGGTCTATGCCGTGCCCGAGCGCCAGCCCGAGGCCATGGTCGGTGGAGAAGCGCCGGCGGCGACCCTGAGTCGCTGGCTTTGTGACTACCATGGCTTGCGCGCCGAGGAGCTCTGCCCCGTACTCTACTGCCATGCGGACGAAGCTGGTGTCCGCCACCTGATGCGCGTGGCCAGCGGCCTGGACTCCCTCGTGCTGGGCGAGCCCCAGATTCTCGGGCAGATCAAGAGCGCCTATGCGGTTGCGCAGGAGGCGGCCACGCTCGGCACCCAGTTGCACCGGACCTTCGAGGAAGTATTCGCCGTCGCCAAGCAGGTGCGCACAGAGACTGCCATCGGCGAGAACCCGGTATCGGTCGCGTTTGCCGCAGTGACTCTCGCCCAGCAGATCTTCAGCGATATCCAGCAGGCTTCTGCCCTCATGATCGGGGCTGGCCGCACCATTGAACTCGTGGTCCAGCATCTACGGCAGGCCGGCGTGCGTCACATTGTGGTTGCCAACCGCACGTTGACCAATGCCCGCGAACTTTCCCGCAAGTACGGTGTGCGCGAGGTGCTGCTGTCTGACATCCCCGAAGTGCTCGAGAGCACGGACATCGTCGTGTCATCCACCGCCAGCCAGTTGCCGATCCTCGGCAAGGGAGCCGTGGAGCGGGCGCTGAGGGCCAGAAAACATAAGCCGATCTTCATGGTCGATCTCGCGGTGCCCCGCGACATCGAGGCAGAAGTGGCCGATCTCGAAGACGTCTATCTCTACACCGTCGACGACCTGCGCTCCGTCATCGACGAAGGGCTGCGCAACCGCCAGGAGGCAGCCCGCGAGGCTGAACTCATCATTGAACAGGGTGTCGAGACCTTCCGTCGCAAGCAGCGAGGGCTCGGTATCGTGGCGACGCTGCGTTCTTTCCGCGAGAAAGCAGAACAGCTGAGGGATGCCGAAGTCGACAAAGCCCTCAGGTCCCTGGAAAAGGGCGGGGACCCGCGCGACGTGGTGCGGGAGTTGGCGCGCCTGCTGACCAACAAGCTGTTGCATGCCCCCAGCGTGCAGATGAAGAAGGCCAGCGCCGATGGCCGTGAGGAACTCATCCACCTTGCGGAGCAATTGTTCGAACTCGAAGCCAGCAACGAGGCCACCACGGCCGGCGAGCCCGCGCGGTTGCAGCAGCCATGATCAATCCTTCCATCCTGACGAAGCTCGATTCACTGCTCGAGCGGCACGAGGAATTACAGCATTTGCTGAGTGCAGCCGATGTGATTGCCGTGCAGGAAAAGTTTCGTAACTACTCCCGGGAGTATGCCGAGCTGGAGCCGGTTGTGCTGTGCTACCGGCAATTGCAGCAGGCCAAGAATGCGCTCGCGGAGACAGAATTACTGCAGAAGGACAGTGATCCGGAACTGCGTGCCATGGCGACGGAGGAGTTTGCCAGCAATGGCCGGCGCATCGAGGAGCTCGAGGGCGAACTGCAAAAACTGCTGTTGCCGAAGGACCCCCGCGACAGCTGCAGCGCATTTCTGGAAATCCGCGCCGGCACCGGCGGTGACGAGGCGGCCATTTTTTCCGGTGATCTTTTCCGCATGTACTCCCGCTACGCGGAGTCGAAGGGCTGGAAGGTGGAGGTGCTGAGCGAAAGACGCGGGGAACACGGCGGCTACAAGGAGCTCATCTCGCGCGTCGAAGGGGCCAACGTCTACGGTCAGCTGAAGTTCGAATCCGGCGCCCATCGCGTGCAGCGCGTACCCGAAACCGAGGCGCAAGGCCGTGTGCATACCTCGGCCTGCACCGTGGCCGTGCTGCCGGAACAGGCTGAGCAGGCCGAAATCGAGCTGAACAAGAGCGAGCTGCGCATCGATACCTTCCGCGCCAGCGGCGCCGGTGGTCAGCACGTCAACAAGACTGATTCGGCAATCCGCATCACGCACCTGCCCACGGGGCTGGTGGTGGAGTGCCAGGACGAGCGTTCCCAGCACAAGAACCGCGCGCGGGCCATGGCGCTGCTGCACGCAAGACTGCAGGCCGCTGCTGACGCCGAGCGGCAAAAGGAGCTGAGCGATGCGCGTCGCAACCTGGTCGGCTCGGGCGACAGGTCGGAGAAGATAAGGACCTACAATTATCCAGACGGTCGAGTCACCGACCATCGCATCAAGCTCACGCTGTACCGGCTGGGCGACATCATGAATGGCGACATGGACAACCTCATCCAGCCCCTGCTGGCAGAGTACCAGGCCGACCAACTCGCCGAGATCGCCAGCTGATGGTCACGGTCGGCACGGCCCTGCGTGCGGCAACCTCTGCGCTGGACGGCAGCGAGTCAGCAGCCCTCGATGCCCAGTTGCTGCTGGCAAGCGTGCTCGGCAAATCGCGGAGCTGGCTTTACACCTGGCCGGAGCAGCCGCTGGCTGCCAGCAGTGCCCGGGATTTCGAGGGGCTGGTCCGTCGTCGGGCGGCAGGCGAGCCGGTCGCCTATTTGGTGGGTTCCCGCGAATTCTGGAGCCTGCCGCTGCGGGTCTCGCCGGCGGTGCTGATTCCTCGACCGGAGACCGAAACGCTCGTGAGGGCCGTCTTGGACCTGCTGCCCACCGGGCGCCAGCGCGTGGCCGATCTTGGCACGGGCTCCGGGGCCATCGCACTGGCGCTGGCAAGCGAGCGGCCGCAATGGGAATTGCATGCCACAGATCGCAGCCAGGAAGCGCTGCAGCAGGCGCAGGACAATGTCCGCGCACTCGGTCTCACGGTGCAGCTGCATCTCGGCGATTGGCTTGAGGCGTTGCCGGACAGCCGCTTCGATGCCCTGGTCAGCAATCCGCCTTATCTGGCTGACTCTGACCCACATCTGCAGCAGGGGGACCTGCGCTTCGAGCCGCGCTCGGCGCTGGTAGCGGCCGATGATGGCCACGGCGACCTGAACCGTTTGGCAGCCGCGGCCCCTGCCCACCTGGGGGAGGGGGGCTGGTTGCTGCTCGAACATGGCTGGCAGCAGGGCGGTGCCGTGCGTACGCTGCTGCGCGCACGGGGGTTCGTTGCCATCCAGACCCGCTGCGATGAAGGCGGACGGGAACGCGTTACGCAGGCGCAATGGCCGGGAGCCGCCCATGGATGACGCGCAGCTCCAGCGCTACAGCCGGCAGTTGATGCTGCCGCAACTCGATGTTGCGGGGCAGGAACGGTTGCTGGCGGCGCGGGTCCTCATTGTTGGCCTCGGTGGGTTGGGCTGTCCTGCGGCGCTGTATCTTGCGGCCTCTGGCGTCGGTCGGCTGACGCTGCTGGACCCCGATAGCGTCGAGCTCTCCAACCTGCAGCGGCAGGTCGCACACCGTACGGCCGACCTGGGAGTGCCCAAGGCCCAATCAGCGCGCACGGCGGTACTGGCACTGAATCCGACGATACAGGTCGACGCACTCGTGCAGGCGCTGTCGGGCAAGGAACTACAGGAACTGGTCGGGCAGCATGATCTGGTGCTGGACTGCACGGACAACTTCGCCATCCGCTTTGCGTTGAACAGTGCCTGCGTGGCGCAGCAGAGGCCCTTGGTCTCGGCAGCTGCCATCCGCATGGAAGCCCAGCTCAGCGTATTCGATGCACGGCGCCCGGATTCACCGTGCTATCGGTGTCTGCACGTCGAGGGTGAGGAGCTCGATCAGAGCTGTGCCCGCAACGGCGTACTGGCGCCCCTGGTCGGCGTCATCGGTAGTCTGCAGGCACTGGAGGCAGTCAAGTTGCTGTCGGGCTGCGGTGAGTCGCTGGTGGGCCGGCTGCTGCTGTTCGACGGTCTGCGCCTGGAGTGGCGGGAGCTCGGATTGAAGAAAAACCCGAACTGCCCGGTCTGCGCCAATTGACCGCGGCAGGGCAGGGCTGAAAAAATGACCGCCGACTCCTGCACCTTCCCAGGTACTTCCTTGATGTTCTCCCGAATACCGTCGTTGTCCCGTGTCCTTGTTTCCCTGCTGTTTCTCCTCCCTCTGGGTTCCCTGCCGGTCTTCGCTGCCGAGGCCGGGGGTGATTACACGCTAAGTCGCCAATATGGCAGCGTATTTTTCCGGGTGATGTTCCAGCAGTACCTCAACATGGTGGGGCGTTTCGACCAGTATGCCGGTACCCTGTTCCTGGATCCGGACAATCTCGCAAACTCCCGACTCACCGCCACAGTGAGTATGGCCAGTCTCAACATGGCGGAGGCCGACGTCACCGAAACCTTGGTCAACAGCAGTAGCTGGTTCAACGCCACCCTCTTCCCGGATGCGACTTTTACCAGTACTTCTGCGGTGGTCACCGGACCAAACCAGGTGGATTTCGTGGGCGAGCTGGCCTTCCTCGGCAAGACCAAGCCTTGGACCCTGCACGTAACGCTTTATGGAGGCAGTGACGGTGAGCTCGGCGGCAGCACGGTAGGCATGCTCGGCAATGGCACGCTGAACCGCATGGACTTCGGGCTCGACCAATACCGCAACATGGCTGCCGACGAGGTCAACATAGAAGTCAACGTCAAGTTCAATCGCAATTAATCGAGGCCATTCATGCGTTTTGCCACCCTGTTGTTCATCTTGTTGGGCCTTGGCGCCTGCTCGATTTCCTTCGTCAAACTGACCCCGGCCGGCGAAAACGTCGCCATCCTGCAAGCCAGTGAGGTCACCAATTGCACCCCTAACGGCAGCACCACCGTGACTGTGATCAGCAAAGTGGTAGTGAACCGTCAGCCGAATCGCGTCGCCGAGGAACTGCGCGTCCTTGCCCGCAACCGCGCGGCCGATCGGGGCGATGCCATCGTTGCCATGGGTCCGGTCAGAAACGGCGAACAAACCTTCAACATCTACCAGTGTCGCCGCTAAAAGGTCCCCCGATGGAATCGAACCTGCAAAACCCGCAAGAGCAGCCCCAGCCTGGCCCCAGTGGGTCAGACCCGCAGGCTGCCGCCGGGGATCAGCCCGCCGTGGCCGGCGCGGCTGTGACGCCTGCGGCCGAGGCCTTGTCGGACGAGTCAGCTCCACAGCGTGGCCCAGACGAGATGGTGTTGGGTACCGAGCTTGCCGAAGAGGCCGCAACTTCGTCTGCCGAAGCGGCGGATAGCGAATTCCCTGCATACGTGCCGGTACGCGCACTGTCGACCGTGCGCTTTCGCGACTTCCGTCTGCCAGAGTCCCTGCTGCGGGCTTTCGACGACCTTGGCTTCGAATTCTGCACGCCGATCCAGGCCCAGAGCATTCCCATCACCCTGCAGGGCCACGACATCACCGGCAAGGCGCAGACCGGCACCGGCAAAACGGCGGCCTTCCTGACCGCCATCATCACCGACCTCGTCAACAATCCGCTTGAGGAACAACGCTACGTCGGTGAGCCACGGGCGTTGATCATCGCGCCTACCCGGGAACTGGTCATGCAGATCGCCAAGGATGCCAAGGCACTCTGCAAATACACGCCGCTACGCATCGTCACACTGGTCGGCGGCATGGACTACCAGAAGCAGTTGCAGGACCTCGAGCGTGGCATTTGCGATATCTGTGTGGCCACGCCGGGCCGTCTGATCGATTTCGTCAGTCAGAAAAGCATCTGGCTCGGCATGGTGGAAATGCTCGTGATCGATGAGGCTGATCGCATGCTCGACATGGGTTTCATTCCGCAGGTGCGGCAGATCATCGCCCAGACACCGCGCAAGGAATGCCGGCAGACCATGTTGTTCAGTGCCACCTTCACCGACGACATCCTCACGCTCGCCGAGCGCTGGGCCATGGACCCGGTCCGGGTGGAGGTCGCCTCACCTCGCCAGACCACCGACAGTGTCAAACAGGTCGTCTATCTCGTGACCACCGATCAGAAATACCCCCTGCTATACAACCTCATCCAGAGCGACGAAGGTGAGCGGGTGATCGTATTCACCAATCGCCGGGACCAGGCACGCAAGTTGGCCGACAACCTGCACCGCAATGGCATCAGTGTGGGCTTACTGTCCGGTGAGGTCTCGCAGCCGAAGCGCGTGAAGACGCTCGAGGAATTCCGCACGGCGGAGATCCAGGTGCTGGTCGCCACCGATGTGGCAGGTCGCGGTCTGCACATCGAGGACATCAGTCACGTGGTGAATTACATGTTGCCCGAAGAGGCCGAGGACTACGTTCACCGCATCGGTCGCACGGGG
Source organism: Gammaproteobacteria bacterium (assembly GCA_036796405.1). Taxonomy (GTDB): domain Bacteria; phylum Pseudomonadota; class Gammaproteobacteria; order Pseudomonadales; family Pseudohongiellaceae; genus CAILUG01. The sequence goes on along the minus strand of DAIRDB010000002.1, from coordinate 99,086 downwards.
CGTGCTGGCGCGACGGGAACGTCTATCAGCTTCGCCTGCGAGGATGACTCCTTCTTGCTGCCTGGCATAGAGGCCAAGATTGGGATGAAGCTGCCCTGCGAATATCCGGCTGCTGAACTGCTGAAGCAGCCACCGCCCTTCACGCAGCCATCCAAGTTCAAACCGGAGCCGGGCGACGAGCGCCGAGGCGGTGGTGGACAGCGTGGTGGCGGCCGCGACCGCGGGCGTCGTCGCTGAGCGCCGGGCAGACGCGGTGTCCGCTCAGCGGCCCCCGGCATCCTTGAGGATTTGCGCGTATTCGTCACCGTGACGATGGCTGGAAATCAGCGCGAGGATGGTTCTGCCATCGGGGCCCGGATCGTCAAGATTGCGACCCGCAGCCACGAAAAATCCGACCAGCCTTGCAAAGGCCTCCGGCACCATGCCGCGATAGGCCTTCAGCAAGACGTGGTAATCCGCTGACTCACCGTCCACCGGTTGCAGATCCAGAAAGGACTGGATGCGCTCGTCGGTGAACCACTCGTCGATCACCGCCAGTTGTGTGCGGGCAGCCCCGCTTTTCTTCTCTGTTTTCATGGGTCCTGGTCTGCTCACTAGCCTTTCAGTTTCTTGGTCAGGAGTTCGTTGACCTGAGCCGGATTGGCCTTGCCTTTCGACTCCTTCATGACCTGGCCCACGAAGAAGGTGAACACCTTCTCCTGTCCGCTGCGGTATTGCTCCACCTGACGCGGGTTCGCGACCAAGATGGCGTCGATCATGCTTTCGATGGCGCCGCTGTCGCTCACTTGCCGCAGACCCCTGCTCTCGATGATCGAGTCGGCACTGCCCTCTCCGGCCACCATGGCTTCGAATACGGTTTTGGCGATCTTGCTCGAGACTGTACCGTCCTTGATGCGATTGATGAGCCCTGCCAGATCGGCTGCAGCAACCGGGCTCTGCGCGATCGCCAGTTCCTGCCGGTTTAGCACCGCCTGCAGATCCACCATCACCCAGTTGGCGGAAAGCTTGGCATCGCCACTTGCCGCCGCGACTGCCTCGAAGAAACGTGCCGTGTCGCGATCTGCGGCCAGAACCTGTGCATCGTAGTGGCTCAGTCCGTATTGCTGCTGGAAGCGCTGACTCTTCACATCGGGCAGCTCTGGCAGCGTGTCCCTTACCGACGCGATGAACGCTTCGTCGATGACCACGGGCAGCAGATCGGGCTCGGGAAAGTAGCGGTAATCGTTGGCCACTTCCTTGCTGCGCATGGAGCGTGTCTGGTTTTTCTCCGCGTCGTACAGGCGGGTCTCCTGCACGACCTTGCCACCGTCCTCGATCAGGTCGATCTGCCGCTGTGCTTCCACCAGAATGGCCTTTTCCACGAAGCGGAAGGAGTTGATGTTCTTGATCTCGGCGCGGGTGCCGAATGCTGTCTCGCCCAGGCGGCGCACGGACACGTTGGCGTCGCAGCGCATGGAACCCTGCGACATGTCGCCGTCACTGATGCCGAGATAGAGAATCAGCGAGTGCAGCTTCTTGAGGTAAGCGACGGCTTCACGGGCACTGCGGATTTCCGGCTCGGACACGATTTCCAGCAGGGGCGTCCCCGCCCGGTTCAGGTCGATGCCGGTGTCGTTCGGGAAGGCCTCGTGCAGCGACTTGCCAGCGTCTTCCTCCATGTGGGCCCGCGTAATGCCGATGGTCTTGGTGCTGCCATCCTCCAGTGTGATGGTCAGCGAGCCGCGTCCCACCGTGGGGTGATTGAGCTGGCTGGTCTGGTAGCCTTTGGGCAGGTCGGGGTAGAAGTAGTTCTTGCGGTCGAAAATCGATGTCTTGCCGATTTCGGCGCCGATGGCCAGACCGAATTTAACCGCCATGCGCAGCGCTTCGCCATTCAGTACCGGCAGGGTGCCCGGCAGGGCTAGGTCGTAAAGGCTGGCCTGCGTGTTGGGCTCGGCACCGAATGTCGTGCTGGAGCCGGAAAACAATTTCGAACGGGTCGACAACTGGACGTGGACTTCCAGACCGATGACGGTTTCCCAAGCCATGTTAGCGGTCTCCTCGCGAAGCGGCGGCCACGCCGGGCGTGCGCGTGTGCCAGTCGGTTGCCAACTGGAACTGGTGCGCGACGTTGAGCAGCCGGTCTTCGGAAAAATTGGGGCCGACGATCTGCAGGCCGATGGGCAGCCCATTCAGCAGCCCGGCGGGAATCGACAGTCCCGGCAGGCCAGCCAGATTCACGGCGATCGTGTAGATATCTTCCAGATACATCGCCACCGGATCCTTGTCCTTGCTCTTGGAGCCCAGCGGGAAGGCAGTATGTGGCGAGGTCGGGCCCATGATTACGTCAACCTCTGCGAAAGCACGGTCGAAATCGTTCTTGATGAGGCGGCGGATTTTCTGGGCCTTGATGTAGTAGGCATCATAGAAACCGGCAGAGAGCGCGTAGGTGCCTACCATGATGCGACGCTTGACCTCGGCACCGAAGCCTTCGGCGCGGCTGCGCTTGTACAGATCCTCCAGATCTACCGGCTTGTCGCAGCGGTATCCGTAGCGGACGCCGTCGTAGCGTGACAGGTTGGCCGAGGCTTCCGCCGGGGCGATCACGTAGTAGGCAGCCACCGAGAGATGGCTGTTGTCGAGGCTGACTTCCTTGAGCGTTGCCCCCTGCCTTTCGAATTCGGCTAGGGCACTGCGGATCAGTTGCTCGACTTCCGGGTTGAGTCCCTGGGCAAAGTGCTGCTTTGGTATCCCGATGCGCAGGCCTCGCAACGACTGCCCGAGGCCGGCGAGATAATCCGGAACCGGCATGTCGACGCTGGTCGAGTCGCGCGGGTCGAAACCCGCCATGGTTTGCAGCAGGATGGCGGCATCTTCGGCACTGCGGGTCAGGACTCCGGCCTGGTCGAGGCTGGAGGCAAAGGCGATCATGCCCCAGCGCGACACGCGGCCGTAGGTCGGCTTGATGCCGGTCAGTCCACAGAAGGATGCCGGCTGGCGAATGGAACCACCGGTGTCTGTGGCTGTAGCCGCCGGACACAGATGTGCTGCTACGGCGGCGGCAGAGCCGCCGGAGGAGCCTCCTGGAACGAGATCGGTATTCCACGGGTTTTTGACGGGCCCGTACCACGACGTTTCGTTGGAAGAGCCCATGGCAAATTCATCCATGTTGGTCTTGCCGAGCATGACGAGACCAGCGTCGCGCATGCGCTCCACCACTGTGGCATCGTAAGGCGCGATGAAGTTGTCCAGCATCCGCGACCCACAGGCCGTGCGCACGCCATGCGTACAGAAGATGTCCTTGTGGGCAAAGGGCACGCCGGCCCAGGGGCCCGCCGTGCCCTTGGTGCGTGCCGTGTCCGCAGCCGCGGCCTGCGCTAGTGCCTGCTCTGCGGTCACGGTGACATAGGCGTTGAGCGCAGGGTTGTGCGCAGCGATGCGCGAGAGGTAGGCACCGGTCAGTTCGACGCTGGAAAATTCCTTGCGTGCCAGCGACTTGGCCAGTGAGGCAATACCTTGATCGAGCAGGTCGGCCATGGGCTACTCCAGAACCTTGGGCACCAGAAACAGCCCCTCGGCTGCGTTCGGTGCCAGCGCCAGCAGCGCCGCACGCTGGTCGGTCTCGGTGACGACGTCTTCGCGCAGGCGCTGCGAAGCCTCAAAAGCGTGTGCCAGTGGCTCGACACCGCTGGTGTCGAGCGCGCGCATCTCGTCGATCATGCTGAGGATGTTGTTGATGCTGCCGAGCGCTTCGGCTTTCTCTGCCGCATCCAATCGCAGTCGCGCCAGATGCGCGATATTTTCGATGTCCTTGAGTTCGATGGCCATGAAGAATCCAGTCGTTGACGGGCGGGCGGGAGCGTTGAATTTCCTTGCCCTGTGCCGGGTGCGGCGTTAGAGTTGCGTCTCACAAAAAAACACGAATCATACCGGAACTTCCGGCAAAAAAGGCCAGTCTCAGCGGACTCAAGCACCGCGCGATCTGTGCGTTCACGCCCGCCCTGTCGAGGTACCACTCAGTCAATGTTCAAGAAACTCCGAGGCATGTTCTCCAACGATCTGTCGATCGATCTGGGAACGGCCAACACCCTCATCTACGTCCGTGATCGTGGCATCGTGCTGAACGAGCCGTCGGTGGTATCGATCCGCATCCACAACGGGCAGAAGACCGTGACCGCGGTCGGCGCGGACGCCAAGCGCATGCTGGGACGCACGCCCGGTAACATCAGCGCAATCCGTCCGCTCAAGGATGGCGTGATCGCCGACTTTCAGGTCACGGAGAAAATGCTGCAGCACTTCATCAACAAGGTGCATGAGAACAGTTTCATCCGGCCAAGTCCGCGCGTGCTCGTCGGGGTCCCCTGCAAGTCCACCCAGGTCGAGCGGCGCGCCATCCGCGAGTCGGTGATGGGGGCAGGAGCCCGGGAAGTCCGTCTCATCGAAGAACCGATGGCGGCTGCAATCGGCGCGGGACTGCCGGTTGACCAGGCCAGTGGTTCCATGGTGGTGGACATCGGTGGCGGTACCACCGAGATTGCCATCATCTCGCTCAATGGAGTCGTGTATTCCGAGTCCGTTCGTATCGGTGGCGACCGTATGGATGAAGCTATCACCACCCATGTCCGACGTAACTATGGCTCCTTGATCGGAGATGCCACGGCCGAGCGCATCAAGAAGGAGATCGGCTGTGCTTTCGCCAGCAAGGAAATTCGCGAGATCGACGTACGTGGACGTAACCTCGCCGAAGGTGTGCCGCGCAGTTTTACGCTCAATAGCGACGAGATTCTGGAGGCCTTGCAGGAACCGTTGTCCGGCATCGTACAAGCCGTCAAGAGTGCGCTGGAGCAATCGCCGCCCGAACTGGCTTCCGACATCGCCGAGACCGGTTTGGTTCTCACCGGGGGCGGGGCCCTGCTACGCGATCTCGACAAGCTGCTGAGCGAGGAGACCGGATTGCCCGTCATTGTGGCTGAAGATCCTTTGACCTGCGTGGCACGCGGTGGGGGCAAGGCCATGGAGTTGATGGACACGCACGCACTGGACCTGTTGACCGTCGATTGAGAGGGAAAGCCTCAGGAAGGTCGCCATCAAGTCTCTGTTCGTCCAAAACACTGCGCAGGGTTACAAGCTGATCGGCCTCGGCCTGCTGTCGCTGGTGCTGACGTTTGCCGATAGCCGCTTTGACTATCTCGGGCGCGTGCGCTACTACACGGCCATTGCGGTGACACCCCTGCATCTCGTGGCAGATCTGCCTTCCCGCTTTGCGACCGCGTTCGGTGGGCTGTTCGTCGAGCGTAGCCAACTTGCCGAAGACAACGCCCGGCTCCGCGAAGAGGTGCTGCGGTTGCAGTTCGAACTGCAGAAGCTCGATCATCTTTCTGCCGAAAACCAGCGACTCAGTGCCCTGTTGAAGGCCTCCGCGATCGTCGATGACGTCGCGGTTCGCGCACAGTTGATCGGCGAGTCGCCGGACCCGTTCACCAAGCGCGTACTGATCAACAAGGGCCGTCGTGAAGGAGTTTTTGTCGGTCAACCGGTCCTCGATGCCTATGGCTTGCTGGGCCAGGTCGTGGAGGTGCAGCCCCTGACGAGTTGGGTGCTGCTGATCACTGACCCGCAGCATTCGACACCCGTACAGGTCAATCGCAACGGCGTGCGCGCCATCGCTACCGGAACCCCGGACAGCCTGCACGGCCTCAGCCTCGAAAACATCGCCACCTCTGCCGACATCGTCGTGGGTGACGTGCTGGTCACTTCCGGTCTCGACCAGCGTTTTCCGGTGGGTTACCCGGTGGGGGTGGTCGCAGAAGTGCAGACTGGTAACGGGGCCACCTTCGCCCGCATTCTCGTCAATCCTACGGCACAGATCGATCGCAGTCGCAACGTGCTGCTGCTGTTTCGTGGACAGGCCGCCCAGTCCTCTGGACCGCCCCAACCCGAAAAAGCGCTCGAGGGTTTGCAGTGATGGCAGCGATCCCGCGCAATCGCTGGGTCATCGTGCTGTCTCTGGTGTTCGCCGGTGTGCTGGCTGTACTGCCGCTGCCGGGTTGGCTGGAGCTCTGGCGTCCTGACTGGGTGGCATTGGTGCTGGTCTATTGGGTCATTGCCCTGCCGCAGCGAGTGGGCCTGCTCACCGCCTGGCTGGTCGGGTTCCTGGTCGATGTGCTCAAGGGCACCCTGCTCGGCCTGAATGCAGGGGTACTCACGCTCATCGCCTATGCAGCACTGTCGCTCTACCAGCGCATGCGCATGTTCACGTCATTGCAGCAAAGCGGCCTGCTGCTGCTGTTGATCGGTACCGGACAGTTGCTAGTGTTCTGGGTGCTCACAGCCACCGGCCACAATACCCCCGACAATCTTGCATTTCTGTTCCCGGCCCTGAGCAGCGCCTTGTTGTGGCCGCTGGTGTTCTTTTGCCTGCGTCACTGCCGGCGCTCCTTTCATGTGACGTAGAGGGTCGGGGTGGTGTCCGCCATGGGGTCCTGGCAACGTTGGCTGCGTGCTCCACAGACGTTGCCGCTGCGCAGGTTTTTGTTCCAGGTGCATCTCTGGCTGGGGATGGGTGTCGGGCTGTATGTGCTACTCATCAGTGTGAGTGGCAGCGCCATCGTCCTGCGACCCCAGATTGCCCGCTGGTTCACCCCCAGTGAAGTCCCTGCCATCGTCGGTACGCCGCTGCAGGGCGCCGAGCTGACAGCGCGGGTGACGGCGGTATACGACGACGCTCGTGTGATTCGCATCAGCGAGCCGCAGCGCGAGGGGCGCTCCACCTACGTGTTGCTTGAGCGCGATGGCCGGGAACAATCCCGTTACTTTGATCAGTACAGCGGCCAGGACCTTGGGCTGACTTTTCCCTGGCAGGTGGCGACGGTCGAATGGCTGACCCGCTTGCACGATGACTTGCTGCTCGATCGGCCCGGCCGCCGATGGAACGGGGTCGGCGGCCTGCTTTTCCTCGGCATGGTCGCCAGCGGGCTGGTGCTGTGGTGGCAAGGCAGCGGTCGCTGGCAGGATGGGCTGCTTATTCGGAGAAGCAGCCGTCGCAGCGTGTTCTGGCAAATGCACAGCGCACTCGGCTTCTGGTCGCTGCTGCTGCTCTTCATCTGGGGCTTCACGGCTGTGTACTTCGCCTGGCCCGAACCTTTCGATCGCTTCATCGATTTTCTCGACGATGATTTGCAGGACGATACGCGGCCGGATGGCTGGTTGCTGTGGATGATCCAGATGCATTTCGGTCGCTTCCGCGGCTTGCTCTGGGCAAATGTCCTGTGGATCGTGCTAGGTCTGCTACCAGCGATCTTGTATGTGAGTGGCTTCGTGCTCTGGTACCGCCGCGTCCTGCGCGTGTGGTGGTGTCGGCAGGACAGTGGCACTCCTTGATTCCTGCACGAACTGGTCGCCGCGGCAGATTTACTCGCCGTCGACGGCGCCAGTACACTCGAACCGTCTCCCCCGAAGGCTAGGCTGCCATGCGTGCCCTTGCATCCCTCCTCATCCTTAGCCACCGCTATCTCAGCGTGCCGATCAGCCTTATGTTCGTGCTGTGGTTCGTCTCCGGCTTCTTCATGATCTATACCGGCGGCATGCCCAAAGTGACTCCGGCGATGCAGCTCGATGGCGCCGAGGTGCTCGACTTCACCCAAGTGAAGCTCACACCGGCACAGGCTGCCGAGCAGGCGGGCTATGAGGCGCCCACCGCGAGACTCCGTACCGTACTGGGCAGGCCGGTGTACGAGTTCGGTGATCCCGGTCACGGCAGCTTTTTCTTGTATGCCGACACCGGCGAGTTCATGGAGCCACTGACGACTGTCGAGGGGGCCGAGCTGGCCAGTCGTTTCCTCGCTGTCCCCGTTCAGCAGTTCCGCTTCGTCGAGACTCTGGAGGATCATACGGATCAGTGGACCTTCACTGTGCGCAGCGACCTGCCGCTGCACAAGTACGCCGTGGACGACGGCCTCGGCACCGAGGTTTACGTGTCCAGCAACTCTGCCGTGGTCAGCGCGTACACCACGAGGCAGAGCCGATTGCTGGCGTGGCTGGGCACCATCCCGCACTGGCTGTACTTCGAGGGTCTGCGTGACAACCAGCCGCTTTGGTACGGCTTGGTGGTCTGGTCAGCCACACTGGGCTGCGTGTCAGCACTGCTTGGTTTGCTACTCGGCGTGACACAATTCCGTCAGGTCCGCCCTTTCGATCTGCAGCGGGCCATTCCCTACCGGGGTCTCATGCGCTGGCACTATGTGCTCGGCTGTCTGTTCGGTGTCGTGACTCTCACCTGGGTGTTCAGTGGTCTGGTCTCCATGGAACCCTGGAACTGGACCAATGCCCGCGGTGTGCAAGTGGCAGCGTCTGCTCTCAGTCAGCGTGATCTCGAGCTCCGTGCCTTCCCCGATCCGCGTGCAGTCGACTGGCAGGAGCAGGTGCCTTATCCGGTCAAGGAACTGGCGTTCGTCCGTGTGCTGGGTCGTCCCATGCTGGTGGCGGGATTCACTTCGCACAGTGCTGCCCTGCAGGCCAAGCGTGATCGCCTGCACCAGCCCTACAACATCGATGGACAGCTGGCCGCCGAAACGCTGGTCATCGACGCGAGCAGCGGCCGGAAACAGGCCAGCCTCGACAGCGCCACGCTGGTAGCGGCACTCGATGCGGCGATCGACGAGGCGCGCGTCACCGGCTACGAACTGTTGGATGAGTACGACGATTACTACTACTCACGGGGCAATCAACTGCCGCTGCCCGTGCTGCGCGTCACCTTCGATGACCCGGCGGAGAGCTGGTTATATGTCGATCCGGTGCGTGGTGAGTTGCTGTCGGTAATACACAAGTACAGTCGAGTCGAGCGTTGGCTCTACAGCGGTCTGCACAGCCTCGACTTTGCCTTCTGGTACCACAAGCGACCGCTGTGGGACATCGGTGTGCTGGCCCTGTTGAGCGGTGGTCTGTTGCTGAGCCTGCTGGGTCTCTACTTGAGTCTCAAGCGCATCGGGCAGGATCTGCGTCAGGCATTGGAGCGTCTGTCGCGTGGCAGGGATCGCCGCAAAGTGGCCCCACTGACCTGAGGCTCTGCGGGCGCCGCCTGGCCGCTCCTCTCACTCGACTGCAATGCTGACGTTGAGCAATTCCACCGCCGTGCCGAAGTTCGCTGTGAATACGGCAGCCAGCACCTCTGTCTGTAGCCGGGCAAGTTCACCGCCATGGGCGGGCTGCAGGCCGAGGTGCAGCGTTCGGCCCCCCTCGAGGAAGGTAGCCAGCGCAGCGCCTAGCTGACGGGCCATGTCTTCGCTGTCCGGCGTGAGAAAAAGATAAGCGGAGCGCAGTTGTGACTGCAGGTGCGGTCGCATGGCAGCCGGATCCCTCTCGTAGGTCGTCGCATAGCCCTGCAGCCAGCGCTCGACGATGCCGAGATCGGACACTTGCAGTTTCGCCAGTGGCAGCGCGAACCCGGGTGGCAGCCCGGCCTCATCGGGCTCTGCCCCAGTGGCTGGCTGCTGGCCGAGCAGTTGATCGGGAGTGGCGTGTCGGGTCTCTGCTTCAGCTACCAGCGCAAACAACGCGGGGATCACCAGATCTGCCGTGGCAAGAATCCGCTCGTCAGAGCCCGGCTGGTAGCGGTAGTGCAGGTCCAGGCTGAGCCGCAGGGTGTCGTCCTCTAGCAGGTCATGGTCGAAGGCGGGCCAGTAGGCGGCACCCAGCAGGGCCTCACCGTCGATCCCGCGGGGAAAGTGCAGGTCCTCGGCATGCAGGTGCAGGGACCACGGCACCTCGTGACTGAAGTCCAGATCGGACAACGTCAAGGACTCCAGTTCCACCGTCAGGGAGGGGGTGACCAGCTGCAGCCCAGCCAGCTGAAGATCCCCGTGCCAGTCCAGCCTTGCATCGCGATAGCGGGCCTCTTGCACGAGTCCGCTATCGACGAGTTCGGCCAGTGCAGCATTCAGAGCAACGCCTACGCGGTGCTGCAGCAGCAAATAGGCGCCCAGTCCTGCCAGCAGTAGCGTGACCGGAAGTCCCACGGCGAGTTTCTGCCGGCGTGTCATGCGACGAGCTCCTTCAATGTCCGCCGGTACCCCGGCGACTTCAGCTCTTGCGGTTCAGTGCAGCGTCCGCTACCTGTTCGAGTCCGTGGCGGAAGGGCGAGGCCGGGATGACGTCGAGCGCCTGCAGCGCCTGCGCGATGCGTTGCTGTGCCTGCCGTCGGGTATGGTCGAGCGCTCCCGAGTGCTTTACCACAGCGATGATGTCCGATAGCCGTTCGAGGCCACCGTTTTCGATCGCTGACGTAATCAATGCGCGCTCCGCGGGCGTCCCCTCTTGCAGAACGTAGATGAGCGGCAGTGTCGGCTTACCCTCGGCAAGATCGTCCCCCACATTCTTGCCGAGTTCGGCGGCCGAGCCCTCGTAGTCGAGCACATCGTCGATGAGCTGAAAAGCCATGCCTACCTCGAGACCGAACTTATGCAACTGCTGCTGAATCTCCAGCGCAGCACCGGCCAGGATCGCCGCCGTGCTGCAGGCCGCGGCGAACAGGATGGCGGTCTTGTTGCGGATAACCTGCAGGTAGGCTGCCTCGGTGGTTTGGGGGTTCCTCTTGTGGATCAGTTGCAGGACCTCCCCCTCGGAAATACGGTTGGTCGTGGTTGCCATGACGTCCATGATCGGCAAACTGCCGATGCGTACCAGTAGTTCGAAGGCACGTGAATAGATGAAGTCTCCAACCAACACGCTGGACGGGTTGTCCCACTTCACATTGGCGGTTGGCCGGCCACGGCGCAGTGCGGACATGTCCACCACGTCGTCGTGCAACAGGGTGGCCGTGTGGAGAAACTCGATGACGGTGGCGAGGTCGACGTGCCGGTCACCCTGGTAGCCCAGCGCCCGGGCGCAGAGCAGGACCAGCGTTGGCCGCATGCGCTTGCCTCCGGCGTCGATGATGTAATGCCCGATGCTCTCGATGAGCGGGACCTCCGAGTGCAGTTCGCTGACCACCTTGCGGTTCAGCGCTGCGAAGTCCTCAGCCACGACGGCGTGTATGTGCTTTACCATGGGCGTCCAGCAAGACCTAGGGGCCGCTGCTGGCACCCCTGACTACGATAAGGCCGCGATGCTACTGCCCGCGGCGGTGGCAGGCAAACGATGGGGCAGGGCGGCAACGCGCGCGCTGACCGGCCGGCCACGTTGCCGACGTGGTGCTCCGCTGGCGGTCCCGCCCCGCACGCCAAGGCCACGCCAAACAAAAAGTTGCAGGTCGCCGAGGTCTTTCCGTACAATCGCCGCCCTTCGCAAGGGGTACGGCAACTCAGCCCCGGCAAACCTCGATCCTGACCCCGCTGGGCAGAGTCGGCGGCCGCCAAGCGGTCTACATTTCTGGAGCAGGCTATGTACGCAGTCATTGAAAGTGGTGGCAAACAGCACCGTGTCGTCGAAGGTGAGGTGCTGAAGCTCGAAAAAATCGAAGAGGCCACGGGTGCCACCATCAGCTTTGACAAGGTCTTGATGGTAGGAGCCGGTGCCGACGTCAAAATCGGTGCCCCTTACGTCGCCAGTGGCAAAGTCACGGCTGAGGTCATCAGCCACGGCCGGGCCGACAAGGTCAAAATCGTGAAGTTCCGTCGCCGCAAGCACTATCGGAAACAGCAGGGCCACCGTCAGTGGTTCACCGAAGTGAAGATCACCAGCATCAGCGCCTGATCGGCGACACAGCAGCAACTTTCTTCAGGAGTTCGTCATGGCTCACAAAAAAGCAGGCGGTAGTACCAGCAACGGCCGCGACAGCAAATCCAAGCGCCTTGGTGTCAAGCGCTTCGGCGGCCAGGAAGTGCTGGCTGGCAATATCATCGTCCGGCAACGAGGTACCCGTTACCACGCTGGCGTGAACGTGGGCATGGGCAAGGATCACACCTTGTTCGCCAAAGCGGATGGCGCGGTGAAGTTCCAGTTCAAGGGACCGCAAAACCGCTGCTTCGTCAGCATTGAAACAGCCGAAGCCGTTTCCGCCTGAGCCATTCCGGAGCGTCGAAAAAGCCCTGTCTTTACAGGGCTTTTTTCATGCAGGATCACCCATTCCTCCAGCGCTCGGGTGATCCGCGCACGCCAGTAATCTCGGCCACCGTGAGCAGCTGCGGGCAGTCGCCGCCGGTGGCATACCGCGAGGCTGCAAGCCAGGTACCCTCAGCACCATGAAGTTTGTCGATGAAGCAGAGATCATTGTGGAGGCCGGCAAGGGTGGTAACGGCTGCCTGAGTTTCCTGCGCCAGAAATTCATCGAACGCGGTGGTCCGGATGGCGGTGATGGTGGCGATGGCGGCAGCGTGATTCTGGTGGCGGATGCCAGCCTCAATACCTTGGTGGATTTTCGCTTTCAGCCACGGTATCGCGCCGAGTCAGGCAAGGGCGGCGGCCAAAACAACTGCTCGGGCCTGTCGGGAGAGGACTTGTTCATTCGTGTTCCTGTCGGCACCAGCGTATACGAGGCCGATACTCAGGAATTGATGGGCGATCTCGTCGATCCCGGGCAGCGACTGCTGGTAGCGCAGGGTGGCGCGCATGGTCTCGGTAATGCCCGCTTCAAGTCGAGCGTCAATCGCAGTCCGCGCAAGACCACGCCCGGCAAGCCCGGTGAGGTGCGTAGACTGCAGCTGCAGTTGAAACTGGTTGCGGACGTGGGACTGCTTGGACTGCCCAATGCCGGCAAGTCGTCATTGATTGCCGCTGTGTCCTCGGCCCGCCCCAAGGTGGCCGACTACCCCTTTACCACCCTGGTGCCTAATCTCGGCGTGGTCAGCGTGGGCGAGGAGAGCAGTTTCGTGATGGCCGACATCCCCGGCCTGATCGAGGGCGCCTCCGAGGGTGCCGGTCTCGGTATCCGCTTCCTCAAGCATCTGGCAAGAACGCGCGTGCTGCTGCACCTCGTCGATGTGGCACCCCCTGATGGCAGTGATCCTGTCGAGGCAGCACGCACCATCATCCGTGAACTCGAACAGTTCTCGCCCGTGCTGTCTGCACGTGAGCGTTGGCTGGTGCTGAACAAGATGGACCTGTTGCCTCTGGCCGAGCACAAATCATTGCGCAATCGTATCGTGCGCGCGCTGAAGTGGAAGGGGACGGTACACTGCATTTCCGCCGCTGCGCGCAGCGGTACCCGTGAATTGTGCGAAGCGCTGATGGCAACCATTGCCGATCAGCGGCGCCGCTTGCTGGAAGATCCGGACTACCGTGAGGCAGAGCAGAAACTGCAGGAACAGATGGAATATGAAATCCGGCAGAGCATTGCTCGCGCACGCACCCTGTGGCGTGAGCGCCAGCAGCGCGGGGCCGGCGAAGACGGAGACGACGACTTCGATGTGGAAATCGAATACGTCCGCGACTGAGTGCAGAGCTCGTGAACAATCGTGACCTACTCAAGAAAGCCCGCACCTGGATCATCAAGATCGGCAGTTCCTTGCTCACCGACAACGGCAAAGGACTCAATCTGGACAGCATCGGGCGCTGGGCGCAGCAGATCAGCCTGTTACAGGACATGGGCCTGCATGTGGTGCTGGTTTCCTCCGGCGCAGTAGCCGAGGGCGTCAGCCGTCTGGGTCTGCCCGGACGTCCTACCGCCATACATGAGCAGCAGGCCGCTGCAGCCGTGGGCCAGATGGGGCTCATCCAGGCCTACGAGTCGCGTTTCAAGACCTTCGGCAAACATACGGCGCAGATCCTGCTCACCCACGACGATCTGTCCAACCGCAAGCGCTACCTCAATGCGCGGGCCACGCTGCGTACACTGCTCGACATGAAGGTGATTCCCGTCATCAACGAAAACGACACCGTTGTCACCGACGAAATCTGTTTTGGTGACAACGATACGCTGGGAGCACTGGTCGCCAACCTCATCAATGCCGATGTGCTGGTCATCCTGACCGATCAGCAAGGAGTTTTCGATGCAGACCCGCGCTCGAATGCGACAGCCAGACTCATCAGCGAGGCAAGCAGCCACGACGAGATGCTGATGGCGGTGGCTGGTGGCGGCGGCGCACTGGGCAAGGGCGGCATGGTCACCAAGATTCGAGCGGCCCGACTGGCTTCACGTTCCGGTACTGCAACCTGCATCGTACATGGCAGTAGCCCGGATGTGCTGCTGGCCCTACAACGCGGTCAGCCGCTCGGTACCTTGCTGGTACCGGACAGCCAGCCGCTGGCTGCCCGCAAGCAATGGCTGGCCTCACATCTGCAGGTGCGGGGAGTCCTCACGTTGGATGCCGGTGCGGTCAGGGTGCTGCTGGGTTCCGGCAAAAGCCTCTTGCCCGTCGGGGTCAAGGCGGTGAGCGGACACTTCAAGCGCGGTGATCTGGTGGCCTGTCAGGATGAGGCGGGTACTGCCATCGCCCATGGCCTCGTCAACTACGACAGGGAAGAAGCTGCCCTGTTGTTAGGCAAGGGCAGCGAGCAGATCGCCGCCATTCTGGGCTACGACGGTGACCACGAACTGATCCACCGGGACAACCTCGCCCTGCTCTGAACGCAGCGGCAAAAAAAAACCGGCCTCGAGGCCGGCTTTTTCTTATCTTGCTGCTGCTTCGGCTTAGCGGTTGGAGCGCCTGAACGATCCCGCCCGCAGGGACTGTGACTGCAGGGACCCTCTCGGCTCGCTCAGGCAGCCTTCAAGGCCTTGATGGCGTCATTGAGACGGCTCTTGTGCCTGGCAGCCTTGTTCTTGTGGATGATGCCTTTGTCGGCCATGCGGTCGATGACAGGCACGGCTTCGGCATACGCTGCCGTGGCAGCTGCGTAATCTTTTGCGGCGATGGCGGCGACCACTTTCTTCAGGTAGGTGCGGACCATGGAGCGGAAGCTGGCATTGTGCTGACGGTGCTTTTCGGCCTGTTTGGCGCGCTTGAGTGCTTGTACGGTATTGGCCAAGGGAAACTCCTCAGTGCAATCGATCGCGAATGCCGATCGTGGTTGTGATGGTTTGTGCCACACCGGGCCGGCTGGCAGCCCGAAAAAGGCGGGCATTCTGAGGGGGCGCCGCTTCTCAAGTCAAGAGCGGGGCGCCGTGCCGGCAACTGGAATACCCCTGACTATGTCAGTAGCATGGCGTAAATCCTCGCCATTTGCCCTTCTCGATGCAGTCCCCCCCTCCAAAGCGGCAAGAGTCCGCAGCGGACCAGCGCCCCGCGCAGGGCTTGCTGCGCTCTTCGCTGGTTACCTCGGGTGGCACATTGCTGTCCCGGCTACTCGGCATGGCGCGAGAAACGGTGTTTGCTGCGCTGTTCGGTGATGACGCAGCAGCAGACGCCTTCTTCGTGGCGTTCCGCATCCCGAATTTTCTACGTCGCCTGTTTGCCGAGGGGGCCTTTTCCCAGGCCTTTGTACCGGTGCTGGCGGAACGTCGTCGCCAACAGGACCCGGTCGAGGTCAAGCGCTTCCTGGACCATGTGGCAGGCTCGCTCGGACTGATCCTGGCGATCATCACGGTCGTGGGGGTGGTGGCGGCGCCGCTGCTCGGCGCCCTGTTCGGCGCCGGCTACCTCGATCAGCCGGCCAAGTTCGACCTGCTCGTCGACATGCTGCGGCTGACCTTTCCCTATCTCATCCTGATTTCGCTGACTGGTTTCGCTGGCGCCATCCTCAACAGCTACGGGCACTTTGCCGTGCCGGCGCTCACGCCCGTCATACTCAATGTGGTGCTGATCCTGTCGGCGCTGCTGCTGTCGCCGCTGTTTACCGAACCAACCATTGCCCTAGCCTGGGGCGTGCTGCTGGCTGGCATGCTGCAGTTGATGTTCCAGCTGCCCTTTCTTGCCCACCTGCGCATGCTGCCGAGGCCGCGACTGGATCGGCGCGATGAGGGGGTGAAGAAAATCATCTCCCTGATGCTGCCCGTCATGTTCAGCGTGTCGGTGGGACAGATCAACCTGCTGCTCGACACCGTGCTTGCTACGTCAATAGAAGGTGACGGCAGTGTCAGCTGGCTGTACTACACCGACCGCCTGGTGGAATTGCCGCTCGGTATCTTCGCGACGGCCATCGCTACGGTGATCCTGCCCGCCCTGTCCCGCATCAAGAGTGAGGGCGATGAGTCGGGCTTCTCCCATGCCGTGGAGTGGGGCCTGCGCTGCTGTCTGCTGGTGGGTCTGCCAGCCTGTGCCGGTCTGTTGCTGCTGGCTGAGCCGATGGTCATCACGCTGTATCAGCGCGGGGAATTCGGGGTCGATTCGGTGGCGCCGACCACCCGCAGTGTGCAGGCCCTGGGATCCGGCCTGCTGGCCTTCATGGCGATCAAGATTCTGGCATCGGCCTACTTCTCTCGACAGGACACCCGTACACCGGTGCGTTGTGGTCTCGTTTCGATGGTGAGCAACATGGTCATCAATCTGCTACTCATCATCCCGCTCCGTCATGTCGGGCTTGCGCTCGCCACGTCGATCGCGGCGTTCATCAATGCCGGGCTGTTGCTGCAGGGTCTGCTTCGTGCCGATGTGCTGCGGCTCTCCCCACTCTTCTGGTGGCTGCTGCTGCGAATTGCGCTGGCCACCTTGGTGATGGGGCTGGCGTTGCTGCTGCTGGAGCAGCCCACCGAGGTCTGGCTGGCCTCGAGCGATGCGTGGCGGGTGGCCTATCTGCTTGGAGAGTGTCTGGCCGGCGGTCTGATCTACCTGATGGTGGCCTGGGCCGTTGGGCTGCGGCCGGCCCAGTTTCGTGCCTGAAGGCTCCGTCGCCAGCAGTCCCTCCGTATAATCGCCCCGTGCAAGCCTCTCAACAGTCGAAGATCCAAGTCTTTCGCTCCGCCAGTGCGGTGCGTGCCGCCATGCCCGGCTGCGTGGTCACCATCGGCAAGTACGATGGTGTGCATCTCGGCCATCAAAAGATTCTCGACGTCCTCAAGCAGGAGGCGCTGCGGCTGGACCTGCCGGCACTGGTGCTGCTGAGCGAGCCGCAGCCCGAGGAGTTCTTCAGTGGTGATCTGGCACCGCCGCGTCTCGCCTTGTTCGAGGAAAAGGTGGCCCTGCTGGAGGCGCAGGCGATTCCTGCGGTGTTCTGCACGCGTTTCGATGCGAGCTTCAGCCGCCAGTCGCCCCGCGAATTCGTCGAGCAATTTCTCTGCAGCGGGCTTGGCATGCGCAGTGTGGTCGTTGGCGAGGATTTCTGCTTCGGTCACAAGCGCAGCGGCTCGGTGGCCACCTTGCGCGAACTCGGCGCGGAGCGAGGCTTCGATGTCGTGAGCGTGGCTCCCTGCCTGCGTGGGCAAGAACGTGTGAGCAGTACGCTGGTGCGGCACTATCTGCAGGCCGGCAACTGCCAAAAAGTGGCGCAACTGCTCGGGCGCCCCTATGCGGTGACCGGCGCAGTCGTTGCGGGGCGGCGACTTGGACGTGAGCTCGGGTTCCCCACGGCCAATCTCGAGCTTGGAGCCCGACGTTTGCCCATGACTGGCATTTTTGTGGTCGAGATCCTACTGGATGGCGAGACGCTGCAGGGGGTCGCCAGCCTAGGGTACAACCCGACGGTCAGTGACGAGCGGCAGGTCAAGCTGGAGGTCCATCTGCTCGATTTTGCCGGCGATCTCTACGGCAAGACCCTGCAAGTGGCCTTCCTCCACAAGCTGCGCGACGAAGCACGCTATGATTCCCTGGAGTTGCTGAAGCGACAGATCGCTGCGGACGTAGCGACCGCCCGAAGATTCCTGCAGGAGCGCGTCGGGTGGTCAGCGGCTGCCGGGCGCTTGCCAGCATGATGTGCCTCCTACGAACCCTGCAGTCGAGACAGCAATGACCTCTACCAGCCACTCCGTCGCGTCGCCCCCAGCGGTCATCAAGGCTTCGACACTCAGCGGGTTGTGCGCGCTGCTGCTGATTGCCGATCAGGTCAGCAAATACTTCTGCACGCTGTATCTCGAGCTCGGTTTGCCTGTGACCGTTTTCCCCGGCTTCGACTTGCTGCTGGCACACAATTCGGGGGCTGCGTTCAGTTTCCTGCACGAGGCCGGCGGCTGGCAGCGCTGGCTACTGACCGGTGTTTCGGCAGTCGTCAGCACACTCGTGGTCGTCTGGCTCTGGCGCCTGCCCCGCAATCAGATCCTGCTGTCGCTGGCGCTCACCCTCGTGCTGGCGGGTGCACTCGGCAACCTCTGCGACAGGCTGCTGTTCGGCTACGTCATCGATTTCATCAGTGTTTATTACGGGCCGTGGCGTTTTGCCACGTTCAACGTGGCTGACAGCGCCATTTCGGTGGGTGCCGTGCTGCTGGCACTCGACGTCGTCCGCAACGGCCACGGCACTGCTGCAGAACAGGGCACCGCCCATGACTGAGCACGGCAAGTTGGCACGGGTTCCTCTGCGCGACCTCGATGTGGCAGAGCAGGTGGCGGTGGTGCCGAGCAGCGCCGGCATCGGACCCGGTAAGCGCGTCACGCTCAATTTCGCGCTTTACTTGGCGAACGGTGGATTGATCGACGGTAACCTCGGCAAGGCACCGGTCAGTTTCGTGTTCGGCGATGGCAGCCTGCTGCCGGGCTTCGAGCGTGCGTTGCAGGGCCTCGGCGCCGGCGCGCAGCTCGATGTGTTGATTCCGGCTGCCGACGCCTTCGGTAGCGTGAATGAAGACAACCAGCAGCGCTATCCACGCTTCCAGTTTCCGCCGGACCTGGCCCTGAGCGAAAACTTGCTGGTCGAGTTCACCGATGCCGCCGGTTACCAGCAGGCGGGTCGTGTGGTGAGCATTGGTGCCCGCTACGTCGAGATCGATTTCAACCACCCGCTGGCCGGTCGCGATATCCGCTTCATCGCCGAGGTCCACGAGGTCGCCCCCCATGCAGACTGACAACCGAGGTCAGGGAACTCCTGGCGCATTCGTGATCAAGCTGGCCAATCCGCGCGGGTTTTGTGCCGGAGTGGACCGGGCCATCGACATCGTCAACAAAGCACTCGATCTGTTCGGGGCGCCGATCTTCGTGCGCCACGAGGTAGTGCACAACAAGTTCGTGGTGGAGTCGCTGCGTCAGCGTGGTGCCGTGTTCGTCGACGAACTGAAGGACGTGCCGCTGCAGCAGCCGGGGCAGCATCCACCCATCGTGGTCTTCAGTGCCCATGGCGTCTCGCAGGCCGTAACCCAGGAAGCGGACGCGCTCGGACTGAAGGTTTTCGACGCCACGTGCCCCCTGGTGACCAAGGTCCACATGGAGGTGCATCGCTATAGTGCCGCCGGTCAGGAATGCATCCTGATCGGGCACGCCTTCCATCCCGAGGTAGAGGGCACCATGGGCCAGTACGACGAGTCAGCTGGCGGCAAGATCTATCTGGTGGAAGACGAGGCCGACGTCGCGAGCTTGCAGGTCAAGGATCCGGATCAGCTTGCCTACGTCACACAGACAACGCTGTCGATGGATGACACGGCGCGCATCATCGACGCCTTGCATCGGCGGTTTCCCAACATCCGGGGACCTCGCAAGAAAGATATCTGCTATGCGACCCAGAACCGTCAGGATGCCGTCAAGCAGCTCGCCTTGGAGGCGGATCTGGTGCTGGTAGTCGGTTCTCCCAACAGCTCGAACTCGAATCGACTGCGTGAGCTGGCGGAACGCAGTGGCTGCGAGGCCTATCTGATCGACAAGGCCGAGGAAATCGATGAGCGTTGGTTGCAGGGCAAGAACCACGTCGGCGTGACGGCAGGCGCTTCGGCGCCGGAGGTGCTGGTACGCGAAGTGGTGGCACGCCTCGTGCTGCTCGGTGGCAGCGCACCGGAGGAAATGCAGGGTGTCGAAGAACACATCGTCTTTTCGATGCCGCGCGAACTGAGACCAATGCCTTAGACGGGCACGACCGCAGGCGCTGCCCTAGTTTCCCCGACAGCCTGCGCCCTCAGCGAGGTTGCCGCGTGGTCCAGCGGCGGCGGTGGTCGGCTGAGCAAAAATGATTTTCTCCCTCTTGCAGCGCTGCGCTCTGCGGGAGATGCAATCCACAGTGGCGACATTGCACGATGAGCTCTCCCGGCTTGGTGGGCTGCGGGGGCTGCGAGCGCTGCTGTTTACCGAGATAACGCTTGACGAAAAACCACACGATGGCACCGAGGGCGAGATAGGTCAGCAGACGGATGAGGCCCATGCGGTCGTTTTGCCAAAGCAGGAGAGTTTGGCCGACAATACCGCACCTTGGATGACCGAGGCCAGCGGGCCTCCGTCAACGATTCACGCGGTAAAAATGGTGCCAGGTGCAAGCTAGCGAACAGGCAGTGCAGCGACTTACGGTGACGATGGCGCAGGTCAATCCGCTGGTGGGCGATATCGCTGGCAATACGACCCTGGTGCTGGACACCGCCAGACGTGCGCTGGCCTCGGGACCGGTTGATCTGCTGGTATTCCCGGAGTTGGTGCTCACCGCCTACCCGCCCGAGGATCTGCTGCTGCGTGCCAGCATCGAACTACGCATCGCCCGCGCGCTGCAGTCGCTGTGTGAAGCCAGCTTGCCGACGGCGCTGGTCATTGGCTACCCGGCGTTGGAAGGTGGACTGCTCTTCAATCGTCTGGCCGTCATTGACCACGGCCGCTTGCTGGGCACTTACGACAAGCAGTGTCTGCCCAATTACCAGGTATTCGACGAGAAACGCTACTTCACAGCAGGGCAGCAACCCCTGGTGCTGGAGCTGAGGGGAATTCCAGTGGCCTTCACCATCTGTGAAGACCTGTGGTTTCCGGCGCCGATGCGGCAGGCCGCCGACGCCGGCGCGGCGCTGGTCGTCAACATCAATGGTTCTCCCTTCAGCAGGACCAAGGCCGCTGAGCGGCTGCGCGTCATGCGGCAGCGCGTTGCCGAGACCTCGTTGCCGTTGCTCTACGTCAATCAGGTCGGAGGACAGGACGAGCTGGTCTTCGATGGCGCCTCCTTCGCGCTGGCTGCCAACGGGGATGCCGTTGCACGTGCCCGGCAGTTCGAGACGGACCTGGTGTCGCTGCAGGTCGAGCGTGTCGATGGCCGCCCGGTGACACTGCTGCCAACGGTGCAAAACACAGCCACCTGGCTGCATGGTCCGGCTGAGGTCTATGCGGCACTCAAGCTCGGGCTTGCCGACTACGTACGCAAGAACGGTTTCCCCGGCATCGTGCTCGGTTTGTCTGGAGGCATCGACTCGGCGCTGACGTTGGCGCTAGCCGTCGATGCGCTCGGCAACGGTCGCGTGAAGGCGGTGATGATGCCCTTTGCATACACGTCAGCCATGAGTCTTGAGGATGCGGAAGCCCAGGCGAGGCTGCTCGGCGTCGACTATCGTGTCATTCCCATCGGCCCCCTGTACGACGCTTTCATGCAGGCCTTGCGCAGTGAATTCGCAGGCACAGAGCCCGATCTCACCGAGCAGAACCTGCAGTCCCGTTGTCGTGGCGTCGTTCTGATGGCGCTGTCCAACAAGCAGGGCTCGCTCGTGCTGACGACCGGCAACAAGAGTGAAGTCGCGGTGGGCTACTCTACGCTCTATGGAGACATGGCAGGCGGTTTCGACCTGCTGAAGGATGTACCGAAGACACTCGTCTATGCGCTCGCCGATTACCGTAATGCATTGGGCACGGTGATTCCGTCACGGGTCATCACGCGGCCGCCGTCGGCAGAACTTGCCCCCGATCAGGTGGACCAGGACAGCTTGCCCCCTTACGACGTGCTCGACCGTATCCTCGAACTCTATGTGGAGCAGGATCAAAGCCTCACCGCGATCTGCGATCGAGGCTTCGACCCCGCTACGGTGGAACGCGTCATACGTCTCGTGGATCGCAGCGAATACAAGCGCAGACAAGCCCCGCCCGGCGTGAGGATCAGTGAGCGCGCATTCGGGCGCGATCGCCGCTATCCGATCACCGCTGGTTGGCAGCCCGGCGAATAGCGGCCGGCCCCCTGGGGAAACAGACGGGCCCGCAGCAGCGATTACCGCTCGGTTCAACAGGAGGAGGAAACAGCAAGATGGGCATGCGCGTCGCCTTGATCGGAGCCAGTGGAAAATCGGCAGCACGATCGCTGCCGTGCGTGCGTTCGGTGCCCGCTGGATTTCCTACGATGACTAAGTGATTGCGATGGTCGACGAGTTGGGGCAGGGCCGCTATCTGCGTGCCCGCTTCACCATCGGTTATTGACTCGTTGCGCGACGGCTACCTCTGAGTAGCTGCAGCAGCGCGGCCCCCAGCAGCAAGCCAAAAATCAGCACCATCACCGGGACCGGCGTGCCGTCGTACACTGCCACCAGCAGTGGACCAGCCAACGCGCCAAAACCGAAGCGCAGGGTGCCGATCACGGCGGACGCCGAGCTGGCCTGCTGCGGAAACTCGATGATGACGAGAGAGTCGGCGTTCACCCAGGCAACACCGAGGCAGCCGACGACGCCGAAAAATCCCAGCACCGTGAACGCTAGCCCGGCACCAGCCAGCGTGCCGAGCAGGAGCAGCAGGGAGCACAGCAGCGCGAGGACGAGGGCGGCTTGCAGCATGCGTCGGGGGCCGAAGCGGGAAACCAGTTGCCGGTTCGTGAGATTGGCAACGATGAGCGCCCCGGCAGAGCACGCGAACAGGTAGCCGAACACGGTTTCACTGACACCGAACCACGTGATGTAAAGGAAGGAAACGGCCGTCAGGTACACGAAGAAGGCCAGCGCCAGCAGGATGTAGGTGAGCAGGTCACGGTAAATACGCCGCTCCGCGAAAATGATCTGGTAGTTGCGCCACGGTGACTTTGGCGTGCTGTAGTGCACAGGTCTGGTTTCGGGCAGTACGTGCCACACCAGCACCGCCAGTACGAGCGGATAGCAGGTCTGGAAGGCGAACAGTCCCTGCCAGGGTCCGAATGCGAGCAAGCTGGAGCCGATGGCCGGAGCCACCAGCGGTGCCACCAGCATGATGGTCATCACGGTCGACATGCCCTTGGAAGTCTCCCGGCCATAGCAGTCACGGATCATGGCGGGCACCGTGACCGATGCGGCACTCCCGGTAACGCCCTGCAGGATCCTGCAGAGCAGGAACTGTCCTGCGCTGGCAGCCAGCATGGTGAGCAGGCTCGCCAGTGCAAAGCCGAGCAGACCCAGCAGCGCCAGTGGACGGCGACCGTGCTTGTCCGCCAGTGGACCATGCACCAGCATGCCGAGGCCGTAGGCCAGCAGAAACACACTCAGCGAATTCTGGATCACATTGAGGCTTGCCCCCAGATCCTCGGCGATCTGCGGCATGGCCGGCAGGTACATGTCCACGGCGAGGGGCGGTAGCGCGGCGATGGCGGACAGGAGCGGCAGCGGCAGGCGCTGGCGCAGTTGGGCGGAGGGGGCAGCGGGATCCATCAGAGTCCTGTTTGATTACGGTCAACCTCACGCGCAGCGGCTGGCGTAGCCTGCTTGTGATCGCTGTGCGCGATCCCCTGTGACCTGCCGGGGAAAGGCCCCGACATCACTCTACAGCTTGGGAGGAATGACCATGAACTTGATACCACGCGCATCCCTGTTTGAAAACTGGTTCGACCGTGATTTTCCGGGGTTTCGTCTGCTGCCGGAGTCGCGCGGCGAGCACGGCCTGTTGGCCGTCGACATCCGGGAAACCGACAAGGCCTACCAATTGAAAGCCGACTTTCCCGGGCTCAAGAAGGAAGAAATCAGCGTGACTCTCGACAACGGTGTTCTCACCCTGAGCGCGGAGCACAAGGAAGAAAAAGAGGAAAAGGAAAAAGGCAAGGTGATCCGCAAGGAGCGTCGCTTCGGCAGTTATTCCCGCAGCTTTACGCTTGGCGCCGGCATCGACGAAAAAGCCATCGTGGCGACCTTTGCCGACGGCGTGCTTGCGCTGGATGTCCCGAAGGCGGCACCCATGGCCCCCGCCAGCAAGCAGATCTCCATCAAGTAGCCAGATTGAACCAGCGCTGTTGCAGCAGGCCCCGCAGCGACAGTTCATCGCAGCAGCGCTGGAACGCTTCCGGCTCCAGCCCACGCCACCGCAGTTCGGGCGCGGCAGTCAGCTCGACGTCCGCCGCCACCTGAGTCAGCAGTTTGTTGCGGGGCAGCAGGTGGCGATGGGCCTTCAGCAAGGCCTGCACACGCTGGGCGCCTCGGAATTTCATGGTGCCGATGTGGTCGTGATTGTCGAGCACGGTTTCCAGATTGCCGAATTTCTGCAGCAGCTTCGCGGCAGTGGCATAGCCGACACCGGGTATGCCGGGCACGTTGTCGATCTTGTCGCCACTCAAGGCCAGCAAATCGGCGATCTGTGAGGGGTGCACGCCAAAATGCCGCTTGACGTCATGCGGAGCGAACTGCACACCCCGCGCGAAGTCCCACCAGCGGTCGTGCTCGCCGGTGATGACCTGGGTCAGATCCTTGTCAGCCGTCACGACGGTGATGGCAAAGCCCTGCTCACGGTAAAGACGCGCCAAGGTGGCAATGATGTCGTCGGCCTCGTAGCGTTCGCTGCCGAACTCCGCAATGCCAACCACACGACAAAACTGCCGACACTGCTCGAACTGGCGCTTCAGTTCGGGAGGGGCTGGCTCACGATTGGCCTTGTACTCGGGGAAGATCTCGCGGCGAAACGAAGAGCGCTGGCTCTGGTCGAAGGCGCAGGCAATGTGCAGCGGTCGTGCCTGCCGCAGCAGTTGATACAGAAAATCGCTGAACCCGAACACGGCGTTGGCAGGCTGCCCCTCGCGGTCGGTGATGCTTGTCTCGTAGCTGTGCCAGGCCCGGAAGATGTAGATACTGGCATCGATCAGGAAAACGCGCGGTGGCTGCATGGGGTCCTGGAGAGTGCCGCGCAGTCAGTGCCTGCGGCCTGGCGTCGCGGTCAGTCGAGCAGTTGGAAGCGGTCAGCATCCATCCACGCCGGAAAGCGTTCGCGCCAGTCGCGCAGCGAGGCCAGTTCGAGAGTGCAGTGGTGGGCACCGGGCTGGCTGCCGGCTTGCAGCACTTCTGATCCCTGCGGCGAGATCACGGCGCTGAAACCATCGTAGTCGAGGTCATTGCCGTCCCGACCGATGCGGTTGACCCCTGCCACGAAGCTGAGGTTCTCGATAGCCCGGGCCTGCAGCAGGGTACGCCAGTGCTGGCTGCGGGCAGCAGGCCAGTTGGCCACGTAGATCAGCAGGTCATAAGGTTCGGCCGCGGTGTGGCGGCTCCATACCGGGAAGCGCAGGTCGTAGCAGACCAAGGGCAGGATCCGCCAGCCTCGCCATTCAACCAGCAGCTTGCGGCTGCCGGCCCCATAGCGTTTGTGCTCGTCGAGCATGCGGAACAGGTGACGCTTGTCGTAGCTGCGCCATTGGCCATCGGGTGTCACGAAGTACAGGCGGTTGAAGCGCTGGCCACCCTCGCTGACTGCCACGCTGCCCGTGATGGCCGCGTCGAGGTCGGCTGCCTGCTGCTGCAGCCACGTGAGCGTGGGCCCCGGATGCGACTCGGCCAAGGCACCCGCTCCCATGGCAAAGGCGCTAGTGAACATCTCTGGCAGCACCACGAGGTCGGTCTTGCCGGCGAGTGCCGCAAGCTGGGGCTGCAGCAGCGCCAGATTTTGCGCGGCAGACTGCCAGGCAAGATCGGTCTGGATCAGAGTCAGTCGCAGTGTCGTCACCGGTGGCTCCTGCAGGCGCAGCTCGTCAGCCCCAGAGGGCGTTGGCGTGGTGCTCGATATGGTCGGCGATGAAGCTGGCGATGAAGAAGTAGCTGTGGTCATAGCCGGCATGCAGGCGCAGCGTCAGCGGGTGCTTGGCCGCCAGGCAGGCGGCCTGCAGCAGTTCCGGCTTCAGTTGGTTGACGAGGAAGCCATCGTCCTGACCCTGATCCACCAGCAGCGGCAGCTTTTCGATGGCCGAGGCTACCAGCGCACAGGTGTCGTACTCTTGCCAGGTGCTTCTGTCGGCGCCGAGGTAGCGGCCGAGTGCCTTCTCGCCCCAGGGGCAGTTGAGCGGTGAACTGATCGGCGAAAACGCCGACACGGCCTTGTAGACGCCGGGGTTTTTCAGGGCAATGGTCAGCGCGCCGTGGCCACCCATGGAGTGTCCCATGATCGAGCAGTTCTTCACGTCGAGTGGCAACTCGCTGGCGGCCAGCACGGACGGCAGCTCTTTCACGACGTAATCGTACATGTGGTAGTGAGTCGACCACGGGGCCTCCGTGGCATTGACGTAGAAGCCGGCGCCATGCCCGAAGTCCCAGGCCCTGTCGGGGTCGCCAGGCACGTCCGCTCCGCGCGGGCTGGTGTCCGGACACACGATGGCCACGCCGGCCTCCGCGGCATACTGCTGTGCACCGGCCTTCTGCACGAAGTTATCGTCGGTACAGGTCAGGCCGGACAACCAGTAGATCACCGGGACCTTGTTGCCACCCAGTGCATTCGGGGGTAGATACACGGAAAAGATCATGTCGCAGTGCAAGGTACTGCTCTTGTGTTTGAACTTGATCTGTTTGCCACCGAACATCTTGTTGGCACTGACCTGCTCGAGACTCATGCAACGTACTCCTTGGAAATGACAAGGGGGTCAGCGACCCCCTTGGTGGAATGCTTGTCGCGGCAAGCGCTCAGTAGAGAACGACGGAGCGGATGCTCTTGCCTTCGTGCATCAGATCGAAGGCGTCGTTGATTTTGTCGAGTGACATGGTGTGGGTGATGAGTGGATCGATCTCGATGCGCTTTTCCATGTACCAGTCGACGACTTTTGGCACGTCCGTCCGGCCGCGCGCGCCACCGAAGGCGGTGCCGCGCCAGTGACGACCTGTCACCAGCTGGAACGGGCGGGTAGATATCTCCTGACCAGCCCCGGCCACACCGATGATGAAGCTCTGGCCCCAACCCTTGTGGCAGCACTCGAGGGCCTGGCGCATCACCTTGACGTTGCCAATGCATTCAAAGCTGTAGTCCACACCGCCGGTCATGTCGACGATGCGGGCCACGACGTTGTCGACGTCTTTCGGGTTGATGAAGTCGGTCATGCCGAACTGGCGCCCCATGGCTTCGCGCGCGGGGTTCAAATCGATGCCGATGATGCGGCTGGCGCCCGCCAGACGAGCGCCCTGAATGACGTTCAGACCGATACCGCCGAGACCGAAGACAGCCACGGTGGAGCCGATCTCAACCTTGGCCTGGAAAACCACGGCACCGACGCCAGTAGTCACGCCGCAGCCGATGTAGCAGATCTTGTCGAACGGGGCGTCTTCACGCACCTTGGCCAGCGCGATCTCCGGTAGCACCGTGTAATTGGAGAAGGTGGAGCAGCCCATGTAGTGCAGGATCGGCTTGCCGTCGAGCGAGAAGCGGCTGGTACCGTCGGGCATGAGGCCTTTGCCCTGCGTCGAGCGGATAGCCTGGCAAAGGTTGGTGCGCGGGTGCAGACAGTAGTCGCAGTTGCGGCACTCGGGTGTGTAGAGCGGGATGACGTGGTCGCCTTTCTTGAGGGTCTTCACACCCGGGCCAACGTCGACGACGATACCGGCGCCTTCGTGGCCAAGGATGACCGGGAACTCACCCTCCGGGTCGTCGCCGCTCAAGGTAAAGGCATCGGTATGGCAGACGCCGGTGGCCTTCAGTTCCACCAGGACTTCGCCTTCCTTCGGACCCTGCAGGTCTACTTCACAGATCTCCAGGGGTTTGCCGGCGCCAAAGGCCACCGCGGCACGAGTTTTCATGGGGTCAATCCTTTTTATCGGGGAGTTGGGTGTTCGGAAACGTGTCGCCCGGATCCACTGGAGCGGCTGGCTACTGCGCTGCAGAACCAAGGTTGGATCGGGTCACAGCGGCGCAAATATACGAGGTTGACCTTGTTATGGAAAGCCGGAAAGGTAAAGGAAAAATGACTTTTTGCCGCCGGCGTGGCGGGCCGCGGCGGGCACGTTTCCCGACCCTGTAGGCACGGGTAATGGCCTATAATGCCGCGCCTTTGGCGGGGCGTCGCGGTCTCCCGCCGGGGTAGGATGGCTCAGCACTCAGCGAGGTGGTAAATGGCACAAGTCACATTCATCAAGCCCGACGGTTCCAGCTACGAAGTGGACGTAGCGCCGGGAACCTCGGTCATGCAGGCAGCGGTCGACAACATGATCGACGGCATCGTGGCCGAGTGTG
Source organism: Gammaproteobacteria bacterium (assembly GCA_036796405.1). Taxonomy (GTDB): domain Bacteria; phylum Pseudomonadota; class Gammaproteobacteria; order Pseudomonadales; family Pseudohongiellaceae; genus CAILUG01. The sequence continues at coordinate 71,065 of DAIRDB010000002.1, read as the reverse complement.
GGGGCTCCTGCAGTTGCGCCACCTGCCACTGCTACGTCGACGAGGCCTGGGTCTCCAAGCTGCCGAAGCCCGACGGCATGGAAAAGGACATGCTCGAGTGCGTTCTCGAGCCGCGACCCAACAGCCGGCTCAGTTGCCAGATCGTCATGACTGCCGCTCTCGATGGCCTCGTCGTGCACTTGCCGGAGTCACAGTTCTGAGGCGGCGGAATTTTTTTGCTGAACGGGGAACCAATCGCGGGCTGGGCTGCTCCAAATGGTTGTGAGCCGGCCTCCCCTGTCGTGCTCACTCCCCTCGATGAAGTTTTATTGTCCGCTCCGTGAAGCGCGGACAGGGAACATTGCCCGGCCTCAGGCCGGGCTTTTTTTTGGCGTCTGCGTGGGCTCCCACAGACTGTCCTGACCGGGTACGTCGAGATCCCGCAAGATGCCCGGGTCCGCCACCTCGAGACGCAGAACCTCTGCTGCCCGTGACTTGAAGAGTTCGCGTGCCCCCGTGTCGCCGGCTGGCTGCCGCAGAGTGGGGAAAAACGCGCGTCCGATGCCGACCGGATTACCGCGCTTGCCGTCGTGGCAGGGCACCACGAGGTGCTCGGCGCTGAGGGCGTCCCTTACCGCCGCATGCGTGCTGGCCGCGACCCAGGGCATGTCGGCGAGGGCAATCACCGCGCCTTGCCAGTCACTGCAGTGGGCAAGGGCAGCCGCCAGACTGTGACCCATGCCGCGATCGGCGTCCTCGGCCACGACAACTTGCCACGCCGCCTGAAACGCCGTTGCCAGGTTTTCGTCTCCCGGCCGCAGCACCAGCAGACGGTGGACGAACAGCGGCTCGACGACCGCCAACGTCTCCTCCAGCAGCGTGCGGCCGGAGGGCAAACGCTGCAGTCGCTTGTCGGAGCCGAACCGTCTGCTGCGGCCGGCGGCGAGCACTATGCAGCCGATGCCGCCAGCAGCCGAGTTCATGCGATCCCGGACCTCACTGCCGGCCCGTGCGCCCGCAGCTGCGTCAGTTCGGCCAGGATGGCAATGGCTATCTCCGGCGGCGTCTTGCTGCCGAGCGGCAAGCCCACCGGGGCATGCAGCCGGTCGAGTTGGGACTGCGGAATATCCAGCGCCAGCAGACGATCACGCCGTTTGGCCGACGTACGTTCGGATCCCATGGCGCCGATGTAGAACGCATCGTGGGTCAGGGCCTCCAGCAGGGCCATGTCATCGATTCGGGGGTCGTGGCAGAGCGCGACCACTGCCGTCTGCCGGTCGATGATCTTGCCGCGCAGCCAGTCGTCCGGCATGGCAACCGTGAGCGCGGCCTTGACGGGTGGGGAGTTGTCCACGAGTTCGCGGCGCGGGTCACAGATCTCGACGTGGTAGTCGAGAGCACTGGCCATGTCCGCCAGGTACCAGGCCACCTGCACGGCCCCGATCAGCAGCAACTGGAAGGACGGGCCATAGGTGTGCACGAGTTGCCCCGCCTCCACGCGCAGCGGCTCGTGGCGTGGCACTTCGGCGAAGTGCAGCGCGCCACTGCCGAGATCGACGCGGCGCTGCACCAGTCGCCGTCGAGCCAGCAGCTCGGCGATCTGGCGGTACTGCACGGATTGGCTCGGTGCGATCGGCTCGATGACTACTTCCATGCTGCCACCGCAGGGCAGCCCGAGTCGCAGTACATCCTCGACGGCGACGCCGTAGCGCAGGTGGGCCGGAGCGCTGGTGGCCAGTTCACCCTTGAACAGACTTTCCCGCAGGTTGTCTTCCACACAGCCTCCCGACAGCGAACCACAGTGCTGGCCGTCCTCGCTGCAGGCGAGCAGCGAACCCACCGGTCGCGGGGAAGAGCCGAACGTGTCGGTGATGGTGCACAGCCAGCACTGCTTGCCGGCGGCCAGCCAATCGGCGAGCTGGTTGAGCACCTGTTGGTCGAGGCTGTTCATGCGCGGTTACCGGAACGGAGCGAGGGCCGCGATTATAGGCCACCACAGGCCCCGCGCCGGCAGCCCTCGGCAGTCACTGGTCGGGCTCAGTCCGGCTCGTAGCGATCCATGATGCGTCGCACCAGACCGCTGCGCACGATGTCGCTGCGTTCGAAGCGGTGAACGTAAACCCCCGGCAGGCCCTGCACCCGCTCGATGGCATCCGCCAGCCCATTGGGGCCCCGCAGATCGCTCTGGCGCAAATCTCCGTTGATGACCACCTTGGCCTGCTCACCGATTCGGGTGAGGAACATCTTCATCTGCGCCGGCGTGGTGTTCTGCGCCTCGTCGAGGATGACGAAGGTGTTGTGGCTGAAGGTTTTGCCGCGCATGTAGGCCAGCGGCGCACCGACGATGCGGCCGTGCCGCAGGCAGTAATCGACCACGCCGGATCCGAGGCGCTCGTTGAGTATGTCGCGAAACGCGTCGATGTAGACGGCGTACTTGTCCTCGAGTTCTCCCGGCAGGAAACCCAGGTTTTCCCCGGCTTCCACGGCCGGACGGGTGAGGATGATGCGCTCGATGCGGCCGGATTCGAGCGCTTCGGCTGCCAACGCACCGGCGCAGTAGGATTTTCCGGTACCGGCGGGGCCGATGCCGAAAGTGAGGCAGTGACTGCGGATGGCCGCGATGTATTGGTGCTGGGCGGGGGTTTGCGGGGAGAGGGGGGTCTTGCAGCGGTGCGGGGCGTAGGCAGTGGCGAGCTGAGAGCTGTGGGCGTTGAGGTCGACGATGTTGTGGTCGGGATCTGGCAGCCTGGACTTGCCCTTCCTGCGTGACTCCTTGCCGGGGCGACTCTCCTCCCGGTAACGCCCCCCGTATTCAGGGTTATACCGCGCCTGCCTGTTGACCTGTGCTCGCTTTGTCATGCTGACTGCCTCCACCGGATCGGCTTGCTGTGCCTGTGTCTGTCCTGTGTTACGCGCCCCTGCCAGCAGAGCGCCACACGGCGCTTACCGTAGAGTCACGTGCTGAAAGTTTTATAAAGAATGGGGGAATTTCAGGCGGTGACGAGTACCCTCCCGGCAGATTGACTGCGCCGCGGTACTCTATGGCTGTGCTGGAAAGGCACGACGAGCTAGGTCCTGATGACAGCCGCTGATTCACACGTGTGTCAGTGTGCCATGGCCGCCACGGCTAGACCAAGTGATTTTGCGGATCGGCTTGTCTCGCGAGGCCGATCCCGTCACGGGTGGCGGTACGCCGGTGCCCTGTGCCACGGCGATCGTGTAGGCTAGCGCCCGGTTCACACACAAATGAAGGGGAGCAACTGCATGAAACCCGTAAGCAACTGGCTCGGCCGCCTTTCGCTGCTGGTCCTTGGCCTCGCGGCTTCCACGCTCGAAGCGCAGCAGGATTTCAGTAACGTCCAGATCAAGACTCACACGCTCGCCGAGGGTCTGTATTACCTCGAGGGCTCCGGCGGCAACATTGGCGTGTCGGTCGGGGACGACGGCGTCTTCCTGATCGATGACCAGTATGCCCCGCTGTCGGAAAAGATCATTGCCGCCATCCGGGCACTCAGCGACAAACCGATCCGCTTTGTCTTCAACACGCACCACCATGGTGACCATACCGGCGGCAACCAGAACATGGGCAAGGTCGGCGCCATCATCGTTTCGCATGCCAACGTGCGGACCCGCCTCGCTGCCGGTTTCACCGGCAACGATCTCACCAAAGCGCTGACCGCCGAGCAGAGCCTGGGTTTGCCGATGGTCACGTTCGAAAATGCCGTCGATTTCCATCTCAACGGTCATGAGATCCACGCCATGCACGTGCCGCCAGCCCACACCGATGGCGATGCTTTCGTGTTCTTCCGCGACCTCAACATCGTGCACACGGGCGACGTATTCCGCACCACCAGCTACCCGCGCGCCGACGCCACGGCCAACGGCAGCGTGCTCGGCATCATGAGTGCTTACCAGGTGCTGCTCGACAACTCCAATGACCAGACCCGCTTCCTGCCGGGTCATGGCGTGGTGAGTTCCCGTGCCGATGTGCAGGCCCAGCTTGCCATGTTCACCACCATCCGCGACCGCGTGGCGGCTGGCCTGAAAGCCGGCAAGACTCTCGAGCAGGTGCAGGCAGACAAGCCCACCGCCGAGTTTGATGCCGCGTGGTCTGGCGGCAATGCCACCGCAGGCAGTGATCTGGTCGCCGTGTTCTACAACGAACTGAAGGCCCAGCAGTAGGCAAAACCCCTCACGTGCGTTTCCGTCCCTGTATCGATCTGCACCATGGCAAGGTGGTGCAGATCGTCGGCGGCTCCCTCGACGAGAGCGACAGCCGCGCCCTGCAGACCAACTTCACCAGCGAGCAGTCGCCCTCCCATTACGCGGCGCTGTACCGCGATGCCGGCCTGTGGGGGGGGCACGTCATTTCACTCGGCACGGGCAATGCCGACGCGGCCCTCTCGGCGTTGCGCCGCTGGCCGGGGGGGCTGCAGTACGGTGGGGGTGTCACGCCGGACAATGCCGGGCTCTTCCTCGATGCCGGTGCCAGCCACGTCATCGTCACGTCCTACGTATTTTCCGAAGGGCGCATCGACTATGCCCGTCTCGAGCACCTGCTGCAGCGTGTCGGCCGTGAGCGTCTGGTACTCGATCTCAGCTGTCGTCGCCGCGGCGACCGCTTCTACGTGGTAACCGATCGCTGGCAGCGCTTCACCGAGGAGGCCGTGGAGCCCGAACTGCTTGAGCGCCTGGCCCGGAGCTGCGCGGAGTTTCTCGTGCACGGCGTGGATGTCGAAGGACTGCGGCAGGGCATCGACGAAGAACTCATCACCTTGCTCGCCGCCGCCTGCCCGCGGCCCGTCACCTACGCCGGTGGCGTGCAAAGGCTCGAAGATCTGGATCGCGTGAAGCAGTTGGGCGGCGGTCGCGTCGATCTCACGATCGGTAGCGCCCTCGATATCTTCGGCGGCACTGTCCGCTTTTCAGACGTGGTGCGCTGGCAGCAGGCCCAGGACTAGTGTTAGACAGCGCCCGCTTCACGGACGACGGCGATAGTAATCCTGCAGAGAGATGCTGCTGCTGGGGCTCAGCACCATGCGCGCATGCTCGCGACCGAGCTGCCTCGGGTTTTTCGCGCCGCAGGAGTGGGCGATGATGCTGACTTCCTTGATCATGTTCTTCTGGTAATTCGCCACCCGCTCGGCCTTGTCGCTGGTGACGAGGCCACGCTGCAGCTTCGGGTCGTGCGTCGTGATGCCGGTGGGGCACGTGTTCTTGTTGCATTGCAGGGCCTGGATACAGCCCAGCGAAAACATGAAGCCCCGTGCGTTGTTGATGGCATCGGCACCCACGCAGAGGGCCCAGGCCACGTCGGCCGGGTTGATCAGCTTGCCCGAACAGATCACGCGGATGCGCTCTCGCAATCCATGCTCGACGAGCTTGTCCACCAACAGTGGCAGCGACTCGTGCAGACCAAGTCCCACATCGTCCATCAGGGTCATTGGCGCGGCACCGGTGCCACCGTCGGCGCTGTCCAGCGTGATGAAGTCGGGCGCATGGACTGCTCCCCGCGCAGTGACGCTGGCGAGGAACCCCTCCAGCCAGCGCTCATCGCCCAGTACGGTCTTGATGCCCACGGGCTTGCCGGTCAAATCGCGCAGCCAGGCGATACGATCGAGCAATTCTTCGTTGTTGCCGATGTCCTTGTGCCGATTGGGGCTGATCGAGTCCTCGCCCACGGTGATACCGCGGATACGGGCGATTTCCGGGGTCACCTTGACGCCGGGCAGGATGCCTCCCTTGCCGGGCTTGGCGCCCTGGGCCAGCTTGAGTTCGATCATCTTCACCTGCGGTCTGCCGGCCACTGCGCGCAGCTTTTCCTCGGAATAGTGGCCCTCGGCATCGCGCACGCCGTATTTGGCAGTGCCGATCTGGAACACGATATCGCAGTTTCCCTCCAGGTGGTAATCACTGAGACCGCCCTCGCCCGTGCACATCCAGCAGCCCGCCTTGGCGGCCCCGCGCGACAGGGCCTGGACGGCCGGCTTGGAAATGGCGCCGTAGCTCATGCCGGAGATGTTGAACAGCGAGTTTGTCACATAGGGCTGGCGGCAGAAGGGGCCGTAGACGATGGCCTCGGGTTCGGTCGCCTCCTCGTCGAGCACGGCGAAGGCCGCATTCGCGAAGATGACATGGCCTTCGCGGTCGTTGTCGCGCGTCGATCCGAAAGGCTGCGTATTGTCGATGTTTTTCGAGGCCCGGTAGACCCAGGAGCGCTGGGCGCGGTTGAAGGGCATCTCTTCACGGTCCATCGAGAAAAAGTACTGGCGGAAGAACTCGCCAAGCTTTTCGAAGAAGTAGCGGAAACGGCCGATGACCGGGTAGTTGCGGCGGATCGTGTGCTGGGTCTGGGTGATGTCTATGACGTAGAAGACGATGGCGGTCAGGACCAAACAGCCGACCGCGATGATGAAAGCGTGACTGAGGATGGTGGCCATCGTGGCAAAAAAACCGCTGCCGAATCCTGACGTACCACCCATGGCGAACTCCTGCCTTTACTGCCAGCTCAGCCTGTTACGACACGCTCGGTGAATGGATCACAGTGGATGTTTTCGGCGCGTGCTCCCTGCAGGTACAGGCGCTTGCGCAGCAGGTGCACGAGATCGGGAGCACCGCAGAGAAAGATACGGGCGTTGCGCAGGTCCAGTGCCGCCTGGTCCTCGCGCAGTACCTGCTCGAGCCGCCCCTGACGCAGGTCGGCCCGCTCGGATACTGCATCGATCACGCAAGGATGGTAGGTGAAATTGGCGTGGCGTTTCGCAAGTGCCCGCAGCTCCTCGGCAAGGTACAGCGTCTCGACACGACGACCGCCGTGGTACAGGCGGATCGGAGCCGTGTGACCTTGTCGCAGCGCATCGCGAACGATGCCGTACAGAGGCGCGAGTCCGGTACCCGTGCCGGCCAACAGCAGCGGTTGGCCGGCGTCTTCGCGGGCATCGTAGTGGCAGGTACCGTGCGGACCACTGAGAAAGATGCGGTCACCGGGCTGGGCGGCGGTAAACAGCCAGCCACTCCATTCGCCATGACTGGTGCGCCCGATGTGCAGTTCCAGTTCTCCCTCTTCGGCAAGATCGTTCGCCGTCGAGTAGGCCCGCACGCAGCCCAGCGGGTTGGTGGCACTCACGTATTGCCCGGGGCGACAGGCGAACAGACGTGAGCGATCGGCCAACTGCAGTCGCACGCGCAGTACTTGATCGTTGAGCGCCGTGAGGGAAGTGATCACCGACTCGATGGCGAAGTCGGTCAACCGGGGCGGTTCGGCGGCCACCGAGGTGGCGGGCACCCACTGGCAGGCCAGCGTATAGCCTTTGGCCTGCAGCGCAGGCTTGATCCATTTGCGCGATTCTTCGGTCGCCTCGCAGTCCACGGTCCGCACCAGGCAGGCCTGGCACATACCGGCCTTGCAGGCATAGGGCAGTGCCTCGCCGTTGCGCAGCAGACAGTCCAGCACGGACTCCTGCGGTTTGAGGGCCAGATGGCGATCGCGATAGGTCAGGGTACTCATGGCCGCAGTATAACGGTATTCAGTCGCGGTTCATGACCGCCCACAACGGCGCCCCACGTGCTCGTAGTGCGGGGACGGTTGATGGGCGATAATCCACGGGAATTCGCAGACCCCCCGCAGCGAGTGTTGCCGCGGTTCCGGAGCAGGTCCTTGTCGTCCACGATTGGTCCACATCTCTATCTTGCCTCCGCCTCGCCGCGGCGGCGGGAGCTGTTGAGCCAGGTCGGACTGCGGCATGTGGCCTTGCCGCAGCAGGTTGATGAAGCAGCACTGCCTCGAGAATCGGCCCCCGTCTATGTGCTGCGTATCGCCACTGCCAAGGCACGCGCTGCCCTTGGGGATCCTCTGCGGCGTCTCCCTGTGCCTTTGCTGAGTGCCGACACGGCGGTCGTCTGCGACGGCGAAATCTTCGGCAAGCCGGAGTCTCTCGCCGACGCCCGCCGCATGCTCCAGGCGCTGGCCGGCCGTACGCATCAGGTACTGACGGCCGTGGTGGTCTGCCGCGGCGACCAGTGGCGCGAAACGGTGGTCAGCACCGACGTGGAATTCCGCGAGATTGCCGAGGACGAAATTGCTGCGTACTGGGCTTCAGGTGAACCGCTCGACAAGGCTGGCGCGTACGCCATACAGGGCCTCGCCGCCTTGTTCGTGAAACGCTGCAATGGCAGCTACAGCAATGTAGTCGGCTTGCCGCTCTACGAAACGGCAGAGTTGCTGCAGGACTTTGGGATCACCGTCACTTCCTTGCTGGCCACCCGTCCATGAGCGTCGAGATTCTCATCAACGTCAGCCCTAGCGAAACGCGCGTCGCGCTCATCGAGCAGGGACTGCTCCAGCAGATCTACATCGAACGCAATAACCGCCGTGGTCCGGTCGGCAACATCTATCTCGGCAAGGTGGTGCGGGTGATGCCGGGTATGCAGGCCGCCTTCGTGGACATCGGACTCGAAAAGGCCGGGTTCATCCACGCGGCCGATATCCGCGCCCCGGGTGCGAGCGGTGCCGCCGAGGCCGCGGCACCGACGCTGCCGATCGACAGCCTCGTTCGCGAGGGCCAGTTGCTGGTGGTACAGGTTGCCAAGGAACCCATCGCCAGCAAGGGCGCCCGGCTCACGACTTTCCTGTCCATCGCCTCCCGCTATCTCGTTTGCATGCCACATGACCAGCATCTTGGCATCTCCCAGCGCATCGAAAACGAGGTGGAGCGCGAGCGACTGCTCTCAACGCTCCAAGTCTGTGTCAGCGAAGAAGGCCTGCTCGAGCGCTGCGGTTTCATCCTGCGCACGGCCGCCGAGGGCGTGACCGCGAGCGAACTGCAGGCCGATATCCGCTTCCTGCGCAAGGTCTGGAGCTCGGTGGAGCGACGCATCGGCGAAGCCCGCGAGGTGCGCATCCTTTATGACGACCCAGTGCTGTACGTGCGAGCCATGCGCGACCTGCTCACGCCGCTCGTCGAGCGCATCCGTATCGACGACGCGCACGTCAAGGATGAAATTCTGCAGTTCGCGCGCGATTTCATTCCGGAGATCGAACAGAACATCGAACTTTACCAGGGTGAGCGCCCGCTGTTCGACGTGTTCGGCATCGAGGATGAGATCCAGAAGGCGTTGTCACGCACGGTCAAGCTGAAGTCCGGCGGCAATCTCGTGATCGACCAGAACGAGGCCATGACCACCATCGATGTCAACACGGGGGCCTTCCTCGGCAGCAGCGACAATCAGGAAGAGACCATCTACAAGACCAATGTCGAGGCAGCCAAAGCCATCGCCCGCCAGCTCAAGGTTCGCAATCTCGGTGGCATCATCATCATCGACTTCATCGACATGCAGGATGAAGAGCATCGCCGACAGGTACTGCGCACCCTCCAGAAAGCCCTCGAGCGCGATCCGGCCCGCACCCGCATTTCGCCGATGTCGGAGCTCGGCCTCGTCGAGATGACCCGCAAGCGCACGCGTGAAAGTCTCCAGCAGATGCTGTGTCAGGAGTGCAGCGTCTGCCACGGGCGCGGCATGATCAAGACGGCTGAAACAGTGTGCTACGAAATCTTCCGGGAGATCGTCCGCGTGGCGCGCGCCTACGAAAACCGCGCATTGCTGGTCATGGCTTCTCAGCAGGTCGTCGACCGCTTGCTTGACGAGGAAAGTGCCACCGTGGTCGATCTCGAAACGCTTACCGGCAAGCGCATCAGCTTCAAGGTGGAGGCGTTCTACACCAACGAGCAGTTCGACGTGGTGATGTCGTGAGGCCACTGCACTGGCGCGTGCTACGCAGGCTCAAGCATGGCGTGCTGTTGTTGCTGCTGGCGTTCACTGGGTGCATGGTGGCAGGTCGCTTGCTCATGCCCATGCTGGCGACACGCAAGGCCGACATCGAGGCCCTGCTCTCGACCAGTACTGGCGTCAAAGTGACCCTCGGTGCGCTGCAGGGGGACTGGTTCCGTTTCGGCCCGGTCATCGAACTGGCCGATCTGCGACTGCAGTCCGCAGGACGTGACCTGCAGCAGGTCCGCCAGGCCCAGGCTGCACTCGACGTCTACGAGACGCTCCGTCAGCAGCGTCCGGTCGTCGAACGCATCAGCCTCGCCGGCCTCGAACTGGTGCTGGTGGAGACGGCGCCCGGTGTGTGGACGCTGGCAGGCTTCGATCCGGCCGGGTCCGCGTCGCTCGATCCCCTGCTGGATTTCCTGCTGGAAACGCAGGAGATCACCCTGCGAGACGGGCGTGTGCGCCTGCGCCGCTTCACCGGCAACGAGGTCGTGCTGGATGCCGCCATCATCAATGTACAGAACCGAGGTGGTCAGCACGAGGCGCAGGTCCAGTTGCGCATCGGGGCACAGGCTGAACCCGCGCGCCTGGTGGCGAAGCTCGACGGCGATCCCCGGCAGGATTTTTCCGCGAGGCTGTGGCTGGACACCAGCGACCTCGACCTACTCGCGCTCGCGCCAGATGTGCTGCCCGTCACGTGGCAGTGGCAAGCGCTTGCCGGCCGCGTTCAGTTGTGGGCCGATCTGGATCAGCAGGGACTGCAGACGGCCGCGCTGGTCGTCTCTGACCTGCAGGCCAGCGCGCAGGGTGCGGACGCCAGGGTGCTGGCCCTTGACCACGCTGCGGCCGAACTCAGTCTGACCGCAAGCACAGGCGAAGATGGTGATCGGCGCTGGGACCTGCGGGCACAAAACCTCGACTTCGATTGGGCCGGTACGCCCTGGCAGCTGCCCCTGCTGACAGTCAGCAACGCCGGACCGACGCCGGCCGAGTGGCATGTGGCGCTGGCCGAACTCGATCTGGCGCTGGCGCAGGAGTTGCTGCTCGGTGCGGTCGCACTGCCAGTGGAAGCGCGTAGTGCGCTGGCCACCGTTGCGCCGCGTGGCAGGCTGCGCAACCTGCACGTGGACACGGCACTGGATGGCAGCTATCCGCGAGGTTTCCGCCTGCAGGCCGGCCTCGCCGACGTAGCGGTGCAGGCTTGGCAGCAGGCGCCGGCAGCCAGCGGACTGCAGGGTTACGTGGAGGCGGATGCAGAGGGTGGCTTTGCGGAAATCCTCAGCACCGATTTGACGCTGCACCTGCCGCGGCTATTCGAGCAGCCGTGGCATTACGACCATGTCAGTTCGCGCGTGGACTGGCGGGCGACGCCCGATCATGTGCAGGTACAGACGGCCCTGGTCGAATTGGCCAGCGCGCAGATCGCCGGACGGCTGCGGTTCGCGGTCGACAATCGCCGCTCGCCGGAGGGGCTCTGGCGCAACGAATTTTCGCTCGAGATCGGCGTGGACCGACTTGATCTGGCACTGGCTCCGAGCTACCTGCCGGGCCTGCCGCGACTGGCTGCGGCCAACCAATGGCTGCGCGAGGCCTTGCAGGGCGGCGAACTGTTCGACAGTGGCTTCGTGGTGCACACCGTCGGTGGACGTGCCGAGCCTGCCCTTGCGGTGGCAGAGGTACTGTCCTGGTATCGCATTCGAGACGGTGTTCTGCAATTCCTGCCGGAGTGGCCGGCCATCACCGGCCTGGTGGCGGGAGTGGTCGAGCGCGGCAACAACATCGACGTCTTGGCGGTGGCCGGGGAACTCGCTGGACTGCCGCTGCAGACGGCGCGTGCCGAGATCCGTCCCCGGGCAGGTGTACCTGCCTTGAATGCTCCACTGCACCTTGCCCTGCGGGCGCGAGCCGACGTGCCGACTGGCGACGGTCTCGACTTTCTGCGCAACACACCGGTGCGGGCCACGCTCGGGGATTTCTTTGCGGATTGGCAGGCTGATGGGCAACTCCGGCTCGACGTCGGTGTGGGCGTTGATCTTGCGGCGCGTGATAAACCCCCGGTCATCGATGTGCGCAGTCGAACGGCGGGCTCCACGCTGGTCCTGCCCTCCCTCTCGCTGCGCTTCACCGATATCGTCGGCGACGTGCGCTACGCCAGTCGCAGCGGTCTTTCCGCCGATGCGCTGCAGGCGCAGCTCTTCGGTTTTCCACTCAGTGCCGGCATCGAGACCCGGGCATCTGCCACAGCGCAGCAGAGCATCGTGATCGCGGGCCGCGGTCAGGGTTCGGTGGCAGGCCTGCGGTCCTGGGCCGAACTGCCCCTGTTCCTGCGGACACTCTCCGACGACATGCGCGGGCCCTTCGACTACGACGCCACGCTCACGGTGCAGCCTGCCGTATCCGGCGAGGGCAAAACCACCAGCCTGCGACTCGCCTCCGACCTGGTGGGTCTGACCAGTACCCTGCCGCTGCCGCTGGCCAAGGCTGCCGATGAAGCCAGGCCCATCGATCTCGAGTTGCAATTCGGCGACGGCAGCCAGACCATGCATCTGCGTTATCACGACTGGCTGAACGGTACGCTGCTGCTCGATCCAGCCGGTATCCAGCGCGGGCAAATCAGCGTCGGCCCTCGCAACCGCACGTTCACGGTGCGGGAGGTGGACAGCTCTGCGCCCGGCCTGCTGGTAAACGGGGAACTGCCTAGCTTTGATGTCACCGAGTGGGAGGCATTCATCGATCGTCTGGAGCAGGTCGGAGGTGAGGGACGTCGTGCCGAGGAGATCATCCGACTGGTGGATGTGAAGGTCGGCGAGTTGGTGGTGCCGGGGCAAACGCTGCAGCAGGCCAACGTGGTCGTCACGCACCCGGAGGATCGCTGGCTCATCGATCTGCGTAACGACTTCATGGCGGGCGTGATCACCCGCCATGACGACCGTAGCCAGCCTTGGCAGATTGCCCTCGATTACCTGCGTTTTCCGCCACGCCCGACCGTTACCGAGGAAAACCGCGACGATGAAGAGGTGGATCCGCTGCAGGATGTCGATCCGCGCGAACTGCCCGCTTTCGATTTTGCAACCAAGGAGCTCAGCTTCGGCCAGCAAAATCTGGGCGCGCTCTCTTTCGAATTCCGCCCCACGCCGCGTGGCGCCAGCATCGGCAACCTGCAGGTAACGTCAGCCGACTCCCGTATCACCGACCAGACGGGCACTTATGGGGCCAGCGCCGAGTGGCGCTATCAAGCCGGTCGCCACGAAAGCAGCTTCGAGGGTCTGTTCGCTGCCGGTGACCTCGCCAAGGTGCTGCCGGTCTGGGGGCACGATGCCAACATCGTCAGCCGTACCGCCAGCTTCGACAGTCGTCTGCGCTGGTCCGGTTCGCCGCTGCATTTTTCCCTCAAGCGCTCCAGTGGCCAGGTGAATCTTGCGATCCAGGATGGGCGCTTCGTCGACATCGCCTCCGGGTCCACCCGCCTGCTGGGGGCTCTGAATTTCGACGCCTTGGTCCGGCGTCTGCAGCTGGATTTTTCCGACATATTTTCCCGTGGCTACTCTTTCGACAGCATCACCGGCCTGCTCGATTTCACCGAGGGCGTCGTCAATACGACATCGCCGCTGCAGATCGACGGTCCAGCCAGTGACCTGGCGATCGAAGGCGAGATCAACCTGCAAAACGAGACCATTTCGGCGGACATGCAGGTGCAGATCCCGCTCGGCCAGAACCTGTCGATGGTGGCCGGTCTGCTCGGCGCCTGGCCAATTGCGGTCAGCACCTACCTGGCCAGCAAGATTTTCCAGGAGCAGGTGGAAGACTTCACCACGGTGATCTACCGTCTCGAAGGCCCCTGGGCGGCACCGACGGCAGGTTTCGAGCCGCCGGAAGACTATGATCCCGCAGCGCCGCCACCTGCCGCTGCACCGAAACCCTGAGGAAGCCCATGAGCCACGCTCTCAACAAGAGTTTGCTGACCAACCTGCTGTCACTGGTGCTGTGCGGTGTGGGTGTTGTGCTGCCGGAACCGTGGGGCGCCGTGGTGTTGACCATGGGTCTATACGCCGTGTCCGGCGCCGTCACCAACTGGCTGGCCGTTTACATGCTCTTCGAGAAAGTGCCGGGTTTCTATGGTTCCGGCGTGATTCCCGCCCGTTTCACCGAATTCCGTGCAGGCCTGCGCGACATCATCATGGAACAGTTTTTTACAGCCGATATTGCCCGGCAGGCACTTGGTGGCGATGCCGGGGATGCCGGTGCAGCGCTGCTCACCCGGCTGTTGCCGAAGATCGACTTCGACAAGGCCTTCGACAGTCTGACGGAGGTGATCCTGCAGTCGTCGTTCGGGTCGATGCTGGCCATGTTCGGGGGCGCCAAGGCGCTGCAGCCCCTGCGTGAGCCCTTCGTGGCACGCATGCAAGCCTTTTTGCAGGCGGTGGCGGAAGACAGGGAAGTCCGGGCGGAAATCGGCAACAGCACGGTCGATTCGCTGCTGGCCCGCGTCGAGATCATCGTCGATCAGCGCCTGCTGCAGCTCACCCCCGAGCTGGTCAAGGAGATCATGGAGCGCATGATCGAACGCCACCTGGGGTGGCTTGTGGTGTGGGGTGGAGTGGTCGGTGCACTGCTCGGCCTGCTCGTGGCCGTGGCGCCGCGGCTGCTCGGCTGAGCCGCAGCGACAGTGTCTGGCGACAGCCGGTGAATTGAGGCAAGCTTCGGCCGATCAAGGTCATTGCTAAGGGAGATCAAAGTCATGCAACTCGTCATTCTGGTGGTGACGCTGGCGCTGGTGCAGTTCATTTATTTCGGCATCCGAGTGGGCTCTGCCCGGCTCAAATACAACATCCCGGCGCCGGCCATGAGCGGCCACCCGGTGTTCGAGCGGCATCTGCGCGTGGAGCAGAACACCAAGGAGCAGTTGCTGGTGTTCATACCGGCGATCTTCATGTTCGCCTGGCAGGGCCAGCAAGTGGGTGTGCCGTACGCTACGGAGGGTGCCGCAGCCCTCGGCGTGATCTGGCTGATCGGTCGGGGTCTCTACGCGCGCGCATACGTGCGTGATCCGCAGCGGCGGGGACCGGGCTTCATGCTGACAGCGCTACCTTCCATGTTGTTGCTGCTCTGTACGCTGGTGGTCGTCTTCCGTTCGCTGCTGTAGGAGCGCCGTGTCGTGAGCTCCGGTTTCCAGTTTCTCGGCGCGGCCCTGCTTTGGGTCG
>DAIRDB010000002.1:3438-56104 GCA_036796405.1 Gammaproteobacteria bacterium | reverse complement strand
CAGTACGACACCTGCCTCTTCGAGGCCGAGCGCGCCGCCGCCAGTCAGGCGGCGGTACCGGTCCAACAGGTCGACATCGTTGCGACCTACCCGCACGACCCGCGTGCCTTCACGCAGGGACTGCTCTTCACCGACGGTGTGCTTTACGAGGGCACGGGACGCAACGGCGAATCCACGCTGCGCAAAGTCGAGCTTGCAACGGGCAGCGTGCTGCAGAGTACCCCCTTGGCTGCCCAGCATTTCGGGGAGGGGATCACGCTTTTCCAGGACAAGCTGTATCAATTGACCTGGCAGTCCCACCTCGGCTTCGTCTACGAGAAGGACACACTCAAGCCGTTGCGGTCGTTCTACCTGCCCGGCGAAGGCTGGGGCATCACGCACGATGGCAGTCGGCTCATCATCAGTGACGGCAGCGCCAACCTGCGTTTCTTCGATCCAGCCACGCTGAGGGAAGTGTCACGCGTTGCCGTGACCGAAGACGGTAAGCCGCTCGACAGACTCAATGAACTCGAATTCGTCGAAGGCGAAGTGTGGGCGAACGTCTGGTACACGGACACCATCGTGCGCATCGACCCGACCAGTGGTCACGTGGTCGGCAAGCTCGACCTGCAAGGACTCAATGAGCAGCGTGGGGTCGATGACGTACTGAACGGCATTGCTTGGGATGCCGAGGGCAAGAGGTTGTTCGTGACGGGCAAACTCTGGTCCAGGCTCTACGAGGTGAAGCCGAAGTAGGTGGACAGCCGTCACTGCCGCCAAGGGCTCTGCTGCGCCCTGCAAAACGTACGTTGGCCGTCCGTCCGCCGGGCGGCATCGCTCCTTCTGCTTATGTCGCTGGCGGGCTGCCAGAGCCTCGGGTACTACGGTCAGGCCGTGCAGGGTCAGTGGCAGTTGCTGCAGCAGCGCCGGCCGCTCACCCGTTTGCTGCAGGATCCCGCGCTGTCGGAGCAGCGGCGACATGAGCTGGAGCTCGTCCGGCAGGTGCGCGAATTCGCCCGCACCGAGCTTGGCCTCGAGGTGTCTGGCCAGTACGACAGCTTCGTGGAGCTTGAGCGCCAATTCGTGGTCTGGAATGTGCTCGCGGCGCCGGAATTTTCGCTGCAGCCGCGCCGCTGGTGTTTCCTCGTCGCCGGTTGTGTGAGCTACCGCGGCTACTTCAGCGAAGCGGCCGCCAGGCGCTATGCGTCCGCCTTGGCAGCGCAGGGTCTCGATACCTATGTAGGTGGAGTGACAGCCTATTCCACCCTCGGCTGGTTCGATGATCCCGTCTTGAGTTCCATGCTGCGGCGCGAGCAGCTGGAGCTGGTCGCCGTGCTCATCCATGAGCTGGCGCATGCCGAGCTCTACATCGCAGGCGACACCGACTTCAACGAAAGCTTTGCCACCACCGTCGAGCTGGAGGGACTACGGCGCTGGCTGGAGCAGCGAGTCCCCGCCCAGGAGCGGGCAACAGCACAGCACAGTGCCCGACAGGCCCGCGAACGACAGGCGCAATTCGTGGCCCTGGTCGAGGCTGCTGCGGCCGATCTCGAGCAGCTCTACCAGGGCAGTCGCAGCGAGGCGCTGCTGCGCGAGCAGAAGCGGCAGCGTCAGCAGCGCTTGCTGGCTGATTATCAGGCCCTCAAGGCGAGTTGGGGCGGCTACAGCGGTTATGACGCCTGGTTCGGCGGACCCCTCAACAACGCGCAGCTCGGCTCGGTACGCTCATACCACGCGCTGGTGCCGGATCTACAGGCCTTGCTCGACAGCCTGCACGGTGATTTGCCGGCCTTTTACCGGGCAGCGCGTCGCCTCAAATCCCTGTCCCCCAGCGAGCGTCGTGCCTCGCTGCAAGCGCATTGAGCGCGGGGCGGCATGCAATACCAGTGGCGGTCCTGACGTGCGGCAAGGTTCCACCAGTCTGCCCGGCGGCAGGGCCGCCCTGCTGCTGCATGCTAGAATTGCGGCGTTTTTTCTGACACTGGAGCGCGTTGCTTGATCATCAAACCCCGAGTGCGTGGTTTCCTCTGCGTGACCACCCATCCCACTGGCTGCGCACAGAACGTGCGCCAGCAAATCGACTACGTCCGGCAGAAGGGTGCACTAGTGGGCCCGAAGCGAGTGCTCGTCATTGGCGCTTCTACCGGTTACGGTCTCGCCTCCCGCATCACCGCAGCCTTTGGCTGTGGAGCTGCCACCCTCGGCGTCTTCTTCGAGAAAGAGGGGGCGCCCGACAAGCCAGGCTCGGCAGGTTGGTACAATAGCGCCGCATTCCACGCCGAGGCCCGGGCGGCCGGCCTCTACGCGCGTAGCATCAATGCCGACGCCTTCTCCAAGGCCTGCAAGCAGACAGTCATCGACGCCATTCGCGCCGATCTCGGTCAGGTGGATCTGGTCGTCTACAGCCTCGCGGCCCCGCGGCGTCAGCACCCGGATACCGGTGTGGTCTACACGTCCACCCTCAAGCCGATCGGCAAGGACATCCGGCTGCGCGGCATCAACACCGACAAGGAAGTCATCCAGGACATGACGGTACCGGCCGCCACCGAGGACGAGATTGCCAACACGGTTGCCGTGATGGGTGGCGAGGATTGGCAATTGTGGATCGAGGCCTTGGATGCCGCCGGCGTGCTGGCGCCCGGCGCCAGTACCACGGCCTACACCTACCTCGGTGCCGCACTTACCTGGGATATCTACTGGAACGGGACCATCGGTGCCGCCAAGAAGGACCTCGACCAGAAAGCACAGGCCCTGCACCGCAAACTGGCGCCGCGCGGGGGCCAGGCAAGGGTGGCAGTGCTGAAGGCCGTGGTGACGCAGGCGAGCTCCGCCATCCCGGTGATGCCACTCTACCTGGCCCTGCTGTTCAAGGTCATGAAGCAGCAGGGCACCCACGAGGGCTGCATCGAGCAGGTCTACGGCCTGTTCCGCGACAGTCTCTATGGCTTTGCCCCCCACATCGACGACGAGGGGCGCTGGCGTGCCGACTACAAGGAGCTGGCACCGGCCGTCCAGCAGGCCGTGGCCGAACGCTGGCAACGCATCACCACTGAAACCATTGGCGAGCTGTCCGACTTCGAGGGCTACAAGACGGGATTCCTGCAGCTGTTTGGCTTCGAGGTTGCCGGCGTGGACTACGCAGCGGACGTCGATCCGGTGGTCCCAATTCCGGAACTGCTCTGACGGGCGTGAAGGTCGTGTGGCCGGACGGGCGCATGGTCGTTCGGCTGCCTTAATCCAATCTTCGCCGTAGCGGCGTAAGCTTGCATCGTGGATCACTGCTGACGAGTGCAGGCATGCCCAGCAAACAGCCCGCCAAACCGCTGCTACCGGCGCTAGACGACCCCGCGCTCTATCTCAATCGCGAACTTTCGCATCTGGCCTTCAATCAGCGTGTGCTGGCCCAGGCCAGCGACACCAGCCATCCCCTGCTCGAGCGACTGCGCTACCTGTGCATCACCAGCAGCAACATGGACGAGTTCTTCGAGATCCGTGTGGCTGGCCTCAAGCAGCAGCAGGAATTCGGGTCCAGCCAGCTCGGGCCGGATCAGCTACCGGTCTCCCTGCAACTGCGGGAAATCCACGAACGCGTCCAGCGTCTCGTGGATGCCCAGTACGCCACGCTCAATCAGGTGCTGCTGCCGGAGTTGGCCAAGGCCGGTGTGACGCTGCTGCGCCCCGGCAAATGGAAGACCTGGCAAACGCAGTGGGTCAAGCGCTACTTCAACCGCGAGCTGCTGCCGGTACTGAGTCCCATCGCCCTCGATCCTTCCCATCCTTTTCCACGCATTCTCAACAAGAGCCTGAATTTTCTGGTATCGCTGGAAGGCAACGATGCCTTCGGTCGCAAGAGCCCCGTCGCGATCGTGCAGGCACCTCGTTCACTGCCGCGGGTGATCGTGCTGCCGAACAAGGAAGGCAGCAGCCGAGGCACGACGCTGGTGCTGCTGTCGACCATCATCCAGGCCAACATGCAGGATCTCTTTCAGGGCATGAAGGTCACTGGTTGCTACCAGTTCCGCGTGACCCGTAACAGTGACCTGTATGTCGACGACGAGGAGGTCAAGGACCTGCTGGAGGCCCTGCAAGGTGAGCTGCAGTCCCGCCGCTACGGCGATGCCGTGCGGCTGGAAGTCTCTCAGGACTGTCCGCCGCAGCTGGTACAGTTCCTGCAGCAGGAATTCGAGCTGGCACCGGAGGATGTCTACCGCTGCCAGGGACCGGTCAACCTCGCGCGACTGATGCAGATCCACGAGCTCGTCCAGCGTCCCGGTCTGAAATTTGCACCCTTCGAGCCGGCCCGGCCGTCAGCCTTGGCTGTCGACAGCGATGCCTTTGCAGCGATCCGTGCCGGTGACGTCCTGCTGCACCATCCCTTCCAGTCCTTCGTCCCGGTCATCGATTTCCTGCAGCAGGCCGCGCGCGATCCTGCTGTGCTGGCCATCAAGCAGACGCTGTATCGGACCGGGTCGGATTCTCCGGTGGTGGCGGCGCTGATCGCAGCGGCCCGCAACGGCAAGGAAGTCACGGTGGTGATCGAACTGATGGCGCGCTTCGATGAAGCCGCCAATATCGACCTCGCCAACAAACTGCAGGAGGCCGGTGCCCACGTGGTCTACGGTGCCGTCGGCCACAAGACCCACAGCAAGATGATCCTGATCGTACGACGAGAAGGTCGCCAACTGCGCCGCTATGCCCACCTTGGCACCGGCAACTACCATCCACGTACCACCAGCGCCTACACCGACTTCGGCCTGTTCACCTGTGATCCGGTGCTGTGCACCGACGTGCAAAAAGTCTTCCACATGCTCACGGCACCGGGCACGCTCGGCAAGCTCCAGAAAATCCTGCAGTCTCCGTTCGTCCTGCACCGGCGCATGCTGTCGCTGATCGCCGCCGAAACCGACGCTGCGCGTGCCGGCCGGCCAGCCCGCATCATTGCCAAGATGAACGCGTTGGTGGACGTGAGGGTCATCCAGGCGCTTTACGCAGCCTCGCAGGCCGGTGTGCAGATCGAGCTCATCGTGCGCGGTGTGTGCTCGCTGCGGCCCGGCATCAAGGGTGTTTCCGACAACATCCGCGTACGCTCCATCGTGGGCCGCTTTCTCGAACACTCCCGCATCTACTACTTTCACAATGCAGGCAATCCGCTGGTGTTTCTGTCGAGTGCCGACTGGATGCAGCGCAATTTCTTCAAGCGTGTGGAGACCTGCTTCCCGGTGGAGGATCCGCTGCTGCGGCAGCGTGTGATCGACGAGGGCCTGCTCTGCTACCTGCGCGACAATCAGCGTGCCTGGCAGCTACGCGCAGATGGCAGCTATGTGCGCATACCGTCAGGTCGCGCCAAGCCCCGCGATGCGCAGCAGGAGTTGCTGCTGCAGCTTGCCTCCCACGCTACCTGACCTTGAGTCGCAGACCCACTGTTCTCAGATAGTCCGCCTCGGAGGCCAGATCGGCCTGCGTGAGCGCGTGCTGCTCCAGCCACTGCTCCGGGAACCGCAGCTTCACCTGATCCTCGTCCACGCTCAGCTGGATGTCAGGCAGCGGACTCTCGTCGCGTCGGCGGTGCAGCACGACGGCAAGACGGAGCAGCACGCAAAGTCTCAGCAAGCGCACATTGGTTTCGTCATCGAAGGACTGCAGTTCCTGCAAGGCCACCTTGCGGCGATGGCAGCGCACCAGCGCTGCAAGGCGTCGCTGCTCTCCACGGGCGAACCCAGGCAGATCCATATTGGCCAGCAGATAGGCGCCATGCTTGTGGTACTGGCTGTGGGAGACGCCCATGCCAATTTCGTGCAAAAGGCAGGCCCAGCGCAGCAAACGGAGTCCCTCATCGCCACCCACGTCCCACTCACGTGCGACCTGGCGCAGCAGCAGCTCGCTGGTGGCTGCGATTCGCTGCGCCTGGGCAGCATCGACGTGCAGGCGCTGGATCAGTCCCTGCACCGTGCGTTCGCGCGTATCCTCGGCATGCAGGCGGCCGAGCGACTCGAACAGCAGTCCCTCACGCAGCGCACTGTCCGACACGCGCATACGGTCGATTTCAAGTTCCGTAAAGATCGCCAACAGAATCGCCAGCCCGCCGGCGAACACCGGCCGACGGTCACTGGAAAGTTGCTGAAACTCGGGAATATTGCAGGTGCCCCGCTCGATCAGCAGGTCACGCAATTGCTGCAGCCCCCACAGCTGAATGCCGTCCTTGATGAGCCCGAACTCCCGCAGGATATCGACTACCGACAGAATGGTGCCGGACGAGCCGATCACCGATTGCCAGCCTGTCTTGCGAAAAGCCTTGCGAATCAACTCCACTTCCTGCAGTGCCGCGATTTCGGCGCGCCGAATGCGCTCCTTGGTGATTCGCTCATCGGGAAAGAAGCGACCGCTCATGCTCACGCAGCCCATGTGCAGGCTTTCCAGCATGAGCGGCTCGAAGCGGCGTCCAAGAATGAATTCGGTGCTGCCCCCGCCGATATCGATGACGAGCCGCGTGTCGCTGTCGTCCTCGAGGTCGTGTGAAACACCGAGGTAGATCAGACGAGCCTCCTCATAGCCGGAGATCACGTCGATGGGGTGGCCGAGCGCCCGTGTGGCGCGACTCAGGAATACTGCACTGTTGCGGGCCTGTCGCATGGTGTTGGTGCCTACTGCCCGTACGGAGCCTGCCGGCAGCGAGCGCACGCGCTCCCCAAAACGCGCAAGACACTCGACCGCCTTGTCCATCGCCGTGTCGGTGAGGTTGCCATACTCGTCGAGCCCGGAAGCAAGCCTGGTCGGCTCGCGCATGCGGTCGATCACCCGGAAGCTGTGCTCCTGGGCTTCTGCCACCAGCAGATGAAAACTGTTGGATCCGAGGTCAACGGCGGCCAGCGTCGAAAAAGCAGGTTTCTTCATGGGAAACGGGGGGTACAACTGCGGGTCTGACGATGGGGGCAGATGGTACCCGACCCTCGTAGTGAGCTGAAGCTGACAGCGGACTGCGGAACGAAATAAACAGCTTGCCGCGGCAGAAAAAAATCGAGCCGGGCGAGCCGGCTCGTCAAGCAAGGGGAGTGCGCATGTTGGGCCTATGTCGAAAGGTCACGAGAAAGACGCGATGAAATTTCAATAAATCACCCCAGAGCTGGCGGTTGAGGTCATTGCTTAATCTTTCGCACGACCGACGTTTATCTGCGACTCACCAAGCGGTCTCACAATCCTGCCGTGCGGTCGTCCAAGCGGAGGTACGACAATGGGTGGGAAGAAAGTCTGGCCGGCATTATGGATCTCCGATGTCCATCTCGGTACGAGGGGCTGCAAGGCGGCGCAATTGCACGCATTCCTCAAAGCGCATCCGTGTCGGAAGCTGTATCTGGTCGGTGACATCATTGATGGCTGGCGCATTGCCACGACCAAGTGGTACTGGCCGGGTGAGCATAATAAGGTGGTGCGGCAAGTACTGCGCAAGTCCGAGAAGGACGGCACGGCAGTGTTCTACGTCACCGGCAATCATGACGAGTTCCTGCGTGAATACATTGCGGAACACCAGTTCCGCATGGGCAATATCCAGGTTGTCAACGAGGTGTACCACACCACGGCAAAGGGCGAGCGCCTTTGGGTAATTCACGGAGACGCCTATGACGGTATTACGCGCCACCATCGCTGGGTGGCCTTGCTGGGTGACTGCGGCTACAACTTTCTGCTGTGGTCCAACCGTTGGTTCAATCAGGTGCGCCGCCTGTTGAAAATGCCGTACTGGAGTTTGTCTGGTGCGATCAAGCACAAGGTGAAGACCGCGGTGAATTTCATCTTCGAGTTCGAGCACACCTTGGCGCGGGAAGCGGCCCGTCGCGATGTAGACGGGGTGATCTGCGGCCACATTCACCATGCCGAGAAGAAATGGATCGATAACATCCACTACTACAACTGCGGCGACTGGGTGGAGAGTTGTACGGCGCTGGCTGAAGACGATGACGGAGAGATCCACATCCTGCGCTGGCTGGACCAGCAGGTTGACAACGTGGTTCAGCTGGAAGAGCACCGTGGCAGACCGGCGCTCGGCAGCTTTATCGCGAATTAATCGCCAATTTATGCCGTAAGTTGCCAGGGAGTTCATGCTGCAAGGCTGCAGGATCAACCGCGCGGAGCAGAACATGATCAACGTCGAAGCAGCACTCACCGCTAAATTTCCGGGTTTCGGCAGTACTCCTTCACTGCTGCGCCGGCCGGCCATGGCCTGGCTGCGGCGGATCGTCCATGAATCCGAGATCAACAGCTTTCTGGCCGATAACAGGGACGTCTGCGGCCTGGAGTGGATCGACCGGGTATTCGATCATCTGAATTTCAGCTACGCCGTCAGCGCCCGCGAGCGCGCCAACATTCCGGCCACGGGCAAGGTGGTGCTTTTTGCCAACCATCCGATCGGCTCGCTCGACGGTCTTGCCCTGCTGCGTCTCGTGGGGGAGGTGCGGCGGGATGTGAGGATCGTTGCCAATGATCTGCTGCAGCAGTTCGCTCCGCTGCAGTCGCTGCTGATCCCTGTCGATACCTTTGGGGGTGGCAGTGCAGTGCGTGGGTACCGACGGGTGCTGGATGCTCTGGAGGCCGGTCAGGCCGTCATCGTGTTCCCTGCGGGTGAAGTCTCGCGTGCTGGTCCGCTCGGTGTGCGGGACAGCCACTGGCGGCCGGGCTTTCTGCACTTCGCTCGCAAGAGTGGTGCTCCATTGCTGCCCGTGCTGGTACAGGCGCGCAACTCGCTGGTGTTCTACGGTGCCTCACTACTCTTCAAGCCGCTGGGTACCATGCTGCTCTCGAGCGAAATGTTTCGACAGCAGTCGAGAGTGATTTCGTTTCGCGTGGGAGAGCCGATTTCCGCCAAGCGGCTGTATTCGGACGGGCTCAAGGACCGCACGCTGGTGCAGAGGCTGCGCTCCCATCTCTACAAGCTCGATCGTCCCTATCCGATGCCGGCCTTCGAGACCGAGCGGACGATCGCGCACCCCGAGGACCGTCAGCTGTTGCAGCAGGAACTGCGGCAAGGTCAGGTTCTGGGCGAGACCCGCGACAACAACAGCATCATCCTCATGGACTGGTCGCCGAACTCCGCCGTCATTCGGGAGATCGGCCGGCTCCGTGAAGTGGCTTTTCGCCAGGTCGGTGAGGGCACAGGCAAGCGCCGTGACCTCGATCGCTTCGATCAGCACTATCAGCACCTCGTCCTGTGGGACCGCGAAGCCCTCGAGATCGCCGGGGCGTATCGCATCGCCGAAGGAGCCGCGGTACTGCGTACGCTGGGTGAGGCCGGCCTCTACACGAGCACCCTTTACCAGTACCGGCCAGAGTTCCGGGCCTATCTGGAGCAGGGCATCGAACTGGGTCGCAGCTTCGTGAATCCGCGCTACTGGGGCAAGGCCAGCCTCGACTATCTCTGGCAGGGACTGGGGGCCTACCTTGCGCGGCGGCCGGAGGTACGATTCCTGTTCGGACCGGTTTCTGTCAGTGCCGACTATCCGAGGCCGCTGGTCGAGGAGCTGGTGTTCTATTTTTCGACGTATCACGGCAGCGAGCAGGCGCTGGTGGTAGCCAACCAGCGCTTTGACTTGCCGCCGCAGCGTCTGGCCGAGCTGAAACAGCGCTATGAGGGAATCGACCGCGAGACGGGTCTGACCGTGCTGCAGAACAGCTTCCATGTCGAGGGGCTGCGTATTCCCGTGCTCTTCAAGCAGTACGCGGCACTGTTCGAGGTGGGCGGCTTCAAGACGCTGGCGTTCAGCATCGACCCGGATTTCGCAGATTGCATCGATGGACTGTGTCTTACCGAACTGGCTCTGCTCAAGCCGGCCAAACGGCAGCGCTACCTCGACAAGTGATCAGCGCAGTATCACTGTTTGGTCCCACAGACCTTTGGCGAGTTGCTCGGGAGTCGCGCGGCAGCCACCGGCTATCCACTCGGCCAAGGTACCAGCCACGTCCGGGTAGCAAATCCGCAGCGTGTCGCCCGGTCTGGTCAGCCACCTATTGATTGCGTTCTCGTCGATACGGTCCATGACGCTGGCATAGCCGAGTTCAGAGAGGGCTGCGGCATTGGAAAGCTGCTCCATCTGTCCGAACACCGGTTTCACCAGAATGCGTTTGCCGAGGCAGAGGCATTCACTGATCAGCTCGAAGCCACTGTTGCAGAGCACGGCCTCGGCATCGAGCAAGTCCTGCTTGAAGCCGAGTCGTGAAATGGCCCGGGCATGCCGATGGTCGACGTCGGCGTCCTGCAGTTCCGGGTGGTACACGTAAAACTCGAACTGCCGAAAACGGTCTAGCAGGTCCATCACTGCCCGTGGATTCTCGAAGGGCAGGTAGACGATGACCTTGTTACCGACAACAGGCGGTAGCTCGGCGGGGATCACCATGTCGATGATCGGCGGAAGGATGGGATTGCCGAAATGGTGCCAATGAAGACCGATAGCCGTGTCGGCAGGCGCAAACAGTTGCATGATGGTCTTTACAATCGGGTTCTCGCCACGGGTCGGTATCCGATGACAAAAGGCATATTGATGGCCGATGCCCGTCACTGGAATACGCTTGCGGCGGGCTGCATGGGAAATGACGGGCTCGTAGTCGGAGATCACGAGATCGTAGCCGCGGAGGTCGAGTTCTCGCACGTCACGCAGGAAGCGACGCAGGCTGTTCTTGCGCAGAGTGTCCAACACATGGATGCCGCCGTTGCGGGTCACGAAGGTCAATCCCTCGCGCCATTCAAAGCGCTCTATGCCACCGCAGCCCTTGCTGCGCTCTCTACCGCTCAGCAGCCATGTGATGTCCAGTTCAGGAAAAGCCCACAGTTTTTCCGCCATGGCACTGGCGCGGCTGATGTGACCGTTGCCGGTGCCCTGGACACCGTAGAGGATTTTCATGATGGTTTCCGCGTGAAATCAGAAAAAGAACAAGGCGATCGTGGTACCGAGGACGGCGCCCATGAATACGTCGGTGAAGAAGTGCACACCGAGAACGACGCGTGAAAGCCCGACGGCCACTGCCCACAGATACAGCGGGGCGAACACCGGGCTGAGTCCGAGGCAAAGCAGGGTGACAAAGAGGAAGGCCGCCGAGGTATGCCCCGAGGGCAGGCTGAATTCGTCAGCAGCACGGATGAGCGACTGGATCCCGGCGATGGCCGCAGGGGGGCGACGACGTCGCACTGTGTTCTTGAGCACGAAGTAGAGTGTTCGTTCGGCGCCGAACGCAAGAAGGGCAAGCGTCAGCAACTCGCGGGCCTGCTCCGGGCGAAGCAGGATGCAGAGCGGCACGAGGATCGCATAACACCAGCCGTTGGCGCTGGCGGATACGAGCAGCGCCAGTTGCGTTAGCGTGACTTGGTACTGCGACTGGAAAAAAGACAGGAACGTGCGGGTGTCGAGATCCTGAAGGTATCTGATCATGCGTGCGCTTTACCTGCGGCGTGACCCTTACACGCGTCGCAGTGTGCGCGCCTTGCGTTAATTGCTGATAAATCCCATGTGAAGGTTCATTAAGTCCGGCCTTGGGCAACGCTCAAACCGGTGTCTTTTGCCGGAAGCCGCACAGATCACGAATCAGGCAGTCCTTGCACTTCGGCTTGCGAGCGGTGCAGGTGTAGCGGCCATGCAGGATGAGCCAGTGGTGGGCGTCCATCAGAAACTCGCCCGGGATGCGCTTGAGCAGGCCTTTTTCGACTTCCAGTACCGTTTTGCCGGGCGCCAGCCCTGTGCGGTTGGCGACGCGAAAGATGTGCGTATCGACGGCCATCGTGGGTTGGCGAAATGCCGTGTTGAGGACCACGTTGGCCGTCTTGCGACCGACACCGGGCAGCGCTTCCAGCGCGGCGCGCTCTGCCGGGACCTGTGAACCGTGCTCTGCCGCAAGGATGGCGCAGGTCTTGATGACGTTGTCGGCCTTGGTATTGAACAGGCCGATGGTCTTGATGTGTTGCTTCAATTTCTCCTTGCCGAGAGCCAGCAGGGCCTCCGGTGTATTGGCAATCGCGAACAGACCCGCAGTGGCTTTGTTGACGCTGACGTCCGTGGCCTGCGCCGACAGCATCACGGCGATCAGCAGTTCAAAGGGAGAACGGTAGATCAGTTCGGTGGCCGGCGCCGGATTTGCCGCGCGCAGCCGCTCGAACATTGCCTGGCGCTTGGCCGGAGTCATGGGGGCTCTGGTGGGCAACGCAGAGCGCCTGCCACCGGGGCAGGCACTCAGCGGGGCTGTGTCAGTTGCGCGAGCCGGCCTCCTCGTGCACGTCCGTGGCAGCAGGCGCAGGCGGCGGTGCGAGGGGCTGTGCTACCACCGGCTGGGTGGTGGCTGGGGTGGTTGGAGCGGCAGCGCGGGCAGCAGCGGCTGGCGCAGCGAAGCCACCGGGGGAGGGTGGATTGTTCTTCACATCGTTGGCGCGGCCGATGATGTATTCGCGGATGGCCAAGGTATCGGCGGCTGCCAACTTGTCGGCAAAGCCAGCCATGCCTCGCTGGACGCGAGCACCCTGCAGGACCACCTGGTCGAAACCCTCCTGCGAATAAAGCAGCGGAGAAAGCGTCAGGTTGGGAAAACTGGAACGCTGCTGGACGCCGTTGTTGCCATGGCACATGGCGCAATGCTGCGCGTAGACCTCACCACCGCGCGCAATGACCTCAGCCGTCGCCGTAGAGGGCGGCGGATTCAACTCAGGTGGCGTGTAGGAGACCTTGGCTGGTAGCTGGACGCTGCCACCCACCTTGAAGACCAGCATGCGGCCATAGCTCGGTGCATAGTAGTTACCGGGCGCTGTGCCGCCGACGCTGGCGGCGATGTACTGCTCGCCGTCGAGCTGGTAGGTGATCGGGGCAGCATAGACGGCGCTTTGGGTATCGTAGGTCCACAACGGCGTGCCATTGCGAGCGTCGTAGGCGGCAAGCTGGTTGCCGTTGCTGTTGCCCATGAACACCAGATCACCGCCGGTCGCGAGGACGCCACTGGTCGCGCGCGGACCGCGCGGCGCCTCCCAGACCGGTTTGCGAGCCACCGGATCCCAGGCCTGCAGCCAGCCATCGTTGGCCTGCTTATTGTGCGGTTTCAGTGTGGCGCGATCGATGTCGCGACTACCGACGGCGACCAGAGGCGGGATGCCGCTTTCCGGCATTTTTTGCGGCGACATCGCCGAATAGTTCTCCCACGTCGGTATGTACAGCAGCCCCGTCTTGGGACTGAAGGCATTCGGATGCCAGGTATGACCTCCGGGTGCACCGGGCCCCACGTTGAAAGGCTCGGTCTCGTAGCGGGCGCCCGGTACTTCGATGGGTCGCCCCGTGGCCACGTCAACACCTTCCGCCCAGGTCACGCCGGTGAAGGCGTCTCCGCTGATCACTTGGCCGGTGCTGGCATCCAGCACATACATCAGCCCGTTCTTCGACGGGTGCAGGATGACGTGGCGCGGTGTGCCGTTGAAGTCGAGATCGGCGGTCATCATCGGGCTGACGGCGTCATAGTCCCAGGAGTCGCCCGGCGTTTCCTGATAGTGCCACACGTATTCCCCCGTATCGGGTTTCACGGCGATCACCGAGGCCACGAACAGGTTGTCGCCATCATCCGGGTCGCGCATCACCCGGTTCCAGGGCGTGCCGTTGCCGGTGCCAAAGTAGAGCAGGTCGGTGACCGGGTCGTAGATGGCGGCATCCCACACCGTGCCACCGCCCCCCTGCTCCCAGTAGCGGCGATCGGTACGCCACGTCGCTGCGGCAGCGCGCAGGTGATCGCCTTCGTAAGGGCGCGAGGGATCTCCGGGCACGGTCCAGAAACGCCAGACCTCCTTGCCGGTCTCCGCATCGTAGGCAGCCAGCCAGCCGCGCGCGCCGTACTCGCCACCCGAGCCGCCGATGAAGACGAGACCCTTGGCGACGCGTGGCGCCATGGTGATGGAGTACTGTTTGGTCATGGCGCCAAGGCCGAGACTTTCCGGCACGGTGTCGACGTTCCATACTGGCTCACCAGTGGCCGCATCGAGCGCCACCAGATGCGCATCCAGCATCCCCATGTAGATTTTGCCGTTGTAGGCCGCGAGTCCACGGTTGACCAGGCCGAGGTTGGGGTTGGGCACCATGAGCGGTGTGTAGGTCCACTGGCGCTCGCCACTGCGGGCGTCGAAGGCATGTACCACGTTGCGTGCCGTGGACACGTAAATCACGCCATCTATGTAGAGCGGGGAGCCATGCTGGTTCTGGTTGGTGTCGTAGTCGGCGAACCAGGCCAGGCCAAGGCCAGCGACGTTGCCCGTGTTGATGGCGGCTAACGGGCTGTAGCGCTGTTCGTTATAGCTGCCTCCGTAGGTAGACCACTGCTGCGGATCGGCGGTGCCCTGAAGGAGTCTCGCCTGATCGACATTGGCGGCAAGGGGAGGCGCCGAGGTCGCTGCCTGCGCGTCTGGCGCAGGGCCCTCCTCCGAGGGCTGCCCGCAGGCAGCCAGCAGCACCAGCGGCGCAAGCTGCAGGAGTCGTCCGATAACCGGATACGTGGCCAGGCGTGCAACGCGGTGCAGACAGACGATCGGCGACATGGGTGAAAGCCCTCGGCGGTGGTATTGGCGGGCCAGAATAGGCGGGACGGGACGCGGGAGTCCAGCACGGACCGCCGGGTGCCTTGCACAAACCCGGAGCTTGGGCATACAGAACCCGGACTTACCTTGGCGAGGTTTGCCCCCGTGAATCAGCTCTTTGACGACAAAGAGCCCAAGAAGTCGACCATTGTCAGCATCAACAGCGACCTGCTGGAGAGGGCAAGGCGAATCAACATCAACTTGCCGGCAACGCTCGAGGCAGCGCTGCTGGAGCAGTTGCGTGCCGAGCAGCGCAGCCAGTGGAAGTCCGAGAACGCCAAGGCCATCGAGGCCTACAACGAATTCGTGGATAAGACCTCGGCAGCCAACAAGGGCCTGAGGATGTTCTGATGCCGCAGTGGAAGTTGTTCAAGAATCCCAGTAAGGCAACTCTGGCGCACTTTCCCCTCCTGCTCGACATCCAAAGTGACCTCCTCGACGATCTCCGCACCACCGTCGTCATCCCCCTCATGCCGAAGCGTCTGTGGGGCGCTCACGCTCTGTCGCGCCTGAACCCCGTCGTGCAGTTCAACGACGCCAGCTATGTGGTGATGACCCAGAACATCGGCGGCATCGACCGCAAAACGCTTGGGGACGTTTCCGGAGACCTCGCCAAATACCGCGCCGAGATCATCGATGCGGTGGGCTTCGTCATCACGGGGCTTTGATCCGGCCTCCTCGTCCGCGATCGCTTGTTAGGGAATGGTGCGCTGCTGAATCAGCCACTGACCATCCCGCTTCACCACCACGTCGTCGTAATACCCCATGTTGGTCACCGTGAATGGGCCGCCGACCGGGCCCGACAGCACCTGCCAATACGAACGATGATGGGCCCTTTCGGGGCCCTCGAAGTCGATCAGCGTGTTGGAAATCGAGTGGTAGCTCTGCGTTGCCGGCTGCGCGGGTGCTGCACTGCGTCGCTGCCGCGCCCCCGTGATGAACGAGCGAATGGCAGCGCGGCCCTTCAACTCGTTGCCGGGAAAGGTAAACACGGCATCCTCGGCAAAGACACTGACATAGCCTTCGATATCGAGCGCATCGTAGACGTGGGCGTACTTGACGATGAGTTGCTGGATCGCCACGCGGTCGGCGGCCTCGGTCAGCGGATCGGCGTCGGCGGCCAGCGCGCGATCAGTCAGCAGCAGCGCCATGGTGGCCAGCAAGCGCAGCACAACGGTGGTCAGGGATTGCATGGGAGTTCTCCTCTTGTGGTCGGTTGGATCAGCGTTGGGGCGGAGCGAGCGGGGTCTCAACACCGGCAGCCTGCCGGTTCATGATGGCTTGCCTGTGACTCGGACCCGCTTGCTGCCAGCGACCTGCGAGCCTGTCTGCAGGTCCTTGGTCGGCCAGCATGCCACCAGCAGGTTCCGCAAGGCCAGCAACACGCCGAGCAACAGGAAGGCGCCGGGTGGCAGCACAGCCAGCAGGAAGGCAGGTTCGGCAGGGAAGAGAGATAGCACCGGAATGGGCTCAACGTGCAGCAGTTGCTCGAACCCGGCGAGCAGTGCACCGGTGCCGAGCAACTCGCGCGTGGCACCGAGCAGCACCAGGACCAGCAGGCATCTGGCTGTCGTCAGCAGGGTGTCTTGCAGCAGTTCGCGGGTGTCCGTCTCGGGTGCCAGCCAGATGCGCTGGCTCAGCAGCAGGCAGGTCGGTACCACGAGCGGCACGGAGGGCCCAAGTGACTCGTGGAGCCCCACGGCAAAGGCCTGCAACAGCAAGTCAATGCAGCCCACGAGGCAGGCGAGCAACAGGGCAGCGGCGGGCAGACGCAGGACCGGCTGCAGCCGCTGCCGTAGCGGCCCCAGCACCAGGCAGGTCACGACGAGCACCGCTAGCGCACAGAGCCCAAGCGCCATGGCGTGGACCAACGAGTCGCTCATCGCCAGCAAGGGACCCAAGGCAAACCACGCCAGCAATGTCGGCTGCGTCGAGGTGAGACCGGCAGAGTCGCTTGCAGGTTGCAGTTGTCTCACGGCTGCAACTCCGGCGTGTCGGGAACGGCGTCCAGCAGCGAGTCCTGGTTTGCGTCGAAGAACAGCAGGGCAGAATGGATGGCGGCAACGACCGCACGCGGCGTGATGGTGGCGCCGACGAACTGATCGAAATCACCTCCGTCCTTCTTCACTCGCCACAGGGGGGCCGGCGTGTTGGCCAGCGAACGATTTGCGAAACCGTCGATCCAGGGGGAAAGATCGGCCTCGAGTCGGTCGCCGAGCCCGCGCGTTTCCGCGTGGGTGACGACACGCACGCCCGTCAGCCGACCCTCGGTGTCGATGCCAGCCAGCAGCACGATGCTGCCGTTGTAGCCCAAGGCAGTCTCGACGGGCAGGATCACACCACTGACGCGTCCGCCAAGACGGGCACGATAGGCACTGCGCTCTTCCGTCAGGCCGAGTTGCTCGAGGCCGGTGTAGCCGCTGCTGTGCGGCCCCAGTGAAAAACGGCCGGCCAGCAGGTCGTCGTCGTGCAGGGCGGGCGGCAGGATCGCTGCCAGTGCGGCCCTCTGCGAATCGCCGAGTCGATCGGCTCGGCGAGTCTCGGTGAGCTGCTGCACGAGTGCCAGTGGCAGCACCGCGAGGAAGGCAACCGCCGCGAACTGCAGAGCGCTCGCGCTGAGACTCTGCGCAAAGGTCGCTTGCGTGGCGTCCTTCATTGCTGCTGCCCCTGGACGCGGGGCTGCGTGCAGCGGTCGATGAACGGCGCGGCGAAATTGCCGAGCAGCACGGCAAAGGCCACACCGTCCGGATAGCTGGAAAACGCGCGCAGGCAGAAGGTCACACTGCCAATCAACGCCCCGTACACCAAGCGTCCCCGCGCTGAGGTGGCGGCCGTGACTGGATCAGTGGCTATGAAAAAGGCGCCTAACATGCTGGCCCCGCCGAACAGGTGCAGCAGGGGCGGGCCATGGCTGGCTGAACTGCCGCCGTCGTGGAACAGCGCTGATAGCAAGGCGAGGGCTCCGAGCAGGGTCGCCGGAATTTGCCAGCCGATGACGCGACGGTAGAGCAGGAACAAGCCGCCCAGCAGGAAGCCGCCATTGACCCACTCCCAGCCCGCCCCGGACCAACGTCCCAGCACAGGCGAACTTTGCCAGAGCTCGGCAACGGTCTGCCCTCCCAACTCCTCGCGGAACACCGCCAGCGCAGTCGCCCCGGTGTAGGCGTCGATCGGCGTGAGCGTCTCCCGGCCGAGGAAAAGCCCCAGTGCTGTGGCAAAGTCCGGCAGAGCATCCCCCACATCACGGGGTAGCAGCCAGCGTGTCATCTCGACAGGAAACGCCAGCAGCAAGGCAGCGTAGCCGACCATGGCGGGATTGAAGGGGTTGAAGCCGAGACCACCGTAGAGTTGCTTGGCCAGCACGATGGCCAGCATGCTGCCCAGCAAGCCCAGCCACCACGGGGCCGTCGGAGGCAGGGCGGCTGCCAGCAGCACACCCGTGAGCAGTGCGCTGCAGTCGCGCAGCGTGGGCAGCGGTGGGCGCTGCCGCAGCTTCAGCACCGCTGCCTCGCAGGCAAGGGCGCAGGCGGGCACCCACAGCAGGTTGAACAGCACCCCCCAGCCGAAGCAGAAAAAAAGTGCGGTGAATCCAGGCACCGTTGCCAACAGCACCAGTTGCATGACCTGGCTGGTGCCATGGCCGAGATGCATGTGCGGCGAACCCGCTGCTGCCCGGTTGTTCATGGCGGCGCCTCCCCCTCCGGTGGCAGGGCCGTCGGTTCGGCAGTCCGCTTCGCGGCCTTGCGGGCCTGTACCCGCGCTAGGGCAGCCGCGATGACGTCCTGCGGTGAGGGTGCCGAGGAAGCAGTCACTGCGTTGACGGTCTCCGTGCGGGCGGCTGCTTCCGCCTGTTTGCGCTGTAGCAGGGCGGCTCTTTCTCGGCGCCGCTGCTCATCGAGCCGCTGCTGGGTGGCGACCCGCGCCTGGTGCGCCTCGAAGCGCTCTCGTGCTCTGTCGGCCTGGCGCTGCCGGGCACACTGCTCGGCGAGGCTGGTCTTTGCCAGCCGAAACTGCTGTACCAGGGGGATCGTACTTGGACAGACATAGGCGCAGGCGCCGCAGTCGATGCAGTCCTCCAGGTGGTGGGAGGCGGCCTTGTCGAGTTCACCGCTGCGCCAGAACCAGTGCAACTGCTGAGGCAGTAGTCGCACCGGACAAACGTCCGCGCACAGACCGCAGCGGATGCAGGGTTGCGACGGCGGAGGCCGCGGCAATTCCGCTTCCGTGGTGGCCAGAATGCAATTGCTGGTCTTGATGAGTGGCACGGTCGCCTGCTGCAGTTCGACCCCCAGCAGCGGGCCACCCGCCAGCGAGCGGCTGTGCTGCCACTCGTCGAGGCCGCAGGCCTGCAGGGCTACGGCCACCGGCGTACCGATCAGCACGTCGTAGTTGCCGGGATCACGCAGGGCAGCGCCGGTCAGCGTCATCACCCGCGAAATCAGCGGTTCGCCGTGCAGCACCGCCCGCGCCACGGCGTGCAGCGTGGCTGGGTTGTGACAGAGTACGCCGTAGTCGATGGCTGGTCGGCCCATCGGGACCTCTCGGCCGGTGAGTACGTGGACGAGCAGGGCTTCGGCGCCATGCGGGTAGCGGGCGGGAAGCACGCACAGCTGAAAACGCGCATCGGTCATGGCGGCCTGCAGGCTGGCGATGGCGGCCGGCGCGTCGTCCTGGATGCCGACGAGACAGCGCGTGGCACCCGTGATCTGCAGCAGCAAGCTGGCGCCTCGCAGGACATCGGCTGCCCGTTCCTGCAACAGCGCCGCATCCGCGGTGATGAACGGTTCGCATTCCGTGGCGTTGACGATGAGGGTTTCCACCCGGCCGATCGCCGCACGCACTTTGGCATGCGTCGGAAAGCCGGCACCGCCGAGCCCCGTGATTCCCGCGTCGCGCAGGCGCTGCAGGAACATCTCGTTACCGCACTCGACGGGATCGAGTGGTGGCAGGCACCGTGCCGACGCGACGCAGGGCTCGGTAGCGATGGTCACGCAGGTGACGCCGCCAGCCTGGTCATCTGGTAGTGGCTGCGCACCGATGTCCGTCACTACACCGGCCGCCGGCGCGTGGCTGCTCACGGCGCGCTCGCCGCGGCCGCGCGCCAGGCACTGCCCCTTCTCCACGCGATCGCCGATGCCGATCAGCAGTTCCGGCAGTGGCTCCCCCCGCTGCTGCACCGGAACGATCAGTTGTGGCGGCAGTGGCAGACGGCGGATCGGATGTCGCAGTGACTGCTGCTTGTTGCCGGGTGGATTGATGCCACCGTGCATGCGGGCGCGCGGGCTGGTGGGCAGACTCATGTGGTCAGGCCCCGGCCACGGTCACTTCCGATGAGTGGCGTACCCCGCGCCGGGCTATCGTTGACGGCAACCGGCTGCCACGCGGACGGCGCCGGTAACAGGTCTATGCAGTCGACCGGACAGGGCTCCACGCAGAGATCGCAGCCGGTGCACTCGGCGCTGATCACCGTGTGCATCAGCTTGGCGGCGCCGACGATGGCATCCACCGGACAGGCCTGCAGACACTTGGTGCAGCCGATGCACTCGGCCTCGCGGATGAAAGCCACCCGACGCGGACCCTCCGCACCATGTTCCGGGTCGAGCGGTACGACGGCGCGGTTAAGCAGGCGGGCAAGTCTTGCAATGGTCTGGCGACCTCCGGGGGGACACTTGTTGATGGCCGCTCCCTCGGCGATGGCCGCGGCGTAGGGTTTGCAGCCCGGGTGACCGCACTGGCCGCACTGCGTTTGCGGCAGCAAGGCGTCGATCTGCTCCACCAACCCGAGGGTCTGTGGTTCTGCCGGGCGAGCAGCACAGGCCAGCAGCGCTCCGGCCAGTAGGGCAAGGCAGATCAGCAGCAGCGGTGACAGCATGGCCTTGCTCCTCACCCCAGTCCGGCGAAGCCCATGAACGCCAGCGAGGCGAGGCCGGCAGTGATCAAGGTGATGGCCCCACCGCGGAACGGAGTTGGCACGTCGCTGACCGTCAATCGCTCCTGCATCGCGGCAAACAGGATGAGCACGAGCGAGCAACCGAGGGCGGTGCCGAGACCGACGACCAGGGACTCCAGTGGGCCATGACCCAGTCGGCCATTCAGCACGACCACGCCGAGGATGGCGCAGTTGGCGGTGGCGAGTGGCAGCAGCCGTCCGAGTTGCGCGTGCTGCAGCGGCCAGCGATGCCGTACCTGCCGTTCGGTGAAACCGACGATCACGGCGACCACCAGCACCTCGCAGGGAGTGCGCAGCACCGTGAGGTCGAGCGGAACCAGCAGCAGGGTTTCCAACAGGGAGCAGCCGACGGCCGCCAGCAACAGCACCACACTGGTGGTCAGTGCCATGGCGACCGCCGTGCCAACCCGACCGCTGGTTCCGAGCAAGGGGTACAGCCCGAGGCACTGGGTCAACACGATGTTGTTGACCAGCATGGCGCCGGTCAGCAAGGCCAGAAGGTCGCGCATGGTACTCCCCGATTTCAGCTGCCGACGCTGACAACTGGCGCCGGCGCCAGCCGGATCAGTGCTTGCTTTCGATCAACTCGATCTTGTAGCCGTCGGGATCCTCGACGAAGGCGATGACGCCACCGCCGAACTTCATGGGACCGGCCGGCCGCACCACTTTGCCGCCCTTGGCCGCAATGTCTTCGCAGGCCTTGTAGGCGTCCGCTACTGCGATGGCGATATGTCCGAACGCGTTGCCGAGGTCGTAACGCGGCGTGTCCCAGTTGTGGGTCAGTTCGATCACCGTATTGTTTTCCTCGCTGCCATACCCGACGAAGGCCAGCGTGAAGCGACCGTCCGGAAAGTCCTTCTTTCGCAGCAATTGCATGCCGAAAATGTTGGTGTAGAAGTCCAGTGACTTGTCGAGGTCACCGACGCGGATCATCGTGTGCAGCAGGCGCATGTCTCGAACTCTCCCGAGCGTATTGTTTCCGATGCCATTAAACTACAGCCGTGCGGGCGAGAGTAGCGCCCGCTGTTGCCCGTGAGGAGTTCGTTGATGAAGTTGCCTGTTTTTGCCGTCTTGTTCTTGCTGCAGTGCTTGCTGGCCATGCCCGCCAGCGCACAGAAGTATGTCTGCATGGAGTCCAACAAGGGCGACTGGTGTCTGGAGTTGCTGCGGGACGTTGCACCGCGTACCGTCGATAATTTCCTGCGCTACGTGAACGCCGGCGACTACAACACCATGTTCTTCCACCGCAGCGTGCCCGGCTTCGTCCTGCAAGGCGGCGGTTTCCGCCTTGCGGCCAGCGGTGCGGCCACGGTGGTCCCCAACTACGGCACTATTCCCAACGAGTACCGGCGTTCCAACCTGCGCGGCACCGTCGCCATGGCCAAGACTGCCGCCGATCCCAACAGCGCCAGCAACCAGTGGTTCGTCAATCTTGCCGATAATTCGACCAACCTCGACAACCAGAACGGCGGCTTCACCGTTTTCGCCGAGGTGGTGCTCGGTCTGGATGTCATCGATCGCATCTCCCGTTTCCGAGTGGGTAACCTCACGGGAATTTTCGGGACGGGCTTTGCCGAGGTGCCCGTGGATATTCCGGCGACGGCTACCACGGTGGACGTCGGTGACTTCGTGATCGTCAATCGTGCCTATGCGACCGATACCTTGCCCGGCCAGCCGGCCAGTCGCTTCCACTGTTCGGCAGCCGTGGCGAATGAAGCCCTCACCGAGTTGTGTGGCAGCGAGGTGAGCTTCCCCCTGCAGATCGTCAACGGCGGCCGCTTCGAGGCAACGCTGGTGCTGACTGCCCAGCAGCCGGCGCTGACCTTCACGTTGAAGCCCGGCTCGCTCAAGCCCTTGTCGGATGTTCCGGCGGTGCTCGCGAGTTTCGATGAAGCCACTGCCGAGCTGCTGATTCCTTCGGTACGCGTGGGCACGCTGCGCTACACCAGCGTTCGACTGAAACTCACCAACGTGTCCGCACTACAGTTCACCCTGCAGGGATTTACGGGGCCCTGATGACCGAGCGGCTCGCTGCCCCTTTCGCGCTGCCGGCCTCCGGTCGTGCGCAGGTGTATGTGCTGGCGGAGGCCGCCACCGTGCCCCCCGACTTCGCCCTGCAGGCTGCGCGCTGGCTGAGTCAGGAAGAGCAGTTGCGCTGGCAACGCCTTCTGCAGCCGGCTGATCGCCGCCGCTTTCTGCTCTCGCGTCTGCTGCTGCGCGGCGTGCTGTCGCAGTTGGCCGGCGTGGAGGCCGCAGAACTGCAGTTCGAGCGTAGCGCCAGCGGCAAGCCCTGGCTGGCCGCGCCGCAGCGCGAACCGACGCTGGAATTCAATCTCAGCCACACGCCCGGCTTGCTGGCGCTGGCCGTCAGTCAGGCGTCTGCCATCGGCGTGGATGTCGAATCCGAGGAGCGTGCCGTCGCCGCGCTGGCGCTCGCCGAGCGCTACTTCACGGCGGCGGAAGCTGCCGAGTTGCGAGCCCTCGGCGGAGCAGCGCGCCGCACGCAGTTTTTCCGTCTGTGGACCTTGAAGGAGGCCTACCTGAAGGCCTGCGGCAACGGCTTGAGTCAGGGGCTGGATGCCTGCGAATTTGCCTTCACGGCCGACGGGGAGCCTCGCCTGCTGCGTGCACCGGACGATCCCCAGCGCTGGAGTTGCCACGTGCGCTCGCTCGGCAAGCTGCAGTTGGCCGTCGCCGTCGCACGGCCAGCCACCGCGCTCGATCTGCTGGAGGTCGAGCCCGGTGACCTATTTCGGTAGCTGTGGAGCCCAGCCTTTCAGGTTACCCGGCAGCCGGGCACGGCGCCGTCATGCGGGGCGATCAGGAAAATGTCCTTGCCACTGCCGGCCGCCAGGATCATGCCCTCCGACCAGCCGAACTTCATCTTGCGCGCCTTGAGATTGGCGACCAGCACCACGTACTTGCCGATCAGTGACTCGGGTTGATACGCGGATTTGATGCCGGAAAACACGTTGCGCTGCACACTTGCTCCGTCCGCTCCGGGACCGAGATCGAGCGTGAGTTGCAGCAGCTTGTCGGCACCCTCCACGTGGCGGGCATCCAGCACCCGGGCCACGCGCAAATCCACCTTGGCAAAGTCCGGAAATTCGATTTCGGCAGCGATCGGCTCGCGTGCCAGCGGGGAGTCCACGGCGCGCTGGGCGGGCGTGGCAGTCAGGTTGTCCTTGCTGTCTTCGATCATGGCCGCCACGGCTGCCGGGTCGACTCGCGTCATGAGGGGTGTGAAGGGGCCGATGCGATGCTGCAGCAGCACGCTGCCGGCATCGGCGAAGCTGAGCGGCGCCACCTGCAAGAACTGCTCGACCTGCCGGGCCATGCCGGGAAGCACCGGCTTGAGGTAGATCATCAGCAGCCTGAACAGGTTGAGACCGACGCTGCAGATCGCCTGCACCTCCGGTGATTGGGGTGCCGTCTTGGCCAGTACCCACGGCTGCCTCTCGGCGATCCAGGCATTGGCCCGATCGGCGAGTGCCATGATGGTACGCACGGCCTTGCTGAACTCACGCTGGTCGTAGTAGCGGGCGATTTCCTCGGCAGCCGCGCGGAATTCCGCGGTGAGCACCGGTTCGCTGTCGACGACCGACAATTGGCCTTCGAAGCCTTTGCTGATGAAGCCGGCGCAGCGACTGGCGATATTCACCACCTTGCCCACCAGATCGGAGTTCACGCGCAGGGCGAAGTCCTCGAGGTTGAGGTCGAGGTCATCCGGGTTGGGCCCGAGTTTAGCCGCGAAGTAGTAGCGCAGATACTCCGGGTTGAGGTGGCGGAAATAGGTGTCTGCGGTAATGAACGTCCCGCGCGACTTCGACATCTTCTGACCGTTGACGGTCAGGAAGCCGTTGACGCTGAGCGCGGTCGGCAGCCGGAAACCGGCCGTCTGCAGCATGGCCGGCCAGAACAGCGCGTGGAAGTTCACGATGTCCTTGCCGATGAAATGCCAGAGCTCGGTCGCGCTGCCGTCGCGCCAGAACGCGTCAAAAGATAGCCCGCGTTCGTCGCAGAGCTTTCTGAAGCTGGCCATGTAGCCGATCGGTGCGTCCAGCCACACGTAGAAATACTTGCCGGGGGCTCCCGGAATTTCGAAGCCGAAGTAGGGCGCATCACGGCTGATGTCCCACTCCTGCAGGCCGCCGTTTATCCACTCGGCCAACTTGTTGGCCACCGCAGGCACGAGCACGCCGCTTCGCGTCCAGTCGCGCAGGAAGTCGGCAAATTCCGGCAGCTTGAAGAAATAGTGCTCGGAGGACTTCAGTACCGGCGTGGCCCCGGAAATCGTTGAGCGCGGATCGAGCAGGTCGGTCGCAGCATAGGTTGACGCGCAGACTTCACAGTTGTCGCCGTATTGATCTGGCGCCTTGCACTTCGGGCAGGTGCCCTTGATGAAACGGTCGGCGAGGAACAGCCCCTTTTCCGGGTCGTACAGCTGGGTGATGCAGCGGGTGGCGATCCTGCCGTGCTGCTGCAGCTGCTGGTAGAGCGCGCTGGCCAGTTCGCGATTTTCGACGGAATGCGTGGAGTGATAGATGTCGAAGTCGACTGCAAAGCGCTGGAAGTCACGGTGGTGCTGCTGGCGTATGCCTTCGATCCAGTCCTCGGGCGCCACCGCCGCCTTTTCGGCACTGAGCATGATGCTGGTGCCATGGGCATCGTCGGCGCAGACATAGTGCACCGTGTGCCCCTGCATGCGCTGGAAGCGCACCCAGACGTCTGCCTGGATGTAGCCGAGCAGGTGGCCGAGATGGATGGGACCGTTGGCGTAGGGCAGGGCGTTGGTGACGAGGATCTGACGGTTCTGCATCTCGGATCGGCTGGCAGTGACGGGTGAGCGACATTGTAGCTCACCGCGTACTGCCAACGCGCCGGCCGCTGTGACAGGTCGCCCAGCGATCCGACGGCATCCCGACTCTGCTCAGTCGTGGTAGCGCGAGACCACGAACGCTTCGTCGTTGAAGTGCAGGCCGCCGTACTTCTGCAGGACCTTGGTGGTGGCGGTGAGGTAGCTGCCGTCGCGGATCACGGCCTCGAGACGCTGGTCCTCGATCTGGTTCACGTACACGGACGCGTTCCAGGCCGCAAACAGTGTGGAGGTGCCGATGCTGGCCCCACCGATCTCGGAAGGCAGTGTATGCATCCGATAGCTGAAGATGGCTTTTTCGTCCGACTCTTCGCGGAACTTGAAGTGACGCATTTCACGGCCCAGCACATTGCGTACTTCGCTGAGGATGGCATGGCGGTCGACCGGAAACGGGTTTTCGTCGGGCCAGAATTCGCGGATGACCTCCTCCGCCGGGTCGCGCCCACAGCTCTGGATCACCAGCATGCGGCCACCAGGTGCCAGCGCGCGTGCCAGGGGCGCCACGATTTTTTCGGCCTTGAAGCGCGCGGAGGTGCGTGCGCGCCAGGGCTGGGAGGCGAGGATGAAGTCGAAATACCAGTTCTGCAGACCCGGCTTGGGAATCACGGCATCCAGCAGGATGTGATGGTCCTGGCGGTAGATGACCACCACCGACGGGCGCTTGAACAAGGGATTGCCGGTGGTCTTGCTGGTCTGCGTTTCCCAGCCGTGGGCGAACAGCGGATGCAGGCTCTCCAGCTGCTGCTTGTAGCCGTAGGACATCGTGCCTTCCAGGCGGATTTCCTGCCAGTTCATGGCATTGGCAGACGCCACGTTGGAGGGCATCAGACGGCAGTCGGCATAGTTGAGATTGGTCAACACCAGAACGGTGGCGGGGTGCTCGCAGAAGCGATCCACCATCTTGTCGAGGCCGATGCGCACATCCTCCATGCTGATTTCCTTGGCAACCACCACCACCGGTACGGTGGGGAAGCGGTGGTGCAGGTCGCGCAGGCAGTCCGACAGTACGGTGGCGTCGCCCATGCCGGCATCGTAGAGGCGCAGCGCCGGTGGCATGGGACGCAGATACTGGAACTCACGACCGGCACGCTTGGCAATCGCCGACTTCTCGTTGGTGGTATTGATGAAGGAGAGGTAGTTCTGGCGGTTGTCGTAAAAGCGGAACTCGGTCTTCTGTGTGGCTTTTTCCTGCACCGGCGCGGTGACTGCCGCTTTTTTGCGGCTTGCCGGTTTTTCGGTGGTCTTGGCCATGCTTGTCCCCTTGCCTGCGTTGCTGTTGTTTTAGTGTGGGCAGCGTGCCGAAGTGGCACTCCTACCGGATGGTAAGAGGCGGCGGCTGCAAGGGTCAATTGCTCTGTCGCAGGCCGGCTGCGGGACAGCAACGATCGGCTTCGCCTGCAAATTCATGACGGATCTGCAGGTCGCTACTATCATGACAACGGCGGGTCTGGCCGTTCCGCATCGATACTTCCATAGGACTTCGGGGGAGCAACACCATGAAGAAAGCAGCACAGGGATTTACGCTTATCGAACTCATGATCGTCATCGCCATCATCGGCATCCTCGCCTCGGTCGCCCTGCCGGCCTACAACGATTACATCGTGCGGGCCCGCGTTTCGGAGTTGTTGCTTGCCGCTGGGTCGGCACGCAACGTGATCGGGGAGTACATGACAGTCAACGGCTCCGTACCCGGCGCCAATCAGGTGGTCGTGCCGGACGTGGACAGCGGGATGGTTAGCAGCCTGGCCTGGGACGGCAGCAGCCTGCGTGTGGTGGGCAATGCAGAGAACCTGGGCGCGGAAACACCAGTCATCGTGGTGCTGACGCCGGCACTCGGCGATGCCGGCGGCGTCAGCTGGACCTGCAGTCCGGAGTCGGGTGCGCAGTATTTGCCGGCCAGTTGCCAGTAGCGGCGCTCCGCGGGGGCGAAACGCCGGGCTGGCCCGGAGGCGAAACAGCCCGTTTCAGTTCCGGGTGAAGTCGCCTCCGCTGCGGCCGTTCAGAACAGGCCGTCGATCTGGCCCTTGTCGGTGACGTAGATCTTTTCGGCCGACGGGACCTTCGGCAGGCCGGGCATGATCATGATGTCGCCGCATACGGCCACGATGAACTCCGCGCCGGCCGAGAGCCGCAGCTCGCGGATGTTTACCACATGGTTGACCGGGGCCCCCATGCGTGTCGGATCGGTCGAGAAGGAGGACTGCGTCTTGGCCATGCAGATCGGGAAGCTGCCGTAGCGCTGCTGGAATTCTTCGAACTGCTTGCGCACGGTGGCGTCGGCCGTGACTTCGGAGGCGCGGTAGATTTCTTTCGCGATGGTGCTGACCTTGTCCCACAGTGAAGCATCGTCCTTGTACAGGAACTGGAAGTTGCTGGGCTGCTCGCACATCCTGACCACTTCTTTTGCCAGCTCTTCCGTGCCCTTGCCGCCTTCGGCCCAATGCGTGCACAGCATGACCTTGGCACCGGCTCCGGCGCAGAGTTCGGACAGGAGGGCATGCTCGGCTGGCGTGTCGTGGACAAACTTGTTGATGGCCACGATGGCGGGTACGCCGAACTTGCCGACGTTCTGCAGATGTCGCTCGAGGTTGGCGAAGCCCTTGCGCAGGGCATCGAGATTTTCTCCTTTCAGCTGATCCTTCGGCACACCGCCGTGCATCTTGAGGGCACGGACGGTGGCGACGATCACCACCGCCGAGGGGGCCAGACCCGTCTTGCGGCACTTGATGTCCATGAATTTCTCGGCACCGAGGTCGGCTCCGAAGCCGGCTTCGGTCACCACGTAGTCCGCGAGCTTCAAGGCCGTGGTCGTGGCCATCACCGAGTTGCAACCATGGGCGATGTTGGCGAAAGGACCGCCGTGGATGAAGGCAGGCGTACCTTCCAGCGTTTGCACCAGGTTGGGCAGGATGGCGTCCTTCAGCAGGGCCGTCATGGCGCCATCCGCGTTGATTTCCTTCGCCGTGACCGGTCGACGGTCCCGCGTCTGGCCGATGACGATGTTGGCCAGACGGCGCTGCAGGTCCTTGAGGTCGGTGGCGAGACAGAAGATCGCCATGACTTCGGAGGCCACGGTGATGTCGAAGCCGGTCTGGCGCGGAAAACCGTTGCCCGGACCACCAAGACCAATGGCGATGTCACGCAGGCTGCGATCGTTCATGTCCATTACGCGGCGCCAGCTGATGCGACGGCTGTCGAGGTTCAGCGAGTTTTCCCAGTAGATGTGGTTGTCGATCATGGCCGACAGCAGGTTGTGGGCCGAACCGATGGCGTGGAAGTCGCCGGTGAAATGCAGGTTGATGTCCTCCATTGGAATCACCTGCGAATAACCACCGCCGGCAGCGCCTCCCTTGACGCCGAAGCAGGGACCGAGGCTGGGCTCGCGCAGGCAGATGGCCGCCTTCTTGCCGATGCGGCTCAGGCCATCGCCGAGGCCCACCGTGGTGGTGGTCTTGCCTTCGCCGGCCGGTGTCGGGGATATGGCAGTGACCAGGATGAGCTTGCCGTTGGGGCGGTCCTGCTGCGCCTTGATGAAGCCGTAGTCGACCTTGGCCTTGGTGTGTCCGTAGGGCAGCAGCGCGCTCTGGGGAATGCCAAGCTTGGCACCGATGTCCGCGATGGGCTGGGGCTTGGCGGCCTGGGCAATTTCAATATCCGACAAATGCGTCATGGCAAGTTCCTCGAAGATTCTGTTGTTGGGCGCCAGCCGGCTGGGC
This sequence comes from Gammaproteobacteria bacterium, assembly GCA_036796405.1. Taxonomy (GTDB): domain Bacteria; phylum Pseudomonadota; class Gammaproteobacteria; order Pseudomonadales; family Pseudohongiellaceae; genus CAILUG01. Next base: position 27,011 of record DAIRDB010000002.1, on the reverse strand, counting down.
CTGGGCGCCTTGACCAGGCCCCCGGAGCAGCAGGCGCATTCCGCGAAAGGCGCGGCAGTCTAGCACCAAAGGATGGCAGGGAAAACCGGGTGGTTCGGCTATAATCGCCCGCGTTTCAGCCTTGTTTTGCGGACGTTTCATGCCTTACTCATCGAGGTCGACAGGGTTGCCGGTCCGGCGGCTCGCCGGCATGCCGGCCGGGTTCCGGCGCCCTGTGGCGGGCCTGCTCGGCAGTGTGCTGGCGGGGCTGCTCTGGGGGGGCGCGCCCGGCGCGCAGGCCCAGTTGCGCTATGACACGGAATATCCCGAGATCGGCTACGGCAAGACGCTGCCCGATGACGGCTTCAGCCGCCTGCTGGCCGGGCTGGAGGCGAAGGGAGAATCGCTGACACACGACGGCACGGCGCGCGGCTTCCTCGAGGCCCTGTTGCAGGCGCTCGACATCGATGCTTCGTCGCAGGTGCTGGTGTTTTCCAAGAGCAGTCTCAAGCAGCGCTTCATCACGCCCGCCAATCCGAGGGCCCTTTACTTCAACGACGACGTCTACGTCGGCTTCGTGCCGGGTAGCCGCTCGCTGGAAATCGCGGCGATGGACCCGCAGCAGGGAGCGGTGTTCTTCGATCTGGACAACACGCAGGCCACGCCGCTGACCTACAAGCAGGAGACCTCGCGCTGCCTGCGCTGCCACGACAGTTACTCGCTGACGGGCGGCGGCGTGCCGCGTTTCCTGCTCAGCTCGGAAATCGCTGGTCCTGATGGTGCCATCGTGTCCCATGAACTCAGCGAGATCACGGATGTAACCACCCCGCTCGAACGACGCTTCGGTGGTTGGTACGTGAGCGGGCTCAGCGGCAACCAGATCCATCTCGGCAATCTCATCGTGCGTGACCCCAGCCAGTTGGCCCAGCGCCCCTGGCAGGGTGTGCTGAACCAGCAGACGCTGACCGCCTTCGCGGATCTAGCCGCCTACCCGCGCGCCACCAGCGACATCGTGGCCCTGCTGGTGCTCCAGCATCAGGTGGATTTCCAGAACCGGCTGATCCGTCTCAATTTCGACAGTCGCCAGCGACTGGCGTCCGATCCTGCACCGTCCGAAGCCGACCTGCAGGCCCTGCTCAAGCCCGTGCTTGCGGCCCTGTTCATGGCAGACGAGGCGCCGCTGGCCGCCACGGTGACCGGCAATTCCGGCTATCAGCAGTGGTTCGAGCAGCAGGGCCCGCGCGCGGCGGACGGCCGCTCTTTGCGCGAACTCGATCTCGCTACCCGGACCTTCAAGCACCGCCTCAGCTTCCAGATCTACAGCCGTGCCGTGGATGCCCTGGCCGAACCGGTCAAGGCGCTGCTATTCGCCGACATCCGCGCCGTGCTGGCAGGGAACGAAACCCTGCTCCCTGGTCTTGGGCTGAGTGCGGCGGAGCGGTCGACGCTGGGCGCCATCCTGCGGGACACCAAGCCCGAGGTGCTGGCTGGCCCATGAACCGCCCCGTCGTCTACCTGCTGCCGGGTTTGATGTGTGATGAGGCGGTGTGGAGCGCCCAGAGCGCCGCGCTCTCCCGGTATGCCGAGGTGCGGGTGCCGGTTTTTCGGGGCTACGACTCGCTGGCCGGAATGGCGGCGGCCGTGTGGCGCGAGGCCCCTGCGCGCTTCTCGGTCGTCGGACATTCGATGGGGGGGCGCGTCGCTTTCGAGTTGATGGCACTGGCACTCGGCAGCACCGGTGTCGCCAGTTCCCAGCGCAAGACCATCGAGCGTTTCGCCGTCATGGACACCGGCGTGCATCCGGTACAGGATGGCGAGCCGGTCAAGCGCCAGTTGCTGCTGGATGCCGCCGAGCGCAAGGGGCTGCAGGCGGTGGCGGATAGCTGGATCCTGCCTATGCTCCACCCGAACCGGCGGTCCGACCTGGCGCTGATCGGGCAGATCACGGCGATGATCCTGCGCAACAGCGTGGCCGATTTCCGGGGTCAGGTGGCAGCCCTGTTGGCGCGTGAAGCTCGACAGGACCTGCTGCCGCGTATCAGCCAAAAAGTCTGGCTGCTGTGCGGCGACGCCGATGGCTGGAGTCCGGTCAGCCAGCACCGCGACATGCAGCAGCTGCTGCCCCGTGCCGAGCTGCGGGTGATCGCCAACGCCGGACACATGTGCACGATGGAACAGCCGGAAGCGGTCAACAATGCCTTGGTGGAGTGGATGCATGAACCAGCCTTTCAGGACAGTCACTGAGATCGCGCGCTGGCTGATGCTGGCCGGCGCCTCGGCGCTCGTTGCCGCTCAGCCGGCCGGGACTGCCGGTCCGGAACAGGCGAGCGAGCACGTCAGAGCTCGACTGGTACCCGAGACCACCGCTGCCGTCGCCGGGTCGACCCTGTGGGTCGCCCTCCGACTCGAACATGCCGAACGCTGGCACACCTACTGGATCAATCCCGGCGATGCCGGCAAGGCCACCGAGATCAGCTGGCAGTTACCGGCCGGTGTAAGCGCCGGTCCACTGGTCTGGCCAACCCCGGAGCGCTTCGAGCTGCCGGCTGATTTGGTCGACTTCGGCTACACGGGCGAAGTCTTCGAGCTCGCACCGCTCGCCATCGCGCCGGAGCTGGCCGGCAGCAAACTGTCGCTCGTGGCAGAGGTGAACTGGCTCGAGTGCGACGACATCTGCATTCCCGGCTCCGCCACCCTCACGCTCGACCTGCCCGTGTTGTCGGTCGGCGCGAGCGCCGCACCCAATGACCCGTGGCTGTACGGTTTCGAGCAGACGCGCGCGTCGCTGCCGCGTGCGGACATCAGCCTGGCGGCCACCTTTGCCTTCCTCGATGGAGACCTGAAGCTGACCGTGCAGGCCACCGATCCCATTTTTGCCGGCGCGAGCGCCATCCACTTCATACCGGACGAGCATCGGGTGGTGGACTACATTGCGCCACAGCGGATCGACAGCCAGCAGAGCAGCCTGCAATTGAGTCAGAAGCAGCACCGGCGCGTTGAACGTCAGGTGCCGGAGCGAGTGGGCGGCCTGCTGCTGGTCACCGGCGCCGACGGACGCGAGCTTGCCTACCAGGTGACTGCTGCGCCCGATCCTTTGGCGGCCCAGATTGCCGGCCTGGCGGGTATGGCAGCGGGCGCGTCCGCGCCGCCGGCGACTGCTGCCGTATCGATCGGCAGTGCGTTCCTGTTCGCGTTGCTCGGTGGACTCATCCTCAATCTGATGCCCTGCGTGTTCCCGGTCCTGTCGCTCAAGGTCCTGCATCTGGCATCACAAACCGGCGTATCCGCCCGCGAAAAGCAGCTGCACGGCCTGAGCTACATGGCCGGCGTCATGCTGTCTTTCCTGGCGTTGGCGGTGGTCTTGCTGGCTCTGCAGGCCAGCGGTGCTGCGGCAGGCTGGGGTTTTCATCTGCAGCAGCCGTGGTTCGTGGCAGCGCTGGTCTTTCTGTTCTTCGTGATGGGCCTTGCCATGTCGGGCGTGGTCGAGTTCGGCACCTCGGTGATGGGTGTGGGCAGCGGCCTGCAGGATAAAGAGGGGCTGGCAGGGTCGTTTTTCACCGGCGTCCTGGCGGCCGTGGTCGCCAGTCCCTGCACGGCACCTTTCATGGGGGCCGCCCTCGGCTTTGCCTTCACCCAGAGCATGCCGGTGGCGCTCACCGTGTTCCTTGCGCTCGGCTTCGGTATGGCGCTGCCATTTGCCGTGCTTTCCTTCGTGCCGGCCTTGACCAGGCGCATGCCACGACCGGGGCCGTGGATGCAGACCTTCCGTCAGGCGCTGGCCTTCCCGCTGTATGCCACGGTGGTATGGCTGCTGTGGGTGCTCGGGCAGCAGACCGACGCGTCGGCCATGGCGCTGGTGGCCGGCGGCTGTGTCGTACTGGCCCTTGCCTGCTGGCTCAAGCAGCAGCGCCACGACAGCCGAGGCTGGTGGCGCGCCGTGAGTTTGCTGCTGATCCTGGCCTGCCTCGGCGCTGCCGGCAGCACGCTCTTCACGCCGCTGCTGCAGGCGCGGGTCGCCGTAGCCGGCGCCGAAGTGGAAGCCGGCGCTAACTACGAGCCCTATTCAGCTGCCCGCCTGCAGGCGCTGCGTGCCGAGGGCAGACCGGTGTTCGTCAACATGACAGCGGCGTGGTGCATTACCTGCCTCGTCAACGAGCGGGTGGCACTCAGTGGGGAAGCCACGCTGGCCGCCATGCAGGACAGCGGAGTGGTCTACCTCAAGGGGGACTGGACCAACAACGATCCGGCCATCACCGACGTGCTGAAACAGTACGGCACCAGCGGAGTACCGCTCTATCTGCTGTTTCCCGCCGACCCCGCCCGACCCGCCGAGGTACTGCCGCAGATTCTCACCGAGTCGCTCATGCTGGAAGCACTGGGCAGGATCTGAGTGCTTTGCCGGCGCCCTCGCGCGGAGGTCGGGGCGACCCGGTCGCGCGGGTGACGCCCCGGCGACGGCAACGGTAGAATGCCGCGCTTCCGACAGCCACCAGACTGGCGTCTGGTCTCCCCACCCGCAGCCCACACGAGGTCCCCATGCAGTTACTCGACGGCAAGGCCACAGCCGATCAACTCAAACAGGAAATTGCCGCCAAGGTGGCTGACATCAGGGCGAAGGGCGGCAAGGTGCCTCATCTCGCCGCCGTACTGGTGGGCAGCGACGGTGGCAGCATGACCTACGTGAACAACAAGGTGCTGGCCTGCAAGGCCTGCGGTTTCGAATCCACCCTGCTCACCTACCCCGAAACCATCAGCGAAACCGAATTGCTCGGAGTGGTCGATCGGCTCAACAAGGACCCGGCCATCGACGGATTTATCGTGCAGGTCCCCTTGCCCAAGCACATCGACGAAGAGAAGGTCACCCTCGCCATCGATCCCCGCAAGGACGTCGACGGTTTTCATCCGGAGAATCTTGGCCGCATGATGCTGGGACTGCCCACCTACATCTCCGCCACGCCGAACGGCATCATGGAATTGCTGCGGCGCAATCGCATCGACACCGCCGGCAAGCACTGTGTTGTGGTGGGGCGCAGCCACATCGTCGGCACGCCGATGTCCATCCTCATGTCGCGCAACACCTCGCCCGGTAATTCCACGGTCACGCTCGTGCATAGCCGCACGCCGAACATGAAGGAAATCTGTGCGTCGGCCGACATCCTCATCGTCGCCATCGGCAAGCCGCTGTTCGTGACCGCCGACATGGTCAAGCCGGGCGCCGTGGTCATCGACGTGGGTACGACGCGCGTGCCGGATGCCACCGATCCGAAGGGTTTCAAGCTGCGTGGTGACGTCGACTTCGACAACGTCAAGGGCAAGTGCAGTTTCATCACCCCCGTGCCCGGCGGTGTGGGACCGATGACCATCGCCTCGCTCATGCAGAACACCCTGCTGGCCCTCGACCAGAAGAACCGCAAGTGACCAGCACCCCGCCGGCCGACCTCAAAGTCCTGCTCGCAAAAACGGTGGCGGGACGGGCGCTATCGTTTGCCGAGGCGGAGCAGGCTTTCGGACTGATCATGAGTGGCGCCGCCACGCCGGCGCAGATCGCGGCCTTGCTGGTGAGTCTGCGGATGCGCGGCGAAACCGTCGATGAAATCAGCGCGGCCGTCAGCGTCATTCGCGCGCGGGCCCTGCCGGTGCAGGCGCCAGCGGATGCCATGGACATCGTCGGCACCGGCGGTGATGGTGCGCACACACTGAATATTTCCACCGCCACGGCGCTCGTGGTAGCGGCCTGTGGTGTGCCGGTTGCCAAACATGGCAACCGGGCGGTTTCCTCGCGGTCGGGCACTGCCGATGTGCAGACGGCACTTGGAATCAACATCCAGGGCGACGTGGCGATGATCGAACGCACGCTGCGCGAGGCCAACTATGGCTTCATGCTGGCCCCGCGCCACCACGAGTCCTTCCGGCATGTCGGGCCTGTGCGCGCGGAGTTGGGTGTGCGGACCGTCTTCAATCTGCTGGGACCCTTGTGCAATCCCGCTGGCGTGAAGCGCTACCTCGTGGGTGTCTACGCTGCCGAGTGGGTCCGACCGCTCGCCGAGGTGCTGGCCCGGCTCGGCTGCGAGAGTGGCTGGGTCGTTCACGGGGCCGGAGGGCTCGACGAGCTGAGTACCCTGGGAGAGAACGTGGTGTGCCGCGTGCAAAAGGGTGCCGTCACCGAGTGCCGCGTCCATCCACGCGATGCCGGTTTGCCGCTTGCCGAGCTCGCTGAGCTGGCCGGTGGTGACAGCGAGTACAACGCCTCGCGACTGCTGGCGCTCTTGCAGGGTCAGCGGGATGCCTACCGCAACATCGTGCTGTTCGGCGCAGCGGCTGCGCTGCTGGTCGCTGGCCGGGTACAGGACCTGCCGGCAGGCGTCGCGAGGGCGGCCGCCGCGATCGACGACGGCAAAGTCATGCAGACGCTGGAGCGCCTGCGCCAGCTGACGAATCCCGCCGCAGCGGTGCCGGCGCCATGACCGAAGTGGTGATCTACACCAAGGACTGGTGCGGCTACTGCCGTGCGGCCAAGCAACTGCTGGCACAGCTCGGCTACCGGTTTACCGAGGTGGATGTCACCAACGACGTGCAGCGTTACACCGAAATGCGGGCGAGGGCGGAGGGACGCAGCACCGTTCCCCAGATTTTTTTCGACGGCAGGGGTATCGGTGGCTACACCGATCTCTGCCAGGCTGCGCAGGAAAAACGCTTGCCACCGCCGACTGTCGCCGGGACCTGACACGGCAACGCGGGCAGGGCGAGAAAGAATTTCTGACTGGCTGGTCACTTTCTCCCTTTTAGCTCCATTATTCCTCGTAAACTGCCCGGCTTTCACCACGTTAAGCTGACTATCCCCCCGCTGCAAGCCGCCCGAAACAGAGAAGAATCCATGCGTTGGCAAACCTCCAAATCCAGAAACTGGTTGATAGCGCTCTTCATTGTTCTGGCTGGCACGGGCGGCTGGTGGCTGACGCGTGACGAGCAGCAGGCGGCTGAGGATCAGCCCCTGCTCGCGCGCGTGGAAACCGGCTCCATCGAAAACACCATTGCGTCCTCCGGCACCATCAAGCCCAGCCACTATGTCGACGTCGGTGCCCAGGTCTCGGGCATGCTGCAGAAGTTGCTCGTCGATGTCGGCGACGTGGTGACGCAGGGGCAGTTGCTGGCCGAGATCGACGCGCGCGTCCAGGAAGCCAAGGTGCAGGCGAGCCGGGCCAGTATTGCCGCCCAGGAAGCGCAGCTCATCGCCCGACGTGCGGCGCTGGAACTCGGCAAGGCCAACGCGGAGCGGCAGCAGCGACTGCGGGCCGCCGATGCCACCAGTGCGCTCGAGTACGACACTGCCATGAACAACCTGGCGGCGGCGCAGTCCAGCCTCGAGCAGTTGCAGAAGCAGATCGACCAGAGCAAGGCCACCTTGACCAGTGATGAAACGCAGCTTGAATTCGCCAGCATTTTTGCGCCGGTGGCCGGCACCGTCGTCTCCATCGAGCTGAACGAAGGTCGTACGCTCAACGCGGCGCAGCAGGCACCCACCATCCTGCGCATTGCCGACCTCTCCACCATGACCGTGGAAGCGGAAATTTCCGAAGCCGACATCGGTACGGTGAAAACCGGCATGGCGGTGTATTTCACCACCCTCGGCAGCGGCGAACGCCGCTGGTACGGCACGCTGCGTCAGGTACTGCCGACACCGACCGTCACCAACAACGTAGTGCTCTACACCGGGCTCTTCGATGTCGACAACAGTGACGGTGCGCTGTTTTCCGAGATGACGGCGCAGGTCTACTTCATTACCTCGGCCGCCGAGAACGTGCTCACCGTACCGGTTGGCGCGCTCAGCTACCCCACCGATGTTCCTGTGCTGGCAGCAGCGGCGCCGGCTGGCGCCCCCGCGGGTGGACAGGCCAACGGCGCGGCACCCGGCGAGGCTGCCGATCGCCAGGGCGCGGGCGGCCCTCCGCCCGGCTTCGTGCCGGGGCAGGGCAGGCAAGGACCTCCGGGGGGTGGTGGCGGCCAGGGCAGGCGCGGTCGGGGAGGGAGACCCGGTCCGGCCGGTGACGCGAACGCGCCGCGACCCGCGCTGGTTACCGTGGTCAAGGACGACGGCAGCCGCGAGGAACGCAGCATCATGGTGGGCGTCACCAGCCGCGTAGCAGCCGAAGTGGTCTCCGGTCTGCGTGAAGGCGAGCAGGTGATCGCCGGCATCCTGCAGGCAGACACTCCGGCCGAGGCACCGCCGGCAGGCAACAACTTCCGTAATGGTGGGTTCCAGGGAGGCGGCTTTCCTGGTGGTGGCGGCGGCTTCCGGGGATTCTGAGCGTGACCATCGAGGCCATACCCCTCATCGAATTACGCGGCATCCGCCGTACCTTCGTCACCGGTGGTGGTGTGGAGGTGCAGGCGCTGCGCGGCATCGATCTGCGCATCCATCCGGGCGAATTCGTCGCCATCGTCGGCCAGTCGGGTTCCGGCAAGTCGACCATGATGAACATCCTCGGCTGCCTCGATCGACCGAGTGGCGGCACCTATCTCTTTGCGGGTCGGGACATCAACAGCTTCGACGCCGATTCGCTGGCCTGGCTGCGCCGCGAAGCCTTTGGTTTCGTGTTCCAAAGCTACAACCTGCTCGGCGCTGCCACGGCGGTGGAAAACGTGGAAATCCCGGCCATCTACGCCGGTGTGCCCGGCGAACAGCGCATCCTCCGAGCCGAGGCGCTGCTGACCTCGCTGGGTCTCGGCGACCGCATGGACCATCGGCCCACGCAGCTTTCCGGCGGTCAGCAGCAGCGTGTGTCCATCGCGCGGGCCCTGATGAATGGCGGCAAGATTATCCTCGCCGACGAGCCTACCGGCGCGCTGGACTCGCAAAGTGGCGTCGAAGTGCTGGCCCTGCTGCAGAAACTGGCCCGCGATGGTCATACGGTCATCATCATCACGCATGACCCCAAGGTGGCGGCGCATGCAGATCGCGTCATCGAATTCCGCGACGGCCAGGTGCTGAAGGACAGTGGGCCAGTGGCCGGCGCCATCGACGCCAGTCACAACGACAAACTCCGGGATCTTTTCCTGTCGCGGCGTCAGGCATCTTCCGTGGCCAGCGTCACCGAAGCCCTGCGCATGGCGCTGCGGTCCCTGTATGCCAATATCTTCCGCACCATACTCACCCTGCTCGGCATCGTGATCGGCGTTTCGTCGGTGGTCGTGATGCTGGCGATCGGCGAGGGGTCCCAGCAGCAGGTCGTCGAGCGCATCAGCGCCATCGGCACCAACATGCTCAACCTGCAACCCTCCCGCAACGAGGGTCAGCGTCGCAACATGCCTTCCACGCTCACCTACGAAGATGCCATCGCCATCCTCGACGGGGTTCCCAACGTGCTGGGGGCCATGCCCGAGTTGCAGGGTAACTACACCTTGCGCTACCGGCGCCAGGATCATTCGTCCCAGGTCACGGCGACGTCGGAAATGATGCCGGAGCTGCGCAACTGGCCCTTGGCGCAGGGGGTTTTCTTCACCAGTGAAGACAACGACAAGTACACGGCGGTGGCAGTGCTCGGCGCCACGGTAGCCGACCAGCTCTTCCCCGACGGGACGTCGCCGCTCGGCGAATACCTCCTGATAAGCAACATCCCCTTCCAGATCATCGGCGTGCTGACGCGCAAAGGCGCCTCAGCCAACGGCAACGACCAGGATGACGCAGTATTCATCCCTTTCAAGGCCGGATCCCTGCGGCTGATGGGGCAGAAATACGCTCGGGCCATCGGTGTCTACGTCGACGACGTCGACAAGATCGACGAAACCGAACGCAACCTCATCCAGTTCATGGTCGGTCGCCATGGCACCCAGGATTTCCGCATCTTCAACAGTGCAGAATTGCTCGATACCGTTGCTTCCACCACCCAGACCTTCACCATGTTGCTCGGGTCGGTGGCGGCCATTTCCCTGCTGGTCGGTGGTATCGGCGTGATGAACATCATGCTGGTGTCGGTTACCGAGCGTACGCGAGAAATCGGTATCCGCATGGCAACCGGTGCCCGCCAGAACGACATCCTCACCCAGTTCCTCGCCGAAGCGATCGCCGTCTCCGGGGTGGGAGGCATGATCGGTGTGGCATTCGGCTTCGCTGTAGGTTACCTGCTGCAGTTGTTCGGCATTGCGGTGCATTTCACGACTGCGCCGATCATCCTTGCCTTTTCCTGTGCAACGGCCACCGGGCTCGTGTTCGGTTTTGCGCCGGCGCGCAAGGCAGCCCGACTCGATCCGGTAGTAGCCCTGGCGAACGATTGAACATGAAGCTCCTGCATCGCAGCGTTTTCTCGACTCCGTGGCTGGTGGCCGCTCTGCTGCTGGCTGGCTGCGCCAGTGAAGTACCGCCCTTGCCCGCTACCGACGTGCCGGCCGGCTGGCAGGCGCCGGTGGATGGGACGGCCCGCCTGTGGCCGGCGACCGACTGGTGGAACAGTTTCACCAACGCCGAGCTGACCGAGCTTATCGGCAGCGTGCAGGCCAACAACTTCGACCTCGCCAACAATCAGCGCAACCTGGAGTCTGCCCAGATCAGTCTGCGCGAGGCCGGGTTCAACCTGTTGCCGACACCGATCATTTCGCTCGGTACCGGTGCGTCCACCAGCGAGGTCCGCAATCAGGCGGGCAACAACAGCGCCGGGCCCAACGTGCCTGCCACCGTCGCTGTCGGCTTCACGTACAACGACATTCTCAGCCGCCCCGCCACCTTCCAGCGGGCAGAGGCTGACTACGCCGGTCGCGTCGCCCAGGCGGCCGATCTCGCGCTCAACACACTGGGCACTGCGGCCTCGACCTATTTCCAGTTGCTGCTCACCCGCGACAAGATCGTGGCGGCCCAGCAGAACGTCGCCAACGCCGAAGCCATCGGTGCCATTGCCCAGGCACGTGTGGCAGCAGGCGTAGCAGTGCCCATCGAGGCACTGCAGCAGCAGATCGCCATCGAGCGCGAGCGCAACAGCCTGCTGCAGTTGCGCCAGAACGATCTGTCGGCGCGCTCTGCGCTCGCGCTGCTGCAGGGCCGGTCCGTGCAAGGCTTCGATGTGCAGGGGCAGAGTTTGCTCAATATCGAGGTGCCGACGGTGCAGCCAGGCCTGCCCTCCGAGCTACTGCTGCGCCGACCGGATCTCGTGCAGGCCGAGGCCGTGCTGCGCAGTGCCAATGCCAACATCACCATCGTCACCACCGATCTGTTTCCGCAGATCGGGCTTACCGGCAATTTCAGTTCCAGCAGCACGGCGCTCGGGGAGCTGATCGCCTCGCCCGATACCGTGATGACGGTCAGTACCAACCTCGTGCAGACCTTGCTCGACAACGGTCAGCGCTTCCGCAACATCGACCAGGCCAAACTCACGATGGAAAACAATCTGGCGAATTACCGCGAGGCAGTACTCGGGGCCTTCAACGAAGTGGATGTCCTGCTGAGCAACATCCAGTTGCTGCGCTCACTCGGGCAGACCGCCTTCAACAACCTCGGTGCTGCCGAGGAATCGTTCCGCATTGCCCAGGCCCGCTATGCCGAGGGGGTGGCGGACTACCAGACGGTGCTGCAGACGCAGAACACGCTGTTCGCCACGCGCAATGCCTGGCTCGACAACAAGCTGCTGCAACTCAACGCAGCAGTCGGACTCTTCCAGGCCCTCGGCGGCGGTTGGGAGGCGCCAGCGGAGATCGTGGCTGCGCAGTAAGGCCATGGCGGGAGGCCGGGGGGCTGCCGTTATACTGGCGCTACCCAATCACAGGAGCCGGTCATGACAGAGCGCGCCAGTCCCGACGCTGCTGCGGAAAATGCAGGCAGCTTGCTGCCACCCTCTGCCGAAAAACTGCGCCTGTTCCGCTGGTTTTTCTTCGGGGTCTTCGCCTTTCTGCTCTGGCAGCTGCTGCTTATCATGTCGCTGTTTGCCGACGTCATCATCTGGGCTGTGTCGTTGACGCTGGTGTTCTGGCCGGCCTTCAAGATGTTGCAGACGCGCATGCCTGGGAAACCGACCGGTTCCGCTGCCCTCTTCACGGTGGGCGTGTTGCTGTTGGTGCTGCTGCCCGTACTCGCGCTGTTCTGGGTCGTGGTTGCCCAGTCCGCCGAACTCTATCCCACGGTGAGTGCCTGGCTGGCCGACCTCAACGTCGGCGGCAGCCCCGATCCCCTCACCATGCTGCCCGAGTGGTTGCGCCAGCGCTGGCAGCAGTTGGCTGGTTACATGGCCTCCACGCCGGCACTGGCCCAGTTCGATCCGGACCAGTTCCTGCTCGACAACATCGATGCCCTGAGCCTTGGGCTCGCCAACTTCGGGGCCGCCGCCGCCCGCAACGTGCTGCTGGGGTTCGTCAACCTCACGCTGATCGTCGCCCTGATGTTCTTCTGTTTTCGGGACGGTGAGCGCTTCCTGCATTGGCTGGTGTCGGTAATCCCCATGCCGGTCGAGCAGACCGAAGCCGTCGCGCTCAGGGTTTACCAGACCGTCACCGCGGTGATTCGCGGCGCACTGCTCACCGCGCTGGCCCAAGGCGTGATCGCCATGGTCGGCTACCTGATCGCCGGCGTGCCGCTGGCCATCCTGTTCGGTGCCCTGACCGGTCTGGCGGGCATGATCCCCGTGGTGGGGGCGGGTCTGGTCTGGTTGCCGCTCGGCCTGTTTGCCATGCAGGAGTCAGAGGCCTGGGGCCTGTTCGTTCTGGTCTGGGGCTTCGTGGCGGTGAGCATGAGCGACAACATCATCAAGCCACTGTTCATCGGCAGTCGCGCCGGCATGCCGATACTGCTGATCTTCTGCGGCATCCTCGGTGGGGCCAATGTCTACGGCTTCACCGGTCTCATCGTCGGGCCGATCCTGATTGCCGTCCTGCTGGCTTTCATTTCCATCTACCGGGAGCACTATCTGGGGGCGCAAGCGCCGCTGGCCCGCCGCAGCGGATCCGAAACCGCTCCACGCTAAGCTCGGACCCCGCGGGCGCTGCCGGCTGCGCCGGTCAGCACTGATCCGCGGCGCGACACCTACTTATCGTCCGGCGCAGACACGTTGCGCAGTTTGATGTACCACTGGCCGTCCACCTTCACGAGGTCGTCGACGCCATTGCCCGCAGCGGCAATGCGCGCTGGATCGGGCGACGTTTCGCCACCGGTACCGAAGATGGTTTGGTGGTAGTAGTGATAGCGTGCCGTGGCGGGCCCCGTGAACTCAAGGTACTGGTTCATCGTGAAGTGACGCATGGTGATGGTCTCGCCCTTGGCACGGCGATCGTCATGGCCCTTCTTGATGTCGGTAATCATCTTGTGGAGAGCCTCGCGCCCTTTGGTCTGGCCGAAGGCACCGTCGGGTGTGAACAAGGCCACGTAGGCGTCGGCATCGTAGGTGTCGAGCATACGGTCGTAACTCCACATCAATTTCTCGATGGCAGCGCGGTCTTCGGGTGCGCCGACGATGACGCCGGTGTCAGCGGCGGCGGCAGGCAGGGCCAGCAAGGCTGACAGCGTGGCAGTCACTGCGAATAGGGCAATTCGAAACATGGGGATGCTCCTCTGAAGTTGCTGGAATCGTTATTGGTCTGACTGGTTACGGCGACGGTAACGAGGGCACAGTACGTCAACGACAGCGGGCCTTACAACGGCACAGCGCAAGGGGCGCCTCACTGCAGCATGCCCCAGCGCCGCACGGTGCGCTTTTCGAGAACGCCGAACACCAGATGCTCCACCAACAGACCAAACAGGATCACTGTCAGCAGGCCCGCGAACACGTTGGGAATCTGTAGTTGGTTCTTGCTCTGGTAGATGTACCAGCCGAGTCCGCCGCGACCGGAACTCACGCCAAACACCAGTTCGGCGGCGATCAGCGTGCGCCACGCAAAGGCCCAGCCGATCTTCAGGCCGGCGAGGATGCTGGGAAAGGCACCGGGAACCAGAATGTGCCACACGAAGCCTGCAGGCGAGAGGCCGTAGCTGCGGCCCACCCTCTTCAGCGTGACGCTCACGCTACGAAAGCCGCTGAAGGTGTTGAGCGCCACAGCCCACAGCACGGCGTGCACCAGTACAAAGATGATGCTGCCGTCACCGAGGCCGAACCAGATCAGCGCCAGAGGCAGCAGGGCAATGGAGGGCAGCGGGTTGAACATGGCCGTCAAGGTTTCGAGGATGTCGGCTCCAAGGCGCGTGGCACTGGCGAGGGCAGTGAGCACGCCGGCCAGCAACAAGCCCAGCCCATAGCCCTGGAAGAGCAGGGCGAGCGTGGAGACGGCAGCCCCGGGAATACTACCGTCGGCTACGCTACCAAACCACGCGGCAGCGGTTGCCGAAAACGTCGGGAACAACAACGGATTGCCGAGCGAGCGTGCGTAGAGTTCCCAGACCAGCAAGAGGGCCACCACCAATACGCCCTTGCGCAGACCGGCATTGTCCCAGGCCTTCGCCCAGCGGCTGCGCGGTACCTGCTGCACCGCGAAGTCGTGCGCCTGTACGGTGTTGATGCGGGGCGGGCGCTGCTGGAGTTCAGGCATGGTGGCCTCCGGGGCGCGACGCGTCGCTGTGGCCAAACAGCAAATGGTGGATGCGCGCCGACAGCAGTTCACCGTCGGCAGCGGCCACGTCAACCCCGTCGCTGTCGAGTTCGGCGCGGACCTGGCCAGGATGGGCGCTCAACAGCAGGATGCGGTTGCCAACACGTATTGCTTCCGGAATCGAATGCGTGACGAACAGCAACGTGAAGCGATGCTCCTCCCACAATTGCAGCAGTTCATCCTGCATGCGTTCACGGGTCAGTGCGTCGAGCGCCGCAAAGGGCTCGTCCATGAGCAGGATCGCCGGGCCCATGGCAAGGGCGCGGGCAATCGCCACGCGCTGCTTCATGCCGCCGGAGAGCGTGTGCGGGTAGCTGTCGGCAAATTGCGCGAGCCCCACGCGCGCCAGGAAATGGGCGGCGCGCTCGGCTGCTTCCTGCCGCGCCAGTCGCGAGCCCTTGCAGAGCGCGAATTCGACGTTCGCACGCACGGTCTTCCAAGGCAGCAGTTGATCAAACTCCTGAAACACGAAGGCGCGATCCGGTCCGGGTGCCGTAACAGCGGCGCCATTCAGCAGCACACGTCCCTCGGTGGGCACGTGGAAGCCGCCGATGGCGCGTAGCAGCGTGGACTTGCCGCATCCGGATGGGCCCAGCACCACGAAGCGGTCTGCCTTCAGCACATCGAAGCTCACGCGGTAGTTGGCCGTGAACAACCTGTCCCCATCGCGATACTGCAGCGTGAGCTCCTGCACGGCCAGCAACGGTTGCGGCGCCACGTTGGCGAGCATGGTCAGGAACCTGGCAGTGCGTGGATTTCGGGGAAAAACAGGTCCTGCCAACCTGCGGGCGCGTTGGCCAGGGTGCCGGTCTCGTGCATGAAGGTGGCATAGCGCAGCACATTGGCTGGCGTCGTCGTGAACTCTATGGCGGGGTCCCGCAGCACTGCCACGAGTTCGTCACGGCTGAAGCCGGCGCCCTCGTCCGACGTGATCAATACGTCGGCAGCCGCGGCAGGGTCGGCACGGATCAGGGCATTGGCTTCCTCCAGCGCAGCGAGCACGGCCGCGTAGGCCACAGGATCCGTGTCATGGAAGCGCTTGGTGGTGGAGAGCATCACGAACGTAGTCTTGCCCGGTAACACGTCCTGCGTGGACAGCAGCGTGCGCACGGCCGGGTCGCTGCGCTCGCGCTGGTGAAACGGCGGCGACGTGAAATGCGCGGTGATGGCCCCTGAGCCCGAGAGCAAGGCCACGACAGCATCGGCATGGGTCATGGTCACCGTGTACGGATCGAAGTGGAAGGTGTCGGTCGCCCCGTAGCGCTCTCTGGCATACATCTGCATGATCAATGAAGGGATGGAGACTTTGATGGCGGTGACCGCCAGCTTGTCCTGTACCGTCAGGTCGTCGATGGTATGCAGGTGCTCGGCGCGGGCATTCAGATACATGGGCAGCGAGGAAAGCGCAGCCACACCGAGTACGTCGTTGCTGCCTTGCGTCTTGTCCCATAGCGTCAGAAAGGCCGGCGGGCCGGCGGCAATGAAGTCGGCAGTACCGGACAGCAGCGCATCGTTCATGACAGCGGGTCCGCCGAGTGGCAGCCACCGTACCGTCAGCTCCCGCCCGGCCTCGCGCGCGTGCTTCTCGATGAGACCGTACTCGCGGGCCATCAGCAGCGGCAGAAAGCCGACGCCGCCGGCACCGAGCGGAATGCGGATCTCGCTGACCTGTTCCCCCACCTCGCTGGGTCCGCAGCCACTCAGGGCCGCCACGCAGCAGAACAGCAAGGCTAGGCAAGGTCTGCGTAGAAGCATCATGCGGGTCTCCTGCCTCAGCCGACAGGCACGGTGGCGCGGCACAGCGCACCAACATCGGGCAGGCCTTCCAGCGCGCGGCACTCGGTGATGAGCGCTTCCACAGTGGCAGCAGGCAAGGCCAGCACCGCCTGGTCGCGGAATTTTTCGTCGAGCTGTGCGTCGTTCAGCGGGTTGCCCAGGTTGCCCAACGATTGTTCGACAAAGCAGGTCAGCGTCTCGCCGCTGGCGAGATCCACCTCGATATGTACCTGGTCGGCGGTGATGCTGTTGTCGCCCGTGGCAGTGGTGAGGCTGCGCAGGCGCGCCAGCACCGGGTCCTGCACCGCTTCCTCGGTGAACTCCTGCAAGCCGCCCTTGCCGCGCACCAGACCGATGGCGGCAGCATGGTAGATCGAGTACTTGCTCTGGAGCGCGCGCCGCAGCTCGCGATGGTTGCAGAGGTCGAGCACTAGAGGCGCAACGCGCAGCCGCACGGCGGTGATGCTGGCCGGGTCGGGGCGGTGCGCGGCACGCAGTCGGCTGCACCCGTCGATGGCGGGATGCACCACCAGCCCGCAGGCGTAAGGCTTGTAGGCGTTGACCATCAGACTGAAGTCGCGCCCGAGTCCCTCGCTGATCTTGGTGGCATCGAAGGCGCCGGTGGTCACTGCGGCGAATCCACGCGGCCCTTCCAGGGCCTTTTCACCGGCGCTGAAATCCGCCTGGGCCAACAAGGCCGCCGTGTAGCCGTTCTGCGCGGCGCGGCCTGGTTGGAAGGACTTGGCCATCGACCCGAACATTTCCCGCACGCCGGCCGACTGGGTGGCGGCAAGCCCGAAGGCCCAGACCATCTGGCGCGTATTCAGGTGCAACAATTTGCCAATGGCAGCGGCGGCGCCGAACACGCCTGCCGTGGATGTGATGTGCCAGCCCGCGTCGTAATGCGCCGGGTAGACCGAGTCCGCAATGCGGGACTCAACCTCGAAGCCCAGTACGAAGGCGTGCAGAAAGTCCGTGCCGGATACCCGATTGGCGCTGGCGTAGGCAAACAGGGCCGAGGCCACCGGCACGCTCGGGTGCACGTAATTCTTCGGCGTGGTGTCGTCGTACTCATGCACATGCGAGCCGATACCGTTGAGCAGCGCGGCGTGCAGCGGGTCGAAGTACTCGCGACGACCAAGCACGCAGGCCGTGGGCGCCCCGGAAAACGGGGTCAGCGTCGTGATGGCCTTGGTAAGCGGCAACTCGATGCTGCCGCCCAGTGCACAACCCAGGTAATTGAGCAGGGCACGCTTGGCTTCCGCCACGACAGGCAAAGGCAGGGAGCTGAACTGGCTCTCCACGACATACTGGGCCAGCACTTCGGTCGGAGAGGACATGGGTGTCTCGTTCTTGTTATTGGTTTTGGGCAAGCACTGGCCAGTATGGTAGCGTGACCGGCAGGGCCGTGCACAAGCATTGCCATGCCGAGACAGCCACGCGGCCCGCAACACCCAACGAGAATCGGGGGCTTCATGCGTTCATCGCGCTACTTGCTGCAACTCGTCGTACGCCTGTTGCTGGGCTCGCTGGTGCTTTGCGTCGTTTCACCGTCGACGCTGGGGCAGGCTGGCACGGCCGACCTGAAACTCTACGTCTTCGACCTTGGCGAACTCGAGGCCAGTCCTGCCAGTTACAACCTGCAGGAGACCGAGGTGCAGACGACCTCGCTGGCGCTGTCGGCCTATCTCGTCGTGCATCCGCGCGGTGTGCTGCTGTGGGAGGCCGGGGCAGTGCCGGACAGCGAGCGGGTCATGGAAGGTACGGGCGCGCGCCAGATCGTCATCCGCTCCGACAGGGCCGAGCGCCCCGTCATTCTGGGGCCTCCGCTGCTGGAGCAGTTGGCGCAGAGCGGCTTCCAGCCCGCCGATGTCACCCACCTCGCGCTGTCGCATTTCCACTGGGATCACACGGCGAATGCCAACCTGTTTGCCCACGCCGCGTGGCTGGTGCGTCCGGAAGAACGTGCCGTGATGTTTCCTGTCGCGCCCATGAGCAACAGCGCCCGGCCGCTGACCTATGCAGCGCTCAAGGACAGCCGCAACGCGGTACTCCTGCAGGAAGAGGAGCATGACGTATTCGGCGACGGTCGCGTCATCCTCAAGGCGGCCCGTGGCCATAGCGCCGGCCATCAGGTGCTTTACCTCGCGTTGGCGAACACGGGCCCCGTCGTGCTTTCGGGTGACCTCTACCATTACCCCGAAGAGCGCAGCCTCAGCCGTCTGCCGGTGGCCGACTACGATGTGGAGCAGACGCGTGCGGCTCGCCTGGAAGTCGAAGCGTTTCTGGCGCGGCGCAGTGCTCAGCTATGGATCGAACACGACCTGGTCGCCCACAGGGCGCGGCGCAAGGCGCCTGCCTTCTACGACTGAGACCCGCGCGCCAGGCGGTCGTGCAGCAAGCAGAGCTGACGATCGACGGCGACGAACGTCAGCACGCCGCCCGGCGGATTTGGCACCAAGTCTGGGAAATTCGGCGCAGGCCGCCGAGCCATCGCTCGGCGCGGTACGGCAGCGTGGTGACTGTATAATTCGCCGGCATTTCATCGCGCCAAGTAGCCCCTGCGCTGCTTCACGTGGCGCCAGATAACGATCGTCAGGACGCCGTCGAGCATGCAAAAAGAAGATCAGGGCTCACGCCATGTAGCAGAGATTCAGGAACCGGACAGGGTTCTCGGATCGGGTTGGCTTTGCCGCGTTCAGTACTGGGTGATTTCCAGCGCGCCGCCGTGCAGCACCACGCGCAGGACCCGGTAGCCGTGCAGGACGATTTCACCGGTTTCCCGCGAGCGACCGTCGGGCGAGTAGTCGAATTCATAGAGGCGGCAGAGCCGGCGGTGTGGCTTGAAGCCCTCCCGGCGATAGCGCCTAAAGACCAGGGACTCGTCGAGAAACTGCAGTTGCCGCTGGGCGCAGTAGTGGCGGGCAGCTTCAACCGCCAGGGCTTTCTGCTGGCTGGTGCGCCACCACCAGGTGGCAAGCAGGATCACCGGGATCAGCAGCATGACGTCGTAGATCGTGTACATGGCGGGATTATAGCGGCATGAAGTCGAACGTCTTGGTGGTGACGCGCAAGGACCTGTTCCCGACCGATCACGGTGCCGCCGTCAAGATCGTGCGCACGGCCGAGGCGCTGTCGCGGCTGGGGGTCGATGTCGTGCTCTGTACGGATGATCGTCGCCACTACCACGTCTTCAGGAACGGCGAGCGAGAGCAGCACGACTACCCGTTCTGGCTGCGCTGGTGGGGCTTGCCGCGTCCGCTGACCCTGCTGCGCCTGCTGCTGGCGGGTTTTCCGCTCAGCAACGCGTTTTTGTACTTCCCGCTCAAGGATGCCTCCTATCGGAGGCGTGCGCTCCATCTCGCCGCGCGCTACAACGCGCGAGCCTATCTGGCGGAGTTTCCGGCCTATGCCGAACCCTTGCTGGCGGTCCGCGCCCGCCTCGGTGGTCGACTGTTGCTGTGCGAACACAACGTCGAATACGCGCGCCTGCAGTCACAGCTGCCCCGCTTGAGCGCCCGCGGCCTGCGTGCGCTGCGCCAGACCGAGCTGACCCTGTGCCAGGCCAGTGACGCCGTGATCGTGGTGTCGGAGCCGGATCGTCTTCAGTTGGTGCAGGATGGCGTGCCGGCCGGCAAGCTGGTACTGATCCCGCACGGTGTCGACCTGCAGGCTTTTCAACGTGTGTACCCTGTCGATGTGCGGCAGCGCCATGGTCTGCGTCCGGACGCCTTGCTGCTGGTCTACCACGGCACCTACAGCTACCCACCCAACTTGCAGGCGCTGCAGTTTCTCGCTACCCACGTCCTGCCCTTGCTTGAGCAGCGGGGCCTGGCCGTGGAGGTGCTGGCGATCGGCAGCCGACCACCGGCGACGCCGTTGCATCCGCGCCTGCATTTCCTTGGCAGCGTGCCCGACCTGGCCGAGGTACTGCCGGCCGCCGATCTGGCAGTGGTGCCCTTGCTGGAGGGCGGCGGGACCCGCATGAAGATCCTCGATTACTTCGCCGCCGGAGTGCCGGTCATCAGCACCAGCAAGGGCATCGAGGGCATTCCCGTCACCGACGGCGTGCAGGCCTTGATCCGTGACGGCGCCGAACCACTGGCGGAGGCGATCGCCTCCCTGGCAGCCGACCGCGCCAGGGCCGAGGCGCTGGCGCAGGCGGCCAGTCGCTTCGTCGCGACACTCGGCTGGGACGCCATCGCCACTCGTTATGCCGAACTCTGGCAGCAACCAGCACCGAAGGAGGTGCCATGAACAAAATCCCCTGCACGATGGTCGATCTCCGCAAGGCGCCGACCTGGACGCTGACGGTGCTGCTGCTGGCTCTGGTCGGCTGCGACTCCGCCCTGCAGTCAACCCTGGCGCCGGCGTCTGCGGCAGGCGCGGCGTCGCCGGTCAGCGACGCGTATGTCTTTGGGCAAGCCGACTTGGCAGCGGCCGAGGCCATCACCGCCGATCGCATGCGCCGCGTGATCGCTGAACTCGCCAGCGATCGCTACGAGGGGCGCGCTCCGGGCAGCGCCGGAGACCAGCTCACGCAGCGCTTCCTGAGCGCCGAGCTACAGGGCCTGGGCCTGCAGCCGGGCGGGGACGATGGCGGCTGGCTGCAGCGCGTGCCGCTGGTTGGCCTGAAGTCGGAGTCGCCGGCGCAGTGGTCCTTCCACGGAAGTGCGACCAGCGCCGACCTGGCACGTGGTACCGACTTCATCGCCGTCAGCGGAGTACAGGCCGCCAGCGCCAGCCTGGTCGATGCCGAGCTGGTTTTCGTGGGCTATGGCATCGAGGCGCCGGAGTACCAGTGGGACGACTTCAAGGGCAGCGACCTGCGCGGCAAGGTGCTGGTGATGCTGAACAACGACCCGGACTGGGATGAGGCGCTGTTTGCCGGTACGACGCGACTTTACTACGGCCGCTGGAGCTACAAGTACGAGTCCGCTGCCCGTCAAGGCGCGGCCGGAGCCATCATCATCCATACCCCGGCCTCGGCCGGTTACCCCTGGCAGGTGGTACAGACGTCGTGGGGTGGCGAGCAGTTCCAGTTGCAGGCCGGTGACGAACCGCGCTTGCAGGTGTCGGCGTGGGTCACTGAGGCTGCCGCCGCCCGTCTGTTGACCCTCGCCGGCCACGATCTGGCGGCCCTGCAAGCCCAGGCACGCGATCGTAATTTCCGCCCCGTGCCGCTGGGGTTGACGACTTCCCTGCAGCTGACCAATACGCTGTCTCGGCAGGAGAGTGCCAACGTGATCGGAGTGCTGCCAGGCAGCGATCCCGCACTGGCGCACGAAGTTGTCGTCTTCACGGCGCATCACGACCATCTGGGGCTGGTGCCAGCAGAGACGCCGGGCGAAGATCGCGTCTACAACGGCGCCCTCGACAACGCCAGCGGCGTTGCGCAGGTGCTGGCCATGGCCTCTGCCTTCACAGCCCTGCCGGAGCCGCCGCGCCGCAGCATCATGTTCAATTTCGTGGCGGCCGAAGAGCAGGGGCTGCTTGGGTCACGGTACTACGCCGAGCACCCGACCTATGCTCCGGGGCGCATCGCCGCCAACATCAACGTCGACGGCGTGGCCATCTGGGGCCGCTCACGTGATCTCACCCTGATCGGCTTCGGCAAGAGTTCGCTCGATGCCGTGGTGACAGAGGTCGCCCGGCTGCAAGGGCGTGTGGTGACCGATGACCAGTTTCCGGATCGCGGGTCCTTCTACCGGTCCGACCAGTTCAACTTCGCCAAGATCGGCGTGCCGGCCGTCTATGCCGACACCGGTACCGACATTCTCGGCCAGCCACCTGGCTGGGGTGCCGACCGTATCAACCACTACAACGACGTCGACTACCACCAGCCCAGCGACGAGCTCACCGCCGACTGGAATTTCGAGGGAGCCGTTGAAGACGGACAACTGCTTTTTCTGGTGGGACTGCGGGTAGCCAACGAGACCGCCCTGCCGCGCTGGAAGGCCGGTGATGAATTCGAGGCTGTTCGGCTGCGGGCGCTGCAGGCGCCGTAAAGGCAGCGTGGCTCAGGGCTCGGTGGCCGGCGCAGGCAGCTCGGCGAAGTAGTAGCGTACGCGGGTCGTTTCGCTGGACACCGGTTCACCATCCTGCAGCTGTGGTCGGAACGGCACCGCCGTGAGCAGCCGGCGCAACCGCCGCTCGAGTGCCTTGCTGGTGTTGCCACTGCTGCCGACGAAGCGCAGCCGCCGTGCATCGCCCGACCGGCTGCGACTGAACTCCACGTCGTAGTGGCCGGTGAAGCGAACCGGGGTCTCGTCGGCGATGCCCAAGGCGCCGCGGCTGTGGGGCAGGGCCATGAAGGTGGGCAGTTGCACGGGCAGTGGCGGATTGAGCAGCGCATCGGCAGCAAAACCACGCGCCTCCAGACCGTCGGCCAGCGACTGCGCGGCGTGGTAGTAGTTGCCGGCTTCGCCGCTGCGATTGAACAGCACGTGCCAGTCGCCCAGTCGCAGCAGCACCTCGATCAGGTGGACCACGGGTGTTTCGCGCGCCGTCCGCAGATACAGCGCCATGCGGTCCAGCGTGTACTTGCCATTGAGGAAGACGTTCATGTTGGTTTCGAATTCCGACACCGAAATACGCGTGCCGGTCAGGTGGACCCGGCCATCGAGGTAGAACTCCGGCTCCGCTTCGAGACCGCGCCGGTGACCCGCCAGATAGATGCACTGCAGCAGTTTTTCCTCCAGCAGCATCAGTTGCGGATCGTGCAGCCGACCGGCTCCTACCATGAGCTGTATGGCCTGCAGGTAGCGCGAATGGGCTTGATCGAGGCTGGTGAGCGCCAGCCGCCGCGGCGTCAGGGGCAGCCCTCTGGCACGACTGCCGAAACTCATGAGTGCACCCACGGAATTGGATCCCCGGATGCCCGTCACGAAAGAGCGCATGCTGAGATCGCCCTGTTCGATGAGGTTCGGGATCAGCAAGGGGCTGCCCGGTCCATGCAGCTCCCGATTGAGATAGTACAGATGCTGTTGGCTGGAGAAGGCCGCGGCAAAGTCGCCGCTGGCCAGATGCGTCTGCACCATGCGTTGCACGATCTCCACCTGCAGCGGTGTGTTGAGACCGTTGTTGATGCGATTGATGTATTCGGCCTTCTCCAGCGTGGCGATCGACTCTTCGAAGCGCTGCTCGCGCAGGAAGGCGTCGCTGAGCGACAGCAGTTGCTCTGCCAAGGCCAGAGAAAACGGACCCGCACCGGACTCGATGTCGGCCAGACTCTGCTGGTAGGCAGCGATCTCCTGCTGCGT
>DAIRDB010000002.1:0-3428 GCA_036796405.1 Gammaproteobacteria bacterium | reverse complement strand
CCCCTCCCCAGGCCGCCGCGGCGCGCGGCTCTCTGGGTGGCTGCGGCGACCCATCGGGCCAGGTGGCGGGCGCGGCCTCCGCTGCCGGCGGCGCCGGCGGGCGGTCTGCTGCGCTGACCAGCGACTGGCGACGCTGCGGTGCGCTGGCCACGAAGTCGCTGGCCGCTGCTGCCTGCGCCGGCAGCAGGTGCGCTTCGAACAGCACCCGATCGAGGTCCATCACCGGCTGCGCCAGCACCTGCGCCTGCACCCAGCTCCCGAGGCAGAGCAGCACGGGTCGCAGCGCCTGCCCTCTGCTATTGCCCCGCATGCTGCCTACCCTCCTTTGCCGGAAACCTTGACGACTATGGCCGGTTCTACGCTGCCATTCGACGATCAGTGCTCCAGCGCGTGGTGCTCGCGCAGCAGGTCGCCACCAAAATCACCCTGCTTGCTGCGCCATACGGCATGCACGTGATTGCCCATGCTCTGGACCAGATCGTACTCGAACCAGAAGTCCTCGCCTTCCAGCCGGTAGTAGTGTGGATCGCCATCCGCTGTCCCGCCAAACCAGACAAAGTGCAGGTTATTGACGTCGATCTGCTGCAGGTAGGCCTCCGCGAGCTCCGGCCGATAGGTCGTCACAACGTCATCGAGAATGCGTTGGACCAGATCTTTCTGGACGGCCGTGAGGGAGGCGACGGCAATGCCCTGCGGGGCCTGCTGCTTCCACGCGTCCCAGGACGCTGCGGGTTTGTTGAGATTGCCCGCCACAATGTCGAAGGGAGGATCTCCCGCGGCGATGGCGACAGCACGTTGGTCAGCATCGAGAGAGCGTACCAGTGCGAGGCCGGCTTCGTGCGTGCCGCGCTGGTTGCGGAAACCTGCCAGCACACCGTTGGGAATGCGGGCCGGCGAGGCGCCGAAGAAGCTGGGCGTCACGCTCACCGCGGACGGCGTCACCGTGAAATTCAGCGACAGGTGATGGCCTTCGAAGCGCCAGCCCCAGGTCGCACCACCCTGGGGATCACCGAAGATGGCGATGCTGTAGTTTTCGGCGCCGCGCGGAAACCCGGTGGTTTCCGTGTCTTGCAGGATCTTTTCCAGTTGCATGACCTGTATCGCCGCGAGGTAGCCCTTGGCACTCAGGGCCGTGTTCAGGAGGTCGTGCACCAGTCCTCGCTGCTCTGCGGTCATGTAGTCGAGCGGTAGGCCCTTGCGCAGGTAGGGCCAGTACACATAGTTGCTGCGGGCCGGGTCCTCGAATGCCAGCGCTGCCAGCTCCCGGCGGTGGTAGCCAACCGAGGTTTCAATGTTGCCGGGCGTGGCCGGCATGGTCGCCAGAAGGGCGGCGGCGGCGCTCTGCATGGCAGCGCTCACGGCCGAGACAGCGGCATTGCCCTCCGTCTCTGCCGCGTGGTCGGCGAAGGTTGACCGTTGCGGCAGCAGCAACAGGGTGCAGAGTGACAGCAGTACACACTTGTTCATCACGGGGACTCCGAAACGGATGCAGAACAGCAGGGCAGACTGGCGAGGCGAGGCCTCGAGCTGCATTACCTGCGGCGAGTATAAGCGCCGACCGGCGCGTTTGCCGATGAGTCAGCCGACGAGGGCTGGCTCAGGGGAGCTGGTCTGTGTACCACTCAGCGCGCTGTCTGTTAGCGTACCGACTTGCTTCTCGAGGTCACCGTTCGCATGGCTGCACTAGCTCCCGTTTTCTACCTGCCGCACGGCGGCGGCCCGCTGCCGCTGCTCGACGACCCCGCCCACGCAGGGCTGATCCGCTTTCTGCGGACCTTGCCGGCCAGCTATCCGGCGCCGGAGGCCTACGTCGTGGTGAGCGCGCATTGGGAGAGCGCGGTGCCGGCCGTCTACGGCGGCGAAGAGCATCCCATGTTGTTCGACTACTACGGCTTTCCGCCGCAGAGTTATGAGTATCGCTACCCGGCGGCCGGAGACCCGGCCCTCGCTGCCACGGTGACTGCTTGCCTGCAGGCACAGGGACTGCGCTGCCTGACCGAGACTTCGCGTGGTTTCGACCACGGCACGTTCGTGCCGATGCTGTTGCTCAATCCGGCGGCTGACATCCCCTGTGTACAGCTATCGCTGCTGAAGGGACTGAATGCCGAGGCACATATCGCCCTCGGCAAGGCCCTGCAGCTGCTACGCCACCGCAACGTCGTCGTGATCGGCTCCGGCATGTCCTTCCACAATCTGGAAGCCGTGTGGGCCGGTCCACAGCCGCGGCTGCGTGAGGCCAGCGATCGCTTCCACAGTTGGCTTCTGCACACGCTTGGCTCTGCAGATCTGACACCGGAACAGCGCCTGCAACGGCTGGCGAACTGGGAGCAGGCCCCGTTCGCCCGGTTTGCCCACCCGCGCGCCGAACACTTGCTGCCCCTGCATGTTTGCGCGGGCATGGCGGGCGGCGCGCCGGCCACGCTGCTGTTCGACGAAGAGTTGCTGCACCACAAGGTGGCTGGTTTTGGCTGGCGCTGAGCGCTGCAGGCTCTGCTGGTAGCCACCGTTGGTGCCCGGAGGCTAGGGTACCGAGCCCTGCTTGCGTCCGGTCCACGGCTGCCCGCCGGTCTGGCCCAACTTGTCGGTCCACTCGCCGGTGAAGCTGGCGAAGTCGCGGGCAAACTCGACCGTGGCGAAGCCCTCGCCAAACTTGTCGGTCCACTCGAAGCTGATGGTGTACGGGCCCTCGAAACGGACGTTGGAAATGCGTCCCTTGAAGGCCCCTTCCTCCTCATCCACCTCGTAGGTGCCGGTGAGGCGCCCATCCGCTTCAAAGCGGAAAGTGGTGGTGACAGCGTCCATGTCGACGTTGTTGAACACTTCTCCGCGATAGAGTCCGGCAAGGGCCTCGGGGCCGATCTCGGCGGCGAGAGCAGCGCCGGGTAGCGAGGCAAGCAGCAACAAGAGGGTCGTCAACGGGCGCATGGGCAACATCACAGGCGAACTCGGTACCGCAAGTCTACGCCACTGCACTGCAGGGTGGCAGACACTCGGGCGCTGGATGTTTGATCGAAAAAAAAGGCAGGCCCGAGGGCCTGCCGAGGGAGGGTCAAACCGGGATCAGACCGCGATCTTGCCGGGCATGGTGATGCGGGCGGTCTGGGAGGCTTCGATGAAATCGACGCGACGACTCTCGAGGTCGTAGAGGCCCCCGACGATCTTGATGCTGCCGTCGGCGACGAGCCGCGCGATGATCTCACTCTTGCTCTCGATGAACTTGATGGTTTCCAGAACGTTCAACTGCGTGACGTTGTAGACGAAGTCTTCGTTCCTGGAATTGCGTTCCGCAACGGTGATGGTCTCGCGGGCGATGGCGGGCTGCACCTTGCGCAACAGGCCGGTCAGATTGCCCAGTTCCACGTGGTCACAGGCGGCTTTGACGGCGCCGCAGCCCGTGTGCCCCAGCACCACGATCAGCTTGGCACCGG
>DAIRDB010000001.1:31422-161675 GCA_036796405.1 Gammaproteobacteria bacterium | reverse complement strand
CTACGCGGTGGATACTTCCGACCTGATCGAACATGATCGCGCGCGAACTGGTCGTACCCTGGTCGAGGGCCAGCACGAACTGCTTGCTCATCGTCATTCCTTCTGTTGTGGGCTGCCACTGTCGGGTGCTGACTGGCGGCAGCCGTGCTCTGGAAAGACCGCTGGCCATGCCAGACATCCTGGCCCTGAGACGGCTTCCTGCCGGCGTATCGCTGCGCTACGCCACGTGGCCGGCCAGATTGCGCCGCCGCCTTAGTAGAGCGAGCGCAGGGCGTAGGGGTCGCCGCTGCCGCGCTGTGGAGCGCCTTGCTTGGTGAGCCGCGCCGCGATGTCGTAGAGGGCGGCTGTTCCCAGACTCTGTTCCCCACCGCCATACAGTGCTTGATCCAGCCGCCGGATCTCGGCCGTGAGGGCCGCATCGGCAAAGCTCTCGGCCAGCTCCGCCAGCGTCAGGAGCTGCGGCCTCTGCAGCACGCCCTGGCCCCACTTCAACAGCGCCTTGCGTACCTCGGCGAGGCGCCCGCTCTCGCAGGCCATCTTGAGAACGCGCAGTGCAGCGGCGGCCTCCGGGGCTGCCGGGCTGCCGTCACGGCTGGTCGTCCGCCGATCCTTGCTCTTGCTGCCCACGCTTTCCGGCAGCACCGCCGGCGTTGCCATCGCTGTCATGGTTTCCACGGTCAGGAGCTGCTGCCGACTGCGCACGAGGAGCAGCGCCGTGACAGCCCACAGGCCGGCGAACAGCAGAGTACTCGCGATCCACAGCGGGTTGCTGCCCGCGGCACCGCCGCGGTCTGCGGGATTCGTCGTAGTGCTGTCGGCAGCAGCCGGCAGTCCCGGGTTGACACTGTTGACATCCGGTTGCTCCACCGGCGGCAGTATCGAGATCACGCGGGCCGGCAGCGTGGCAATTTCCAGACGATCCTCTGCCGTGTTCCACCAGGGGAGTCGCACCTCGGGCAGACTGAATTCACCCGGCTGGGAGGCGACGATGGCCGTGCTCTCTGCGCGGGTACCGATCACGCCGCCCGTATTCGCCGCGTCCTCACGTGTGGGCTGGTCCGGGTAGAAGCGCAGGCCCTCGACCGGGGCGAAATTGATGGCCGGCAGCAGCGAGCTGCTGAGACCTTCCGTAGTGATGGTGATGTTGCGGGTGATCGCATCGCCAACGTGCAGCTCCTGCTTGTCGCC
Source organism: Gammaproteobacteria bacterium (assembly GCA_036796405.1). Lineage (GTDB taxonomy): Bacteria > Pseudomonadota > Gammaproteobacteria > Pseudomonadales > Pseudohongiellaceae > CAILUG01. The sequence goes on along the minus strand of DAIRDB010000001.1, from coordinate 160,487 downwards.
GCTCCAGGTTTCGGTGAGCTGCAGTGAAGCGGCCGGCAGCCACGTCTGGCCGTCGAACTCCTCAGGCGTGGGTTTTACGGCGACGACATGCTCCTCGCTGACGAGATTGATCTCGCGCACCGTTTGCCGGTTGTTGAAGAAGCGGTTGATGCCGCCGCGTCGACCCACCGTGGCATTGAAGGTCACGGGGGGGATGCGGAAATCGCCGCTTTGCTGGGGAAACATCACGAAGCGCCGTTCCGTGACGTTGTAGCTGATGCCCTCGAGCACTTCCTGGTAGTTGTTGTCGCTGCCGAGTTGCTGCACCACGGCATTGTCGACCTGCGGTGCGCTGAGCTGGGCGCCCTGGTCGAAACCGATCGAGTAATAGATCTTGATGGTGTAGAGCAGTTGCTCCTGCACGTAGCTTTCCGTCTTGCTGATGCTGGTGCGCAGGAAAATCTCGTCGCTACTGCCGCCCGTGCTGCTGGCCGCATCGGCGACGGTGATCTGGATGGGCTGACTGGTTTCGTTGCCCACACGAAACGCCGGAATGGTCAGGGTTCCGGTGCTGAGCGGACGCAGCATGAGGCTGTACTCGGTCCAGGCCTGGATGTTGCCGTTGGTATTCGTGTAGGTACTGCGCGAGCTGACGCCGCCCACCTGCTCGAACTGCTGGTTGAGCCCGGTCAGGGAGGGTCGGCTGCCGCCGAGACTCACATCGAGCCGCAGGGTGAGCGTGATCACGTCGTTGATCGTGATATTGGTGCGATCGACGAAGGCCGACAGCGGCTGCTGGGTCTGGGCGTCGGTGGCCAAGGGGGCGAGCAGAAGCACCAGCCCGAGGGCCAGGGACTGCGCGAGCGTGTACCAGAAAATCTTCACCATGTTTGCCTGTTGGTTGGGGGAGGCGCAGGGTTCTGCAGTTGCTGGAAGGCTTCCTGCTGGGCCTGATAGCGAAACTTGTTGCGCAGTAACTCTCCCGGGTCGTCGGGTATGCGCATCAGCCACTGCTGCATGGCCTGGTCCTCTTCGGAGGGCCGCTCCGTGTCCTCGGCTTCCTGTTGTTCCTGCTGCTCCTGCTGTTCTTCCTGCTGATCCTTGGCTTCCTGTTCCTGCTGCTGCTGTTCCTGCTGCTGATCCTGCTCGTGCTGCTGCTGGTCCTGTTGCTGCTGTTGCTGCTGCTGTTGTTGCTGCTGCTGTTGCTGTTCCTGGTCCTGCTGCTGTTGCTGATCCTGCTGCTCGTTCTGTTCGCTTTGTTGCTGCTGTTGCTGTTCCTGCTGCTGGTCCTGTTGCTGTTGCTGCAGCAGTTTTTCGACGATGGCCTTGTTCTTGAGGGCATCGGCGTGGTCGGGTACCTGGGCAAGGGTCTGGTCGTAGGCGGCCAGCGCGGCTTCGTACTGGGCGAGGTGGGCGAGGGCGTTGCCGCGGTTGTAGTGTGACTCGGGGTCATCCAGCGCGCTGAGATCGGCGGCAGCGGCCTCGAAGTCGCGGTTGCGGTAATTGGCACTCGCGCGCCAGGCCGGATCGCGGAACTGGCTGGCGGCATCGGCATAGGACTCGGCGGCGAAGGCGGCCTGACCCTGCTGGTCCTTGCGCTGCCAGAGATCGCGCCATTCCCAGGCGTAGCTGTCCTGGCTCGGCAGCAACAGCAGGCCACCGAGCAGCCCGAACAGCAGCCCACGCCTGAACGCCAGCGCGGCTATCGGCAGAATCAGCAGAACCAGCCAGGGGCCGGTTTCGGCCCAGGTATCGAATTGCCGATCCTCGACGGCCTTCAACTGCTCGTCGAGGGAGGGCAGCGTGGTCTGCTGCAACAGCGCAATCACGTCTGCGTCGGTGAGCTGGGCATCGGTGTAGAGCCCACCGGCGACGGCAGCCAGCTGCTGCAGCGGTTCCCGCTCCAGCCGCGGGATCACGATGGCACCGTTGCTGTCCCGCAGGTAGCCCTGCTGGCCGGCTGGGATCGGAGAGCCGGCCTCGGTGCCGAAACCGATGACCGACAGGCTGTGGCCACTGCCCGCCAACAGTTGGCTGATGGCGTCGATGTCGCTCTGCACGATGCCGTCGGTCAGCAGCAGCAGGCGAGCCTGCGGCAGCTGGCTGTTGGCGAGCAGTTCCAGTGCCAAGGCAACACCGCTGGCAGGCAGACTGCCGACGATCGGCATGATGTTGGGCTGCAGCGAGGGCACGAGGTTGCGGATGGTTTCCACGTCGTCGGTCATGGGGGTCACCGCGTGGGCATCGCCGGCGTAGACCACGAGGCCTGTCTGACCCTCCTGCTTGCGGTATTCGAGGATGTCCATGATCTTGCGCTGTGCGCGTGTCGCCCGGTTGGGTGAGAGGTCGGTCGCGTACATTGACATCGACAGATCCTGGATGATGACCAGCGCGTCTTCACGCTCCTGCACCGGCACCGGTACCTGCTGCCAGACCGGGCCGGCCAGCGCCAGTACGCCCAGCACCCAGGCCAGCAGCAGCCCGTAGAGCGGCAGGCTCTGGGCTGGCAGCGAGCGCTTGTCGAGCAGATAGGGCAGTAGCCGGGCGTCGATGGTTCGCACCCAACTGTTCTGCGTGGTCTGGGCGAGGCGGAGCAGGAAGGCCAGCAGCAACGCCGGTAACAGCGCGTAGAGCCAGAGCGGACGCAGGAAATGGAAATTCTCGATCAGCGCAGCGGGCAGGAAGTTCATGCCTTGCCTCCCTCGCCGAGCGCACCGGCAGCGCTGGTTTGCCGACGTGCCAGCCACTGCTGCCAAGGCAACCTGACCAGTGCCAGCAGGAAGGTCAGCAACAGCGCCCCGCCGAGCGGCCAGTAGAACAGCGACAGCGTAGGCCTGAATGTTTCGGCTTCCTGATCGACGGGTTCGAGCTCGTCCAGCAATTGATAGATGCCCTCGAGTTCGCGTTGGTCGCGCGCCCGGAAGTAGCGACCACCGGTGCTTTCGGCGATCTGCGTGAGTGTATCCTCGTCCAGGTCCGCCGAGGGATTGACCGTGCGTGGGCCGAACAGCGAATTGGAGGTGGCCGCCTCGGCGCCAATGCCGATCGTATAGACCTTGATGCCCTCGCTGCGCGCCAGTTCGCCGGCCTGTTCGGGGGACACTTCGCCGGCGTTGTTGACGCCGTCGGTCAGCATGATCAGCACACGACTGGTCTGCGGACGCTCCCGGAGATGCTTGACGCCCAGGCCGATACCGTCCCCGATAGCGGTGGCATTCTCTTCGATGATGCCGATCTGCGCCTCGAGCAGCAGCGTCTCGACGGTGGTCCTGTCGAAGGTCAGCGGCGCCTGCGTGTAGGCACGGGCGGCGAACAGGATGAGTCCGAGCCGGTCACCGGTTCGACGCTGCACGAATTCACTGACCACGGATTTGACGACCTGCAGGCGGTTGGCGGTCTGACCGCCGAGCGACATGTCCTGGGCCTCCATCGACCCGGAGATGTCGACCACCATCATGAGGTCGCGTCCGGTTGCCGGCAGCTGGATCGGCTCCCCCACCCACTGCGGCCGCGCCGCAGCCAGCACGAGCAGCAGCCAGGCCAGCGTGGCCACCAGCGCGGCGAGGAAGGCGCGGGAAAGTCGCGGCGCCTGTTGCTGCTGCAGGCGGCTGAGATTGCGGAAGAACGGCACGAACAGGGCGGCGTCGCGGGAACCGGCCTTGGGCAGCAGCCAGCGCAGCAGCAGTGGCAGCGGCAGCAGCAGTCCCACCCAGGGCCACACGAACTCGATCATGCGGCCTCCCGCGCGGCTGCGGAACCGTGACGGCCGCGGTATTGGCTCCTTATCCACTGCTCGGCCGCGCCGAGCACGGCCTGCACGGTAGCGGCATCGGCAGCCACGCGTGGACGATAGCCGGCATCGGCGAGCAACTGTGCCGGTCCGCTGCCGAAGACGAGCGTGCTGCTGCCGGTGGCGTCGAGAAACTGCAGCCAGGCGCGGCCACTCAGCGCCGCCACTTCTGCCGCCGGGTAATGGACCAGTGCCACACGTTTGAGTACTTCATTGCAGGTAGCGAGCAAGACCCTGGCGTCGCCGTCCTCTCGCTGCTGCCAGGCACGTGCTGCGGCTTGCAACTCATCGAGGCAGCGCAGCAGCCTTTGTTGCTGCTGCCAGCGCCGGTACCACTGCAGGCCGAGCGCGGCCAGCGCCGCCAGCGCGAGTGCGGCCAGCATCCACCAGCCGGGAGCGGGCGGCCACCAGGGCACCAGCGCCGGCAGATGGATGTCGGCGAGGTCGCTTAAGGGGTCTTGTGCTTCCACGTCTCGAGCTGCTCCATCACGAGTTGGTTGGTGCGTATCGTCAGCAGGGGCACTTTCATGGCGGTGAACCCGTCTTGCAGGGCCTGGATCCGCGCACTGAAGGCCTGCTGGTAATGTTCGCGCAGGTGGCGTTGATGCGTGTCGAGCGTGCTGCGGCGCGTGCCGTCGGTGATGCTGTACAGCCCCGGACGTGGCAGCTGTTCCTCGAGGGCATCGTAGATCAGCACGCAGGTCGTGCTGTTGTGCAGGGCCAGTTGCTGCACGTACTGACGGCAGCCCTCGTCGAAGTCGTTGAAGTCGGAGATGAGGTAGACGTTCGAGCCCGGCCGGGTGATGCGACACAACTGCTCGAGCGCCTGCCGCAGGTAGCCCGGGGGGGCTTCACCGGTATGCTGCGATACCAGTTGCTGACTGCTGCCGGCCACCGCATTCAGGAAGCGCAGCGCCGAGCGCTTGCCGCGCCTCGGTTTGATGAGTTCCTGCTGGCTGCTGCCAAAGACCACGCCGCCCACACGATCGCCGTTGTCGATGGTGGTCCAGCACAGGATGGCGGCTGCTTCGGCGGCGATCACCGACTTGAAAGCCACCTGGGAGCCGAAGTAGAGGCTGCTGCTCTGGTCGACACCGATGATGACCGGTCTCTCGCGTTCCTCGCGGAATACCTTGGTGAAGGGCCGACCGGTGCGGGCGGTCACCCGCCAGTCGATGCTGCGAATGTCGTCGCCGGGCTGGTAGGCGCGGTGCTCTTCGAAGTCGACACCGCGGCCCTTGATCTTGGATATGTGGGTACCGGACATGCCGAGCCGCGTGCGCGAGTGGTAGTCCAGCTGAAGGTGGCGGGCCACGTGACGCTGGTCCAGCAACTGCTGCAGGGTCACGAAGGCGCCCCGGCAGCGGTAGCGTTCCTGCTCGGGGTTCAGTTGGCGCAGCCGTGCCATCGCAGCGTTCCCGTCCGGCTCAGGCCGTGGGGACCAGTTCGAGGATCTTGGTCAGCACCCGGTCGGCATTGATGCCGGCGGCCTCGGCTTCGAAGCTGAGCAGCACCCGATGTCGCAGCACGTCGTGGAAGACTTCGTGTACATCCTCGGGGCTGACGAAGTCCTGACCCTTGAGCCAGGCGTGCGCACGGGAGCAGAGGTCGAGCGCGATGGTGCCGCGCGGACTGGCGCCAAAATCAATCCAGCTGGCGAGTTCCTGCGAGTACTGCGCCGGTGACCGCGTCGCCATCACCAGCTGGAGTATGTACTCTTCCACCGCCTGCGCCATGTGGATGTTCAGCACCTCCTGGCGTGCGGCAAACAGCTGTTCCTGTGTGACTCGGCGCGGCGGCGTGGTCTCGATGCGGCGTGCCTCGTTGCGGACCAGTTGCAGGATGCGGCGCTCGGAGTCGAGGCTGGGATAACCCACCGTCACATGCATCAGAAAGCGGTCGAGTTGCGCCTCGGGCAGGGGATAGGTGCCTTCCTGCTCGATGGGGTTCTGCGTGGCCATCACCAGGAATAGGGGCGGCAGCTTGAAGGTCTGGCGGCCTACCGACACCTGGTGCTCCGCCATGGCCTCGAGCAGTGCAGACTGCACCTTGGCCGGTGCACGGTTGATCTCGTCGGCCAGCACGAGATTGTGGAAGATGGGGCCCTGCTGGAAGCGGAAGCTGCCGTCCTCGGGGCGGTAGATTTCCGTGCCGGTGATGTCGCTCGGCAGCAGGTCCGGGGTGAACTGGATGCGGTGAAAGTCACCATCGATCGCATCGGACAAATTCTTGATGGCCTTGGTCTTGGCCAGTCCAGGGGCTCCCTCCACCAGCAAGTGCCCGTCGGCCAGCAGAGCGATCAGCAGACGATCGATCAATTTTTCCTGGCCGATGATTTGCTGCGACATGAAATTGCGCAGCTCGGCGATGACGGCATGATGGGCCATGCAAGGGCTCTCTTATTGGTGAAGGTGGCGCTGACGTAATGCTTCGCGTAGGCAGGGCAAAGGGGGCACGGACAGCAGGTGGCCGGATTCTATAGGCAGGCTTCCGGCCACCACAATGCCAATGTTTCTGCGTCGGCGGGCTCTGCCTTGAGCGTGTCCTGCAAGCTGCCTATAGTGCGGGGCTTTCCGCTGTGACGGGCCCGCCATGCTGTTCCGACTTCTGCAATATTTCCTTTTTCTGCTGCCGGCCGAAGCTTCCCACGATCTCGGTCTGCGCGGCCTGCGTTTGTTGGAGCGGCTCGGCTGGATCGGACTGCTCAAGCCACGCATCCCGGCGCGGCCGGTGACGGTCTTCGGTCTGCTGTTCGACAATCCGGTAGGGCTTGCAGCCGGGCTCGATAAAAATGCCGATTACCTCGACGCGCTCGGTGCCCTGGGCTTCGGCTTTGTCGAAGTCGGTACCGTTACCCCGAGGCCGCAGCCGGGCAACCCACGGCCACGCCTGTTTCGCCTGCCGGCCGAGCGTGCGCTGATCAATCGCATGGGCTTCAACAACAAGGGTGTCGACCATCTGGTGGCCCAGCTTCGGCGACGGCGGTACCGTGGCATCGTGGGGGTCAACATCGGCAAGAATCTCAGCACGCCGGTGGAGTCGGCAGTGGATGACTACCTGCACTGTCTGCGCAAGGTCTACGCCGAGGCCGACTATGTGGTGGTCAATCTCAGTTCTCCCAACACCCCCGGTCTGCGCGCGCTGCAGTTTGGCGAGCCGCTCGCCAGACTCCTCGCCACGCTTGAGACCGAACGCCAGCGCCTCGCGCTCGAGACGGCACGGGAGGTGCCGCTGTTGCTCAAGATCGCGCCGGATCTCACGCCCGAGGAAGTCGAGGGCATAGCCGCCACGGTTCGCCAGAGTGGTATCGCCGGCGTCATCGCTACCAATACCACGCTCAGCCGCAGCGGAGTGGAGGGCTCGGCGCTGGCCACCGAGGCGGGCGGACTGAGCGGCGCGCCGCTTGCCGCCGCGGCGACGGCGGTGCTCCACCAACTGAGCTCAGCACTGGGCTCTGCCGTGCCCGTGATCGGGGTCGGCGGCATCGTCGAGGGACGGCAGGTGGCCGAAAAGCAGGCGGCAGGTGCGGCATTGGTGCAGGTTTACAGTGGTTTCATCTTTCGCGGTCCCGCGCTGATTGCCGAGGCCGTGCGGGCCTGGCAGGCGTGAGCGAGCGGCCCGCCCTGCAACTGCTGGCCACCGGTGCCTGCAGCTTGTGTGAGCAGGCCGAGGCCCTGCTGGCCACGTTGTCGCTGCCGCAGCCACTGGAGGTGGAGTGGGTGGACATCAGCGAGGACGAGGTCCTGCTGGCCCTGTACGCCGAGCGCATCCCCTTGTTGCTGCACCGCGGACCGACCGAAGTCCGGGAACTCGGCTGGCCTTTCACGCAGCAGCAGGCGCTGCTGTTCCTGCGAGAGTGCGGCAGCAGTCACGCCATGTAGCGCTGCTAAGGCGGTGGCAAGTTGAAGAACTCCCTCGCGGTGGCTGTGGTGGAGCGGGCAACCCGCTCGGCAGATTCCCCGCGTCCCAGCGCCACCTGCGCAAGTACCGCCGGCAGATTTGCCGGTTCGTTGCGGCGGTTCTTCGGTCGCGGCTGCAACGGGCGGGGCTGCAGGTAGGGGGCATCGGTCTCCAGCATGAGGCGCTCCGCCGGGATGTCGGGCAGCAGCGACAGCAGTGACAGCCCGCGCCGCTCGTCACAGACCCACCCCGTAATGCCGATATAAAGGTCGAGATCGAGATAGTCGAACAGTTCGGCGCGGGTCCCCGTGAAACAGTGCACGACTGCGCGCTGCAGCCGGTCGCGCTGCTCCTTGAGGATGGCAAGAAAACGCCCATGCGCCTCGCGCTGATGCAGGAAGACCGGCAGCCCGGTCTGGGCAGCCAATTGCAACTGCTCGGCAAAAGCCAGTTCCTGCAATGGCCGTGGTGAGTAGTCGCGAAAGAAGTCGAGGCCTGTTTCGCCTATGGCCACCACCGACGCCGCCGTGGCCAGTTCGCGCAGTTGCCCGGTTGTTTCCGATGTGAAGCCAGTGGCCTCGTGGGGGTGCACGCCGGCCGTGCAGAACAGCGTGCCGGGCTGCTCGCCGGCCAGCGTCGAGGCCTTGTGGCTGCTCGCGACGGACGTACCGGTCACCACCAGTTGCACGACACCCTCACGGCGCGCCGCCGCCACGACTTCGCTGCGATCGTGGTCAAAACTGTCATGGCCGAGGTTGACGCCGATGTCGATGAGTTCGAAGGGGCTGCCTCTATCACGCATGCGGGGGTCTCACGGAAAGGGTCATGATGGAGTCGGCTGCAAAATTGGTCAACATGGGTGCCCTATTTGCCGGGCTGTCGCTATAATCCGGCGCCACGTTCGCCGCCGGAGACCAGCCCTTGAACAAGCAGCCGCTCGATTGGAGCAAACTGGGTTTCGAATACACCAAAACGGATTTCCGCTTTTCGGCCAGCTGGGAAAACGGCCATTGGTCGAGCGGCGAACTGATTACTTCCGAGTTCATTTCCCTGCATGAAGGCTCGCCGGCGCTGCATTATGCCCAGCAGTGCTTCGAGGGCCTCAAGGCACAGACCGCCGCAGACGGTCGCATCCTGCTGTTCAGGCCCGATCTCAACGCCGAGCGCATGGCGCGAACAGCCGTGCGATTGGCGATGCCGGTCGTGCCCGAGGCGTTGTTTCTGCACGGTGTGCACAGCTGCGTGCGTGCCAATGCTTCGTGGGTACCGCCCTATGGCAGCGGCGCTTCGCTTTACATCCGTCCCCTCTTGATCGGCATCGGTCCCAACATGGGCCTGCGGCCTGCCAAGCAGTACGAGTTCCGGGTCATGGTCTGCCCGGTGGGTCCGTACTACAAGACCGGTGGTTTGTCGCCCATTTCGCTTGCCGTGTCGGATTTCGACCGCGCTGCGCCGCATGGACTGGGGGACGTCAAAGCGGGGGCCAACTACCCCGGTGGTCTGTACGCGACCCAGAAGGCCAAGGAGCAGGGTGCCTACGAGGCGCTCTACCTCGATGCCGCCGAACATCGCTATATAGAGGAAGCGGGATCCGCCAACGTCATCATTTCCCTGCCCGGCAACCGTCTGATCACACCCAAGTCCGCGGCCATCCTTCCCAGCATCACGCGGCGCTCTCTGATGGAGATCGCCAGCCGGGAGCTCGGCATGCTCACGGAGGAGCGCCCCATCGACCTGCGCGCCGAGATACACGAGTTCCAGGAAGTGGCAGCCTGCGGGACGGCTGCCGTGCTGTCGCCAGTCGGCAAACTTTACTTCGATGGCCACTGGCATCGATTCCACGGCGACGGGGAGCAGGTGGGTCCCGTCATGCAAACCCTCTACGATCGGCTCTGCCAGCTGCAGCGTGGTGAGCGAGCCGATGGCTTTGGCTGGACCCAAGAGGTCACGCTCTGAACCGGTAGCCGACTGCCAGCCGTAGTAGCGGCGCAGCCAGACAACCCGGCCAATCCTCACCGCCCGACAGGAGCCCGTGGCCCGTACAACGCCGCGGGTCGGCGGCTTTCCTTTTGGAAAATGCGATGGTTTAATGCCGCCCCTCTCGCCGGGCCGGGGTCGGGCTGCATTGGCTTTTCCTCTCTATATTGCTGATTTATAAAAGGAAAGTTTTGGTAAATGCCAAAGAACCTGGTCATCGTCGAGTCGCCGGCCAAGGCGAAAACGATCAACAAATACCTCGGCAAGGACTTCATCGTGAAGTCCAGCATTGGCCATATTCGGGACCTACCGGTGAGCGGCAACGGTGAGGGTGTCGACCCCAAGGCACGCGCCAAGGCCGCCGCGGAAACCCGACGTCTGAGTGCTGCCCAGAAGGTGGCCCACAAGGCCCGCCGGGCCCAGGCCCAGCTCGTCGCCCGAATGGGGATCGACCCCGACAAGCGCTGGAAGGCCAACTACCAGATCCTGCCCGGCAAAGAGAAGGTCGTCAGCGAACTGAAGAAGCTGGCGCAGGGCTCCGAGCATGTCTACCTCGCGACCGACCTTGACCGCGAAGGAGAGGCCATTGCCTGGCATCTCCAGCAGGCCATCGGTGGTGATCCGGGCCGATACAAGCGCGTGGTATTCAACGAGATCACGAAGAAGGCCATCGAGGCGGCATTCGCGGAGCCGGGAGAACTCGACATGAAGCACGTGGAGGCGCAGCAGGCGCGGCGCTTTCTCGACCGCGTGGTCGGCTTCATGGTGTCGCCCTTGCTGTGGGCGAGAGTGGCACGGGGGCTCTCGGCCGGTCGCGTGCAGTCGGTGGCGGTGAGGCTGCTGGTCGAGCGAGAGCAGGAAATCCGTGCCTTCGTGCCCGAGGAGTATTGGGAGGTGTTCGCTGCCCTGCTGTCGGACCGCCAGCCACAGGCCCTCAAGTTTCAGGTCGTGTTGCAGCAGGGTCGCGAATTCAAGCCCGTGAACCAGGCCGAGACGCAGGCTGCTCTCGACCTGCTGCGCCCAGCCACGTACGGCGTGACCGCCCGCGAAGACAAACCCACGACCTCCCGACCACGCGCACCTTTCATTACATCGACCCTGCAGCAGGCCGCCTCAACGCGCCTCGGCTTCTCCGTCAAGAAGACCATGATGATGGCACAGCGCCTATACGAGGCCGGGTTCATCACCTACATGCGTACCGATTCCACGCACCTCAGCAGTGACGCCGTGGCGGCCTGCCGCGACTACATCCGCAAGAAATTCGGGGACGCCTACCTGCCGGCCAATGCAGTTTCCTACAGCTCCCGCGAGGGCGCTCAGGAAGCCCACGAGGCGATCCGTCCCTCCGACGTCGAGGTTACCGAAAAGGCAGCAGCCTTGAATGCGCTCGAGCGCGATGCGGTGCGGCTTTATGCGTTGATCTGGCAGCAGTTCGTTGCCTGCCAGATGACGGCGGCGCGCTACACCAGCACCACGGTGGATGCTGCGGCGGCCGGGTTCGGCCTGCGCATCAAAGGCCGCATCATGGAATTCGACGGCTACACGCGCGTATTTCCTTCGCGGGACGAGGAAGATGTGGTGCTGCCCGACCTGCGTGTAGGTGATGCGCTGCGCCTGCAGGACCTTTTGCCGGTGCAGCATTTCACCAAGCCGCCGGCCCGCTACACGGAGGCCTCCCTCGTGAAGGAACTGGAAAAGCGCAGCATCGGCCGGCCCTCCACCTACGCCTCCATCATTTCGACGATCCAGGAGCGCGGTTATGTCAAGCTGGAGAACCGCCGCTTCTATGCGCTCAAGATGGGTGACATCGTCACCGAGCGCTTGCGCGAAAACTTCACGGACCTGATGGACTACGATTTCACGGCGCACATGGAAAACAATCTCGACGACATCGCCCAGGGCCACAAGAACTGGCTGAAGGTGCTCGACGAGTTCTATGCCGATTTCACTGCGCAGCTTGGCAAGGCGCAGGCGGAGGACGGCGGCATGCGCGCCAACGATCCTACCGATACCGACATACCGTGCCCGAGTTGCGGCCGCCACATGCAGATCCGTACTGGCAGCACCGGGGTGTTCCTCGGCTGCTCGGGTTATGGGTTGCCAGCAAAGGAGCGCTGCAAGTCCACTCTCAATCTCGTGCCGGGTGACGAGGCCATCAGCATCGACGCCGACGACGAGGCCGAGTCGCGCCTGCTGATCCGCAAGCATCGCTGCAAGCTCTGTGATGCGGCGATGGACAGTTACCTGCTGGACGAGAAGCGCAAGCTGCACGTCTGCGGTAACAATCCCCACTGTCCGGGCTTCGAGGTGGAGGGTGGAGCCTTCAAGCTGAAAGGCTACGATGGTCCGACGCTCGACTGCGACAAGTGTGGCAAGCAAATGCAGCTGAAGACCGGACGATTCGGCAAATACTTTGGTTGTACGAACAGCGACTGCAAGAACACGCGCAAGTTGCTGCGCAGCGGCGAGGCGGCCCCGCCCAAGACCGACCCGATTCCCATGCCGGAGCTGAAGTGCGCCAAGGTCGACGACCACTTCGTGCTGCGCGACGGTGCCAGCGGCCTGTTTCTGGCGGCCAGCAAGTTTCCGCGCAATCGGGAAACGCGCGCGCCGCTGATCAGTGAATTGTTGCCGTATCGAGATCGGCTGGACCCCAAGCATCACTACCTGCTCGAGGCTCCGCGCAAGGATCCGGACGGCAATGCCAGCGTGCTGCGCTTCAGCCGCAAGACCCGTGAGCAGTACGTGCTAAGCGAAGTCGACGGCAAGCCGAGTGGCTGGTCGGCTTACTATGACGGTCGCCGCTGGGTGGTAAAGACAGGCAAGGACAAGGCCTGAATCTGGCCTTCCCCCTTTCAGGCGCACGCAGCCCGTCCCGGCCCGTCACGTCTCCGCAGCGCTTCCGGCGGTGGCCGGTGGCGTTTCACGGGCAAACCGCGCATTTTTGCCGTCCACGGTCTGTACAGGATTGCCGGTCTGACGCATCCTTGGCGCCGGTTGCCTGCTCTGGCAGGAGTCCACCAACAAACGCGACTTCCACAAAAAGTCCCATCAAAAACAGGGGTAAATCATGATTCGTCGTACCGCGGTACCCTCGCACCTTGCGCGCAAGAGCCTGCTGCTGGCTGTGGCCGGCCTGACGGCCTCGGGCACGCTGCTCGCCCAGCAACTCGAAGAAATCGTGGTCACGGCCGAGCGCCGTGAGCTGCTATTGCAGGACACGCCGATTTCGATCATGGCGTTCAGTGGTGAGAAACTCGAAGCCCGTGGCGTTCGCGATATGTTCGAGTTGGCCAACAACGCACCCAACCTCGACATCAAGGGCTCACGCGGTACCGGCAACACGTCGCCGGCCTTCCAGATCCGCGGCATCGGAGGCGCGGCCGGCGCCACCGGCGAGCGCAGCGTCGGCTTCTACGTGGACAACGTATTCATGCCGCGTACCACGGGTCCGGTCATGCGTGTGCTCGATGTGGAGCGCGTGGAAGTCCTGCGCGGTCCGCAGGGCACCTTGTTCGGCCGCAACAGCACCGGCGGCGCCATCCGTGTGTTTTCCAAGCAGCCGACCCAACAGCGCGAGGCCTACGTGCGGGTGACGGGAGGCAACTTCAATCACCTCGATATCTCCGGTATGGCCAATCTGCCGCTCAGCGACACGACGGCTCTGCGGGTGCAGGTTGCCTCGCTGGAACAGGACGGTTTCGTGCGTCGTGGTCCGCAACAGCTGGGCAGCACCGACGATGAATATGCCCGGGTGCAGCTCGCCTGGGAGCCCAGCGACTCCTTCAGCGTCAATTTCGGCCTGCTTTACACCGACTCTTTCTCGGACGGCAGCCCGACTGACATGACCCAGTTCAACATGAACCCGGTCTGTCCGCTCAATCCCTCCGTCACGACCTTCTGCCTGCAGGGCAACTACGCCGACTGGGTCTCGGACTTCCTCGAGCAGTCAGGGCAGCCACGGCTCAGCAACAATGACCCGCGGCTGGTACGTGATGACTTTTCCATGCCGAGCTGGTGCTTCCTCGACGGTCCGGATCCCGACTGGGATGAAGCCTGCCGACAGTGGAATACAGCGGAATACACCCAAGGTGACATGAATCTGCGCTGGACGCTGTCCGAGACCACCTCGCTGCAGGCCACCACCGGGATCGCCAAATTTTCCAGCAGCGGCGTCAGCGACTGGCAGTTGATGGGCATGGAATTCCGGCCCTCCAGTGTGGAATCGGAAACCTTCTACCAGGAGGTACAGCTCAATATGGCGCTGCTGGACGGCCGCATCGATTTCGTAGCCGGCGGCAACTACTTCCAGGAAGATTCCGGTGCTCCGCGTGAAGCGCTGTACCAGGCCATCGGGTCGAGCGTCTTCAACGCCACCACCGGGGGTACCGCCTTCGGCAATCTCTGGGGCTGCGCTGGTGCAGGCACCACGGCGCCTCTGTGCAGCACGAGCGAGCGCCGCCTGCGCGTGACCGGCGACAGCAGCACTCAGCAGGATGCCACCGCTTATGGTCTGTTCGCCAATGCCACCGTCCACATCAACGAGCAGTTCAATCTCACCCTGGGTGCCCGGCAGTCCTGGGACGAGAAGGAGTTCAGCAGCACGGTTTACGCGTCCGACAACTTCATTCCTCAGACCGGCTCTTCGACCACGGTCGCTGCCAGCGACAAGTGGAGCGAGCCGGACTGGCGCGCCACGCTGGACTGGAACCTGACCGACGACCTCATGTTCTACATCACGGCGTCCAAGGCGTTCCGCTCGGGCACCTTCGCGGTACCGCCAGCGGTGGCGCCGGTGCCTGGCCGGACCTTCTTCCTGCGCCCGCCACCGGCGGCCGTACCGCCCGAGAACCTGCGTAACAACGAGATAGGCATGCGCTCGGAATGGTTCGGCAACCGCTTCCGCTTCAACGCCACGTACTACGAGATGGACTTCACGAACCGTCAGGGTGCCTCTGCCGTGGCGGACGCCACCCAGCCGACCGGTTTCGTAATCCAGCTGGTCAACCAGGGTGACGTGGAGCTGTGGGGTACCGAGCTGGAGGCCATGCTTGCTGTTACGGACCGACTCACTCTCGAAGCGGCGGCGGGCTGGACCGACTACGAGATGGCCAACGTCTGCATAAACAATGGCCCCTTCCTGCTGCCCTCACCCATGAGCAGCAGCTGGAACCTCAGCGGCAGCTACAACTTCGACTTCAGCGGCGGCAACTACGTCCTGACGCTCAACCACACCAACACCGGAGAGATGCAGACCCATCCCGGCGGGTTCACGCCCGAGGAGAATGCCAAGTACAACTGCGGCGCCCTGGCCGCTACGTTCATCGACTCGCGCTACGAAGTACCGAGCTACAGCCTGCTCAATGCCTCGCTGCGCTTCACGCCCGACGAGGGTAACTGGTGGGTGTCCGCCTACGCCAACAACCTGACCGACGAAGTCTATGCCAACAACGCCCAGTCTTTCGGGCGCGGGTACTGGACGCAGGGCGGTCCGGCCGGTGGCAGCGGACTCAGCGCACCGGCGCGCAGCGCCGTGGCGGATTATCGTGGCCGTCCGCGCGAGTATGGTGTGACCTTCCAGTACAGCTTCTGAGGTCCCGCTGTCGACTGCTGCCGGTGCCGCTCAACGGCCCGGCAGCAACGGCTTCAATCGGTCGTGTGCCTCGCGGAGGATCCTTTCCGTGGTGCGCCAGTCGATGCAGCCGTCCGTTACCGAGACCCCATACTTCAGCCGGGAAAGATCGGCAGGGATATCCTGGCGCCCCGCCTCGAGATGGCTTTCGAGCATCAAGCCGATGATGCTGCGGTTGCCGGCTTCGATCTGGCTGACCACGTCAGACAGGACAGCCGGCTGATTTTCGGGATTCTTGCCCGAGTTGGCATGGCTGCAGTCGATCATGATGTTGGTGGTCACGCCGGCCTTGCGCAGCGCAGTCTCGCAGGTCGCCACACTGGCGGCATCGTAATTAGGCAGACCGTTACCACCGCGCAGCACGACGTGGGCATAGCGGTTGCCGGTCGTGTGGACGACCGATACCGAGCCGCGCGGATCGATGCCGAGAAAACGGTGCGGGTTGGCAACTGCCTTCAGGGCGTTGATCGCCACCTCGAGTCCGCCGTCGGTGCCGTTCTTGAAGCCGACGGGCGAGCTGAGACCGCTCGACATTTCCCGATGCGTCTGCGATTCCGTGGTGCGTGCACCGATGGCCGACCAGGTGATGATGTCGTGCAGGTACTGCGGTGAAATGGGATCGAGTGCCTCCGTGGACGTCGGCAGACCCATGGCGCTCAGCTTCAGCAGCAGCCGCCGTGCCGTGTGCAGGCCCTTTTCGATCTTGAAGCTGTCGTTCAGTTCCGGATCATTGATCAATCCCTTCCAGCCCACCGAGGTGCGCGGCTTTTCGAAGTAGACGCGCATCACGAGCACCAGGGTTTCCCGCACCTCGTCGGCCAGCTGCCGCAGCCGGCCGGCATAGTCCAGTGCGGCATCCACATCGTGAATCGAGCAGGGACCCACGACGACGAACAGCCGCGGGTCCTTGCGGTCGAGAATGTCGCGGATGATCTGGCGGTTACGACGGACGTGCTCAAGCGTGCTGCCAAAGAGGGGCAGTCGCTGCTTGAGGGCCTCCGGCGTGACCAAGGGGGTATAGCCGGCGACGTTGACGTTTTCGGTGCTGCTGGAGTCTGTCATGGGTTTTGCGTCTTGCAGGAGCAGGGTCCGCAACAGGCAACCTGCTGCGGGTGCGGCTCCGGGCTAGACCACGAGGATGTCGAAGCAGGTGGCGAGGCTGACGAGCGGATTGCGACCGGGGCCGGGTCGCCACTCGTGAGCGACGAAGCCCTCGTAGCCCATATCGGCGATGGCCTCGGCGATGAAACGGTAGTTGAGTTCCTGGGTACCGTCGATTTCCTGGCGCGTGGGCACACCGGCGACGTGCAGGTGGCAACAAAGATCGAGATTGTCCTTCAGCGTACGCACGACGTCGCCATTCATGATCTGCACGTGGTAGAAGTCGTAGACCACCTTGATGTTGGCTGAACCGGTGCCGCGGCAGACGTCGAAGCCCCAGTAGATGTCGTCGAAGACCTGATCGGTACGCTGGTCAGCGGCGACCTTCGAGTTGGTGATTTCCATGCAGACGTTGACGCCTTTTTCTTCGGCATAGGGCGCCACACGGGACAGTACCTCGATGGCGTTCGCCTTGCCCTCCTCGCGCGACATGCCGCGCCGTTCGCCCGGCATGGCGATCAGATTCTTGCAGCCGGCCGCCACGCAGGCGTCGATGCCTGCGTGCGTCGCATCAACGATCTTGTCGTGGATTTCCCTGCGGATCAGTCCTTCCTGGAAGGAGGTGCCGGTTCCGGTCATGAGGGCCGGCAGCAGGTTGTAGTCGGCCATGATCTTGACCTGCTCGGCAGAGGGCAGATCCACCGCACTGAAGCCGAGCATCGCCAGCAACTCGCAGCGTTGCTTGAAATCGAAGGGGCTGTTCTGGCCCCATACGGAGGCCATCACGCTTTGTTTGAGCCGCCCCTGACGCACGGGCGCGGCGGCCGCCTGTTCGGCCGCGCGCAGCAGGGGAGCGAAGAAGGCACTGCCGGCGGCAGCGGCCAGCAAACGGCGACGGCTGTTGGAAAGGCTCATGGCGGGGGCTCAGGGTCAGGGAGACGGGCGGAGAGCATAAGGGCGCCCTCCGGGCGAGTAAAGCGTAGCGCGTGCGCCTCAGGGCAACGCCAGTTCATGCAGCAGCGGCAGCGGTGTAAACAGCAGGGCGCAGCGTATGCGTCTGCCTTCGTGCTCGAAAAGCGCACGGTAACGCAGCAGCTGCGCGCGGTACTTTGCCTCCTGCTCGGCTACGAAGTCAGCCAACGGCTGGCCACTGGCCGGGGCCGACGACTTGTAATCGATGATCCAGCGCTCGCCGTCGGCAGCGATGAAGGTGCGATCGATGACGTGGTCGCGTCGCGGCCCCTCGCGCCAGTCGATCAGGGCCCACTCGCAGTGATCTTCCCGCTGAGGGGACTGGAACAGCCAGCCGGTCCCTGCGTCCTCGAGACAGCACTGCAGTTGCCGGCGCACATGGCTACAGGCCTTGGCCAGAGCCGATGCATCCGCACACAGCGGGCGCAGCTGACTGCGCCACAGCGGCAGTTCTACCGTGGGGGTGAGCCAGTCTGACCCTCGCTCCACCAGCGCGCGCAGACCGGCGTGGACCAACTCTCCGCTGCAGCGCGCCAGCAGGTTGTAGTGGTCCGGGTCACTGGGCGGTGCAGGCGTGGCCACGGGCACTACCGGCAGAGAGGGCGCTGGCTGCCAGTCGGCCGGCAGACGCCGCCAGCTCTGCACCCGCGGGATGCTGGTCGACGCAGCCGATGCCGGCGCCGTCACGGCCGGCAGCACGTCGATACGTACCTGCCCCGCCATCCGCGGCTCCTGCAACGTGGAGGCGATCTCGGCGAGCAGCGAGCCCTTCGGGGCCTGCAGCCCCTGCTTGCCCTGCTGCAAGAAGCCAAACAGATAACAGGCGCGCGCTGCCCGCGTCACGCCGATGTAGAGCAGCCGTGTGGTTTCGAAGCGCTCACGCTGTTTGCTCTCGAAGTCGAGATAGTCGTAGAGCGCATCGACACTGCCGCCAGGTGGCATGAGTCCCATGAGCGGCAGCCGCTCACCGCGCAGGTCGAGATCGTCGCGCAAGTGCAGCAGTGGCTTGTCGTTGTTGCGCGGCTTGACGTCGAGCGCCGGCAGGATCACGCCGTCGAATTCGAGGCCCTTGGCATTGTGTATCGTCATCACGTGCAGGTTGACGCCGGGATCCACGGTGCTGCCATGGCTCTGCTGCAAGGCACGCTCGAAGGCATGGATGTCCTCCAGTTCGCCACAGCGCTCGCTCTGTTCCACCAGATCCAGAAAGCTGGCCACGTTGGCGAGAATGCGCGGATCGAGCAGCGACTCTGGACCGCCGAGCTCGATCCACAGGAGTTCCAGCAGGCTGCGCAGCGGCAGCCGCTGTCGTTGGACGCGGGCCCTTTGCAGCACTGGCACGCAGCGACGCAGGCGACAGCGTGCGTCCTCCGAGAGCTCGCCGAACGCCTCCCAGCGCTGCATGGCACTCCAGATACTGCGACGCGCCGTCTCGCTCCAGCCAGCAAGAATCTGCAGATCCGCCAGCGCAAGACCGATGAACGGTGTACGCAGCAGCGCCAGCCAGGCCGTGGTGTCAGCCAGCGACAGCAGTGCGCGCAGTACGGTAAACAGGTCGCGAACGTCCGGATACGACAGCAAGGTATCGAGCTTGCTGGCAGACCAGCGCAGCCCGCGCGCCCGCAGGGCCGGTGCGATCCTCACCAGCTGGGAGCGGGTGCGGACCAGAATGGCGAGCGAGGCTCCCGGCTGCTCTCGCTGCCAGCACTCGCAGAGATCGGCGATGTGCTCGGCTTCCACGCTGCGCCGCTGCGCCGGTGTGGATGGGCTGCCGTCGGCGTCCTGCCATAGTTGCACCTGTACACCTGGCGTGACGGGCTCCGGACTGCGGGCCACCGAGGCACTGTAGCGCACGCCGCCGCGGGCCGGATCGTCCTGCCGGGGAAAGGCCGTGGCAAAGACCTGGTTCACCCAGTTGACGATACTGGCATCGCTGCGAAAGTTAACCTGCAACTCGAGTGGCTGCGGACGCAGTGCGCCGAGGCCACGGTGGCGTAGCTGGAGGAACAATCCGACCTTGGCATTGCGGAATGCGTAGCAGCTCTGCATGCCGTCGCCGACCACGAACAGCGTGCGTCCATCACCATCCGTCCAGTCAGCCGTGAGCAGTCTGAGCAGCTGGTATTGCAGCAGCGAGGTGTCCTGGAATTCGTCGACCAGCAAATGACGGATGCGTGCATCGAGGCGCTGGGCCAGCTCACTGGGAGCCCCGAGCCTGCCGAGGGCGCGCTGCGCCGCCAGACTGTTTTCGGTATGGTCGACCTGACCGGCTTCCCGCATGGCCACGTCGAGTCTGGCGGCCAGCTGCGGTAGCAGTGTGGCGACAGCGCACAGCACCTGCCACTGACGCTCGTCGTACCGCGCCGGTGGCAGGTGATACACAGTCTGCAGTAACGGCAGGCAGCCAGCCTGCTGCAGCGCCGTGACCAGCTCGCCAAACTGCAGCTTGCGCGCGCTCGCGTCCTCGGAACCGTTGCGCGCCTCGCGGCCGCTGGGAAAGCCGTGCTTGCTCTGCAATCCGTGCTGGCTGCGAAAACTTTCCGCCCCGCTGGTGGTGAGGAACGCTGTGAGGGTTTTCCAGTGACTCAGCGCCGAGGCCTCGGCAGGCGGCAGGTCGGGCAGCGCGGCGAGGGCCTGCAAGTCTGCGCTCGTCGTGGCCGGCAGATGCCCGGCGGCGTAACGGATCAGCTCCCGCAGCGTTGCGGCGTGGGGTCTGAGGGCAGCCAACACCGGAGACAGCTCCGCGTCGATCAGCTCGACCAGCAAAGCTTCCAGCTCTGGCCGGGCCTGTTCCGCCTGTTGACCGAAACGCACCATCGCACCCAGCCATTGCTCGCGCCTTCCCAGCAGGGCCATCAACAAGCGTTCGGCCTTGCCCAGATTGTTCTGGACCTGCGGCAGTAGCTCGCGCAGCGCTGCCCCGAGTGCGTCCTGGCCGTCGAGCTCCTCGAGCAGCGATCGCACGGCCCTACACTGCATGGCGCTGACATCGGTGGTCACGGAAGGACGCGCACCGAAGTTGGCACTCAGCGGCAACTGTCCGGCCAACGAGGCCGTGAAGCTGTCGATGGTGCCGAGTCGCAGACGCTTGCTGTTGTCGAGCAGCTGCCAGCCGAAACGAGCATCGTGCTCGAGCACTGCAGCCGCCAGACGCTGGGTCAAGGCTTCGTGCGGAGCGAGCGTGGCGGGGTCGAAGTCGGGATTGGCCAGGCGTTCGCGCGCGCTCTGCAGGCTGTCGAGCAGGCGGCGCCGCATTTCCGCGGCGGCCTTGCGCGTAAAGGTGAAGGCCAGTATTTCCTCGGGCTGCTCCACGTGAGCGAGCAGTTTGAGCAGGCGCTGGGTCAGCAGTTCCGTCTTGCCGGAGCCGGCAGGGGCCTGCACACAAAAAGAGCGTGTGATGTCGAGTGCCAGCTCACGCTGCCGAGCATCCGGTGGCAAGGCAGTCATGGCCCCGTCTCCTCCTCGTCGTCATCCTCGCTGCGTTCGCCCTGCACCTCGTCGATTCGGCACAGGGCGGCAAGATGACAGTGATCGCAGCTCGTCCGGTGTTGGGGATGGACGGCGCTCAGACCCTCGGCAAACTCCTCGGCGAGCGCACGCAGCGACAGTTCCCACTGTGCTTTCAGTGCCGACCAGGCTGGTGTGTGATTCTTGATCTGCCTCGGCAGTGCCGCCTTGGTCCAGGCCTGCTCGTCAGCGGCGATGCCCGCGTAGTCGGGTTTCTCGACATTCACTCCAGCATGCAGCAGGGCGGCCACCGAGCCGCAGTCGCTCTGCTGGTCGACGGCAACCTGGTAAAGCAGCAACTGCGGATCCCGCGGCCGTTTAGCCTGCCAGTCGATGGACTTGCGCAGGCCGGTCTTGTAGTCGACTACCACCAGGCTGCCGTCGGGTTGCCGGTCGACTCGATCGATCTTGAGCATGAGGCGCAGCGGTCGCAGGTCCAGCTCGACTTGCTGCTCCCTCATCGCCACTTCGAAGGGGCCACGCTTGCGCTCGACCTCCAGCCACTGCAGCAGTAGCGCCCGTAGTCGAGCCGCTTCAAGCTTTTGCCAACTGACGGTCGCATGTGCAGGAAACGCCTTGGCGAGTTTCGCCAGTGCCGGCTGTACGGCGGCCGTGACTTCCTGCAGCAGCTCGGCTTCGCCGAGACTGAGCAGGCGGCCCTGATCGCGCACCGCGGCCCAGAACCCCCGCAGCGCGTCGTGTACGCAGTCGCCGACCGCGCGGGCCGGCACGCCAAAATAGGGTTCATGCAGCTCGCGGGCTTGCAGGCGGTGGGTGGCGTAGGCCTTGAAGGGGCAGTTGCTCTGATCCCGCAGGAGCCGGCTGCCGCCCTCGATCGCCTGTTCGCCCGCCAGTGGCAGCAGCATGCTCTCCGAGCATGACTCTGCAGCGGCTGCCACCCGACCCGCCTCCCGCAGCGCCGGATGCAGAGCAGCCGGCACCAGGCAGGTCGGCGGGGCGCGGCGCTGCAGGCGCGCCGGCAGCAGGGGGGTAGGTTTCTGCAGTTGGTCGTCCACCATGCGCGCCAGGCTGAAGACCAGCTCGCGACTGCAGTGACCGGCCAGCTGGTCCAACAGGCGGCGGCTGCGGGCGAGGATACCGGTCTTGTCGGTGCCGGGCATGCCATGCTGCCGCTGGAAGTGCAGGGGCAGCAGCGGGTGTGGGGTCTCCGCGAGCGGCCACTGGCTGTCGTTCATCTGTAGGCACCAGATATGACTGAAACGCAGCCCGGCGGCCGTGGCGGGTGTCAGCAGCAGGATCGCCGCGCCGCTGCGCCGCTGCAGGACCGGCAACGCGCGGGCGAGAGACGCCAGGCGCTCAATGGCCTCACGGCGCTCGAGGGAGTCGAACAGGCCGCTGGCAAGGTGGGCCTGGCGGAGCCAGTCGTCCCAGGCAGCGATCGCCTCGGCGCCGGCGTTCTCCAGCAGCAGCGGGCGGGGCAGCAGCTCCTGCCAGATCTTCTCGAACAGGGTGAGCCACTGGCTGAACGACTGTGAGACCGGCTGCCGCCGCAGGTGCTGCTGGATGTTCTCCAGTGCGGTGGAGAGCGCGCTGACGCCGGCGCTGGCCTCCAGTGCCCGGCAGTGCGCGCGCAGGGCAAACAGCGAGCAGTGCACGGCACCTTGTCGCCGCAGGCGCCACTCCAGCGCCGCCTTGCAGTCGAGGGCCTCCGCATCCTGGCCGGTCACGAACGGCGAGCGTAGCAGTATGCCGAGCGTGAGCAGATCGATCTGCTCATCGAGCAGGGCAAGCCCCAGCAGGGCGGTCTTCACGAGGGGGAGGTCTGCGACCTCGCTGCCGAGCGTGCTGGCCAGCAGCGCGGGTCTGGCGGCGAAACGCGCCTCCACATGGCGCCGCAAGGGCCCGCGCAGCAGTTCCGCCTCGGGGCAGACGATGCCGATGCGCGCAGCAGGCTGCTCTTGCAGTATCTGCTCGGCCCATTGTGCAGCCGCCTGGCATTCGGCGTCGGGATCGGCATGCTCTTCGAGAGAGTACAGCGGCTGCGCCGTCGGCAGGGTCAGCACCTCGATGAGCGTGCTCTGCGCCTGCAGCGCGGAAAAAACCGCCTGGTAAAGCGGCGGCGGCGCATCGAAACCCCACAACAGCAGGCGGCGCGGCAGCAGGGGCAGCAGCCAGTGCGGGGGCTGTTGCAGCAGGCCGAGCAGGATCTGCAGCATGCTGCCGAAGGCCAGCACCTTTTTCTGCTGGCAGAGTCGTTCGAAATGGGAGAACCAGCGCCAGGCGATCTCGCAGTCGTCTGCCGTTTCCGTCGTGCCGCCAAACCGCAGGGCCGCCCGCAGCTGGTGCAGCGACAGACACCACTGTTGCAGCAAGCGCCAGCCGTCGGCAGCCGAGGCAGCGGCACCGGTGTGGTCGAGCAGGAACAGCCCCGGGCTCGCTTCGGTCACCACCTGTCGCCAGAGCAGCAGCTCCTCGGCCGGCGTCAGCAGGTGGTATTCCAGCACGGCATCGGTGCCGCGCTGGGCGGCCTCGGTCCAGAGATCGCGCAACCAGAGGTCGATGGCAAGGATGGCAGGTCGCGGCTGCACGAGGGCCGGCTGTCGCGACCATTCGATCAGTTGGTCACTGCTGCGGAAATTGGGCGTCAGCACGAGACCGCCATCGGCGAGTACCGTCAGCAGCAGCTCCGGTGCTGGCGCTCCGTTGTGGAGACCTGCTTCACATGTTGGGGTATTGGGGTCCACCACCACCCTCCGGCGGTACCCAGCGGATGTTCTGCGTAGGGTCCTTGATGTCGCAGGTCTTGCAGTGCACGCAGTTCTGCGCATTGATCTGAAGCCGCGGAGAGCCAGCGGTTTCGTGCACGATCTCGTAGACGCCGGCCGGGCAGTAGCGCTGCGCAGGTTCGTCGTAGACGGGCAGGTTGAACGCGACCGGTGTTTGCGGATCGGCCAGCAGCAGGTGGCAGGGCTGGTCTTCCTCATGGAAGGTATTGGACAGGTACACCGAGCTCTGGCGATCGAACGAGAGCTGGTTGTCGGGCCGCGCATAGTCTATGCGCCTCGCGTGCTCGGCCTTGTGCAACGTGCTGTGGTCGGGCCGCTCGTCGCGCAACGTCAGGGGTAGCTTGCCACGGAACAGCGTCTGTTCTGCCCATACCAGTGCGCTGCCCGCCAAGCTGCCGAAGCGGTGGATCAGCGGCCCGGCATTGCGACAGCGCTGCAACTCGGCATGCAGCCAGGAGGTGGCGAAGCGGCGGCCGTAATCGGTGAGGACCTTGGGTGGCTCAGCCACTTGCAGCGCACTGCAAAGCGCCTCGGCCGCCAGCATGCCCGACTTCATCGCCGTGTGCGTGCCCTTGATCTTCAGGAAATTGAGGAAGCCCGCATCGTCGCCGACCAGCAGGCCGCCCGGAAAAGCCAGTTCCGGCAGGGACTGCAGGCCTCCCTTCGTGAGGGCGCGGGCCCCGTAGCTCAGGCGCTTGCCACCCCGCAGGGTGGCGGCAAAGCGCGGATGCTGTTTGAGCCGCTGGAATTCGTCGAAGGGGCTCAACCAGGGGTTTTGGTAGTTGAGGTCCGTGATCAAGCCCACGCTCACCTGACGGTCGTCGAGATGGTAGAGAAAGCCGCCGCCGGTGGCGCCACTCTCGCTGAGTGGCCAGCCCAGCGAGTGCAGAACGCGACCGGGACTGTGCGCAGGGGCCGGTACTTCCCAGATTTCCTTGATGCCGAGACCGTAGTGCTGGGGACTGCGTCCGGCGTCGAGCTGGAAGCGGGCAATGACTTCCTTGCCGAGATGGCCGCGACACCCTTCCGCCAGCACCGTATACCTCGCGTGCAACTGATATCCCGGTGTGAAGTTCGGTCCAGCACCGCCATCCCGCTGCACACCCTGATCACCGGTCTGCACGCCGCAGACGTGTCCGCTGGCGTCGTAAAGCAATTCGCGGGCGCTGAAGCCAGTGAGGATTTCCACGCCCAGTTGTTCTGCCTGCTGACCAAGCCAGCGGCAGAGGTTGGCGAGGCTGATGACGAAATTGCCGCGATTGTGTGTGTCCTGCGGCACCAGAAAATCCGGAATGCGCAGGGAACCGCTTTCCGAGGTGAGATAGCACACGTCCTCCTCGGTCACTGCGGTCGTGACCGGAGCCCCCAGGGATCGCCAGTCAGGCAGGAGCTCGTCAAGGCCGCACGGATCGAGCAGGGCCCCGGATACGATGTGGGCGCCTATTTCCGCGCCCTTGTCGAGCAGGCAGATGGAGAGCCCGATACCGCTCTCACGGGCCAATTGCGCGAGCCGGATGGCGGTGGCGAGGCCAGCCGGACCAGCTCCGGCGATCACGACGTCAAACGACATGCTTTCGCGTTCGATAGTGGAGCTTGGAGTCGACAAAATCGGAATCCCTGTGGCTGTGGGCGCAGGCGGGCCATTATAATTCCCCGGTCTCCGGCGCGAAGGATTTCGACCGGTCTTTTTCGTACAGCAATCGAGAATTCCCATGAAAGTCCTGGTGGCAGTCAAGCGCACCCTGGACCCCTACGTAAAGGTGCGGGTCAAGCAAGACCAGAGCGGCGTCGATTTGAGCGCCGCCAAGATGGCCATGAATCCCTTCTGCGAAATTGCGGTGGAAGAAGCCGTGCGCCTCAAGGAGAAGGGCGTGGCGACCGAACTCGTTGCCGTTTCCATAGGCAGCGACAAGGTACAGGATCAGCTGCGTGCCGCCATGGCGCTCGGTATCGATCGCAGCATCCACGTCCAGGCAGACGACGAACTCGAGTCCCTGAACGTGGCAAAGCTGCTGCGCGCGGTAGTGCAACAGGAAAACCCTGGCCTGATCCTGCTCGGCAAACAGGCCATCGATTCCGACAACAACCAGGTCGGGCAGATGCTGGCGGCCCTGTGTGGTCTGCCGCAAGCCACCTTCGCCTCGAGCATTACGCTGCGGGACGGCTGGGCCGAAGTGGCGCGCGAAGTGGACAGCGGTGAGCAGGTGCTGTCAGTGCAGTTGCCTGCCGTGATCACCACCGACCTGCGTCTCAACGAACCCCGCTACGCCAAGCTGCCGGAAATCATGAAGGCGAAGAAGAAGCCGATTGCCACCTTCACCCCGGCGCAACTGGGCGTCACCCTCAGGCAGCATCTCAAGGTGCTGTCCGTGGCGGAACCGCCGCCGCGCAAGGCAGGTGTGAAGGTCGCTTCCGTCGCCGAGTTGGTCGACCGCCTGAAGAATGACGCCAAGGTACTTGCATGAACATTCTCATCATCGCTGAGCACGACAACGTTTCCCTGAAGGCCGCCACTCGGCATCTGGTCAAGGCGGCTGCCGCTTTCTCCGGCACGGTGGAGGTACTGGTCGCCGGGGCAGCGTGTCAGGGAGTGGCCCAGGCCGCCAGTCGCCTCGAGGGCGTCTCTCGCGTGTTGCTGGCTGAGCACGATTGCTACGCACAGCAGGTGGCCGAAGCCGTGGCACCGTTGGTCGTTGCGCTGATGGGCAGCCGTCAGGTCCTGCTGGCCGCTGCCACGACCACCGGCAAGAATGTGCTGCCGCGGGTGGCAGCCCTGCTCGATGTGGCGCAGTTGTCGGAGATTGTCGCCATCCGGGATTCCCGGACGTTCGTGCGGCCGAACTACGCCGGCAACGTACTGGTTACGGTCGAGTCTCTCGATCCATGCATCGTGGCCACCGTGCGTACCTCGGCGTTCGAAGCGGTTGGCGAGCAGCAGTCTGCGGCCCCCATCGACCACCTCGACGCCAGTCACCCCCAGACCCAGAGCCGTTTCATCAGTGCCTCCACGCTGCAGAGCGCGCGGCCGGAGTTGACCGCAGCGCGTGTGGTGGTATCCGGTGGTCGCGGCCTCGGCAGCGCAGAAAATTTCCGTCTGCTCGACGGTCTAGCTGACAAGCTCGGTGCTGCCATCGGTGCCTCTCGGGCGGCAGTCGACGCGGGTTACATCGGCAACGATCATCAGGTCGGACAGACCGGCAAGGTGGTGGCTCCCGAGCTTTACCTGGCCATCGGCATTTCCGGGGCGATCCAGCATCTGGCGGGCATGAAGGACAGCAAGGTCATCGTCGCCATCAACAAGGATCCGGAGGCACCCATCTTTCAGGTAGCCGACTACGGTCTGGTCGCAGACCTGTTCAGCGCAATTCCTGCGCTCGAGGCGGCGCTGTGACGCGTGCCAGCAGGCGCTGCGCTCCATCGGCGCGCTCATTCAGATTTCACAACGCGGACTAACGAGGGAGAGGTAAGTATGTTGCACAGAAAGTTGGTGGTGGGCAGTCTCGCAGTATTTGCAGGAATGGCGTCGGCCGTACACGCGGAATGGACACTCGATGCAGCGTCTTCCTCGTTTCATTACGTGACCAGCAAGAACGCGGCCGTCAGCGAGGTCAATCGCTTCACGGGTCTGGCCGGCAGCATCAGTGATGCGGGCAAGGCCACACTCAGCATCGATCTGGCCACCGTGGACACGGCCATCGACATTCGCAACCAGCGTATGCGTGATCTGGTCTTTCAGGTGACGCAGTTTCCGAAGGCGGACGTGTCCGTGCAGGTCGACTTGGCGCCGCTGCGCGCTTTGGCGGTGGGCGAAAGCGTGACCGTTGCCTACCCGGTCTCCGTGAGCCTGCACGGCGTGGTCGCCGAGATCACCGCTGATCTGCAGGTGGTCAAAATGGCCGACGATGCCCTGCAGGTGCAACTCGCCAAACCGCTGATCATCGCTGCAGGGCAATTCGGACTCGACGTCGGGGTCGAGGAACTGCGCAAGATCGCCAATCTCACCACCATTACGCCTAACGTCGTGGTGGATTTCAGCCTGCGCTACGCGCCGTAACCGGCGCCTAGCGCTTCATGCCGTGACCGTCAGCCCTGCGGCTGGCGGTTGCGCGGGTCGTTTGGTGCCCGTCGACGTTCCCGTGTCGTGGCTGTCATGTCTGTGGCTGGACTGGCAACCATACTGGCGTCCGCACTGGACTCTGCGGGAGCGCTGGTCTGATCGGTCGCTGCGGCCGCTGAAATCGGGCTAGAAGTCGTCGCCTCGGTACCGATCGTTGCCGCCGTGTTGGCTGCCTGCAGCGCCTCGGCCACCGATGCCGCCAGCGGCGACAGGCGCACTGGGGCCAGCCCCTCGTCAAGCAAACCCAACGGCACTGCTGCCGCAGCAGTCTGGTCCAGTACTTCGTGCGCAGAGTCCGCTGCCAAGGGCTGCAGCTCGTCTGCTACCGCGGCCGCTGCCGTTGGTGCCGGTTCGGCGTCGCTAGAAATTACGTCGCTGCTCGCCGCTGTCGTCTCGGCGAAGGATGTGGCCTGATCACCACTGCTGAAGCCTGCGGGTGCCTCAGCCACTCCCGAAGCCGACTCTGGCTGGGACGGTGGAATGGCCGAGGGTTCGACTACTGCTCCTGTCGTAACAACGGCCAGATTGAGATCTTCGCGATTACCGCGCTGGCGCGGACGTGGCTGACGGCCACGCTTGTCTGGCGGCCGGCGACCGGGGCGCTGTGCAGCGCCCGGCTCCATGGTCAGCGCCTCGTTTTCATCGGCGGCAATACTGTCGTCGAGTGGGCGTTCGGGGCGCGGGGCGCGCTCCGGCCGCTCTCTGCGTTCCTGTTCCGGTCCTGACTCCTCGGTGCCGCCCGCTGCTGGGCGTTCCCGGTCCTTGCGGTTACGGTTGCGACCCCCGCGCCGACGACGGCCTCCCTCGCGCCGGCCCTGCCCCGAGTCATCGTCGCTCTCCGGCGCTTCTCCCTCGGGCTGCGGACGCGGACGTGCGTCGGGTCGTGCTTCGGCTCGGGCTTCACTGCGCTGCTCCGACGAGCGTTCGCCGCGTTCCGGGCGCTTTCGATCCTTGTGGCGATCGCGGCGATTGCCGCGCTCCCGGCCAGTTCCACCGGTCTGCGACGTGGCCGCCTCTGCGGTTTTGGGTACTTCTTCTTCGTTGGCCGAGGAGGTGCCGAACAGACTCGAGAAAATCTGGGCGAGGAAGCCCGGCTTGCGCGGGGCAGGGGCAGCAGCGGCGGGCGCCGGAGCTTGCACGGGTGGAGCAACCACCGGTGGCGGCGGTGCCACCAGCCGGGCCGTCTGTACCGCCGGTGCCTCTGCCACGATCGGTGTGCGGGGCAGGACGTCTTCCGGCACGTCCTCGTGTTCCGTATCGAGTTCGTAGCTGCGCTCGTGCGACTCGCTGTTGATGTTCTGGATTTCGAAATTCGGTGTTTCCAGATGCGGAGTCGGAACGATCAGTACGCGTTTCCGTGCCTGGCTTTCGATCTGCACGACATCGAGACGTTTTTCGTTGAGCAGGTACGAGGCCACGCTGATGGGGACGATGGCGCGAATTTCACGTGAATTGCTCTTGCCCGCTTCCTCCTGTATCTGGCGCAGTATGGCCAGCGACAGGCTTTCGATGTCACGGATGCGACCTTGGCCGTTGCAGCGAGGGCAGACGGTGGCGCTGGTCTCACCCAGAGACGGGCGCAGTCGCTGGCGCGACATTTCCAGCAGCCCGAATCGTGAGATCTTGCCAACCTGTACGCGGGCCCGGTCCATTTCCAGCGCGTCTTTGACGCGGTCTTCGACCATCCGCTGATTTTTCTGCGACATCATGTCGATGAAGTCGATGACGATCAGGCCGCCCATGTCGCGCAGACGCAGCTGGCGTGCAATTTCGTCGGCGGCCTCGAGGTTGGTTTGCAAGGCCGTTTCCTCGATGTCGGAGCCCTTGGTGGCCCGCGAGGAGTTGATGTCGATGGAAACGAGCGCCTCCGTGGGATCGATCACGATGGAACCGCCAGAGGGCAGTTTCACCTCACGCTGGAAGGCCGTCTCGATCTGGTTTTCGACCTGGAAGTTGGTGAACAGCGGCACACCGCCCTGATGAAGCCGCAGCCGGCTCTCGAACTGCGGCATGACCTGCCTTACGAAGGTCAGCGCTTCGTCGAAAGCGGCCTGCGTGTCGAGAATGACCTCGCCGATATCCTGACGCAGGTGGTCGCGCACCGCTCGCAGCACCACGTTGCTTTCCTGGAACAGCAGGCACGGTGACTCCCGTTCCTTGGAGGCAGAGGTGATGGCGTTCCAGACGGTGGTGAGGTAGTTGAGGTCCCACTGCAGCTCTTCGGCACTGCGACCGATGCCGGCCGTGCGGATGATGATGCCCATGCCATCGGGAATCTGCAGGGCATCCATGGCCTCGCGCAGTTCCGAGCGGTCTTCACCCTCGATGCGCCTGGAGATGCCACCCCGGGGATTGTTGGGCATCAGCACCAGGTAACGTCCCGCCAGGCTGATCATGGTGGTGAGGGCAGCACCCTTGTTGCCACGCTCCTCCTTTTCGACCTGCACGATGACTTCAGTGCCTTCGGCGACCAGTTCCCGGATGCTGCCCTTGCCGTTTTCAGGCGCTGACCGGCGGTAGTACTCGCGGGCTATTTCCTTGAGGGGCAGGAAGCCGTGGCGATCGGCTCCGTAATTGACGAAGGCAGCCTCCAGACTTGGCTCGACCCGCGTGATGCGGCCCTTGTAGATGTTGGCCTTCTTCTGGATACGGTTGCGGTTTTCGATGTCGAGGTCGTAAAGGCGCTGACCGTCGACGAGGGCAACCCGCAGTTCTTCCTTCTGGGTTGCATTGACCAATATGCGTTTCATGAGTGTTTTCCGTCGTTGACGAGAAACACCCGGCTTGCCAAAGCGAGAACCTGGTCGGGGCGGGCCCCGAGCTACGGCCGTAGCACTACTTTTTGCGAAACATCGGTTGTCGCCGCGTGGTTCAGGGTCCTGAACGGCGCCATCCCATCAAAAAACCGTCTGACTGCCGCCACGAGTCACTGGCGGTCTGACAGCGCTAGTCCAAACATCGTGGCCGCTGGGCCTGGCGGGCTCGCTCTTTCCGCGCGAACCTGCCCGAATCTCTCACTGGTTGCCGGGGTATCCCGGGGTAAAGGTTAAGTCTGAGGCGGGCCATCGCGCCGATGAACGACGAACCGGGTACAGGCATCGTTGGCTTCTGCAGCAACCGGGAACGACCAAATCGTTGGCGGCTGCAGTCCGTCGCACTGCGACGGGCCGCGGAGGGTGACCTGATGACCACGCCAGCTCCAGACTGGGGAGCGCTTCATTGCCTTCCACCGCTGCATCGGGCAGGGAATGGTGCCGTCCTAGATGAGAGTGACGACGCGGGTCTGAGTGCTCGTGACGGCAAGTTGCCTGTGCCTGCGTGCGCTCAGAGGCCGTCCTGCAAGGGGGCAGGGGGACTGCGAAAAGCGCGGCCATCGTAACAGCAGAGTCCCGTGCCTTCAAACCGTTATCTGGCATTCTTGAGAAGTTTCTTACCTTGCTCACAGCACGGCTATACTGCCGCCCCCTTCGCTCAGCCGACACATTGCATGGCAGCCGCCCCCTCCAAAAAGCCGGTCAAGACCGACAGTACCGATCGTTCCCAGAAACACCGCCTCCCGGCGCCGACCGGGGCAGGTCAGCTCAGTGTCTTGGAGCATCAAGCCAACCAGCGCCTCGACAATTATCTGGCGGGACGCTTGAAAGGCGCTCCTAAATCATTGATTTACCGAATAATCCGCAGCGGCGAGGTTCGCATCAACGGCAAGCGCGCCAAGGCCGACAGCAGGGTACAGCCCGGGGATCTCGTCAGGGTGCCGCCCCTGCGCCTCGGAGAGCAAGCGGGTCCGCCAGCCCCTGGTCAGCAGCTGACGAACCTGCTCAAGGCCTCAGTCCTGCTGGAGGATGCCGACTTTCTCGTCATCAACAAGCCGGCAGGGCTCGCCGTGCATGCTGGCAGTGGCAGCAAACTTGGTCTCATCGAGGCGCTGCGGCAGATTTTTCCGCAGTGGCCTGGTCTGGAACTCGTCCACCGTCTCGACAAGGGGACGTCGGGCTGCCTGCTGCTGGCCAAGACCGGCAAGGCACGCAAGGCCCTGATGCAGGCCTTTCGCGACCAGCAGGTTCGCAAGACTTACCAGGCCATCGTCGTTGGCCAATGGCCAAACAGGACCAAGCGCGTTGATGTTGCGCTGCTCCGGCAACCGGAACGGTCTGGACAGCGCCGCGTCGAGATCGATGACGAGGGCAAGGAGGCCGTAACGGAGTTCTCGACTATCGAGCCCTTGCGTGGCGCCACGCTGGTGGAGGCGAGGCCGCTGACCGGTCGTACCCATCAGATCCGTGTCCATGCCGCG
Source organism: Gammaproteobacteria bacterium (assembly GCA_036796405.1). Lineage (GTDB taxonomy): Bacteria > Pseudomonadota > Gammaproteobacteria > Pseudomonadales > Pseudohongiellaceae > CAILUG01. Next base: position 128,471 of record DAIRDB010000001.1, on the reverse strand, counting down.
TGGGTGGGCTGCGAACTGCTCGGTGACGACAAATACGCTTCCCGTGACCAGGAGGCCCTGCGGCAGCGCGCCGGCCACAAACGTCTTTTTCTGCATGCCGGCAGTCTGGCTTTTCCCCATCCGTCCAGTGGTCTACCGGTGCTGGTGCAGGCCCCGTATGACACGGCTTTCGACGGCGCATTGCGTAAGCTGCGGGGCTGACACTTCGCTCAGGGCGGTGTCAGGGGATCGACCCCTGCCTGGCGCAGCAGTTCGCAGAGACTGATGAGCGGCAGGCCGACGAGACTGTGGAAATCTCGGCCCTCGAGTGCAGAAAAGAGGGCGATGCCCAAGCCCTCGGCCTTGAAACTGCCGGCACAGTCATAGGGGGTTTCGCGCAGCAGGTAGGCGCGCAGTTCGGCCTCGCTGGAGCGGCGAAAGTACACACGGTACTCATCCCGCGCCTGCCAGCGTTGCCCTGTGCGGGCGTCCAGCAGCGTAACCGCCGTATGGAAGCAGACCTGCCTGCCGTTGCAGGCCAGCAATTGCGTCAGTGCCGGTTCGAAGCCGCCCGGTTTGCCGAGCGTGATCGAAGTGCCCTCGACCTGACAGGCCTGGTCCGAGCCAATCAGCAGTGCGTCCGGGAAACTCGCTGCAAGCGCTGTGGCCTTGGCGAGCGCCAGGCGTTCAACGAGAGCAGCGACCGGTTCTTCCGGCAGCGGTGTCTCGTCCACGTCGGGACTGGCCCAGCGAAAGGGTAGCCCGAGACGAGCCAGCAGTTCACGGCGGTAGCGAGAGGAAGAAGCCAGTACCAGGGGGCGAGCCATGTGGGGTCCTTGTGAGGGCGGGGGCTTGGCGACGCGCTCACCCGTGCCTACGGCTGATGCAGCGACTACAATGCAGTCTATGCCCGGTCAGCGAATGTTGTAACGACGTAGCGGCTGACGCGCAGCGGAGAACGTGACCATGACAGGAACAAAGCGATTGCAGAGGCTGGCAAGGCTGGTCTTGCTGCTGGCCTTGGTGGGCTGCGGAAGCCGTTATCAGGCTCCGGTCGATCAGGCTGGCGAAACGCTGTTCCTGAATGCAGGTCGTCGACATTTGGTCAACGAGGGGGAAACCCTGTACGCCGTGGCCTGGATCTACGATCTGGACTTTGCAGCGCTCGCGCGCGCGAACAATCTCCGTGAGCCCTATCTGCTGACCCCAGGCCAATATTTAGACGTCGACCTGCGGGCCGAGGGCGGAACGGTCGCGCGTTCCTTGGCACCAGCCCGGGCGCCGGCGGCGGGCAACGTGGTATCGACTGCCACCACAGCGCCGGCCGCCGTCACCACCCTGCGCCGCACCCCGCTGCCCGGTGGCGGACGTCCGACCAGAACCGAACTCCCCGGCAATGAGTCCCCCAGTTCAGCGCCAGCCACAGTCCCACCCTCTTCTTCCGCCGAGACGGCGCGTGCTCCATCCGCACCGGCTGCTGCCCAGTCATCATCGGCGGCCGTGCCCTCGACTCGCGTACCCGCCACTGCGGCGGCAGGTACAGCAGCGGTCGGCATTCCAGCGGTCGGCACTCCAGTGGCGCCGGCACCGTCTCCCAGAGACACCCCGCCGGTCACCAACAGCGCTCCCGCTCCAGCGGCCAATTCTGCGCCGGCGGTTACAGCGGCACGCTCACCGGCGGCGGCGCCCGGGGCGCAGGCCGCGACTGCTGCGGGCGATAACATTCGTACAGATGACGCCGCCGTCGGGGCTAACCTAGTCTGGGACTGGCCGCATCAAGGCAACATCGTTGGACGCTTCAGCGACGACTCTGGCGAAAACAAGGGCATCGACATCAGTGGCGCTACCGGCGATCCCGTGCTGGTTGCTGCCGATGGCGAGGTGGTTTACGCCGGCAGTGGTCTGTTGCGCTACGGCAACCTCATCATCGTCAAGCACAGCGACCGATTTCTGTCGGCCTACGCCCACAACCGGGCCCTTGTGGTAGCCGAAAAGGACAGAGTCAGACGGGGCCAGAAAATCGCCGAGCTCGGCTCCAGTGGTATCGATCGCAACCTGCTCCATTTCGAAATTCGCCTGGATGGCAAGCCAGTCGATCCGCTCCAGTATCTGCCCGCACTCCAGTAGGCAGCACGCCGCCGAAGAGCACAAGCGCGCTGGTCCTGCCTGATGCCGCACGGCGCCGCGCCGCGCCGCCAGACCTGCTCCGGTTCAGCGAAAAGGCACACAAATAAATATGCTTGAAATTTTTGCGTATTTGCGTTGCCTTACTATACTGCTAGAACTTCTTCAGCAAGGAATCAGCATGGCTGCAAGTGGGAGAATGCATTATTTTGCTTAAAAAACCGCTTTTTTCAGGGATAGTGGGCTGATCGAAATAGCAAGCTCCCTGACGGTTTCCGAAACAGACAAAGAAAAGCATTTCTCCCGAAACGGCTACTTATAGTTCGAGAGAAGTGAACTGATGGTTACATGGAAGAACCAAAAAGAAACGAAGAAATTCTGACAATCAGCAGACAAGGAAGGTGCCATGAACAAGATGACATGGGATTCCATGCCACGCACGGCCTCGCCGACGGATCCTTCATCTCGTCAGGTCAGCGACAGCGCGGGGGCCTACTTCGAGGCTTCCCGATCGGAGGAGGAGCAGGGGCTGCCGGAAATCTGCGGCGCTTCTGCTGGCGAGTCTGCGGCGGATGAACAGGAGGACTTCTCCGACAGCGACGAGACAGAGGCCACCGTTGCCAATGACGACGAGGATACGCCTCGCTCATCCCGCCGGGTGGATAACTTGCCCGATGCCACTACCCTCTACCTCAACGAAATCGGTCATATCCCGCTGCTGACTGCCGAGCAGGAAGTCTTGCTGGCCCGCGAAGTGATACAGGGTTCCCGCAGCAGCAAGCAGCGCATGATCGAAGCCAACCTCCGGCTGGTCGTGGCCATCGCCAAGCGCTTCCAGAATCGTGGTCTCTGCCTGCTCGATCTCGTCGAAGAGGGTAATCTCGGTCTCATCAGGGCGGTCGAGAAATACAACCCCGAACTCGGATACCGCTTTTCCACCTATGCGACCTGGTGGATCAAGCAGTCGATGGACCGGGCCCTCATGAATCATGCGCAAACCATCAGGTTTCCGGTCCATGTCATGAAGGAACTGCAGAGCTGCCTGAAGGCCCAGGAGCAACTGCGCGAGCAAGCCGGGCATGAGCCCACTGCTCAGGAGATTGCCAGTCGCACTGGCAAGTCGGTGGCCGTGGTGGAGAGGCTGCTGGCCCAGCATCTCAGAAGCTGCTCGGCGGACCAAAGTCTGGCTGGCGAAGGAGAGAGCAGCTTGCTGGATACGCTACCGGGTGAGGCCCCGGAACCCGTGGAGATCACGGAGCAGGACGATCTCGAGCGCCATGTCGAACAGTGGCTGGGGCGACTTTCGGCGCGCCACCGTGAAGTGGTGTTGCGGCGCTTCGGTTTACAGGGGTACGAAGGGGCCACGCTCGAAGATGTCGGGGCCGAGGTCGGCATCACCCGCGAGCGGGTGCGCCAACTACAGATCGAGGCTCTCGGCAAATTGAAGCGCATGCTCGAGCGCGATGGCTTCACCGTGGAGCACCTACGGCGGCAGTAAATGCTGCTTAGATCGTGTCGCTGTGGCGGCCTACCGCTCTACGGAAAGGCTATTTTGCCGGCCAGTCGCGTTCCAGCAGCTGCAACTTGTCTGGCTTGCCGTCCCAGGCCTCGGCGTCGGCCGGCGCTGGCTTCATTTCCGTGATGTTTGGCCAGCGCGCCGCCAGTTCGGCATTGAGGGCGATGAACTCGTGCTGCTCTTCCGGGACCTCGTCCTCAGCATAGATCGCATCCACGGGGCATTCCGGTTCGCAGAGTGCGCAGTCGATGCACTCGTCCGGATTGATCACCAGCATGTTTGGGCCTTCGTAGAAGCAGTCCACTGGGCACACCTCGACACAGTCCGTGTGCTTGCACTTGATACAGTTGGCGCCAACGACGAAGGTCATGCGGTTACTCCAGTCGAGAAGTGATGAAAATCAATCAGTTGCCGGCGACAGCCGAGCGAATGGCTGCGGATTCTAGCAGCAAGCTCCGTAGCAGATGAACTGCTGCCATGGTCGCCCGGTGGCCGCGACACGAAGCCGTCCCGCGGGAGCTCAGCCCTGCCGCAATTCCTTCAAGCGGTATAGCAGCTCCTGGGCCTGCCTGGGAGAGAGCTGGTCCGGGTCCATGGCATCCAGCATGTCGAGTGCCGGGTGCCCCGGCAGGGAGGCAAACATGTCCTGCTGCTGCCGCGTGACCTTTGCGGCAAGCCCGCTCTTGAAGCCTTCGGCTTTTTCGAGTTCCAGCAACTTCTTGCGTGCCTGCTGGATGACCGGCCGGGGAATGCCAGCCAGCTGCGCCACCTGCAGCCCGTAACTCTGGTTGGCGGGTCCCGGCTTGACGGCGTGCAGGAAGACGATGCTGTCTCCGTGCTCCGTGGCATCCAGATGCACGTTGGCCACACCGGCAAAGTCGTCCGGTAACCCGGTGAGTTCGAAGTAGTGAGTCGCAAACAGGGTCATCGCCCGCAGGTGGCAGGCAATGTGCACCGCCGTCGCCCACGCCAGTGCCAGTCCATCGAAGGTGCTGGTGCCGCGGCCGATTTCGTCCATCAGTACCAGCGAAGTGACCGTCGCATTGTGCAGAATGTTCGCCGTTTCCGTCATCTCCACCATGAAAGTGGACCTGCCGCCAGCCAGGTCATCGGCCGATCCTATGCGGGTGAAGATTCTGTCGATCGGCCCGATCCGCGCCGCAGCTGCCGGCACGAAACAGCCGGTATGCGCCAGCAGGACGATCAGGGCATTCTGGCGCATGTAGGTGGATTTGCCCCCCATGTTCGGCCCGGTGATGACCAACAGCCGGCGCTCAGCATGCAGTTCCAGGTCGTTGGCAACGAAGGCGCCCTCGGTCACCTGTTCGACGACGGGATGCCTGCCTCCGGTGATTTGGATGCCGATGTCATCGACCAGTTCCGGACAGGTGAGGTCCAGCACGAGGGCGCGCTCAGCAAAATCGTGCAGTACATCGAGTTCAGCCAGCGCGAATGCCGAGGCCTGCAAGGCGGGCAGTTCTGCCAATAATTGGTCGAGCAGGTCGTCGTAGAGCGATTTTTCGCGGGCGAGCGCCCGACTGCCGGCGCTCAGGACCTTGTCCTCGTACTCCTTGAGCTCCGGCGTGATGTAGCGTTCGGCATTCTTCAACGTCTGCCGGCGCAGGTAGTGCGCTGGCGCCGTCTCGGCCTGCAGGCGGCTGAGTTCAATGAAGTAGCCATGGATGCGGTTGTAACCGACCTTGAGCGTGGACAGCCCCGTGGCGGCCCGTTCCTGGGCTTCGAGTTGCAGCAGAAAATCTCCAGCATTGCTGCCGAGAGCACGCAACTCGTCTAGCTCGGCATCGTAGCCGTCGGCGATGACTCCACCGTCGCGAAGCACGACCGGGGGCTGTTCTACCAAGGCGCGCTGCAGCAGATCGGCCAAGCCAGGGTAGCTGGCAACCAGCTCTCGCAGCCGCGACAGGTGTGGATCACTGGCTGGTGCCAGCACCGCCCGCAGGTCCGGCAGCACCAACAAGGCGTCACGCAGTTTGCTGAGATCTCGCGGTCTCGCCGATCGCAGGGCCACCCTGGCCAAAATGCGCTCGAGGTCACCGATTTGCTTCAGCAGTGGCTGCAGGCTCTCGAAAAGGTAGCCATCGAGCAGTGCCTGCACGGCACGCTGACGGTTGCGTATTTCGTCCTGAGCCCGGATGGGTCTGTGCAGCCAGCGTCGCAGCAAACGGCCACCCATCGGTGTGGCACAGCGATCCAGTACCGCTACCAGGGTATTACCGAGGCTGCCGGACAGGGTGACGTCGATCTCCAGATTGCGACGGCTGATTGCATCGAGGATCAGACTGTCGCTGCTGTTTTCCACGCGAATGCTGCGGCAGTGGGCGAGATCGCTGTGCTGTGTTTCACGGGCATAGTTGAGCACGCAGCCGGCGGCCTGCAGCGCCAGCGACAGGTGGGCGCAGCCAAAGCCCTGCAGGGTATCGGTCTGGAATTGTCGGGTCAGGCTGCGCAGCGCCGCATCGAGATCAAACTCCCAACCCGGCCGCTGGCGCAGACCACGACGACCGCTCAAAGCCTGCGGCAGGCTCTGATGCTCGGCGACCAGCAACTCGGCCGGGTCCAGCCTCTGCAGTTCTGCCAGCAGGTTTTCCTCTCCCTGGCACTCGAGTACGGAAAAGCGACCACTGCTCACATCGAGCGCGGCGAGGCCGTAGTGCTCTCCCTGCCGCCAGAGGGCCATCAGCAGAAGATCGCGCCCCTCCTTGAGCAAGGCTTCGTCGCTGAGGGTGCCAGGCGTGATCATCCGGACCACTTTGCGCTCGACCGGGCCCTTGCTGGTGGCCGGATCGCCGATTTGCTCGCAGATCGCTACGGACTCGCCCAGTTCCACCAGCTTGGCGAGATAGCGCTCCGCCGCGTGGAAGGGGATTCCGCACATGGGAATCGGTGATCCGCCCGACTTGCCGCGCGTGGTGAGCGTGATGCCGAGCAGTTCGGCCGCGCGCACGGCGTCCTGGAAAAAAAGCTCGTAGAAATCACCCATGCGGTAAAAGAGCAGCACCCCCGCATGCTGCTGCTTCACGGCGAGGTACTGCTGGATCATGGGCGTGTGAAGAGGCGGTACGTTGTGCAAGCGGATGGTCGCGCGCCAGGGGGAAAAGTGGGCCGGATGGTACCCGATTGGCCAGTCCTGCAGTAGGGCGCTCCAGCCCCGGCTAGACCCGCTCCAGAGTGCGCGGAGTGACCAAGTTTTTTTTGAAGAGGCAGTTTTTTCCTGCTTAAATGCCAGCACCCCGTGAGAGCCGCAGGCAAGACCCGGCGCGGCGTGCTACCGACCAAAATCGGTGCGCGGAATCCCTCGATAATCCCAGTGTATTCCCTCATCCACGACAAAGTTCAGGACCACGGATATGGCAGAAAAGGAAGGTAACAAAGACAAGGCATTGGCGGCCGCACTCGCGCAGATCGAGCGCCAGTTCGGCAAGGGTTCCATGATGCGGCTCGGCGACCATGAAAACCATGCGATACCAGCCATCTCTACGGGATCTCTCGGCCTCGACATGGCGCTTGGCATCGGCGGTCTGCCGAAAGGACGCATCGTCGAGATCTATGGGCCGGAGTCTTCGGGCAAGACCACGCTGACGCTGCAGGTCATCGCCGAAGCCCAGCGCAAGGGCGGCACCTGTGCCTTCATCGATGCCGAGCATGCGCTCGACCCCATCTACGCCAAGAAGCTGGGAGTAGACGTCGACAACCTGCTGGTCAGCCAGCCCGACACCGGTGAGCAGGCCCTCGAAATCTGCGACATGATCGTCCGCTCGGGGGCGGTCGACGTGGTCGTCATCGACTCCGTGGCGGCTCTCACACCGCGGGCCGAGATCGAAGGTGACATGGGAGACAGCCATGTGGGTCTGCACGCCAGATTGATGTCCCAGGCCCTGCGTAAGATGACGGGCAACATCAAGAACACCAACACGCTGCTCATTTTCATCAACCAGATCCGTATGAAGATCGGTGTCATGTTCGGGTCGCCAGAAACCACCACAGGGGGTAATGCCCTCAAGTTCTACGCCTCGGTCCGTCTCGATATCCGTCGCATAGGGTCGATAAAGGATGGCGAGGAGGTGGTCGGCAGCGAGACCCGCGTCAAGGTCGTCAAGAACAAGGTTGCGCCGCCATTCAAGCAGTGCGAGTTCGAGATCTACTATGGGGCCGGTATCTCCCGCAACGGCGAGATCATCGAACTGGGCGTCGCCAATAATCTGGTGGAGAAAGCCGGTGCCTGGTACGCCTACAAGGGCGAGAAGATCGGGCAGGGCAAGAAGAACGCGGTGGCCTATCTGGCCGAGCACCCCGAGGTGGCGCACGAAATCGAAGCGAAGCTCCGCAGTATCCTGCAGACGGGTGGCGTCACCGCGGCCGCCAGCGAGGAAGACGACGAAGCGCTTGAAGACGCTTGATCGCCGGTCTGCCGCCGACGGGTCCGCGTCATGAGTGACGATGCGCGGGCACTGGCCCGCCGCGCCGCGCTCGACTTGTTGGCGCGGCGTGAGCATTCCTTGGCCGAACTTTTCGACAAGGTGGTTGAACGTCACCCTGAACTGTCGCCTGACGACATCGTGCGTCCGGTGCTGGAGCAGTTGGCGGAAGACAATCTGCAGTCCGATACTCGGTTTGCGGAAGCGTTCGTGCGCTACCGCAGCACACGAGGAGATGGTCCGCTGAAGATCGCGGCCAGTCTCAGGCCGCGCCGCATCGACAGCGCCTTGCTGCGGCGCGTGCTGTACGACGAAGGTCCCGACTGGGTGAGCCTGTGCCGCGCTGTGCTGCAGCGGCGTTTCGGTGTTGCTTCGCCCGCCACCCGCACAGAGCGCGCGCGCATCGAGCGCTTCCTGATGCAGCGTGGCTTTGCCAGTGAACAGATACGCCAAGCCCTACGGCTGCCCGACGACGAGTAGGGCAACCGCCAAGAACTGGCCGTAGCAGCTTCAGTTACAGGGAAATTCCTGGTTCATCGCCAAGGCAGGTTGCTCTTCGCGCGGCTTACCCACGCGCACCGCGGGAACGCCAGCTACCGTGGTGTGGGCTTCGACATCCCTCAGGACGACACTGCCGGCGCCGACCTTGGCACCTTCACCCACGGTCACATTACCAATCACGATGGCGCCTGCGCCCAGCAACACGCCGCAGCGAATCTTGGGGTGACGATCCCCAGTGTCCTTGCCGGTACCACCGAGCGTGACGCCTTGCAGGATCGATATGTTGTCCTCGAGTACGCAGGTTTCACCGATCACGATGCCGGTGGCGTGGTCTACCAGGATCCCGGAGCCGATGCGCGCTGCCGGGTGAATGTCCACGGTGAATACTTCGCTGATGCGGCTCTGTAACCACAGAGCCATGCTGCTGCGTTCCTGCAACCACAGCCAGTGGGCGATACGCCAGGCCTGCAGTGCCTGGAAACCTTTGAAAAACAGCATTGCAGTCGAGTAGTAGCGCACGGCAGGATCGCGTGAGCGGGTGGCTAGCAGGTCATTCTCGGTGCACTGCAGGATGCTTGCGTCCTTGCGGTAGGCCTCGGCGATCACAGTGCGCAGTGTGCTCTGCGGTACGTCTTCCGTGGCCAGGGCCAGAGCCAGCAGGTCCCCGAGTGCACCACCGAGGCTTTCATACTGAAGGACGCGGCGTGAGAAGAAGGTCCCCATCTCCGGTTCGTGCAGGATCAGTTCGCTGATCTCTTTTCTGATGGTATTCCAAAGATCGATGGCCATAGGTTCCCGTTGTGCATGACCCGCCCTCAGGCAGAAGGCTGTGGCCGCGGATTCTAAGGGAAGAGACAGCAGAGCGGCCAATACAGTATCCCGCGTGGGGTCCGGCCTCGGCTGGAGTTGACTGGTGCTTGCTGCTATCTTGCCGACGCCGGTCAAAACCAAGAAAACACCGGCCCCGCGAGCGGATTGGTACAGCATGTCAGTCAAGAAAGTCGGTGTGATCGGTGGCGGCAGTTTCGGCACTGCCATCGCCAACATCATCGCCAGCAACGGTCACGAAACCCAGTTGTGGATGCGCGATCCGGAGCAGGTTGAGTCTCTCAACCTGACCCGCGTGAATGCACTGTATCTCCCCGGTCAGGAATTGCATGCCAACATCATCGCTGCCCACGAGTTGCGGATGGTGGTGAACGGCGTAGACATGATTTTCGTGGCTGTACCGAGCCAGAGTTTTCGCTCCGTGGTGAGGCAAATGAAGCCCATGCTGCCGCCGGGCATCATGTTGATCACGGCCACCAAGGGCATCGAGGCGCACAGCTTCAAGCTCATGAGCCAGATTCTCGCCGAGGAAGTTCCAACAGCCCGGATCGGTGTCCTGAGTGGACCAAACCTTGCCAAGGAAATCGTCAACCGCAGTCCCACCGGCACCGTCATCGCCAGCAATGATGCAGAACTACGCCTCTTGGTGCAGGAGACGCTGCGATCCGACACGTTTCGTGTCTACGCCAATGATGACATGCTCGGTGTCGAACTCGGGGGCTCCCTGAAGAACATCTACGCCATCATCGCGGGACTCGCCGACGCGATGGGCATGGGACACAACACCATCGCCATGCTGATCACCCGCAGTCTCACCGAGATGGCACGCTTTGGTGTCCGGCTCGGTGGGGACGCGATGACGTTCCTCGGGTTGTCCGGCGTCGGCGACCTCATCGTCACCTGCACGTCACCCTTGAGCCGCAATTTCCGGGTCGGCAGAGCCCTCGGGGAAGGCAAGTCCCTGTCGGTGATCTTCGATGAACTGGGACAGGTGGCCGAGGGTGTCAACACAGTCAAGCTGGTCAAGGAGAAGGCGGATGAGCTCGGCGTACCCATGCCGCTCTGCAGCGGGCTGTACGAGATCATTTATAACAATGCTCCCATCGGCCATATAATCGCCTCGGTGATGCTTACCGAGAGTGAGTTGGACGTGGAGTTCATGGTAGGCAGGGCAAAGCGATTGCCGGCCTGACCTTGGGCCGTTGAAGGCAGTGCAGTCTCAGGTGTCGGAGTAGAAGGTCAATCGGGAACGAATCCGGGAGCAAGAGCGGTGATGAACGTGAATCAGGAACAAATCCGGGCCAACCTGCTGTCCACCACCTTCTGGGTGCGTGTGCTGTTCATGGCGATTTTCATTCTGGTGCTTTGGGTGCTGTCGATGGCCCTTGCGGTGATTTGCGTGGTACAGACCCTCATCTTGCTGGTCTCTGGTGAGCTCAATCAGCCGCTGCGGCGCCTGGCTGCCACCTCCACCGACTATCTGCGGGACGTAGTGGCCTTCCTGCTGTTCGTTACCGAGGAAAAGCCCTTCCCATTTGCGCCCCTGCCAACCGCTGCGGTGGCGGCTTCGGCGACTGCAGAGGGCGCCGCAGTAGCTGGCTCTGCAGTCGCGGCCACGGCGGTGTCACCTGAATCTGCTACCGCCCCCGAGGCTGACGCCTCCAGCGATGTAGACGATTCCTTCTACGATCCGGAGCGGGACAGCGGCGCCAGCCGTTGAATCACCATGCATTTCTACCTGCTGCGGCACGCCGAGGCAGTCCCGCGTCAATTCGCTGATCCTGAGCGTGAATTGACCGCCCATGGCCAGTGGGAGATCGAAGCGGTCGCGCGACAGTTTACGCAGAGAGGCATCGTGCTCGACGCCTGCTATTGCAGTCCTTACCTCCGCGCGACCCAGACCGCCGCCCACTTTCTCGAGAGGGTCGGTAGTACGCTGGCTCCGGATGTCACGGAGCGGCTTACGCCAGAGCGGCGCGCCAAGGTGGTTCTGGAATGGCTTGAACTGGTTGCAGCGGAGCACGTGTTGCTCGTCTCCCACAACCCTCTCGTGTCCGAACTGCTCGCCGTACTCACCGGCAGATCCGAGGCAGAGATGCACATCATGTCAACCTGTGAAATGAATGCGTTACACGTCGACCACGTCGGCGTTGGTCAGGCCCGGTTCCTGTTCCGGCTGTCGCCGGTTCGCTGATCCGTGCAAACGGGGTCCAGCAAGGAACTGCGCCTTGGCCTGGCCGATGGTCAGGAGTGCGCACTCTGCCTCTGGGGTGATCCGCAGTCCCCTCCCGTGCTGGCCCTGCATGGCTGGCAGGACAATGCAGCTTCCTTTGCCCTGCTGGCGCCTTTGCTGGCAGCCAACCGCTGTATCGTTGCACCGGATCTGCCTGGCCATGGCCGCTCGTCGCCTCGTCCGCAGCAAGTGCCCTACTACATATGGAGCTACGTGCGTGAGGTACGAGCCATCGTCGAGCACTTCGGCTGGTCTCGGTTCGACTTGCTGGGTCATTCGATGGGTGGTGCCGTTGCCTGCCTGTATTCCGTCCTTTATCCGCGCGAACTTGGTCGACTCATCCTGCTTGATTCGGTCGGTCCGTTGGCCACGCCCGCGCAGCAACTACCCGCCCAGATGCGGGAAGCCTTGGCCGAGATGGAGAGCCTCAAGGCAAGACAGCGTAATTATTACCGTAACCGTGATGCCGCCATTCAGGCGCGGGCCGACAAGGGAGTCACGCGCGAAGCCGCTACGAAACTGGCCGAGCGCGGAGTGCTCTGCGATGACAAGGGCTACTACTGGAATCTCGACCCGAGACTGCGGGTATTGAATCCACTCAGTCTCTGTGAGGAGCAGGTAGAGGCGTTCATTCGCCAGATCAGTTGCCCACAGTTATTGGTTCTCGCACCGGCGTTTTGGCACACGCCGGCCCGTCAGGCCATGCTGGCGCGCCGGCTTTCCTACTTTCCCCACGCGGAATTGCACCGTTTGCAGGGCGGACATCACCAGCACATGGAAGCCGAAACGCCGCAGGTCGCCGCTCTCATCGAGCGATTTCTGGCCGCCTGAAAACCGCGAGTCCGCCGTATATCGCGTCAGCGGATGAGGGAGAGGAATTCGGTTCGCGTGGTTGACCGATCCCGGAAGGCGCCGAGCATGCAGGAGGTCGTCATCACGGAGTTCTGCTTTTCGACGCCCCGCATCATCATGCACATGTGCTGCGATTCGATGATCACGCCCACGCCGAGGGCCTTGGTCTTCTCCATCAGCGTCACGGCGATTTCCTGAGTCAACTGCTCCTGGATCTGCAGCCGACGCGCAAACATGTCGACGATGCGGGCCACCTTCGACAGGCCGATCACCATGCCGGTTGGCAAATAGGCCACATGGCACTTGCCGATGAAGGGCAGCAAATGGTGTTCACATAACGAATACAGTTCAATGTTCTTGACGATCACCATCTCGTTCGACGTGGTCGGAAACAGTGCATCGTTGATGATGTCGTCGACATTTTGCTTGTAGCCTTGGGTCAGAAATTCCATGGCCTTGGCGGCCCGCTCTGGGGTTCCTACGAGGCCGGGTCGATTCAGATCTTCGCCGATGGCTTTGATGATGCTGGCGTAGGCCTCTTTCATACTTTTCGTTCCTGGTTACCGCTAAACTTCGGACCCTACGCGAATCGGTGGACAGGGTAAAGCCGCGCTATGTTGTTGAAAGACGTGGTCAGTACGCAGGAGAGTCTGGAAAGGATGAGCCGTGCCTTTGAGGCGGCCGCCCTGTTTTTCGGGCACGGCACCGACAACGCCTGGGATGAGGCGTGCTGGCTTCTGGAGACGCTGGCCCGTCGTCAGGGGCTGCCGCCACTGCAGGCTGACACGGTACTCGACGCCTCGCTTTTGCAGGCCGCCAGCGCGCTGGCTGAACAGCGAATCGCCACCCGCAAGCCGCTGGCTTATCTGCTGAACGAAGCCTGGTTCTGCGGGTTGTCTTTCTTCGTCGACGAGCGCGTACTCGTGCCGCGCTCGCCGTTTGCGGAGTTGATCGACAAGCGCTTTGCACCGGTGCTCAAGCACGAGCCTCGCCGCATCCTCGATCTCTGCACGGGGGGTGGCTGTATCGGCATAGCCTGTGCATTGATGTTTCCTTCCGCCGAGGTGGTATTGGCTGATCTCAGCAGCGCTGCGCTGGAGGTGGCGCGCATCAATGTGGAACGCCATGGGCTAGGCAAGCGCGTGTCGCTGCTGCAGTCCGATTTGTTTGCCGCGATGGAGGGCCGCTTCGATCTCATCGTGAGCAATCCACCGTATGTCGGCGTGGAGGAGTATGCCGAACTGCCGTCCGAGTACCTGCACGAACCTGCGCTGGGTCTGCTGACCGGAGCCGAAGGGCTCGACATTCCTCTGGGCATCCTCGAAAGGGCCGTCGACTACCTCGACGCCGACGGCTGGCTGTTTCTCGAAACTGGAGCAACCTGGCCCTTGCTGGACGAAGCACGATCCGACCTGCCGTTGCTGTGGCTGGACTTCGAGTGGGGCGGCGAGGGCATCTGTGCCATCCGCGCGTCCGACCTGCGAGCCGCTCGTCGCCACCCGCGCTGATTGCGATCAGGATTCAATGCTCCAGGCGGCTACCGACGATCCGGCGGGCTCAATCGCTGTGGTGGGCCAGGATACCGAGGAAGGCCTGGGCCGCCTTGCTGAGCGTACGGTCCTTGTGGCGGATGCATACTAGTCGACGACTAAGCGCCACGCCGGCAATGTTGAGCGCGATCACCGACCGGTCATCCAGCATGGTGGCCGGCAGTACGCTCCAGATATCTCCTATCGAAACCATCGCTTTCAGAGTTTCCAGGTTATCGATACTGAGGTCCTGGTCCAGTTGCAAGGACAGGCCGGCCTGGTCGAACAGGCGAGAGACCGTCCGTCCCGTATAGAAGCGCAGGTCGGGGAGCAGGGCGGGGTACTCCGTCAACGCCCGCAGGCTGAGATTGGGTTGCTTGACCAGCGGGTGATCCCTTGCGACGACAAAGTGCAGCGAGTCCAGCCACACGTCCTGCGTCAGCAGCGACTCGTTGTGGCGCTCCTCGTGAGTGGTAATGCCCAGTTCACCCTTGCCCTCGAGGATGCTCTGGTGGGTGTCCTGCGAATTCATGAAGCTGATGCTCAGCTTTACACCCGGAAAACTGCGCTTGTACTCCCGCAGCACCCGGGGCAGCCGGTGCAGGCCGATGTGGTGGCTGGTGACCAGCTTGAGGTTGCCGCGTATGTCCCCGCTCAGGTCGTCGAGCGCTTGTCGCGTCTCGTCGATCAGTTGCAGAATCTGGCGGGCACGCGGCAGCAGACACTCACCTGCCTCGGTGAGCGAAAGCTGCCAGCCGATGCGGTCGAAAAGGCGGGCACTGAGGTCATTTTCCAGATTCAGAATGCGCTTGCTGATGGCCGGTTGGGTCAGATGCAGCCGGTCTGCCGCCCGCGAAAAGGAATTGGTATCCGCCACTGCCGTGAAGGCCCGCAGATTCTGGAGATCCATGCGACTTGCCTCATAACCATGGTTTATGAAATTCATAACAAGTATAAATTTGTTTTATTCATTCGCCAGAGCTAACCTGCCGGCGTCCGTCAGTCCATACCTCACTGAATGCAGGTCCGTATGTCCGGCAACAGTTTCGGCAAACTCTTTTGTGTGACCACCTTTGGCGAAAGTCACGGGCCGGCACTCGGCGGCATCGTGGATGGCTGCCCCCCGGGACTGCCGTTGACGGCGGCCGATCTCCAACGCGATCTCGATAGGCGCAAGCCGGGAACCTCGCGGTTCACGACCCAGCGCAGAGAGGACGACGAAGTAGAAATCCTGTCCGGCGTCTTCGAGGGGCTTACCACCGGCACTCCCATCGGACTGCTCATTCGCAACACCGACCAGAAGAGCAAGGACTACAGCAATATCAAGGATCTGTTTCGCCCAGCTCATGCGGATTACACCTACCAGCACAAGTATGGTGTGCGTGATTACCGCGGTGGTGGGCGCTCCTCGGCCCGCGAAACTGCCATGCGGGTGGCGGCAGGGGCGATCGCCAAGAAGTATCTCGCCGAGAGGCTGGGTGTTCAGGTGCGCGGCTATCTCAGTCAGCTCGGTCCTCTTTCGCTGAGCCTTGTCGACTGGGATGCCGTGAATCATAACCCGTTCTTTTGCCCGGACCCCGCGCGAGTACCCGAGCTGGAGGCCTACATGAGTGCCCTCAACAAGGAAGGCAACTCCATCGGCGCGAAGATCACCGTTGTTGCGTCCGGTGTGCCAGTAGGCCTGGGGGAGCCTGTCTTTGACAGGCTGGATGCGGAACTGGCCCATGGCCTCATGAGCATCAATGCCGTGAAGGCGGTCGAGATCGGCGCCGGTTGCAGCGTCGTAACGCAAAGAGGAACAGAACACCGTGACGCGCTGACCCCCGACGGATTTTTGAGCAATAACGCCGGCGGCATACTTGGAGGCATCAGCACGGGTCAGGATATCGTCGCCCACCTGTCTCTTAAGCCTACTTCTAGCATACGAATTCCTGGTGAAACTATTGATGTAAATGGAAATTCTGCAGAAATTATCACGACTGGTCGTCACGACCCCTGCGTGGGGATTCGCGCCACGCCGATCGCCGAGGCCATGGTGGCGCTCACTCTCATGGATCACTGGTTACGCCATCGCGCACAAAACGCGGATGTTTTGTGTAAAACTCCAGATATCTCAAAGCGTTGACAGTTTTTATTAAAGTAAAAAATAATTTTTTACGAATGGTTTAGATATTATCTATAACTAATTGAAAGGAAAGTAAAAATGGCTGGAAGAACCCTGTATGACAAGCTATGGGAATCCCATCTCGTTACCGATCTCGACAACGGGACCTCCCTGATCTACATCGACTTGCACTTCCTGCACGAGGTCACGTCACCGCAGGCTTTCGAGGGGCTGCGTCTGGCCGGGCGTCGACCGTGGCGGGCGTCTGCCAACATGGCTACGCCTGACCATAATGTGCCGACCACCACGTCCGAGCGTTCGCGTGGAGTCGAGGGTATTCTCGATCCGGTCTCCAGGATCCAGGTGAAGTTCCTTGACGACAATTGCAAGGATTTCGGCATCGAGGAGTTTGCCATCGATGATCATCGCCACGGCATCGTGCATGTGATCGGTCCTGAGCAGGGGCGAACGCTGCCCGGCATGACCATCGTCTGCGGTGATTCCCACACCTCCACCCACGGTGCCCTCGGCGCCCTGGCTCATGGCATCGGTACCTCAGAGGTGGAGCACGTGCTCGCCACCCAGTGTCTGGTCCAGCGCAAGGCTCGCAACATGCTGGTCAAGGTCAATGGCAGCCTGCGCCCCGGGGTAACGGCCAAGGATGTCATCCTGGCCATCATTGGCAAGATCGGCACGGCCGGTGGCACGGGCTACACCATCGAGTTCGGTGGCGAGGTCATCAGATCCTTGTCCATCGAGGGCAGGATGACGGTCTGCAACATGGCCATCGAGGCCGGTGCTCGCGCCGGTCTCGTGGCTGTCGACGACAAAACCATAAGCTACCTCGCGGGGCGACCGTTCGCCCCCAAGGGAGCCCAGTGGGAGCAGGCCGTATCCTACTGGCAGACGCTGACCAGCGATGCCGATGCCAGATTCGATGCTGTCGTTGAACTGGAGGGCGCCGACATCGTGCCACAGGTCAGTTGGGGTACTTCGCCCGAGATGGTGGCGCCGGTCACCGGTTCCGTGCCGGATCCGCAGTCGGCCCCCAGCGAAGCCAAGCGTGGCAACTATCAGCAGGCGCTCAAGTACATGGGGCTTGCGGCTGGCACGCCGATCCAAAGCATCAAACTTGACCGAGTCTTCATCGGCTCCTGTACCAATTCCCGCATCGAAGACCTGCGGGCGGCAGCCGCCGTGGTCAAGGGGCGCAGGGTCGCTGGCACCATCAAACAGGCGCTGGTGGTGCCCGGGTCGGGCCTGGTGAAGGCTCAGGCGGAAAGAGAGGGGTTGGACAAAATCTTTCGTGAGGCGGGCCTTGAGTGGCGAGAGCCGGGCTGCTCGATGTGTCTGGCCATGAACGCCGATCAGTTGGAGCCGGGCGAGCACTGTGCCTCCACATCCAATCGTAACTTCGAGGGGCGTCAGGGGTTTGGCGGTCGTACCCACCTGGTAAGTCCGGCCATGGCTGCCGCCGCCGCTGTCTTTGGACATTTTGTCGATATACGCGACGTCCAGATGCTATGAATTCGAATAAATTCAATCAGTTGAATAACGGTCTTGATGCGATATGAAAAAATTCACCACTGAAGATGGTCTGGTAATGCCCCTCGATCGGGCCAACGTGGATACCGACTACATCATCCCCAAGCAGTTCCTCAAATCAATCAAGCGAACGGGTTTCGGCAAGAATCTCTTCGACGAAGCACGCTATCTCGACAAGGGATTGCCGGACCAAGACTGCAGCGGTCGCCCGCTGAACCCGGATTTTGTCGGCAATCAGCCTCGTTACCAGGGAGCATCCATCCTGCTGGCTCGCGAGAATTTTGGCTGCGGATCCAGTCGGGAGCACGCTCCCTGGGCGCTGGACGACTACGGTTTCCGCTGCGTGATTGCGCCGAGCTTTGCGGATATTTTCTTCAATAACTGTGTGAAGAATGGAATATTACTTATTGTTTTAAATGAAGAAACTGTTGATGGCTTGTTCCGGGAGGTGTCTGCGGCTCCAGGCTACCGCCTAAAGATAGACCTTGCCGCACAGACCCTCGTCAAGCCGGACGGCAGCGTGCTGCGCTTCGAGGTCGAAGCGTCACGCAAGCACATCCTGCTCAACGGTCTCGATGACATCGGGCTGACCCTGCAGCACGCGGAGGCCATTCGCGACTTCGAGCGTGCCCATCAGGGCAGGGCCCCTTGGCTTTTCGCCTGAGGTAAAGCGATTAACTTGTTGTTTTAAATAGCGTAACCCGCAAAGAATCGGGTTGGAACTGGAGTGGGTGGTATGAGCAACAACCAAAAATACAATGTGTGCATCGTAGGAGCGACCGGGGCAGTCGGTAAGACCATGCTGCGCATCCTCGAACAGCGCAAGTTTCCGGTCAACAACCTGTACCTGCTGGCCAGCGAGCGCAGTGCCGGCGAGACAATGAGCTTCAATAACAAGCAGTACACGGTTGAAAACCTTGCTGATTTTGATTTCAGCAAGGCGCAGATCGGCTTGTTTTCGCCAGGGGCCAGCGTGTCGGCGGTGTACGCGCCGAAAGCGGGCAAGGCGGGGTGCATCGTCATCGACAATAGTTCGCAGTTCCGCTACGAAGAGGATATTCCGCTGGTGGTCCCGGAGGTCAATCCGCATGCGGTGGCCCAGTACAAGACCCACAACATCATTGCTAACCCCAACTGCTCGACCATCCAGATGCTGGTTGCCTTGAAGCCTATCCATGATCGGGTCGGCATTGCCCGCATCAACGTCTGCACCTACCAATCAGTGTCCGGTACGGGCAAAGAGGCAATCGACGAGTTGGCGGGCCAGACCATCGCCCTGCTCAATGGCAAGGAGCCCGAGATCAAGGTCTACCCCAAGCAGATAGCCTTCAATGTGCTCCCCCACATCGATACCTTCCAGGACAACGGTTACACCAAGGAGGAGATGAAGATGGTCTGGGAAACCCAAAAGATCATGGAAGACCCCAACATCCTCGTTAATCCTACCTGTGTGCGCGTGCCGGTGTTCTATTCCCACTCCGAGGCGGTCCACATCGAGACGCGCCAGCGCATCACGGTGGAGGAGGTGCGGGACCTGCTGAAGAAGGCGCCTGGCGTCAAATTGATGGACGAGCGCAAGCCGGGGGGTTACCCCACTCCGATCCCCGAAGGCACAGACCATGATGAAACCTGGGTTGGCCGCATTCGCAAGGACATTTCACATCCGAACGGCATCAACCTGTGGGTGGTGTCAGACAACTTGCGCAAAGGGGCGGCCCTGAACTCGGTACAGATCGCGGAACTGTTGATAAAAGACTATATCTGATGAATACTTGCGGCGGTTTTCCAATCAAGTTATCAGGTTTTTCTGCCGCAAGCCCATGGCAGCCTCGAGGGTAGGTGCTAGCCACCCGTTGGGCTGCAGCCCGGACGTGGCGTGGGTCGCTGCAAGGCAAGGGCCATCATGGTGAGTTCGTTCCAAATAGCCAAAGTTGCCGGCGCCATTGCTTTGCTGCTGGGGTCGCTCACGCTGCCCGCGTCTGCCAGCGCGCAATCGCTGGGAGAATTGGTGCTGGAGTCGGTTGCTGCGGAGCCACTGCGTGCCGCCGTGCCCCTCCTGGACTCCGAAGATTTGTCGGCCAGCGAGGTACAGGTCGGGCTCGCCAGCGCTGAAGATTATGGCTCTCGCGGGCTGCCGCGCAGCGCGCAGCTCGACACGCTGTCCCTGACAGTCGGACCGAACCCCAACGGTGGTCTGCAGATCGATATTGTCTCGGTGCAGCCCATCGATGATGAGGCCGCCGTGTTATTGCTGGATGTGCGTTGGCCGGCTGGCCGCGCCCTGCGTGAGTACTCGCTGGCCCCAGCACAGTCAGGGCAGGCCCCTCTGCCCGGGACCTCTCGTGCCGGTGCGGCTGCCGGCACCTCGGCCGTGACCTTGGCGCCACCCCAGACCGCGGCGGCTGCGGCGCCCCCGTCTGCCATAACGGATCAGTACACCGTCCAGTCGGGCGACACGACCTTTAGCATCGCCGAGCGGACTCGGCCGAGTTCTGAGGTCAGTGTCCAGCAGATGATGGTGGCCATCCAGCGGGCCAACGAAGAAGCCTTCGTCAATAACGACATCAACCGCATTCTCACGGGTAGAGTGCTGCGCATTCCCACCGTCGACGAGATCAGCATCATCGACCGCGAGGCGGCCGTGGCGCAGATCGCACTGCAGACCCAAGTGTTGGGCAATCAGCCTCTCAGTGGGGCCGCTGGACCAGCTACACCGGCGGCGCCGCGCGATGAGCTGACCCTCCTCAGTGGCGACAGTAATGCCGGCGCGTCTACCGCCGGGGATCCGGATGCCGTCATCGCTGCGCTGGAGGCAGAGCTGATGCTGGCCGAAGAGACTCTTGACCGCGTCAGGCTGGAGAATTTGGAGCTGACCAATCGACTCAGCGCCTTGCAGGAACAGATCGACCTGCTGAACAACATCATTGCCATCGAAGACCAGCGCATCGCCGAGTTGCAGGCCAGCTTGCGCGCGCAGGTGGGCATAGCTGATGGTGCGGACACCGGCGGGAGCGCGGTGAGCGCAAAGACCTTGGCACTCGTGGGTGCCGGTCTCGCGCTCGCCGTCGCTGCCGTGGTGGGTGTATTGGTGCGTCGGCGCCGTCAGGCCACGGCGCGGGCGGAGTCCGCAGGGGAGGAGTTGCTCGATCTTTCCGGAGACGACAGCAACACCAGTCGACCGGGCGGCATGGACGCGTTGTGGGCGGCTGTGGTGAGCCGCAAGCAGAAGGCGCAGTCGGCGGAATCGGAGCTTTGGAACTCTGCCGTACGGCCGGGCGACGATCTGAGGTCCGAGCCCGCGGAACTGGCAGATGTCGTCGTTGACGAAGAGTACGAGGACCTCGCCAGTCAGCTTTCCGAGATCGGGGAGGAAGCCGCCAAGGCGGCCAAGTCTCAGGAAAGGCCGTCGTTCGAGCCCGCAGAGGGCTCCCCGTTCAGCAATCCCGCCTTCGCACCTCTCGGCCAGCCAGAGCCCAGACAAGCGCGGATTGAAGATTCGCTCTCGCAGGCCTTCAGCCAGAACACGATGGTCGGCTCGGAGGAGCGTCTGTCTGCCGATGTTGCAGACTTCGGGTCCGCAGCCCCGGCTCGCGGGGCGACCGAAGTGTCAGCCCCCTTTGCTACACCGGGGCAGATGTCGAGGGGCAGCGAGTCTGTGGGTGCTGCTCTTGGGGCCGCTACCGCCAGCAGAGAGGCTGCAGAATTGCCGCCGCTCGCGGCGTCGAACCTGGCGCCGGAGGCTGCACCCATGGCCTGGGGTAACGAGCCCGGCGACCGGCTGACGGCCTCGGCAGACAGGGCAGACGACGAGCAAGCCTTCGACGCGAACCTTGAGCAAGTGGCCGCTGCTGATACGGGCGTCAACTCCGGGTCCTCGTCGCCCGAGTGGCCGCAGGACTACCCCGCCGACTCCGGATGGCCGCGGACCGAAAACACGGCAGTGGAAGCTGCCGCACAGTTCGCTGCACCTCTGCAGACTCCGGACTCCGCCGCGACTCCGCCCTTCGGCTCGTCCGACTGGCCGCAAAGCGAACCGGTCGCCAGGGAGTTACCCGGCAGCGCGCCGGCCGTGGTCTCCCGGGCACCAGCGGTCGAACCTGACCTTGCTGACCTCGATTCCCTCAAGATCGATCTCGATGATCTCGAGAGCTTCACGTTTGACGACAGTACGCTGGACGGCGAGGGGGAAGCGGAGGGTGCTCTTGCCAGTGCCGCTGAGCCGTCGGACATCCATGATGCACGCCTCGACCTTGCTGTCGCCTATGAGGCCATGGGAGATATCGACGGCGCCCTCGAGATACTCGATGAGGTGATGGTCAACGGGCAGCCGGCCCAAATGGCAGAGGCACGTCGTCTCAAGACGCAATGGCTGAACGATTGAAGGCTGCTGGTATGCGTGTGGCACTGGGCATCGAATACGATGGCAGTGGCTACAGCGGCTGGCAAACCCAGTTGGCGCCACCGTTGGCCACTGTACAGCAGACGCTGGAGCAGGCACTGACCCGCATCGCCGACCACCCCATCAACGTGGCCTGTGCGGGTCGGACCGATGCCGGTGTGCATGCCAGTGGTCAGGTCGTCCACTTCGATACCACGGCCGAGCGGCCCTTGAAGGCCTGGGTCCAGGGCAGCAATTCACTGCTACCTTCCTCGCTAGTGGTGCGCTGGGCGCAGGCCGTAGCCGGCGACTTTCATGCCCGCTTCTCTGCCACCGCTCGACGCTATCGTTACGTCATCGCCAATACCCCAGTGCGTCCTGCTCTGCAGGCCCACTTCCTGACCCATCATGTCAGGCCACTCGAAGCAGCCCTGATGCACGAGGCCGGCCAGCTTTTGCTGGGAGAGCGGGATTTCAGCTCCTTTCGCGCCGCGGGCTGTCAATCCCGATCGACCATGCGCCACGTGGCCGAGTTGGTCGTGTCGCGCCATGGCGATCGGGTTCAGATCGATATCGAAGCCAACGCTTTCTTGCTGCACATGGTTCGCAACATTGTCGGCACGCTTTTCGAGATCGGGGAAGGGCGCAAGCCGGTGAGTTGGGCAGGGGAACTACTGGCGCTGCGGGATCGCACGCGCGCGGCGCCCACGGCGCCAGCAGCAGGGCTCACGCTGGTGGCGGTGCGTTACCCCGAGCGCTTCGGCCTGCCAGTTTCCGGCAGATAGTTTGATGGCAAGCTGCTAGAATCGCGCCTTCGTCAGGCAGGTCTCCATTCGTGCAAGCAACACCCGTCAACTCCGGGCAGTTCCAGACCCGAACCCGCACCAAGGTTTGCGGTATTACCCGTGTAGAGGATGCGGTGGCCGCCGCAGAAGCCGGGGCCGATGCTCTCGGTCTCGTGTTCTTCGCAGGTAGCCCCCGCTGCGTCGGTATTGAGCAGGCCCGACTCATCCGCGCCAGTGTCCCGCCCTTCGTGACGGTGGTGGGTCTGTTCGTCAACCCCGGGGTGGCTGAAGTCAACGCGGTGCTCGCGGAAGTGGCGCTCGATATTCTGCAATTCCACGGCGACGAGAGACCGGAATTCTGCCGAGAGTTCCGGGTCCCCTACATCAAGGCCATACGCGTCAGGAGCGCGGGGGCAGCCCTTCCTGAGGCGGAGGCGCACCGCGAGACGGCTCAGGGTTTGTTGCTTGATGCCTGGGACGAGCAGCGCTTTGGCGGCACTGGGCAAAGTTTCGATTGGCGGGAAGTGGCACAGCTGGCGGGTACTGCGCGTATCATCCTCGCCGGCGGCCTTCGCCCCGGCAACGTGGCCGAAGCGATTCGCATAGCGCAGCCATGGGCGGTCGACGTCAGTTCCGGCGTCGAGGAGGCCCCCGGCCTCAAGTCGTCTTCTCTCATCCGGCAGTTCATCAGCGAGGTACAGCGTGTCTGAGCATCTAGTGACGCATCAGAGTTACCACTATCCCGATCAGAACGGTCATTTCGGACCCTTCGGCGGTATTTTCGTCGGCGAAACGCTCATGCCGGCGCTCGAGGAACTCAATCGCCAATACGCAAAGCTCAAGGAAGACCCGGCCTTCTGGGCAGAGTTCGACTATGACATGGCCCACTACGTCGGCCGACCGTCGCCACTCTATTTTGCCGAGCGGCTCACCAAGAAACTCGGCGGAGCCCAGATCTTTCTTAAGCGCGAAGACCTGAACCACACGGGCGCCCACAAGGTGAACAACACCATCGGTCAGGCGCTGCTGGCGCGTGCCATGGGCAAGCGTCGCATCATTGCCGAAACCGGCGCAGGTCAGCACGGCGTGGCCACGGCCACCGTGGCAGCTCGCATGGGCCTCGAATGTCACGTGTTCATGGGGACCGAGGATATCCAACGCCAGAGCGCAAACGTCTTCCGCATGAAGATGCTGGGTGCCAACGTGGTCGGTGTGAGTTCCGGGTCCCGCACACTCAAAGATGCCATGAACGAGGCCTTGCGGGACTGGGCCACCAATGTCGACTCGACCTATTACATCATCGGTACCGTGGCCGGTCCGCATCCCTACCCGATGCTCGTGCGTGATTTCCAGAGCATCATCGGCCGCGAAGTGAAAGAGCAGTCCCTGCGACAGATCGGCAGGCTGCCGGATTCCTTAGTCGCCTGCGTGGGGGGCGGTTCCAACGCCATCGGCATGTTCTACCCTTTCATCGACGACAGCACGGTGCGCATGATAGGCGTGGAAGCTGGCGGTCTCGGTCTGGAAACCGGCAAGCATGCGGCACCGCTCTCCGCAGGGAAGCCGGGAGTCCTGCATGGAAACCGTACCTACCTCATGAACGACGAGGACGGCCAGATCATCGAAACGCATTCGGTGTCGGCGGGTCTCGATTACCCGGGTGTCGGCCCTGAGCACAGCTGGCTGAAGGACCTGAAGCGCGCCGAATATACGGCAGTCACCGACAGCGAAGCGCTCGACGCGTTCCGCGCACTTACCCGCACGGAAGGTATCATTCCAGCGCTGGAGTCGAGTCATGCCGTTGCCTACGCCATGAAGGTGGCCGGCAAGCTGCCCAGTGATCACGTCATGGTGATCAATCTCTCCGGACGAGGCGACAAGGACCTGCATACCGTCGCCGGCATCGACAACATCAAACTGTAGCAACCGCAAGGCTTAGCAGGCGCCAGAGGGTACGGAATCCCGGAACATGAGCAGTCGCATACAACGTTGTTTTCAGCAGTTGCAGGCCAGCGGCCGCAAGGCCCTCATCCCCTACCTGACGGCAGGTGATCCCAACCTCGAGACGACACTCGGGCTGTTGCATGCGCTCTGTGCCAATGGTGCTGATCTAATCGAACTGGGATTTCCGTTCAGCGATCCGTCGTCGGATGGTCCGGTCATCCAGCGGGCGGTGGAGCGGGCGCTGGCGAAGAAAACCACGCTGCGCGCCGTGTTGGCACTGGTTCGTCGCTTCCGGGAAACCAATCAAGCCACACCGATCGTGCTCATGGGCTACCTCAACCCGGTCGAGTACATGGGCTATCAGCAGTTTGCCGAGGCAGCCGTTTCCGCTGGTGTAGATGGAGTTCTGCTGGTCGATATGCCACCCGAGGAATCGCACGAACTGCACGGCGTGCTGCGCAAGGCAGGATTGGAAACCATCTACCTGGTTGCACCGACCAGCAGCCCGGCACGTATGGCGGCCATCTGCGCGCAGAGCAGCGGCTACGTGTATTACGTGTCCCTCAAGGGAGTCACCGGCGCCGCCCACCTCGACATCGACTCGGTGGTCGAGAATCTCGCGCGTCTGCGCCAGCAGACCCCCTTGCCCGTCGGTGTGGGTTTCGGCATCCGCGATGCCGAGAGTGCTGCCCGTCTTGCTGCGGTAGCGGATGCCGTGGTGGTGGGCAGTGCACTCGTCAACCGTATCGCCGAGCTCGAAGATCGCACAGATCATGACCTTGCCTCTCTGCAGGCGCAGACCAGCCTGATCGCCGACATGCGCCGCGCACTCGACGCCCGTTGCAGCAACCTATAGATCATCTGACCGAGTAGTTTTCTGCATGAGCAAGTGGATCGATAAAATCCTGCCTTCGATCATGAAGGCCCAGACTGCCGTAAAGTCTCGCAGCGTACCGGAGGGCATCTGGAGCAAGTGTCCAAAGTGTGATGCCGTGCTATACAGCGAAAATCTGCACGACAATCTGGATGTTTGTCCCAAGTGTGATCATCACCTGCGCATTTCCGCGCGCCGACGCCTTGAACTGTTTCTCGATGTGGACGGTCAGCAGGAGATCGGCGCCGACATCGAGCCCACGGACATACTCAAGTTCAAGGATCTCAAGAAGTACAAAGACCGTTTATCGGCCGCCAGCAAGCTCACCGGTGAAAAAGACGCGCTGGTGGTAAAGGAGGGCCGTGTAAACGGACGTGCCGTCGTGGTGGCCGCCTTCGAATTCGGTTTCATCGGCGGATCCATGGGTGCAGTGGTGGGTGAAAAATTCACTTTGGCCGTCAACCGCTGCCTCGAGCGGCGCTTGCCACTCGTGTGCTTCGCCACGAGCGGTGGTGCACGCATGCAGGAAGCCCTCATTTCGCTCATGCAGATGGCAAAGACCTCTGCAGCACTCGAGCGCATGAAACAGCAGGGACTCCTGTATGTGTCTGTGCTGGTCGACCCGGTGTACGGCGGAGTGAGTGCCAGTCTGGCGATGCTTGGTGACGTCAATATTGCCGAGCCACGCGCCTACATCGGCTTTGCCGGCCAGGACGTGATTCGCCAGACCGTTCGTGAGAAGTTGCCGGAGGGTTTTCAGCGGGCCGAGTTCCTGCTGGAGCACGGTGCCATCGACATGATCGTGCACCGTCACCAGTTGAAGACCCGTATAGCCTCCTTGATTGGCAAATTCATGCCCGACATTGCCCAGGTCGGGCAGGTACTGCCGGCCCGCACTGCCCCTGGCTCGCGCCGGGGTAGCGACAGGTCTGCCGGCTAGTATGGCAGTGGGCGCCGAACCTGCGCCGCACCGGGATCTCGCCGAGTGGCTGCGGCATCTCGAGCGGCTGCATCCATCGACCATCGAGCTTGGGCTCGACCGCGTGCGTGTGGTCTTCGAGCGCCTTGCGCTGGACTTCGGCAGCACCCGCTTCATCGTGGTCGGGGGTACCAACGGCAAGGGGTCGACCGTGGCGATGCTGGCTGCGATCCTGCGGGCAGCCGGCTACTCCGTCGGCACCTACACCTCGCCGCACCTGCTGCGTTACAACGAGCGCGTTGGGCTGGAAGGGCGGCTTGCCAGTGATGAGGAACTGTGCGCGGGGTTTGAGGCCATCGAGGCGCAGCGTGGTGACATATCCCTCACCTACTTCGAATTCGGCACCTTGGCGGCCCTCTGGCTGTTTGCTCGCGAGCCGCTTGACGTGGTGGTGCTGGAAATCGGTCTCGGCGGCCGGCTCGATGCCGTCAATCTGATCGATGCCGATGTCTCCGTTCTTACTAATGTCGACCTGGACCACATGGACTGGCTCGGTGACACCCGAGAGAAAATAGGCAGTGAGAAGGCCGGCATCTTTCGCCCGGGCCGGCCGGCCATCTACGGCGAACGGGACATGCCCGCCACGGTAGGCCAGCAGGCTGCCGCTCGGCAGGTCCCCCTGCTGAGGCAGGGGCTGCAGTTCGGTTGGCAGGCCGCTGGCGACCGTTGGCACTGGTTCGGTCAGGATCGTCAGGGCGCCGCGATCAGCGAGCGTGACCTGCCGCGCAACGACTTTCCACTCGACAACGCAGCCGGGGTTCTGCAGGCGCTTCGGCAGCTGGATTTACCGCTGCCGCGGTCAGCCATCGAGCGGGGGCTTGCGACTACCGCGCTCAACGGACGCTTCCAGCGCGTGGTCCGTCACGGTGTCGAGTGCATCCTCGACGTGGCGCACAACCCGCATGCCGCCCGCAATCTGGCGCGCAACATCCGCGAGCGACTTGCCGGCCGGCGCGTGCTGCTGGTGCTCGGCATGCTGGCCGACAAAGACAGCCGTAGTGTGGTGGAACTGCTGTTACCCGAGGTCAGCGCACTCTTTGCTGCAACCCTCGGCGGAGAGCGAGGAGCCAGCGCCGATGTCCTATATAATCATGCGCGTTCTTTAGGTTACGCCGCGGTCAGCCGTCATGACTCGGTTGCCGAGGCCCTGCGGGCTGCGGTTGCTGCCGCCGCGGTGACCGCTGGGGAGCCTGCACCGGTCATCGTGGTAGCCGGTTCCTTTTTCACTGTTGCAGCCGTTTTGGAGTCAGTTTGAATCAGGCGATGAGACAGCGGGTGGTGGGCTCCCTCGTTCTGAGCTGCCTGGCCATCATCCTGATCCCGGTGCTGCTGGACGGCGAGGGCGTGGTCGCTCCTCCGCTAGCCAGCAGTTTTCCCCCAGCGCCGGTTTTTGGTAACGATCCTGTCCCACTGCCGTTGCGCCCAACGGTCGTTGATTCTGCCGAGCGTCCGGGCCTCGCTCCAGCGGCCGGCACCGTTGCGCTGCCAGCGGTGGGTCCGCTAGCTGCCCCGGAGGCCAGTCAGGAGATCGACGCCTTGGAGGCCGCCGTTGCCGCCGTCATGGCGCGTGACCAGGAGGCAGCACCGACCAGCGACAATACGCCGCAGCGCGAGGCCAACGGGCTTCCCCGCTCCTATGTGGTGCGTCTTGGCAGCTTTGGCGACAAGGCCAATGCCGATGGGTTGCTGCAGAAACTGCGCGCAGCCAACCACAAGGCATACAGCAGGCAGGAACTGACGGCGAACGGGTCCCTGCAGGTAGTCTATGTCGGGCCTGTGCTGACCAGCGGGGAAGCCGGTTCTCTCCTCGCGGCAC
Organism: Gammaproteobacteria bacterium; assembly: GCA_036796405.1. Classification (GTDB taxonomy): domain Bacteria; phylum Pseudomonadota; class Gammaproteobacteria; order Pseudomonadales; family Pseudohongiellaceae; genus CAILUG01. The sequence continues at coordinate 100,048 of DAIRDB010000001.1, read as the reverse complement.
TAGCCCAGGACTTCCAGTTGCAGGGCGTGGTGGAAACCTTCACCCCGCCGGCGCTGCAGTAGGAACTCCCATGGCCACGATCGACCTCGTCATTGCAGGGATCATGGGAATTTCCTTTCTCGTTGGCGTCCTGAGAGGGCTCGTGAAGGAAGCCTTGTCTCTGTTTTTCTGGATCGCCGCCGTCGTCGCTGCTGGCATGTTCAACGCCGAGGCTGGTGAGCTGTTGTCAGGCATGATCAGTAGTCCTCTCTTGCAGCGAGTCGTGGGTTTCGTCCTGCTCTTCGTGGCCGTGGTGTTCGTGGGCGGGTTGCTCGGCAATCTGTTGTCCACCTTGTTCAGTCAGGCTGGACTTGCCGCCGCCGATCGCGCGTTGGGAGGTCTGTTTGGTATCGTCCGTGGCCTCGTGATCGTTACCCTGCTGGTCTGGCTGACTTCGCGTTTCGCTTTCCTGCAAACTCCGTTTAGTGAGTCGGTCGCTCTGCCCTATTTCGCGGTACTGGCAGACCTTCTGCAGGGATGGTTCGAGACGCTGCCACCGCTTGCAGCACCGGTGGCAACGCCGGCCTGATCCGTTGCAGGCTCGCCAAAAAACAATATCGCGTTACTGAGAGAGGACTGGGCATGTGTGGCATCGTGGGCATCGTTGGACAGTCCAATGTCAATCTGGCGATTTACGATGCACTGACGGTCCTGCAGCACCGAGGGCAGGACGCGGCGGGCATCGTCACCAGTGACAAGAACCGGCTTTACCTGCGCAAGGACAATGGTCTGGTGCGCGATGTTTTCCATACGCGCCATATGCGCAATCTACCCGGCAACATGGGTGTGGGCCACGTGCGCTATCCCACCGCTGGTAGCTCCGGCCCTGCTCAGGCGCAGCCGCTTTACGTGAATTCCCCCTACGGCATCGCGCTCGCGCACAACGGCAACTTGACCAACGCCGAAGATCTCTCCGGCGAGTTGTTTCGCGATGATCTGCGCCACCTGAATACCGACTCGGATTCCGAGGTGCTGCTCAACGTGCTGGCCCATGAACTGCAGATCCTACGGAAGGTCAAGCCCACCGCCACCGATGTGTTCACTGCGGTGAGGGCGCTGCACCAGCGTTGTCGCGGCGCCTATGCGGTCGTGGCCATGATCGTGGGCTACGGCATCGTCGGTTTTCGGGACAAATTCGGCATCCGCCCCCTGGTGTTCGGCAAGCGCAAGGCTCGCCGTGGTTACGAGTACATGCTGGCCTCGGAGAGTGTGGCGCTCGATGCACAGGGCTTTCAATTGGTGCGCGACGTGGAGCCGGGTGAGGCGATCTACATCGACATCGACGGCAACGTGGAGACTCGTCAGTGCGCAGATGACAGCCGCCTAGTGCCCTGTATCTTTGAGCATGTCTACTTTGCCCGGCCGGACTCACGCATGGATGGCGTGTCTGTCTACAGTTCGCGCCTGAAGATGGGAGAAAAGCTCGCCAAGAAGATTTTGCGCGAGCGCCCCAATCACGGTATCGATGTCGTCATCCCCATTCCTGACACGAGTCGCACAGCCGCCGTCGAACTCGCCAATGCGCTCGGCGTGAAGTTCCGGGAGGGTTTCGTCAAGAATCGTTACATCGGCCGTACCTTCATCATGCCCGGACAGAGCCAGCGCAAGAAGTCGGTCAAGCAAAAGCTGAATGCCATTCCCCAGGAATTCCAGGACAAGACGGTATTGCTAGTCGATGACTCCATCGTGCGGGGCACCACCTGCAAGCAGATCATCGAAATGGCCCGCGAGGCCGGGGCCCGGCGGGTGTATTTTTCCTCGGCATCGCCTCCGGTGCGCTATCCCAATGTGTATGGCATCGACATGCCGGCAGTCAGTGAACTGATTGCCCATGACAAGACGGTGGAACAGGTGCAGCAGGCCATCGGTGCCGATTGGCTGCTTTACCAAGACCTGCCGGATCTGATCGATTCCTGCAGTGCAGAAATCCTGCCCATGAATTTCGAGTGCTCGGTGTTCGATGGTCAGTACGTGACTGGCGATGTCAGCGAGGCCTATCTCGCGATGCTGGAAGCGCGTCGCAATGACTTTGCCAAGCAGCGACGGGATCGCGAACAGGAAATCTTCGGACTTTCCGGCAATGATGAGGACGAATCGCAGCTTTCGCTGCATCGTTCCAGCTAGTGCACATCGGGATGTTGCCAGTATTGAAGGCGGCTGCTGCTCAGGTCGTTTCGGAGTGCCCATGACCTTACCGCTCGGACGTTATCGCCACTACAAAGGTCGTGACTACAGTGTGCTGGGCTTTGCCCGCCACTCTGAAACTGGCGAGTGGATGGTGTTGTATGTACCGCTTTACGGCGAAGGCGGTTATTGGGTGCGGCCACTCGCCATGTTTAGCGAAACCGTGATGATCGATGGACGGGAAGTACCACGTTTCCAGTGGATTTCCGACGACGGCTTCGCCGCGTCTCCTTGACGCAGCGGCAGCGTCTCAAGTCAGCTCCAGCAGCACCGGACAGTGGTCGGATCCTTCGACGTGACGCAGCAGATCGGCATGGCGGATGCGGCCCTTCAAGGCCTGTGACGTGAGGAAGTAGTCAATCCTCCACCCGACATCGCGCTCGCGTGCTCCTGCCCGGTAGCTCCACCACGAATACCTGCGGGCGTTGGGATAGAGGTGGCGGTAGCTGTCGATCAGATCGGCAGCAAGCAGCGCATTGATGCCATCGATTTCTTCCTGCATGAAGCCGGGGTTCTTGTTGTAGTTTTCCTTCGGCCTCGCGAGGTCAAGTTCCGTGTTGGCCACATTGAGGTCCCCGCATACCACCAGGGGCTTGCGTTGGCTCAGCCCTTGGAGATATCGCAGGAAGTCACGATCCCAGCTCTGGCGATAAGGCAGGCGCTTGAGACCGTCTCCGGAATTTGGCGTGTAGACCGTAACAAGTATGAAGTCCCGATACTCGGCAGCGATTACCCGGCCCTCCTGATCGTGCTCGGGGATACCGATGTCGTTTTGCACTTGCAGTGGCGCCTCGCGGGTGAGGATCGCGGTACCGGAATAACCGGGCCGCACTGCGCTGTTGCAGTGAATCTGGTAACCCTGCAGTTCCCCGAGTACCTCGCGTACCTGGTCCGGCGTGGCCTTGGTTTCCTGCAGACAGATCACATCGGCATCCACCTGTCGCATGGCCTCGAGGAAATTCTTCTTCACGCAGGCACGAATGCCATTCACGTTCCAGGAAAGCAGACGCATGGAAAATTCTCGGGGCTGGGTCAATTGAGCAGATTGCTGGCGTAGTGCAGGAAGAAGCTTTCGCGATCGGTGGTGGTGAGTACCACTTCGCGGACCTTCTTGCCGTCGCTCAATCTGAGGGGCAGGGAGGTGCCGGCGGGGCCAAGTTCCCAGACCGTACGAAACAGCGAAGCCATGCTGTGGACCGGCAGATCGTTGACGGACAGGATGATGTCGCCGGGCCGCAAGCCTGCCTTGGCGGCGGGCGCATCATGATAGATGCCGACCACGTACACCTCGCGGTTGTGTTCTTCCACCATGGCCCCGAGCCAGGGTCGCACGGCCCCTGGCCGCTGACCGTGCTCCTGCATATGGCGCAGGTGCGGCATCACGAGATCCACCGGAATGAAGAGGTTGCCGGGGTTCATCTTGCCCTCGCTGTCGCGCATACCAAGCGCCAGGGAGCCTATGCCCACCAGCTTGCCGTCCCGGGTCAGCAGGGGTGCCCCCGACCAGCGCTCGAAAAGGGGAAGCGTATAGATGGCCGTGTCGAGCAGGTACTCCCAGCGGCCGGCGAATTCGGCGAGAGCGTGCACGTGCACGGCAAAAGGCTCTTTCTCGTTGTGGGCGAGCACCTGCAGTTCACTGCCCCTCTCCAAGGTATCTGCCGATGTCCACGGCAAGTGGTGCAGCCCGATGGGCTGCAGTGGTCGCAGCAGTGCAATACCCGAGTCATGATCCTGCGCCAGCACGATGCCCTCGGCTGCCTGGCCCTTGCGATTGGTCAGCCAGACTTTGTCTGCCTCCAGCACGACGTAACCCACCGTCAGCAGCAATCCGTCAGGTGTCACCTGCACGGCGTGTCCGTGGCGCTCCGTACCGAGCAACTCGGCGGTAAGTGCCCGCTCGGGGACCTGACTGTGTACCGCCATCACGGCATTCTGCAGGGGACGAACAAAGGGAATTATGGTGGCACTCATGCCGGTCGAATGACTCTTCTAGTGAGACAGGGTACGAGCAGGCAACCTTCGGTCGCTGCTGCGGTGCGAGAGATGATACGCGACCAGACGGCCGGCGGCGCTGGCCCGGTCCTGGGCTAGTAGGTGGAGGTGACGGGGCGGGAACTCAAGCTTTGGCACGCCGATCGAGCGCTCTTGCAAAGAGAGCAGGTTATCCTGGGGTCACCCGCCGGCCATCCACCGGTTCCTCCCTTGCGTACGGTCAACAACCTGATCGTGCGGAGGCCCCATGCTACGTCTGCTTTGCTCAAGTTTGCTGTTCCTGCTGCCTTTGACCCTGTGGAGTGTGCCTGCCATGGCCATCGAAGAACCGTCTTTCGTCGTGACCGGCCGCGCGGGGCCCTTGGAGTTTCGACGCTACGCCCCCTACCTCGTGGCAGAGACCGAGATCAGCGGTGAGGTCGGTCGCTCGGCGGCTGCCAACACGGGTTTCCGCCGGCTGTTTGGCTACATTTCCGGAGACAACGCGGGACGTACCGACCTGCCGATGACGGCACCGGTCCGGCAGCAGCGCTCCGAGAAAATCGCCATGACGGCGCCAGTGCAGCAGGTGCGCACTCCCGGCGGCTGGTCCGTTTCCTTCGTGGTCCCGAGCGCGTACGACAGGACGTCTGTGCCGAGTCCTACCCGGCCCGACGTTGCCATTCGCGCCATCCCCGAGCAAACCGTGGCCGTGCTGACCTATTCGGGCCGCTGGACAGATGAAAATCACGAAAAGCACGGGCAGCAACTGCTGGAGGCGCTGCGTGCGGCCGGTATCGAGGTCCGGGGAGAGTTGGTTCACGCAGCCTACAACGCGCCGTTTACGCTTCCGTTCATGCGGCGCAATGAAGTGATGGTCGAGGTAGATCCCGCCAGCTTGCCGGCGAGTCCGCGATGATGAGTGAGTGCACCTTCCGAAAATGGTGCCCCGGGCAGGAATCGAACCTGCGACCTGCCCCTTAGGAGGGGGCCGCGCTATCCACTGTGCCACCGGGGCATGCTACAGCAACTCGGACGCGGGTCATTCTACTCGCGACCCCGTTCCCAAACCACGGGCGCGTGCCGCCCCCGCACGATCGGTTGGGCGGTCAGCGCTCAGGGTGCCGGGTAGAAGCAGAGGCTGTGGGGTGGAGTCGCGTCGAAAGCGCGGTAATGCTGCAGTTGGCGCCACGCAAAACGCCGGAGAGCACTCGCCCGCGGGGTTGCGGGGCCAGAGTCAGATTGCAGTTCCTCCTCCCGCGTGAGTGGAAGGCAAGTCTCGGCCTCCAGCAGCATGTACCCCACCTGATACAGTTCGCGCCCCTCGGCGTAGGCCGGGTTGGCCGCGGACAGTACGGACGGGTGCGGAGCCGAGTCGGGCGGGGCGTCTTCCGCTCCATGCACGGCAGCGCCAGCGCTGCTAGCCAGCAGCAGCGCACCGCAGAAGCAACGTGAGGCTTTACAGACGGGCACTCGCCGCACTGCTGAAGGCAGGACAAGGGGCTGCTGCGCTGGCGGGTGCGGAGGTTCGGGAGGTTGGGAAGGTTGGGAAGGTTGGCGAGAGTGCGGCGGGTGGGGCAGGTGGTTTTGCATGGCGAGTCCTTTCGCTCTGGATCCTGTCCCCAAAGTAGCCGGTCTTGGGCGGTTTGCCAGTCGAGTTGCCGCTGCGCTCAGGAACTGCAGGACAGCATGGAACAGCCAGCCTTGTGGCGGGCCCATTCGGGTCGCTTGGCCGCCAGGTGCTGCTTGCCGGTCTGTTCCGTGTAGGGCTGCTGCAACACCTGCTGTAGCTCCAGCAATTTTCCGAGGTCACCGGTGCTGGCGTCGTCGATAGCTTGTTGGGCGAGGTAATTGCGCAGCACGTAGAGCGGGTTCACCGCGTGCATGCGTGCACGCCGGTCAGTGGTCGCATCCTCCTCGCGAAGGCGTTGCCGGTAACGCTGCAGCCAGTCCAGCCATTGGCGCTCAACAGCTTCGCCGGGTTGGCTCTGGTACCAGCAGTTACAGAGTGCGGCCGGCAGTTGCTCCGTCGCCAGATCCGTATCGAGGTCACCCAGCGCACGAAACAGCAGCGTCATGTCCGTTTCGACCAGTTGCAGGCAATCAAGCAGCGCTTTGCAGAGCTCGCTGTCCTGGGGATCCGGTCGCTGGAGCCCGAGCTTGCTGCGCATCATCTGCAGCCACTGCTGTTCGTAGTGGTGGCGATACCTGTCGAGACTGTCTTCCAGTGAGGCCGTCTCTTCGATCAGCGGATAGAGAGCATTCGCCAGCTGCACCAGATTCCACAGCGCGACCTGCGGCTGCTGGCCGAAGCGATATCGGCGCCCCTCGGCATCGGTGGTGTTGGGCGTCCACAGAGGATCGAAGGGTTCCAACCAGCCGTAGGGACCGTAGTCGATGGTCAACCCGAGAATGCTCATGTTGTCGGTATTCATGACGCCGTGCACGAAACCGACGCGCATCCAGTGCACCAGTAGCTCTGCCGTGCGTTCGCATACCGTGCTGAACCACGCCACGTAGTCTTCGCGTTCGAGAGGCCGAGGGTCGGGGGCCAGCCTCGGAAAGTGCCGGCGGATCGTGTAGTCAGTCAGTTGTCGCAGAAGCTCCGGTTGCTGTCGGGCGGCGAAAAGTTCGTAGGATCCAAAACGCAGGAACGTCGGCGCCACACGGCATACGATCGCCCCGGGTTCGGCCTGCGGGTTGCCATCGTAAAACATGTCGCGCAGGACTGCCTCGCCGCTGGCCACCAGACTGAGCGCGCGGGTCGTCGGCACACCGAGGTGATGCATGGCTTCACTGCAGAGGAACTCGCGTATGCTCGAGCGCAGCACAGCCAAACCATCGGCTGTGCGCGAATAGGGCGTCGGCCCGGCGCCCTTCAGTTGCAGCATCTGCTGCTGGCCCGCCTTGTCCAGGACGGCTCCCAGATTGATCGCCCGGCCATCACCGAGTTGGCCCGCCCACGAGCCGAACTGGTGACCCCCGTAGCATTGCGCATGCGGTACCGAGCCTGGCAGCAGTTCACTGCCACTGAACACGCGTGTGAAGCGCTCCTCTCCCAGGCTTGCCGGGCTGAGGCCGAGCTGCTCGGCCAGCATCGGCGTGTGTGTTAGCAGTCGCGCCCTTGGAAACGGCAGCGGTTCTGCATGTGACCAGCAGGCCCCGCGCACCTGACGCCGATAATTGCGCTGCTCTGGGTCACCGGGCAGCGAGCGGGTGAAATCATCCAGCAGGAAGGGGGGTTGTTGGGTCGGCATGGCTGACTGGTCTCGGGCAGGCTGGGCAGTATACGCAGGCAGCAAGGGCGGCGTGTACGTCAAGCGCGACAGCCCAGCGCCAGTCCGGTGGCTGGCCTTGGCGCTCCTTACCTATAATCCGGGCTTGCAACGAGGGTCTCATCGTGAGTGTCAGCTGCGCCAGCATCATCATCCCCGTCACCGATCAGGCCACGAGACTGGGCGAGGTGCTGGCCGACCTGCAAGCCCTGCGCCATGCGGGACATGAACTGCTGGTGGTCGATGGCGGCAGCCGCGACAGCAGCATGAGCGTGGCTCGCCGCTCGGCCGATCGCGCCTTGATGAGTGGCCGCGGTCAAGCCCTGCAGTTCAATGCCGGTGCCGAGTACGCCAGCCACGAGGTCCTGCTGTTTCTGCCGTTGGAAGTGGACCTCGCGCCCGAGGCCATGGCGTTGGCGATGGCGATGCTGCAGAACTCCGGAGCAGGCTGGGGCTATTTCCGAGTAGCGGGACCTTCCTGGCTGCAGGGCCTGGCTGCCAGCTTGCGGAGTCGGCTCACGCAGCTTGCCTGTGCGGAGCAGGGATTGTTCGTGCGGCGCACCTTGTTCGAACAGGTGAGGGGCTTCGATCAATACCCCGGTCTGGAAGACTTGGCCTTCAGTCGCAAGCTGCTGAGGCACGGTATGCCAGTGCGACCCGCCGCGACACTGCTGCGCCGACAGCCGCTGGGGGTGCCACCGACCGCGCGGGCGCTGCGACGCTGGTTGCGGCTGGCATATCTGTGCGGGGCCGATATCCGGCAGCTTTCCGACCGCTATTTGCGTCAACTCGAATCGGCCTGAAGCGATCTTTTAGCCCCTCAGCCCCTCAGCCCCTGAGCCTTGTAGCCCCTCAGGCAGCACTCGGCGTCAGCGCGCGGGTGACGGTGAGGCCGTTGTCGGAGCGACTGCATCCGCCGATTCGGCAGCACCCTTTCCTGCAGAAAGCGGCTCGTTCTTGATGCCCTCCGACGACACTTGCAGTGTAGACACGGCTTCGCCTGCGACCTTGCCATCGCGCAATTCCATGCTGAGCGCATCGCCACCAGGTTCCTGCTGCACCAACTTGAGCAGTACATCGGTGGACAACGCCGAAAACCACAGATCGGTTTCGCGATCGTCCCCGGGAGGGCGCACACGCCGCACATGGATGCTGTCGAAGCTGCCGATGGCAAGCTGTAGCCGCTCCGGGCCGATGACTTCGTAGCGGTGCAGGTTCAGCTCGCTGCGCTCTGCCACGGTGAATTCGAGTACCCGCTGGTTTGCTTTCACTCTCTGCGACACGGCCAGCACCATGTTCAACACATCATAGGTAGGCTCAGTCAGGGCGTGCTCGCCACGGGTCTCATTGTTGGTGAATACGACCCGGGCAGCATCGAACACCAGGCTACGCTGGCGGCTACCCATGCCCGACTGGTTGAACTCATAGCGGCGTGACACCGGCCCTGCCTCCTGCCACTCGAATTCACTGCGCTCCACGATGCGGGAAAGGCTGGCGTTCAGCAATTTGAGGTCGATGGACGTCGTGAATTGCCAGCCGCTGGGACTTGGCAGCGGCTCGAGAATCCGCACGGCATCAGCCTGCAGATTGTTGAAACGAGTGGTGTAATGCAATTCGAACGGTACGGGCTCCGCTACCAGCGCGACCGGCAGCAGCAGGGTCAGAAACAGCGCGAAAGCAACGTGTGGCATGACGGTGTCGACCTGGGAGGTTGGCCGGATGGTAGCAGCTAAAGCTCCGCTGGCTGAACCATCGCTGAGTGGCCCCGCGCTGCCCGTCAATGACGGGGATCAGGTATCATCCCTGCATGAAGATTCTTCTCAGTCTTGCCCGATCGGCGGTCGCTGCAGCGCTCCTCCTCGCCTTGGTCGGGGGTGCAGGCGCAGCGGAAATACAGGGTCTTTATGAGGCCGTGGTATCGGTGGACTCGCGCGACGATGAGCGTCAGCGCCAGCAGGCCTTTGTCTCCGCCCTGCGCGAGGTTCTGATCAAACTGACCGGTCACGCCGATGTCACGGAGCATCCAGTCATCCAGGACGCCCTGCGTTCCTCACAAACCTACGTCGAAACCTGGGCCTATCGGACCCAGGTGCTTCCTGGCGCAAACGACCAGAGCCTGACAGTCGAGGTGCAGTTCTATCAGGCCGAGATCGAGCGGTTGCTGGATCGCGCGGGCATCGCACTCTGGCCCCGCAATCGACCCGAAACTCTGGTTTGGATGGTGGTGCAGGACGAGCTCGGTGAGCGCGCCTTCGCCGATCCTTCGACCGTTAGCGACCAGCCGTTGCTCGACTTTCTGCGTCTGGAGGCAAGCAAGCGCGGGTTGCCGCTCGTGACACCACTTTTTGATTTTGACGATCAGCGCCTGCTGCGACCTGATCAGTTGTGGGCGCTGGATGGCGTAGCCATCCAGCAGGCCTCCGCGCGTTATCCGGTCGAGAGCGTGTTGGCCGTTCGTGTCCTGCAAACCGTGACTGGCGACGTCATTGCGAGGTCGGTACATTTTTTTCGCAACCGAGCCTTGCAGAATGAAGCGCTGGAGCTGCCGGCGGCGGACTTCCTCAGGTCTACGGTGAGCTTGGTGGCCCGCGAATTGGCGGACAATTACGGTGTACTACTCACGGCGCCACCGGCGACCAGTGGCGAGAGCATGGTCCTCACCGTCGATGGGGTGCAGGGCTTAGGCGATTACGCTGCCCTGTTGGACTATCTCGGCAAGGTGCCCGGCATCAGTCGTTTGCAGGTGCGTGAGGTGGCAGGCGATCGACTGGCATTTTCCTTCACCGCCGCCGGACAGGTTCGGCAGCTGGTGGAAAACCTGGCCTTGAACCGTCGTTTGCAGACAGCAGCCACCCCGGTTCGCGAGGCAGGCGGCTTCATGCTGCGTTATCGCTGGCAGCCCGAATGACGTCCGTGGCATCGTCGCCGCAGCTCCCGCTGCTGTTTCCGTCTGATCACGAGGCCAGACTCGATACGTTCGTCTGGGAAGCAGCGCAGGAAGCACTGCGCATTCATTGCTTCGGAGCGTCCTCTGCCGCAGGTTTTCACTGGCTCTGGGGGCGACCGGGTGCTGGCAAGTCACACCTCCTGCAAGGCATCGCTCGCGCACGCGAGGACGCCCTTTACCTGCCGGCCTCCCGGTTGCGTGCTTACGAGCCGTCCTGCCTGCAGTCCCTGCAGCAGGGTCGGCTGCTGCTGATCGACGATGTGGATCTTCTGGCACAGCCCGCCTGGGAGGAACCTTTGTTCTGCCTTCTGCAGGCCTTGCTGGACGGTGGCGGTGAATGCTGGTTTTCGGCCGCAGGTCCGCCGGCCAAAGCTCCCTTCAAGCTACCCGATCTGCAGTCCAGATTGCAGTTGGCTCTGGTGTTCGAGGTTCGGGAACTCGGTGATGAGGGCAAGGCTGCGGCCCTCGTTGCCCGCGCAGCGCGCCGTGGCATCGAATTGCGGGACGAGGTGCTGCAGTTCATCCTCGCCCGCAATACGCGCAGCATGCACGATCTGGCGCTGTTGCTGGATCGGCTCGACCACAGTGCGCTGGCCGAGCAGCGTCGTGTGACCGTGCCGTTCGTCAAGTCAGTGATGGGCTGGTAAAGCGCCTACCGCCACTTCTGGCCGCTGCAGGCGAGACAGCGCAGGTACCGATGTTGGGGATCGTTGGCGACCTGCAGCCAGTCAAGTTCCCCCTCGATGCGCTGAAGACCTTGCAGCAGTAGTGAGTTCTCTGCAGGCGACAGGGACGCCAGCAGGGGCTTAAGTGACTCTCTCACCATGGCGCTGTCGAGAATTTCCTGCAGGATCTGCTGCGCGGGACTCTGTTCGGGTTCCCGGACATCCACCTGGTAGTCCTCCAGCCTGGCGAGACCGGCCGCTGCGTGGATGGCCTGATCCAGACCGCCGATTTCATCCACCAGACCGTTGCTGCGTGCGCTTGTGCCGGACCAGACCTGGCCCTGGGCCACAGCATCCACCTGCTGCAGGTCCAGATCGCGCGACTCAGCAACTAGACCAATGAATTGCTGGTAACCATTTTCGATGGACAGCTGAATGGCTCGCGCCATGGTCTCCGGCAGTGGCAGACCCAGCGTACCCACACCTGCCAGGGGGCTGCTGCCCACGCCATCCGTACCGATACCGAGCTTGGCGAGTGCATCCTCGAACGTGAAGGTCACGGCGAAGATACCGATGGAACCAGTCAGTGTGACCGGGCTGGCCCAGATCTGGTCGGCCGGCGTGGAAATCCAATAGCCGCCGGAAGCGGCAAGGTCACCCATTGATACCACGATGGGGCGGCCACTCGCCTTGAAGGCAGCCAGCTCGCTGCGGATTACTTCAGAGGCGAACGCACTGCCGCCCGGACTGTTCACGCGCAGGACGAGTGCCTTCACCCGTGCGTCTTCGGTGACTGCACGGATTTCCTGAGCCAGCGTATCGCCGCCCACGCGACCTGGTCCGGACTCGCCGTCGACGATTTCTCCTTCGGCAATAACGATGGCTACTTTATCGTTGGCAACCGTAGCGAGTTGCGGATCCGTGGCCAGATAGCGCCGATAACTGATCCCGCGGAGTTGGTCGTTGCTGCTGCCAATCTGCTCCCGCAGGTAATCGGCAAGTGCGTGCCGGCTGTCGATACGATCCACTAGGCCGAGAGCTAGCGCGAGATCGGCGCTGTTGCCACGGTACTCGGCCAGATGCTCCGGCAGGTTGGCTATGTAGTCGTCGAGCGTGCCAGCGGGCAAGGAGCGCCGTGTCTCGACCTCGCCGGCGTAGTGACTCCATAGATCGCCCACCAGCCGACTGTAGTTTTCGCGGGTTTCCGGCGACATATTGGTGCGCAGGTAGGGCTCTACAGCAGACTTGTATTCGCCAACCCGGAATACATGGGCATTGATCCCGAGTTTGCCAAGTGGGTCCTGCAGGTAGTTCTGGTAGAGACCGAAACCCTGCAGATCTACCGAGCCGAAATTGTTCATGAGTATTTCGTCGGCACGGCTTGCGAGCAGGTAGGAACCCTCGCTGAAGCTGTCGGCGATGGCATAGATTTTCTTGCCGCTTTGCCGAAAGTCATCGAGTGCAGCGCCGAGGTCGAGCTGTTGGGCCATGCCGGCGCCTGCCAGACGATCGGTCGACAACACTAGGGCGCTGATACGGTTGTCGTCCTTGGCGGCCCGGACGGCCGTCAGCAGGTCGGCAAGCACAACCTGGCGGCTGCCTTCCAGATCGCCGCTACCTAGAAAGGAAAGCGGGTCTCCCAACGAACGCTGCTCTACGATCGTACCGGCAGGGTCGAGCAGCAAGGCTGAACCGTCTTCGATGACGACGTCGGGAGGTCCCATCAGCGCCGCAGCCAAGCCCAGCAGCAGGACCAGCGTCAGCAGGTTGAGAATGGTGCTTCGAACCATGCCGAGCAGGTTCAGCAAACCGCGAAAGAAGCGTGCTAGCGCACTGGACGAGCTGGCCATGGATACCTCCTGGCGTGAAAGACGAGGTTGATCTTTTACGCGGCGGACTTCTGTCAAGACCGCAGCTTCAGACCCAGCGTTGCCAGTCGTCGACCCAGCGCCTGGCAGAGTATTTTTTCATCTTCCGATAACGGCAGGGCGTTGTCGGCACCGGCAAGGTGCGAGGGTCCGTAGGGTGTGCCGCCGCCCGAGGTGTGCATGAGCGCCGTCTCGCTGTAGGGCAGGCCACAAAACAGCATGCCATGGTGCAAGAGTGGCAGCAGCATGCTGAGCAACGTGCTTTCCTGACCGCCATGCAGGCTGGCGGTCGACGTGAACACGCCGGCCGGCTTGTTCACCAGGCTGCCGCTAAACCAGTGGGCACCCGTGCCATCGAGAAAGTACTTCATGGCAGCGGCCATGTTGCCAAAACGCGTTGGACTGCCCAATGCCAAAGCACAGCAGCCCGCCAGATCCTCCGGCGTACAGTACGGAGCGCCACTGTCGGGCACCGCCGGTGCGCTTGCCTCGGTCACTGTCGATACCGCGGGCACGGTACGTATCCGGGCTTCCATACCCGCGACCAGACCAACGCCGCGGGCAATTTGCCGGGCCATCGTCGCCACCGATCCTCCGTGGCTGTAGTACAGCACCAGAACGTAGGGAAGGGTGACGGGAGCCTGGTCAACCATGCGAAAGTACCTGCAGCACATGGTCCACAACGGAGCGAAGAGACAGCAAGTCTGGGTTCTCTGCCGAGCGACTCTTGAATTCGACCTGGTCCGCTTCCAGCCCGCGGTCCGAAACGACCAATCGAAAGGGAATACCGATGAGCTCCATGTCGGCGAACTTGACTCCGGGGCTGGTCTTCTTGTCGCGATCATCGAACAGGACCTCGACGCTGCGGGCCGACAGTTCACGGTAGAGTTGCTCGCAAACTTCGAGCACGCGCGGTTCCTTGTGGGCATTGAGCGGGATCAGTGCCACGTGGAAGGGGGTGATATTGAGGGGCCAACGGATACCTTTTTCGTCGTGGCACTGTTCTATGCAGGCCGCCACGATGCGGGTCACGCCGATGCCGTAGCAACCCATGTCGACGACGCTGCTCCGACCGCTCTCATCGAGCACCGTGGCATTGAGCGCCGTGCTGTACTTGCGGCCAAGCTGAAAGATGTGACCGACTTCGATGCCGCGCTTGATCGAGAGTCGGCCCCTGCCATCCGGGCTGGGATCGCCTTCTACGACGTTGCGCAGATCGACCACGCGGCCGAGCGGGACATCGCGGCCCCAGTTGACCCCGATCAGATGCTCGCCTTCGCGATTGGCGCCACACACGAAGTCGGCCAGTACAGCGGCGTCGCGGTCCACCAGTACCGGAATGTTCAGACCAACTGGTCCAAGAGAACCCGGGGCACAGCCGAGGGCAGCAACGATCTCTGCATCGCTCGCCATGGCCAACGGAGAAAGTACTTCCTCCAGTTTGCCGGCTTTTATTTCGTTCAATTGATGGTCGCCTCGCAAAATCAGCGCGATTAAAGGAGCGGACTCGCTACTACCGCGGACCAGCAGCGTTTTGAGCGTCTGGCTTGCGGGAACCTGCAACTGCGCAGTGACGTCCTCGATCGACTTGGCATTGGGCGTGGCAACTGAGGTAAGCGCTCGGGAGGGCACTGGAGCTGGACCTGTGGGTGCCAACGCGGACGCCATTTCCATGTTGGCCGCGTAATCGCTGGCATCGCTGAATACGATCGCATCCTCCCCGGAAGCCGCAAGGACGTGGAACTCGTGCGAGCAGCTGCCCCCGATGTTCCCGGAATCCGCCATCACGGCGCGGAAGTCAAAACCCAGACGGGTGAAAATACGCTGGTAGGTTGCATGCATGACATCATAAGTCTCCTGCAGCGACTTCTGATTCAGGTGAAACGAATAGGCGTCCTTCATGACGAACTCCCGAGCCCTCATCACACCAAAACGCGGACGTCGTTCGTCCCGGAATTTGGTCTGTATCTGGTAGAGGTTGATGGGCAGTTGCTTGTAGCTCGTGACTTCGTTGCGGAATAGATCGGTGATCACCTCCTCGTGAGTGGGGCCGAGGCAGAAGTCGCGCTGATGGCGGTCCTTGAACCGTGACAGTTCGTCGCCCATCAGGTTCCAGCGCCCGCTTTCTTGCCACAACTCCGCTGGTTGCACGACAGGCATGGATACCTCGAGCGCCCCGCTGGCATTCATTTCCTGGCGAATGATGTCGGTGACTTTCTGCAGCACCCGCAGTCCCGTCGGTAGCCACGTATACAGACCAGCGGCGAGTTTGCGTATCAGCCCCGCCTTGATCATCAATTGGTGACTCACCACCACGGCATCAGCCGGTATTTCTCTGGACGTGGCGAGCAGGTAGTGCGAAGTGCGCATAGCGTGATATTCCTGATGTCTGACGATTTTGCGGGTAGCCATAACAGAAAAGCAGCCATCAGGCTGCTTTTCCGGGACTTGCTTGCTGCAGTTACCGACTCAGAGATCGGCCATGCTCTTGAGTTTCTTGAGCGGCAGCACCTTGACGCGAACAGAGGCTGGCTTCTTGGGAATGTCCATTGTCTCCCCGGGTTTGAATGGGTTGGGCACCCCTTTGCGAGCCGGACGCGCGGGCCGCTTGACGGCTTTGATTTTCAGCAGGCCAGGGAGGGTGAACTCACCGGCACCACGCTTCTTGAGGTGGCGCTCGATGAGGTCGGTCAGTCCATCCAGTACCGCATTCACCTGCTTCTTGCTGAGACCGGTGTCTTCGGCAATGGAAGTCAGGATGGCAGTCTTGGTGAACTTTTCACCGATAGCTGCTGCTTTCTTGGGGGAAGTTTTGTTGCCAGCCATAGTGTCTCGGTCTCTTATTTATTGAGTTTATGGTTTAACAAGTTCAGGTTTCGATTTTGCTGCGTTTGCCTATGGTGTTGCATTCGTGCTTGGCCGCTTGCTTGCCTGCCGACCCCGACTGCGTCCATCGCGAACCCTGCTCTGCAAAATGAAGCAGGTCGGATTGGATTCGGAATTGCGGGCTTAAATTGAATCTTGCGCTTGCGCCCTGTACTTCTCCGCTCTCGCGAATGGCGCCATTTATAGCGGAATCACTACAGGCCGGCAAGCGGCCCCCGCAAAGAATTTTGCTGTCGAGAGTGTACTCCACTCGGGCCTTAGCCAGAGAGCTAAACTGCGCTCGCGCCCCGAAAATTGCCGTCTTTATCGCAATTGCAACAAGTTGGTGCGGAGGCTGTCGTGACCATGAAGTTCAGTTACAATGCCGCGCTTTTTCGGAACCGGAGCAGACCCGTCTTCGTACCCATGTGTCGCACCATCCGTTTGATTCGATCAGTTGTCGCACGCAGGAGTGAGTGTCCATGCCAATCTACGAGTATCGCTGCGAGGCTTGCGGAGCCGAGCTCGAAAAACTGCAGAAGATCAGCGACCCTGCGCTCCGGGAATGCCCTGAGTGCGGCCGTGAAACAATGGTGAAACTCGTATCTGCCACCAGTTTCCGCCTGAAGGGCAGTGGCTGGTACGAGTCGGATTTCAAGACGGGAAAGAAAAAGAACGGCTTGGGTGAGAATCGTGAGAATTCTGATTCGACTCAGCCTGCGGCAGCGCCTAAGGATGCCAAGACTGACGGAACGGCAGTCGGTGCCAACAGCGAACGCAGAGCCCCTGCGGTAAAATCATCAGACTGAAGTCGGGCAAGTATCCCGCACAATCATTCACCAGGTCATCTTTTCCAGTCCCGAGACAAACTATGCGAACTCACTATTGCGGCCAATTGCAGACTGCCCATCTCGGACAGACCGTCACGCTGTGCGGTTGGGTACACCGTCGCCGCGATCATGGTGGAGTCATCTTCCTGGATTTGCGCGACAGGGAAGGCATTGCCCAAGTGGTGGTCGATCCGGATGCGCGTGAAAGTTTTGCACTGGCTGAACAGGTCCGCAGCGAGTATGTCGTCAAATTGGTCGGTGAAGTGCGGACAAGACCGCCGGGCACGGAGAATCTCGACATGGCATCTGGCAGGATAGAAGTCCTGTGCCGCCATCTCGATATTCTCAATCCTGCCGAAACACCCCCTTTCCAGCTCGACGAACATGCCAACGTCAGCGAAGACGTGCGTCTGCGCAACCGCTACATCGACTTGCGCCGACCGGAAATGCAGCGACGGCTACAAATGCGTTCAAGGGTGACGAGTTCAGTACGCAACTTTCTCGACGATCACGGTTTTCTCGACATCGAAACGCCCATTCTCGGTCGTGCCACGCCGGAGGGGGCAAGGGATTACCTGGTGCCAAGCCGCACGCATCCCGGACATTTCTTCGCTCTGCCGCAGTCGCCCCAGCAGTACAAGCAGTTGCTCATGGTGGCGGGCTTCGACCGCTACTATCAAATCGCCAAGTGCTTCCGTGACGAGGACCTTCGCGCCGACCGGCAGCCGGAATTCACCCAGATCGACATCGAGACCTCGTTCATGAACGAGGACGACATCATGCAGGTCACCGAGGAGATGATCCGGCATGTTTTCAAAAAGCACATCAACGTGGATCTGCCGGTCTGCCCGCGCATGACCTACCACGAGGCCATGCGGCGTTTCGGCATTGATCGCCCTGATCTGCGTATTCCGATGGAAATGGTCGACATTGCAGATTTGGTGCGACATGTCGAATTCAAGGTCTTCAATGGTCCCGCCAACGATGCCAAGAGTCGGGTTGTCGTACTCAAGGTGCCGGCCGGCGGCGAAAAGCTTTCTCGCAAGCAGGTCGATTCCTACACTGACTTTGTAGCTCAGTACGGCGCCAAGGGTCTTGCCTGGATCAAGGTCAACGACTTGGCCGCCGGTCTCGAAGGGCTGCAGTCACCCATCATCAAGTTCATGCCCGAGCCAGTGGTGAAGGCGATACTCGAGCGGGTGGGGGCCCAAACTGGCGACATCCTGTTCTTCGGGGCAGATAAGACCAAGGTGGTCAATGAGTCGATCGGTGCACTGCGTCTGCGTGTGGGGCATGACCTCAAGATGTACGTCACGGAGTGGGCCCCGCTCTGGGTGGTCGATTTCCCGATGTTCGAGGAGGACAAGGAAGGAAATGTCACTTCGGTTCACCATCCATTCACCGCACCGTCCTGTTCACCTGAGGAACTGGAAGCCAATCCACTGGCGGCCCTGTCAAGGGCCTATGATCTCGTCCTGAACGGTACCGAGTTGGGCGGTGGATCCATCCGTATCAACAAGGCCGACATGCAGTCGACCGTTTTCCGCCTGCTGGGCATCGGTCCGGAGGAGATCGAGGAGAAATTCGGGCACATGCTCAACGCGTTCCGGTACGGCGCTCCCCCGCACGGCGGTCTCGCCTTCGGTCTTGACCGTATCGTGATGATCATGACCGGGTCCCAGTCGATCCGCGATGTAATCGCGTTCCCGAAAACCCAGTCGGCCAGTTGTCCACTCACTGAGGCGCCGGGAGCCGTACCGGCCGCGCAGTTGAGGGAACTGCACATCCGTTTGCGTGACAAGGCGCCCGAGTAACCCCGGTGGCACTCATCCTCGGTGTCGACCCGGGTTCGCGTAAGTGCGGGTACGGGTTGGTCGAGGCCGTAGGCACCGAGCTGCGCTATGTGGCCAGCGGAGTCATCCGTGTGGAGACGCTCAGTTTTCCGGACCGCTTGCAGGCGATTTTTTCGAATCTTACCGACGTGATCGCCGAATTTCGCCCCTCAGCTGCCGCTGTTGAGGAGGTTTTTGTCGGTAAAAGCATGTCGTCGGCCCTCAAACTGGGGCAGGCAAGGGGTGCGGCCATCGTAGCCTGTGCCACCCAAGGTTTGCCCGTCTACGAATACGCTGCCCGAAAAGTCAAATTGGCCCTAGTCGGTACTGGTGTTGCTGATAAGGTGCAGATGCAGCAGATGGTCAAACGTTTGCTGAAGTTGTCCGCCGTTCCCAAGGAGGACGCCGCAGATGCACTTTCTGTGGCAGTGTGTCATGCTCACACGGAGCGTACCTTGGTGCGGCTGGCCGGGCTGCGGTCTGGTCGGCGTGGTAGTTGACTGCCCGTAGTACCTGTCCTGCTCACGGGCAGGGAAATCCGCGCTCGTTCAGGCTTACCTCAGGTTGAAGGGGTTTAATCGCGCATGATCGGCAGGTTGCTCGGCACGCTGTTGGCAAAAGATGACAGCATGGCCTTGGTGGACGTCGCTGGTGTCGGCTATGAAGTAGAGATCTCCACCGCCACCCTGTATGCCCTGCCGGCAATCGGGGAAGAGGCGGTTCTCCATACTCACTACATCGTGCGCGAGGATGCCCATTTGTTGTTTGGTTTCACCGGTTTGGCTGAACGTAACCTGTTCAGGCTGCTCATCAAGGCCAATGGTGTTGGCCCGCGACTTGCGCTGGGGATGCTGGCCGGTCTCGAGGCTGACAAGCTGGCGGGCGCCATCGTGGGGGGTGACGTCGCGACGTTGGTGAAGGTGCCTGGGATCGGACGCAAGACGGCGGAACGATTGGTTCTGGAACTCAAGGACAAGGCAAGCCAGTGGCTGCTGCAGCACCGTGCCGAGGCCACGATTCCCCGTCTTCCCGCCGCCCAGTCACGGGGTGGGGCTCTCGTGTGGCAAGAGGCTGAAGCGGGTCTCGTGGCGCTGGGTTACAAGCCTCAGGAGGCTGCCCGTCAGGTAGCCGCGGCGGCCAGTAGCCTCGAGCAGCAGGGCAAGGAAGCCGACACCGAGTCGCTGATCCGGGCGGCGCTCAAAATGAGTCTGTAGGCCATGGCTAGCGGTATGCGCGACGAGGACCGCCTGATATCACCCGGCAGCAGTCAGGCCGAGGAGTTGCAGGACCGTGCCATTCGACCAGCGCGTCTGGTCGACTACATTGGCCAAGATACCGTTAAGGCGCAGATGGAAATCTTCATCAGTGCTGCCCGCAAGCGTGGTGAGGCGCTGGACCATACGCTGATCTTTGGTCCTCCCGGCCTCGGGAAGACCACGCTCTCCAACATCATCGCCAATGAGATGGGGGTCTCCCTGAAGACAACCTCCGGTCCTGTGCTGGAGAAGGCGGGAGATCTTGCTGCCCTTCTCACCAACCTCGAGCGTGGTGACGTGTTGTTCATCGATGAAATCCACCGTCTGAGTCCAGCCATCGAGGAGATCCTCTATCCGGCAATGGAGGATTACCAGCTGGATATCATGATCGGGGAGGGGCCCGCAGCGAGGTCTCTCAAGCTGGACCTCCCACCCTTTACCCTCGTGGGCGCCACGACACGGGCAGGATTGCTTACGTCACCCCTCAGAGACCGCTTCGGTATCGTGCAGCGCTTGGAGTTTTATACGGTCGACCAGTTGACCCGAATCGTCGAGCGCGCTGCCCTGATCCTGAGGACTCCGTGTGATGCAGGCGGGGCTAGGGAAATCGCCCGGCGGTCCCGGGGTACACCCCGTATTGCCAACCGCTTGCTGCGTAGGGTGCGGGATTTCGCCGAAGTCAAAAGCGATGGTGCTGTCACGCTGGAGCTGGCAGCGCAGGCTCTGGACATGCTCAGTGTCGACAAACACGGTTTCGATCATCTCGACAGGCGTCTTCTGATGACGATCATAGAACGCTTCGACGGGGGGCCGGTCGGTGCCGAAAGTCTTGCCGCGGCACTGAGCGAAGAGCGAGGCACGATCGAAGATGTGCTGGAGCCTTATCTCATCCAGCAGGGCTTTATTCAGCGTACCCCGAGGGGCAGAATAGCCACATCTTTCGCCTACCGTCACTTTGGTTTAACGCCTCCGCGCAGCAGCGAGAGTGCAGTGGTAGGGCAGGACCTGTTCGATGGGCAACAGGGACTGCAGTGATCAGTAGCTATGTTGTGAGGAGCAGTGGGATCGAATGAATGAAATGAGCGTTTGGAACCTCATCATCAATGCCACATGGGTGGTGCAGTTGGTCATGCTGGGTCTGCTATCCCTGTCTGTACTGTCCTGGGTCATCATCGTCCAGAAATGGTTGACCATAAAAGATGCAGAGAGCGAGGTACTGGTCTTCGAGAAGCGGTTCTGGTCCGGTATGGATCTAAGTCAGTTGTTTCGCGAGGGAGGCGGCAAGCAAAAGGGAGCCACCGTAGTAATTGGCATGGAGAATCTTTTCCGCTCCGGTTTCAAGGAATTCACCCGGCTGCGGCAGCAGTCTGGTATCGAATCAGACGCCATCATGGAGGGCACACAGCGTGCTATGCGGGTGGCACTTGCCCGAGAGGAAAAGGTTCTTGAAAAACATCTGTCGCTGTTGGCAACCGTTTCCTCAGTTTCGCCCTACGTCGGATTATTCGGTACGGTGTGGGGCATCATGAACTCGTTCATGAGCCTCTCCGGACAGAGCCAACCCTCTCTCGCTGTGGTCGCCCCAGGGATCGCCGAGGCGCTGATAGCCACAGCTATGGGTCTCTTTGCGGCAATCCCTGCCGTACTCGCCTACAACCGCTATGCCAGTAAGGTTGACTCTGTGCTGCACAGCTATTACACCTTCGTCGATGAATTTTCGGCGATTCTGCACCGGCAGGCCCACAGCAAGCGTCCTGCGGAAAAAGCCTGATGGACGTCAATCGTCACCAACGTCGCAAGCCCATGTCGGAGATCAATGTGGTCCCGATGATCGACGTCATGCTGGTGCTGCTGATTGTCTTCATGGTAACGACGCCATTGATCACTCAAGGGGTCAAGGTCGATCTCCCCAAGGTGAATGCCGAAACCGTGCCGGAAAGTGATGAGCCGACTCTCGTGGTTTCCATCAACGAGAAGGGTGAATACTTCATCAGTCTGGGGGAGTCGAGTGCTGACGATCCACCGATCGTTCCGCTGGACCAGATAGGCGAGCAGGTGAGCAAGATCATGAACGCCAACCCGGGTGTGCCAGTGTTCGTGGAAGCTGATGGGCGCAATAGCTACGCTGTCGTCATGAATTTGCTCGGAACGCTGGAAAGCAGCGGTGTAACCGGCGTTCGACTGATCACGCAGCCCCCTGGCCTGCAGATGGACGATGATTGAATCATGATGTCCTTGCTGCTCAAGCACGAAGGTTACCCGCCTGCCGTTGTGGTAGCCGTGCTTTTGCATGGTCTGCTTCTCTGGTTCATCTTCGATCGCAGCATGGAATCAAGAGAATTCGTCAAGATCGACCGGCCAGCTTCCATCGCGGCGTCTACGGTAGCGGCCAATCCGCAGCGCCTGCGTCGAATCGAGCAACTTGAACTGCAGCGCCAGCAAGAGAGGAAACTTGCTCAGGAAAGACAGCAGCGGCAGCAGCGTGAGGAGCAAACGAGACGCGAAGCAGCCGAGAGGGAGCGGCAGCGTGTCGCCGACCAGCAAAAGGCCGAACTGCAGCGCAAACAGGCTCAGGATGCCCAACGCAAAAAGCAGGAACAGGACCGTCAGCGAGTGACTCAGGAAGAGGCCCGAAAGCGTGAACAGGAGAGAGCCCAGCAGGCCGCCAGGGAACAGGCGACCCGGGACGCAGCGGCCAAGGCTGAGGCGCAGCGTCAGGCTGCCGTCAGTGAGGAGCAGTCGCTGGTTTCCCAGTATGCTGTAATCATCAAGGACCTGATCACGCAAAACTGGCAATTGTCGGCGGATGCCCGCAATGGCATGTCCGCTTGGGTAGAACTCAAGTTGACGCCGACTGGAGATATTGTTTCCAGCACCATCACGCAGAGCAGTGGCAGTGCTCTGTTCGACCGCTCCGTACTCCAAGCTGTCACTCGTGTGGGCAGCTTTCCAGAACTGCGTGAGCTACCGATTGCCGTGTTCGAACGTAACTTCCGTTCGATCACGTTGCAGTTCCAACCCGAGGATTTACTACGATGAACATGCTGCGCGCTCTATCTTTGATGGCGATAGGCCTGTTGTTTGGTCTGACCGTGCAGGCCCAGTCGCAACAACTCGTCATTCAAATCACCCAAGGAGTGGACAACCCGATTCCGATCGCCGTCGTACCCTTTGATTGGCAGGGATTTGGGGTGCTTCCGGAAAATGTCACGGACGTCATCAGCGGTGACTTGCGGAACAGCGGCGAGTTCGCCCCACTCGATCAGCAAAACATGCTCAGTTTTCCCCACCAGGAGAGCGAGGTCTTCTATCGGGATTGGCGGTTGCTGGGGTCTGATTACCTGTTGGTTGGCAAGATCAGCCGGTCAGCCAACAGCCAGCTTGTGGAAGTCCAGTACGAGTTGTTTGATGTGGTGCGCGAAATGCGGGTTGTGGGTGAAGTGATCAGTGGAACTGAAGCTCAGTTGAGAGATATCTCCCACCAGATCAGTGATGTGGTATTCGAGAAGATCACCGGAGTTCGGGGCGCCTTCTCCACCAAGATCCTCTATGTCACATCACAGCGAGAGTCCAACCTCGTCACCAACTATCAGTTGAATCTAGCCGATTACGATGGCGGTCGTGCTCAGGTACTGTTGCAGTCGCAGGAGCCGATCATGTCCCCAACTTGGTCGCCCGACGCAAGTCAGATTGCCTACGTTAGTTTCGAGTCTACCCGCCCGCGCATCTATGTGCAGAATTTAAGTACGGGTGCACGGGAACAGCTTACCGATTATCCCGGAATCAACAGTGCGCCTGTATGGTCACCCGATGGGTCCAAGATGGCCATGGTACTGTCGAAAGACGGCAATCCAGACATCTACGTAATGGATCTGCGTACCCGCGAGTTGCGCAAGGTAACAACCCACTTCGCTGTAGACACAGAGCCGAGTTGGACCCCAGACAGCAGCGCCATCCTCTATACGTCTGAGCAGGGTGGCAACAACCGGCCCCAGATCTATCAGGTCACGCTTAGCACTGGCTGGACTGAGCGGGTGACGTTTGAGGGAACCTATAACTCCAAGGCATCTCTGTTACCGGATGGCAACAGCCTCGTCCTGATTCACCGCTACGACGTGAACGACGACTTCCACCTGGCCGTCATGAATCTGGAGCGTGGTACTTTGCGTATCCTGACCAACACGCAGTTGGATGAGTCCCCCACCGTTGCCCCCAATGCCAGTATGGTGATGTACGCCTCTAAAAGTGGTGGCCGAGGAATTCTCAATGCAGTCTCGATCGATGGTCGCGTCAAATACCAGCTGCCTATCGCCGAGGGTGACGTAAGGGAGCCAGCTTGGTCGCCATTTCTCGATTGAAGTTCGTCTGCTGCTTTTGTTGGTTACTTCAGAGAGTGGTCGGATGAGGGTAGCCCGGTGTCGAAAGTGAAAAAAAATAGTGGACTGCCCTTGTAAGGGGCCGAAAAACTGAGGAAAATAACGAAGTTATTTGCCCCGGCTTTGCAAAACTTAGGAGAAATTAGGAGTGCTTATGCAAAACTTTGGACTTTATAAACTCGGCTTGGCAGCGATGCTTTCTGTTTCCCTGGTGGCCTGCAAATCCACCGATGAGGAGGCTGCGGCACCCGCTGCCGCTGCGCCCAGCGCGAGCAGCAACGCTGCCGCTGCCAGCAATCAGCCCTCGGCAGCTGAGTTGGCCCGCCAGCGGGCCCTTGCAAAAACTGTATTCTACTTCGAGTTCGACAAGTCCGACCTCAGTCAGGAGGATCGTGATGCCCTCGTCTATCACGCAGAAGAGCTTAAGAAGAACCCGAACAGCAAGATTCGCCTTGAAGGTCATGCTGACGAACGTGGTACCCGTGAGTACAACCTTGCATTGGGTGAGCGTCGTGCCCAAGCCGTAGAGCGCTACCTGCAGGTACAAGGTGTGGCCGCTGGTCAGATGGAGACCATCAGCTACGGCGAAGAGCGTCCAGCCCAGCAGGGAACCACCGAAGCTGCCTACTCGGCCAACCGTCGGGTTGAAATGGTCAAGTGATGGAACGCTGCTTGCTGCTTCGCAGCAGGCACCATCATTAGCCTCAAGGCTTGAGCCGGGTTCGCCCGGCTCATTCGTTTTCGGAGTCCGTGAAGCTGAAGCCGGCAATAGTGTTCCACTGAGTGGAAGCAAACAACTTCATGCGGGAGCTGCAAATGCGTCTACATAATGTCTTGCTCGGCCTGGGTCTTTTTCTAGCCTCTCCGGTATGGGCCCAGCCTCGCACGGCAGAAGCGGGAAGCAATGAGCTCATCATGACCATGTACGACCAGATACAGTCGCTGCAGCAAGAGGTTCAAACTCTGCGAGGAGTGGTTGAGGAGCAAGGATTCCAACTGAAGCGTCTACAGTCAGACCAGAGGGATCGTTACCTCGACATTGATAGGCGTCTCAGTGGCCTCACCCCGGTCGGTCCAGCCGGAAGCGGACTTCCGGGATCTGTTCAGCCGGGCACCGTCCCGCCGGCTCTGGTGGATACAGGCGGTCGTGTTGCACCCTCATCTGATCAGTCCGTATTGCCGGGTGTGGACCCCATGAGCTCCGGTACAGCATCTGCAAGTGGCCCAGCCGGCGGGCTCGATGAGCAAGAGCTTTATCGAACGGCACTCAACCTGCTGCTCGAGGAGAGTAAGTACAACGAAGCTATCGCCCAATTTCAGCTTTATCTGGACAATTTTCCGAAAGGTCGGTTGTTTACCAACGCGCTGTACTGGCAAGGTGAGGCGTTTCTGCTAGTCCCGGCAAATACCCAGGCGGTCGACGTTTTTCAGCGCCTACTGAACGATTTTCCCCAAGATCCGAAGGCGCCCGGGGCCATGTACAAAATGGGCATGGCTTACCGGCAGCTGGGTGATGTGGCCCGGGCAGGTCAGATCTGGCGTGACCTGAAAACGCGTTACCCTGAGAGCGTCAACGAAATTCGCCTCGCTGATGAAGCCTTGCGCTCGCTCTAGCGGCTGATTTGCAGTGGTTCTATTCTCCTCAACGCTGTAGCGCGAAGCGGGCCGCCGATGATGGGTACCCTACGCGTGACCGAAATCTTCTACTCCCTGCAGGGTGAGGCGCGTAGCGTCGGGCAACCCACGGTCTTCGTGCGTCTGACCGGCTGTCCTTTGCGCTGCAGCTATTGCGATACGGCTTACGCATTCTCAGGTGGCGAACTCTTGGGGATCAACCAGGTGCTCGACCACGTCGCACAGTGGAAGCCGCGTTTTGTCTGCGTCACTGGTGGAGAGCCTTTGGCCCAGCCCGAATCAAAGCTCCTGCTATCGCGTCTCTGCGATGCTGGGTATGAAGTATCACTGGAAACCAGCGGGGCGCTTTCACTGGAAGGCGTCGATAGGCGCGTCAGTCGGGTGATGGATCTCAAGACGCCAAGTTCAGGAGAAGTCGGGCGCAATCTTTTCCAAAACCTTCCGCTGCTCACCCGGCATGATCAGGTCAAATTCGTTATTGGAAGCCTGGCTGACTACCTGTGGGCCAAGTCGCAGCTGCAGATGCATTCGATCGATACCAAGGTAGGTGATGTGCTGTTTTCTCCTGTGCATGGAGTGATGGATCCCGGTCAACTTGCCGAGTGGATCCTGCGTGATCATTTGCCAGTCCGATTGCAATTGCAGTTGCATAAACTGCTGTGGGCTGATGCCCGCGGCCGTTGAACATGAACTCAGTAGGTAAGCGCGCTGTGGTACTGCTGTCGGGAGGGCTGGATTCAGCCACCTGTCTTGCATTGGCCCAGCGAGCTGGTTTCGTCTGCCATGCGCTTAGTTTTGATTATGGGCAACGGCACATCGTCGAGTTGCAAGCCGCACGTGCCGTTGCGCGACAATTGGCTTGCGTGGAGCACCGCATCATTTCGCTGGATTTGCGAAGTCTGGGCGGCTCAGCGCTTACCGACCTTAGCCTGCCGGTACCGGAGCAGCCCGTTGCAGGGATTCCTGTCACCTATGTGCCGGCCCGCAATACCATCTTTCTTGCCTACGCTCTGGCGGCAGCCGAGGTCGTGGATGCATCGGCCATCTTCATCGGGGTAAACGCACTGGATTACTCGGGCTACCCAGACTGTCGGCCTGCCTACCTAGAGGCCTTTCAGGCCATGGCCAATCTTGCAACTAAGGCTGGTGTAGAGGGACGCGGTCTCAGACTTGAGACGCCACTCGTAAACTGGAACAAGGCTGAAATCATCAGGGCCGGTGTAGACGCCGGTGTCGACTTTTCGCTGACGGTGTCTTGTTACCAAGCGGACGAAGAGGCGAGAGCTTGTGGGCGTTGTGACAGTTGTCGCTTTCGTCGCAAGGGATTTTTGGAAGCAGGCATCGAAGACCCGACGCGCTATCGTTGACGGGTACCGGAAACCGCTGCGTTAGCCGTTTTTGACAGTGGACCTGAGAAAAAAGATGCTTGAATTTTCCGTGCTCTCCATTACCATTTGCGCCTTTCTTGAAGGGGTCGTTAGCTCAGCTGGTAGAGCAGTTGGCTTTTAACCAATTGGTCATAGGTTCAAGTCCTATACGACCCACCAATTCCGAAAAGGGCTGCTTTCGCAGCCCTTTTTTCGTTTCGGCTTGTTTTCGGCAGCTATTAACCGCACCTTCTCCCACCGGCTTTCCAAGGGGCGGCGAAAGCGTTGATGGCACGGGAGGAGGTCATGGCTGAATCAAACAACAACGTGGCCAACGTCAGTGGCAATGCCGCGGATCGCGCCGTTGTCAAAGCGTGGCTTGATCGTGTGCCATCTCGCGTAAGGCCTGACGAAACAGCTGAGAAGCAGGACGTCGCCCGCATCAAACAACTGCTCAAGCTTCGTAACGCCGTGCTCGTTGCCCACTATTACACGGATGCGAAATTGCAGGTTCTCGCCGAAGAAACTGGCGGCCTGGTTGCAGACTCACTGGAAATGGCGCGCTTTGGCACCACGACAACGGCAACTACGCTCGTTGTCGCCGGTGTGCGCTTCATGGGGGAAACGGCAAAGATTCTCAACCCGGAAAAGACTGTGCTGATGCCGACGCTTGAGGCAACCTGCTCCCTGGATATCGGTTGTCCTGCAGAGGAGTTTTCCCGCTTTTGTGCCAAATTTCCTGACCATGAGGTTGTCGTTTACGCCAATACTTCGGTAGCTGTGAAGGCGTTGGCAGATTGGGTGGTGACCTCAGCCATTGCCGTGCCGCTGGTCGAACATCTCCTTGCACAAGGGAAACAGGTCATCTGGGCGCCAGACAAGCACTTGGGGCGCTACTTGCAGCGCCAGCTCGGAGCCGAACGCATCGTGCTGTGGGATGGAGCCTGCATAGTGCACGAGGAGTTCAAGGCACGAGCCCTGCTGGATATGAAGCATCTGCATCCTGACGCGGCAGTGCTCGCGCACCCGGAGTCCCCACTCTCCGTTCTCGAACTTGCCGATGTGGTGGGCTCTACCTCGCAGATTATCAGGGCTGCACAGCAGCGTCATGAGCAAAAGTTCATCGTGGCGACGGATCACGGAATCTTCTACAAGCTTCAACAGCAGGCACCTAACAAGGAGTTCTTCATGGCGCCCACCTCGGGAGAAGGAGCGACGTGCCGCAGCTGTGCGCAGTGTCCATGGATGGGAATGAATACGTTGAGCCGATTACGTCTTACCCTCGAGCACGGCGACAACGAGATCGAGGTGTCGCCAGCGCTCGGCGCCCGTGCCCTCATACCGTTGCAGCGTATGCTCGACTTCAGGTCGCAGCGTTAGCGCGCCGGCTTTTCCAGTCCCCTGCAGAGTGCGATCTCGTCCCCGCCCAGCCGAAAACGCTGTTTCTGCGCAAGATCATCGGTAAAACGTATTTTCGATGTCGCGGATGTACTCCAAACGCGACCGCAGTCTTGCCGCTGTCAGCCGGTCTGCCTCCTGCTGTAGGGCAAAGTTGAGATGGTCCTTGGCCCGGGCAAATTCTCCGACACAAATGAAGTACTCCGCTCTTGCTTCGTGCACCAGAGTGATATTGCCGGCCAAGCCTGCCAGTTCGGCCAAGTCATACCATACTTGCTCATCATTGGGGCGATTGGCTGCGTGCTTTTGCAAGACTCCAACGGCCTCCGCATGGCGCTTGGCCAAGGTGAGCGCATTGGCATAGGTGATCGTCAGGGCGTGGTTGTCTGGATTGAGTGCGAGTGCCGGTTCCAGAATGGAGATGGCACGTGCATGATCACCCGCGGCCATCGCGACTTCAGCGTCGAGCACGATATAGCTGATGCGCGAACGGTCCTGCCGCAGGAGTGATTCCACCAATTCCGAGGCCTCTACATGCCTGCCTTGCTTTGCCTTGGCTAGCGCAAGGCCGTAGCGAGCTGCGTCTGCCTCGGCACCGTTAAGCTGCGGTAACGCGCGCTCCCTGTCCGCAATGTCGGCGTCGAGACTCTTGCTGTAGTGCATGATGACGCGCTCCCGCATCAGCAGGAACTCCGGATTTGGCACATGATTCACGGCGGGATAGCCAAGTGCCCGATTCCGGCTGTCGGCCACCCGGTTCTCATCCAAGGGGTGAGTGGACATGAATTCCGGCAGCTTTTGCGAAAAATTGCGTGACCGCAACATGCCTTCGAACATGCCTGCCATATCCTCGGGATCGAAGCCGGCGTTGTACAGCGTGCGTATGCCGATGCGGTCTGCTTCCTGTTCATGGCTACGACTGAAGCGCAATTGGTTGTCCAAGCTGCGCGCTTGATTGACCATCAGCGCTGCCTGACCTGCCTCTCCGCCGGCGGCAGCGGCAATCGCCAGTCCAGCCAACAGGCCAGCGATATTCGGTAGAGTACTGTTACGACTCTGCTCAACCGAGCGGGCGTAGTGCCGTTGGGAAATATGCGCCAACTCGTGTGCAAGCACCGACGCGAATTGGCCCTCGTTGCGGGCATTGAGAAAGAGTCCCGCGTTGACTCCGATGATGCCACCTGGCGCTGCGAATGCGTTCAGCACATCACTGTCGATCAGAACGAATTCCAGCCTGTGGTCAGTCAACTCGCTGTTGGCTGCCAGCTTGTAAGTCAGCGTAGAGACGTACTCTAGGATGAGAGGGTCATCCAGGACTGGCGTCTGCTTGCGGACCGAACGGAGAAACTCACGGCCAAAGTCGTATTCGTCCTGGGAGGAGACCGTGCCAGATACGCTGTCGCCAAGGACTGGCAGGTTGACCTGGGCTAATACGGGCACCGCCAAGGCCACTGCCACGGTGCAGGCGGAGGCAAGCTGGCGTAGCTTGCGTGGTCGGGCGAGTCTGTGCATTGGATCGGTTGCGTCTTCAACGCGAAATTGCCGGAATCATAACTGATTACTGGGGGTGGTAACTCGGTTTTTCCAGTTTGGGTTGCTAGAATCGACACCATGATGACACCTGAAATTTCCCTTGAACTTGATCTCACGGGGCTTACCTGCCCCATGCCGCTATTGAAGACGAAGCAGGCATTGAATCGGCTGGCTGCTGGTGCAGTCCTGCGGGTACTAGCCACCGATCCGGCAGCTGAGCGGGATTTTCGGGTGTTTGCCGAACAGAGTGGAAACCGCTTGCTGCAAGCCGAACAGGTGGATGGCGTTTTCCGTTTCGTCCTGCAGAAGTCCTGACTGCTTGTCCCCGGGTCAGTAACCGTGCCAAGCCCACCTGCATGCGCTAGAATCGCCCGCCACAAACGGCGCGAGACGCCGCCCGCCCGGCCCTTTGCTCTAATTCCACGGCCGTCGCGGATGTAACGCGAACAATCCAATCGAGGTTGGCATGATTGAAGGCAGTATCGTCGCCCTGGTGACCCCCATGGTCCCCAATGGGTCCGTGGACTATGCCGCCCTGGCGCGACTCGTCGACTGGCATATTGCCAACGGCACCAACGCGATAGTGGCCGTTGGTACCACCGGTGAATCTGCGACGCTGAGCGTCGAAGAGCACTGTGATGTCATCCGCCAGACCGTGCAAGTAGCTGGCGGGCGGGTGCCCATCATCGCTGGGACTGGAGCCAATTCGACGAGTGAAGCCGTGGAGCTCACCCACGCCGCGAAAGAGGCCGGGGCCGATGCCTGTCTGCTGGTGACGCCGTACTACAACAAGCCGAGCCAGCGGGGACTCATTGCGCATCATGTGTGCATCGCGGAGTCTGTGAACATTCCCCAGATCCTCTACAACGTTCCTTCACGCACTGCCTGTGACATGCTGCCTGCGACTGTACTGGAACTTGCCCGAGTACCGAACATCGTCGGTATCAAGGAAGCTACAGGCAATTTGGTACGAGGTCAGGAAATACTCGCCCAGAAGCCGGCAGACTTTTCGGTTTATTCCGGCGACGATGCCACGGCCCTCGAGCTGATCCTGCTCGGGGCAAGGGGCAATATTTCCGTAACCGCCAATGTATTGCCCGCCCAGATGGCGCGCATCTGTAGCCTCGGTCTACGGGCCGCAAAGAGTCAGGGAGAGCAGGCGAGTACGCTGGCTGCGGAGGCCCGTCGGCTCAACGAAAGTCTGGCTGCCTTGCACCGTGACCTCTTTCTCGAGGGCAATCCGGTTCCGGTCAAGTGGGCGCTGGCTCGAATGGGACGGATCGGAGACACACTGCGTCTGCCACTTGTGGAACTTGATGTCGCGCTGCAGTCCCGGTTGCGCGGCACGCTCGAAGCCTGTGGGGTTTTATGACGAATCGCAGTCACCGTTGGTCTTGCTCAGGGTCCGCCGTCCTTTTGCTGTTGGGCGGTCTGGCTGGCTGTTCGATGCTGCCCGATATCCCGGACGTGAAGGTGCCGGGCATGGATAAACTCACCGGCGAAAACGGCATGTTCCGGGATCGCAAAGGCGACTACCTGAAGGCAGCGACAATTCCCCGGACCAGTATTCCTGCGTCGCTCGACAGCTTTGTGATCGACGATCTGCTGGTCATTCCGGACTTGCCGCCTGCGACACCAGAGCAGGCGTTCCTTGATCCACCTCGCCCACGACCCATCGAGGGGCGTTCCGACCGCGAAGTGGTAATCCAGCGGATGGACAATCGCAGCTGGATCATCGTGGATGTCAGTCCCAGTCAGGTATGGCCCCGCATTCGTGACTATTGGCGGGAGAACAACGTGGTGATCACCGCAGAGAATCCCACGACCGGGGTCATGGAAACAGGCTGGTTCACGCTGGACGGCAACGTGGTCACACAAGAAAAGTTCCGAGTGACCGTCGACACAGGATTCCAGGACAACAGCGCGGAAATACGTCTGTTGCACATGGATGCTCCCCAGGCGACCCCCGTCATCGTGCAGAGACCGTTTCCGGCCAGTTCCATGAACGCGGAAACGGAGTTCACGGTGCTGAGTTCCCTGTCCAGTTACCTGGCCGACGTGGCCAATCTCTATCAGGCCTCGTCGGTCTCCTTGCTTGCCGGCAACATCGACAGTACGGGCAAGGCGTCCTTGGTCCAGACTCCGGCCGGATCGCAGGTTCTGCGACTGGAAGCCGACTACAACCGCTGCTG
This sequence comes from Gammaproteobacteria bacterium, assembly GCA_036796405.1. Classification (GTDB taxonomy): domain Bacteria; phylum Pseudomonadota; class Gammaproteobacteria; order Pseudomonadales; family Pseudohongiellaceae; genus CAILUG01. The sequence continues at coordinate 67,815 of DAIRDB010000001.1, read as the reverse complement.
GGCTGCCCTGGGTCGTGCCCTTCAGCGGGCTGGAGTCCAGGTGGTGGCGCAGGACATCAATCAGGGAGCCTTCGATCTGGTTTACGTTCCGGGTCAGGTAGGTGCCGGCAGTGAGGAGGAGCCTGGATTCTTCCGCAATCTGGTGACCCTCTATGGATTGCTGGGACGGGACGCCAACGAAGGGGGCCACGCCCTCCACCTGCAGTTGTTGCGCACGGGCGATGCCGTGGAAGTCCTCGCCACACCCGACCCCCAAGATCCAGAGGGTCAGGACGTCGGCAACAGCCTGCTGGAAATGCTGCGCAATACCATCGCCTGACTTGGCTGCGCCACGTTCTGGCACATCCCCCTATGCCGTTGGAGTTTTGCATGGAAAAGCGTGAAGAGATCTACAAAGGCAAGGCGAAGAGCGTGTTCCGGACCGATGATCCGGATCTCTTTGTCATGCACTATCGCAACGATACCTCAGCCTTCGATGGTAAGAAGGTGGAGAAGCTGGCCGACAAGGGTCGCGTCAACAATCTCTTCAATGCCTTCATCATGGATAAGCTGGCCAAGGCGGGTATTCGCTCGCATTTTGTCCGGCTGCTGAATGACACGGATTCTCTGGTCCACCGGCTCGACATGATCCCGGTAGAGTGCGTTGTGCGGAATCTGGCGGCGGGCAGTATCTGTCGTCGCTACGGGGTGGCCGAAGGCATCGAGCTCAGTCCTCCGACGTTCGAGTTCTTCCTCAAGAACGATGCTTTGCATGACCCCATGATCAATGACTACCACATCATTTCCTTCCGCTGGGCCACGGCCGCGCAGATCGTCGCCATGAAGGAGCTCAGCTTCCGCGTCAATGCCGTACTCGAGCAGCTTTTTGCTGCTGCCGGTCTGCTGCTGGTGGACTACAAGCTGGAGTTCGGTATGCATAAGGGTGAACTGCTGCTGGGCGATGAGTTCAGTCCAGATGGCTGCCGCATCTGGGATGCAACCACGCGCAAGAAGATGGACAAGGACCGCTTCCGTCAGGACCTGGGTTCTGTCATCGAGTCCTACAAGGAAGTCGGCGCGCGACTTGGCATGAAATTCGACTGAATACGGATTCTCCGTGGAAAACCTGCTTTGGCTGCAGATGGGTCTGCTGTTGCTGCTCTTGGCAGCCGCCCTCGGCTGGCTGCTGCGCAACGGCCGTGAATTGGGCCGGGCTCGCAGCGAAGCGCTGTCGCAGGCAGCTCGTCTGGCGACCGCGGAAACTGCCCTGACGCTCGCCTTGCGTGAGGGCGAGTCGTTGCGACTGGAATTGCAGAGCGTGCAGCGGCAGTGGAGCGACCTTCGTGAACAGCAGGCGCGTCTGGAGAGTCAGCGGGAAAGTGAGCGCGCAGCCCACCAGGAGAAGCTTCTGCTGTTGCAGGAAGCCCGCGAGCAGATGTCGCTGCAGTTCAAGCAACTTGCCTCAGATATTCTTGAGCAGAAAGGCAAGAGTCTGGGTGAAACCAGCCAGCAACAGCTTTCCCAGTTGCTCGCCCCCCTAGGTGAAAAGCTGCAGGCCTTTGAAAAAAAGGTGGAGGACACCTACGACAAAGAGGCGCAACAGCGGTTCTCGCTCGAAAAAGAGGTGCGTAATCTTCAGGAGCTCAATAACCGCATCAGCGCTGACGCCAATCGCCTCAGCGCGGCCCTCAAGGGGGAAAACAAGACCCAGGGCACCTGGGGGGAAGTGATTCTCGAGAGGGTACTGGAGCGCTCCGGGTTGGAACGCGGTCGGGAGTACGAGTTACAGGTCAGCCTCAGGGATGACGAGGGCAGACGGGGACAACCAGACGTGGTCGTACACCTGCCAGAGTCGAAGGATGTCGTGATCGACTCCAAGGTGTCATTGACTGCCTACGAAGCATATTTCAGTGCCAGCGACGAGGACCAGCGCGCCGAGTTCCTGCGGCAGCACATCACGTCTATCCGCAGCCATATTCGCAACCTCACTGGCAAGAATTATCAGGGCCTTGCCGGTCTGCGTACGCTCGATTACGTGCTCCTGTTCCTGCCGGTCGAGGCAGCCTTTACCGTGGCCATACAGCATGATGAGGGACTCTTCAGCGAAGCGTTCCAGCACAACATCATTCTCGTTGGTCCATCGACCTTGTTGGCGACCTTGCGCACCATCCACAACATTTGGCGCTACGAGTATCAGAGCAAGAACGCCCGCGAGATCGCCGAACAGGCGGGCAAGCTCTACGACAAATTTGCCGCACTCTTGCAGGATCTCGACAAAGTCGGTGACCGCCTTGGTCAGGCCCAGGATGAATGGGCTACTGCACGCAGTAAGGTGTACGGTGGTCGCGGGAGCCTGCTGACGCGAGTGGAAAAACTGAAGAGGCTTGGGGCCAGAACCAGCAAGCAACTGCCCGACACTGACGACGACGAAGACGCTTTGCCCACGGGTGACAGCAGTGCTTGAACCAGCTGGGCCCCACGCATTGCTGCTCTGCGAAACGCCCGCGGCATGGTTGGAGGTGGCCGTCCGCGAAATTCCGACTCTGCTGGTAGACCATGCCAATTGTGAAAAGAAGGCTGCAGCTACCGCGATGAATCTGATGTATCGCTATGTCGATCGGCCCGAGTTGCTGCAAAAGATGTCACAGCTGGCGCGGGAGGAGTTGCTGCACTTCGAGCAGGTGGTTGGGCTACTGCAGGCGCGTGGGATCCCTTACCGACACCTTGGTCCTGCGCGCTATGCCGGTGGTCTGCGGGATCACTTGCGCAACCGAGAGCCGGAGAGACTGGTCGATCTGATGCTGGTCGGTGCCTTCGTCGAGGCGCGATCCTGCGAGCGCTTTGCCAGACTGGTTCCTTTGCTCGATCCCGTACTCGGCAAGTTCTATCAATCACTGCTGCGCTCCGAGGCAAGGCATTTTGCCGATTATCTGGAGCTTGCCCGACTCTACACGGACGAAGATCTGACGCCGAGACTGGCCTTCTTCGCGGAGCTCGAGCAGCGGCTGATCCTCGGAGAGGATCCGGCATTCCGCTTTCACAGTGGCATCCCCTCGGCAGACTATACGCTGCAGTAAGTGCTTGTGCGGCTCAGTCCCTGCACTGCTGCGGCGCTCCCAGCGTGTTGCCGAGCCGGTCTCGCAGCGAGGCGATCTGACTACAAGGCAGTGCATCATTCCCCTGCAGCGAGATGAAGCGGAGGAGGGGGAGATCACTCAACATGCCGACATCTGTCAGGGAGTTGTTGCGGACGCCAAGGACCCGCAGACTGCGCAGACTGCGCAGAGGACTCAGATCAGTGACGCGATTGTCGCTGATTTCGAGTTGCTCGAGTCCGGACAAAATCTCTATGCCAGCAAGACTTTCGACCCCGCTGGCCGGGCAGGCCAGCAAGGTGATCTCGGCAAGACTCTGGGGGGCACTCGGTCCGCCGAGGTACTGGTTCAGGCAGGCCTGCAGCGAGGCATCCCGCAGTAGTCCCGAGTTCGGCCGACGATTGTCTGCAGGGTTGTAGACCACCGAATCATTGAATGTGTAGGTGTAGCCGCCGTGGCAACCCGTCAGCCCAGAAGCCAACAGCAGGCTGGTTAGAAAGCGGCGGCGAGAAGCCGGAATGAGCATGGGAAACGGAGCCTCGAAGTCGGAGTGGCATGGTAGTAATTCCCGGATGCTCCCGGTAGTATGCGGCGCCGGCTTTTTCCTTTGGCACTGGTTTTTCCAGTCACCGCAAACGCGTAGAAACCTCCCTAGAACCGCTTCTGACCCTTTTCAGGATTCTCCCATGATGCTTCGTCCCAGCCGTACCGTCCTTGGCGCCGCCTTGGCGCTTTCCCTGACCTCGCTGGGCTTCGCCCAGGACCTGACGACGCCGCAGCAAAAAGCGGGTTATGCAGTCGGTGCCAACATTGGCGGCGGGCTACGCAGTCAGGGCTTGGAACAGGATCTCGATGTGGCAGCCCTCGTGCAGGGTTTGCAGGATGCCTTGGCCGGCGGTGCGCCGAAACTGCCGCCGGAAGAGCTGCAATCGGCCATTGAGCAGTTGTCGGCTACCGTGCAGGCGCGGCAGCAAGCCGCCCTGGAGGCCGAGTCGCAGGCCGGCAAGGACTTCCTCGCCAAGAATGCTACCGCGGCTGGCGTCAAGACCACGGCTAGCGGTCTGCAGTATCTGGTGGTGACCAATGGCGCCGATGCCTCGGCACCAAGCCCCAAGGAAACGGACACGGTTCGTGTGCACTACCACGGCACACTCATCGACGGGTCGGTGTTCGACAGTTCGGTCGAGCGTGGAGAGCCGATCTCGTTTCCTCTCAACGGTGTCATCCCTGGCTGGACCGAGGGCCTCCAGTTGATGAAGGTCGGTGACAAATTCCGACTCTTCATTCCCTCTGATCTCGGGTACGGAGCCAACGGCGCCGGTCCCATACCGCCCAACTCCACCCTGATTTTCGACGTGGAGTTGCTGGCCATCGAGCCTCCCTCCGCCCAGTAATGGCGTCCGTTCTCAATCAGCGGCTCTGCGACTTTCTCGGGGCCTCTCCCACGCCATTTCATGCGGTGGCCAACATGGCTGCCGCGCTTGAAAAAGCCGGGTTCACGCCTCTTGCCGAGGCGTCCGCGTGGGCCTTGCAGGCTGGCGGCCGCTACTACGTCACGCGCAATCAGAGTTCGCTAATCGCTTTCACTCTCGCGTCGGAAGGCAGTGTCCCGGCAGGCTGGCGCATGGTGGGCGCCCATACCGACAGCCCCTGCCTGAAGGTGAAGCCGCAGCCGGAGTTGCTCCGCCATGGCTATGGCCAGCTTGGCGTCGAAGTGTACGGTGGCGCCTTGCTCGGACCATGGTTCGACCGGGATCTGTCCTTGGCTGGCCGGGTGTTCTACGTCGATGACGCTGGCGAGTTGCAGTCTTCACTCATCGATCTGCGCCGGCCGGTGGCGGTCATACCGAGTCTTGCCATCCACCTCGACCGTGAGGTCAACCAAAAGCGCAGCATCAATGCCCAGAGCGATCTGCCCCCGATCGTGATGCAGATTGCCGAGGGCGGCACGCTGGATTTACGCAGCCAACTCGCGGAGTGGCTGCGCATCCAGAGGCCCGATGCTGGCGTGGCGAATGTGCTCGACTTCGAAATCTGCCTTTACGATACCCAGCCACCGGCGCTGGTTGGCCTCAACGGAGAGTTCATTGCCAGTGCCCGTCTGGACAACTTGCTGAGTTGCTTCGTGGGTCTGCAGGCGCTGCTCGCTTGCCAAACGGTAGCCGACAACTTGTTGGTCTGCACCGATCACGAAGAAGTAGGCAGTGCCAGCGCGGCAGGTGCCGCCGGACCCTTCCTGCAGTCCGTACTGGCGCGTATCCATGACAGGCGAGCTGCCGGTGGCGAAGAAAGCTGGCAGCGGCAACTGCAGCAGAGTCTGCTGCTTTCCGTCGACAACGCACATGGCATCCATCCGAATTTCGCCGACAAGCATGACAGCAAACATGGCCCATTGTTGAATGCTGGCCCTGTGCTCAAGTTCAATGCCAACCAGCGTTACGCGACGAACAGTCGTGGCAGCGCCATGCTGAGACAGCTCTGCGCCCAGATCGACGTCCCATTGCAGAGCTTCGTAGTGCGCAGTGACATGGGTTGCGGATCGACCATAGGACCGCTGATTGCCACCGAACTTGGCATCGAGACGGTGGACCTCGGCGTGCCCACTTTCGCCATGCACTCCATTCGGGAGCTGGCGGGAAGTCGAGATGCCGAACTGCTGGCTCGCCTGCTGACCCGCTTTTATTCACGCTGATTTCTCTGATTTCGCGCGCGTAAGCATGCCGCCTGATCGCCGCTGCCGTCGCGGCCGCTGTGTCCTTCAACCTCGCTGCCCCAATCCCTCTCTTGCCAGCCCACCTGAGCCCTTAACCCTGCCGGCGTCAGAGCTCAGCGAAAGCGTTCAGGGGCGAGGAGGCGGCGCAGGCTGGCAGGCAGTGGTGGTGGTGTGCCTTCGATCAGACTGGCCAGCAAAGCGGCGGCCACTGGAATGCGGGCCAGCCCGTTGGAGCCATGGGCTGCGTTCACGAAAAGCCCCGGCAACTCTGCAGACACGGGGCCTACCAGTGGCATGCGGTCTGGCGTCTGGCAGCGCAGTCCACTGCGCTGCTCGAGCGGGCGCTGTTTCGCCAGGGTATCCGCCAGTGCGCCATCCATGCGTGAGAGCAGGGCAAGATGCTGCAGACGGTTTTGCTCAAGGCTGAGCGCGGCCGCATGAAAGCTGCCGCCGAGGCTCTGCAGCCCCGCACTGGCCGGCGTGAGATAGCCTTGCCCACACAAAACCGTGCGGAGGGTCGTCTGCGGCTGCGCGGCATAGACGTCGACCTGACCACGGTTGGCGATGAGCGGAAGGCCACGGCAGGGTGGAAAATCGTAGAGGTCGCCAGCGGCACAGAGGATGACCACCTCTGCCGCAAATTGCTGCCCGCGGGCATCCTGCAACTGCCAGCCCGCTGCCGTAGGCTGCAGGGCGGTGACGACCACGTCGGTGTGGACGCGAAAACCGGCTTGCTCCCGGTAAAAGTCGCAGAGCGCCCGCGGGGATAACCAACCGGACTGCGGGAAGTACAGGGCCGGATGCTCCAGAGCAACGCCTGCCAAGGAACTGGCTGCCGCTTTGTCAACCTGTTGCATCACGCTGGGGTGGAAACGCTCACACGCGGCCAGTCGCTCGAAGCGGCGCCGTTGCTCGTCGTTGAAGCCCAGGTGCAGCATGCCGCATTCGTGCCAGGCAAAGCCGAGTTGCCGCAGCAATCGATAGTGGCGGAAGGCATGGACATAGGCATGCAGGTTGAAATCGTTGTCGGGGGTCTGCGCCGTGCCGGGTTTGCAGTGGAGCACGGCCTGACGATTGCCAGAGCCAGCTGCCGCCAGATGACCGTGCTTTTCCAGTAAGTCGACCTGCCAACCCAGCCCGGCCAGTGTCCACGCGGTACAGCAGCCCGCCATCCCGCCGCCGACCACGATGGCCCGCCGCGCAGAGGGTGGGGTAGGGTGGGTGTCTGCTGCTCCGGCTTGCCAGCGGGCTCTCACCATGTGCCGTTTGCCGGCAAAGCCCTGCAACCTCGTCACATCAAAGCCAGCCGCCTGCAGGTTGCCACGAACCACGGAAGCGGCCGAGTAGGTGCTGAGCGTGGTGCCGGGCCCAGAGACGCCGCCCATGCAAGCCAACAAGGCCGGTTCCCAGAGCGCTGGATTGCAGCGTGGCGAGAAGCCATCCAAAAACCAGGCATCAACCCGCAGAGCGGTATGGGCGAGCAGATCCGGTAACTGTGTCCGAGCATCGCCATACAGCAGGGTGAGCACGACACGGTGCTGATTGAACAGCAGAGTCATCTGGTGAACCCCAGCGGTATGGTCCGGGTACTGGCACAGGAAGGTCTCGCTGAAGGCCTGCAGCGAGGGAAAGTGGCTGTAAAGGCGCCGCAGGTCGTCGAGAGCGAAGGGATTGAGCTCGCAGGCGAGGTAGTGCAGCGTGGACCGGCTGCTGGCCGTCTTGCACCAGAGCTGGCAGGTGGTGAGAAAGTTGAGACCAGCGCCGAATCCGAGTTCCCCAATCACGAAGAGGCGCGTGGCAAGGGTGGCGAAGCGCGCCGGCAGGTCATTGCCATGCAGGAAAACATACTGGCTTTCACCCAACGCGTCGGCCTGTGAGTAGTAGATGTCACCATACTCGACCGACCGGGGCAGGCCGTCGTCCCAGACAAGGCGAGCATTGCGGAGTGGATGGGTCAAGACGTGGACACCGTGCTGGGCTGCAAGAAACCCGCCTGCGACATGCAGCAGGGGAGAGCAGTGTAGCGGCTGGGCGGCATTTGCATAGGCAGTGCTGCGGCCATCCGCTAGAATGCCGGCCTCGCGATGGAGTCATCTCATGCTGGAAATCAACGCCCCTCTGCAACGCATCAAGGACTGTTCTGAGCGCCTCTTGGTGCTCAGGGGGTATCTTTGACTTCGATCACAAGCAGGATCGTCTGACGGAAGTCGAGGCGGAGCTGGCCGAGTCCAACGTCTGGGACAAGCCCGAGCATGCACAGGCACTCGGCCGGGAGCGCGCGGAGTTGGAGCGCGTGGTAGGTACCATCCTGGCGCTGCAAAGGCAGTTTGCCGATTGCAACGAGTTGATCACTCTTGCCGGCGAAGATCAGGACGAGTCACTCTTCACCGCTGCCCTGCGTGATCTCGATCAGGCGGTAGCCTCGCTGGAACAACTGGAGTTTCGTCGCATGTTTGCCGGCGAACTGGATCCCAGCAATGCCTACCTCGACATACAGGCGGGCTCCGGTGGTACGGAAGCGCAGGACTGGGCCGAGATGCTGCTGCGCATGTACCTAAAATGGGGCGACAAGCATGGATTCAAGGCTGACCTCATGGAAGCGTCACCGGGTGAGGTGGCTGGCATCAAGAGCGCAACCGTGTTGTTCCAAGGTGAGTATGCTTACGGCTGGCTACGGACCGAAACCGGTATCCATCGTCTGGTCCGCAAGTCGCCTTTTGATTCGGGTAACCGCCGCCATACCTCCTTCGCCTCGGTGTTCGTGTCGCCCGAGATCGACGACAGCATCCAGATCGACCTCGACATGAGCAAGGTGCGGGTCGATACCTATCGGGCGAGCGGTGCGGGTGGTCAGCACGTCAACAAGACCGATTCGGCAATCCGCATGACGCACGAGCCGACCGGTATTGTCGTGCAGTGTCAGAGCGAGCGCTCCCAGCACAAGAACCGCGACATGGCGATCAAGCAGTTGAAGGCCAAGCTCTACGAGATGGAAATGCAGAAGAAGCGCGAAACCCTGCAGAAGATCGAGGACGAAAAGTCCGACATCGGCTGGGGCCACCAGATTCGCTCCTACGTTCTCGATCAGTCACGCATCAAGGACCTTCGTACCGGGATCGAGAATTCCAACACCGGAGCCGTACTCGATGGTGATCTCGACCGTTTCATGGAGGCCAGCCTCAAGCAGGGGCTGTAGCAATCACCCAGGCCGGGGGGCCGGGCGTGCGCGTCGGCCATCCCTGCTGCGAATTCCCGAGGAAGGCCATGACAGACCAGACTGCACCGCCACCGCATGACGAAAACAAGTTGATCGCCCAGCGCCGGGAAAAGCTGCAGGAACTGCGGACTGGCGGTAACGCCTTCCCGAACGACTTCCGGCGGGACACTCTGGCTGCCGACTTGCATGCGCAGCACGGTGAATCGAGCAAAGAGTCACTGGAGGCTGCCGGTCAGCAGGTTTGCCTGGCAGGTCGCCTGGTCCGCATGCGTGGACCCTTTCTGGTGCTGCAGGACGGTAGTGGTCAGATCCAGCTCTATCTCAATCACAAGGAATACGCCGAGCCCCAAAACGCACTCAACAAGACGCTGGATCTTGGCGACATCGTAGGCGTCAGCGGCTCGGTTTTCCGCACCGGCAAGGGTGAGCTTTCGGTCTGGGTCAGGCAACTGCGGCTGCTTACCAAGGCTTTGCGACCTCTGCCGGACAAGTACCACGGACTGCACGACACCGAAGTACGCTACCGGCAGCGCTACGTCGATCTGATCGCCAACGAGTCGACGCGGCGGACCTTCGTGCTGCGCTCACGCATCATCGACAGTATCCGCCGTTTCATGAACGCTCGGGCATTCATGGAGGTCGAAACGCCCATGATGCAGGCCATCCCGGGTGGTGCGGTCGCAAGGCCGTTCGTCACGCACCACAACGCACTCGATCAGGCCATGTACTTGCGCATCGCTCCTGAGCTGTATCTCAAGCGGCTTGTGGTAGGCGGGTTCGAGCGTGTCTACGAAATCAATCGTAATTTCCGCAACGAAGGACTCTCGACCCGGCACAACCCGGAGTTCACCATGCTGGAGTTCTATCAGGCCTACAGTGATTATCGCGAACTGATGGACCTGACCGAGGCCCTGCTGCGCACGGTGGCGCAGGAAGTCCTCGGTAGTACCTTGCTCGTGTATCAGGGATTGACACTCGATTTCGCGCAGCCCTTCCAGCGCATGAGCATTCCCGAGGCCATCCTGCGCCATGTGCCGGGGACTACGGAGTCAGAACTCGCATCCCTTGACGAACTGCGTGCGCTGGCGCGCCGTTGCGGCAGCGAGGCGAGACCCGAATGGGGCAGGGGCAAGCTCCTGCTGGAGATATTCGAGCTGAAGGTCGAGCATGAACTGCAGCAGCCGACCTTCATCGTCGAGTATCCCACCGAGGTTTCGCCCCTTGCTCGTCGCAACGACCATAATCCGGACATCACCGATCGCTTCGAACTTTTCATCGCCGGTCGGGAGATCGCCAACGGCTTCTCGGAGCTCAATGACGCCGAGGATCAAGCCGAACGGTTTCACGCCCAGGTGGCAGCCAAGGATGCCGGCGACGACGAGGCCATGCACTTCGACAGCGACTACATCACGGCGCTTGAATATGGTTTGCCACCGACGGCGGGCGAGGGTATCGGCATCGATCGGCTCGTGATGCTCTATACCGACTCACCGTCGATCCGTGACGTCCTGCTCTTTCCGCACATGCGTCCTCTGCACAGCTGAGCCATGTCAGCGGGCGCCTGCCAAGGTCCTTCGCCCATGTCGACCACCGATCAAGTCACCGAGCCGGCCGAGCGCCCCGTGCAACTCGAGCCCTCCTGGCGTGCGGCCTTGGCCGACGAGTTCCGCAAACCCTACCTTCAGGAACTGCGTGCCTTCCTGCAGCAGGAAAAGGCTGCCGGCAAGCAAGTCTATCCACCGGGAGCGCTCATCTTTCAAGCGCTCAACGCCACCCCACTGCCCGCCGTCAAGGTCGTCATTCTCGGCCAGGATCCGTACCACAATCCGGGTCAGGCGCACGGCCTGAGTTTTTCCGTGCCCGCTGGTATCGAACCGCCGCCGTCACTGCAGAACATCTTCAAGGAGTTGTCACGGGACCTTGGCCTGCCGGTACCACGCCACGGCAATCTGCAGAGTTGGGCTGCGCAGGGGGTACTGCTGCTGAATGCCGTACTCACGGTCGAGCGTTCACGGCCGGCCTCTCACCAAGGCCGAGGCTGGGAGACTTTCACTGATCGTATCGTCCAGATCTTGAATGAGCGAACCGAAGGCCTGGTTTTTCTTCTGTGGGGCAGTCAGGCGCAAAAGAAGGGCCAGCACATCAGTCGCAGTCGTCACCTCGTGCTGGAGTCTGCGCATCCATCACCGCTGTCGGCCCATCGTGGCTTTCTCGGCTCTGGTCATTTTTCTCGCACCAATGACTGGTTGCAGGCCCACGGCAGGACAGCAATAGATTGGCAACTGCCTCAGTCACCCTCGTAGATACACCCACTGGTGCAGGTTTCATTCACCACGATGCGGCAAAGCGAGGGCAGCATGGGCTGCAATTGCTGCCACAGCCAGCGAGCGATCACTTCGCTGGTTGGATTTTCCAACCCCGGGATGTCATTGAGGTAATAGTGGTCGAGCCGGGCGATGACCGGCTTCACGACTGCCTTGATATCGGCGTAGTCCATGACCCAGCCCAGTGTGCTGTCGAGTGGTCCGCGCACATGGACTTGTACCTGGAAGGAGTGGCCATGCAGTCGGCCACACTTGTGTCCGGCCGGCACGTTCGGCAAAAGATGAGCCGCTTCAAAACTGAATTGCTTGTAGATATCCATCCCGAAGCCTCGCCGACAAGGCGCGCATGGTAAACACGCAAGTCCGGACTGTACACGGCCCGTACGGCGCCGGAAATTTTATTGACTCTCGGGCTTCGCTCAGTAAAATGCGCAGCCTCGGCGTTTGGGTGAATAGCTCAGCTGGTAGAGCGTCGCCCTTACAAGGCGAATGTCGGGGGTTCGATCCCCTCTTCACCCACCAAACGCTGCCTCTTCCAGGTCATCGGGTTCGATGGTCTGTTGTAAGTGGCCCGGTAGTTCAGTTGGTTAGAATGCCGCCCTGTCACGGCGGAGGTCACGGGTTCAAGTCCCGTCCGGGTCGCCATTTTTTGGCAGCAAGTAATAGATTCCAGCCGCTTAGTTCATCTGCTGCCGCCTAAACCAGCCTTCAATTGCTGATTTTCGCACTGCCTTTGGTTATCCCTCCGATCCCCTCTCATGCTCTTCGCTTGTGTGATGCAGGCAGCGCGCTGCGTTCTTGGCAGGTTCAGCACCGATTCAGTCGCTTCAGTCATGCTATCTGGCCAATAACTGTGTAAGGGAGGGTGCCAGACATGAACAGGTTGATCGTGGGCGGGTTGGGGATGCTGCTGGGCTGTGTTGGCTGCAGCGGTGTCGAGCGCCTGACAGGCCAGGAGCCGATCGTGGATATGCGTGGGGTGAACGTGGCCCAGTTCGAACAGGATCTGACCGAGTGTCGGCTCTATGCAGATCAGGTTCCAGTGGGCCGACAGGCTGCCACCGGCGCCGTCGCCGGGGCGGCGACTGGCGCCGTGGTGGGGGCAGTGATCGGTGACAGTCGAACGGCCAGTCGTGGTGCCGGAGTCGGTGCAGCCACAGGCACCCTGCGTGGTACCGCCGGGGGCTTGCAGGATCGTCAACGGGTGCTGCGCAACTGCCTACGAAACCGTGGATACGCAGTCCTCAATTGAACGCGTCCCGATTCAGCGCGTGACTGCGCGCTGGTTGCATCGAGACCGTGTCGTCATCGAGGTACTGCGCGCGGACCTGATCGATGCACAACTGTCCGGCAACAAGTACTTCAAGTTGCTGCCCAACCTCACAGCGGCACGCAACGCCGGCAGCAACGTGCTACTGAGTTTCGGGGGGCCTTGGTCCAACCATCTGCATGCACTGGCAGCGGCTGGCGCCCGTTATGGCTTTCAGACGATCGGTCTGGTGAGAGGCGAGCCGCAGTCCACGGCCTGCCTGGCGGACGCCGTCCGCTGGGGCATGCACGTGCACTTCATCAGTCGCACCGCGTATCGGCGACGCGCTGAACCGGGCTTCCTGGACCCCTGGCTTGAGCGTTACGGCAAGGTCTGGTGCATCCCCGAGGGCGGAGCCAATCTGGAAGGCATCACCGGCTGCCGAGCGCTCCTGCCCACCCCCACGGATCACAGTCACGTGATGCTGGCCTGTGGGACGGGAGCCACGTTGGCAGGACTTTCTACGGTCAGCCAGCGGCCGTTGATCGGCGTGCAGGTTCTGAAAGGCACCGGCTATTTGCAGGCCGAAGTAGCTCGGCTGCTGCAAGTACATGGTCTGCGTGCCCAGTGTCCTTGGCAGGTACTCGATGGTTTTCACGGGGGCGGCTACGGCCGTTGGTCGCCCGATTTGCTCGGGTTGATGCAGCGTTTTGAGGCGGACAGCGGCATACCGCTGGATCCGGTCTATGGTGCCAAACTGGTTAGCGCTACCGCGGCACTGGTTGCCGACGGTTACTTTCCATCGGGTGCCAAGGTGCTGCTGGTGCACGGCGGAGGCTTGCAGGGCCGGCGTTCGCTCGATGCGTCGGCCTGAGGGACTGGGCCGAGTGGTATACTGCCGGCCCGTTTTCCACCAAGTCCCCGTGATGCCGCAGTTCTCAACCATTGGCCTCATCAGCCGCCGCGACAACCGCGACATCGTCGATACGCTGCTGTCCCTCGTCAACTTTCTGGTAAAGCAGGGCATTACCGTCGTGGTCGACGAGTCGGTGGGCGGGCTGCTGGGTACCCATGGCTTTGCCATGGCAGCGAGGGAGCAGATCGGCCGCCATTGCGAGCTCGTCATCGTGGTCGGCGGCGACGGCAGCATGCTCAAGGCCGCGACGCAGCTCGCCGAGCAGGGCGTGCCCGTGGTCGGTGTGAATCGAGGTCGGCTCGGTTTTCTGACTGACATCCTGCCAGATGACATCGAGGCGGCGATGACGCGCATCCTCAAGGGCGAATACCGCGCCGAACCGCGCTTCTTGCTCGAAGTCGTTGCCAACGAGGGGGGTGGCGAGCGCCCGCTTGGCTCGGCGATGAATGACGTCGTACTGCATCCGGGCATCGCGGCACAGATGATCGAGTTCGATCTCTACGTGGACGGCCAGTTCGTCTGCCACCAAGCCTCCGATGGCTTGATCATCGCCACTCCCACCGGCTCCACCGCCTATTCCCTGTCGGCTGGTGGACCCATCATGCACCCCAAGCTGGAAGTGCTGGCGCTGGTCCCCATGTATCCCCACAGCCTGAGCAGCCGTCCCATCGTGGTCGACAGCAACAGCAGCATCAGGCTTGTCATCGGCGAACGTCACCACACCGCACCCCAGATAAGCTGCGACGGTACCGTCGTGCACACCTCGAGCGTTGGCGATACGTTCACCATCCGCAAGAAGTCACGCCACCTGCTGCTGTTGCACCCCAACGACTACGATTATTACGCGACCTGCCGCAGCAAGCTGGGCTGGGCCCAGCGCCCCGTGCGGAGCTGACATGTTTCTTGCACTGGAAGCAGGTGCTGAACTGGATCTGGCCGAGTATGGCCGCCTGCTATGGCAGCAGAAGATTGCCCACCAGATCGGGGAGCAGGACGGACGCCAGTTCGTGGCCGTGGCCGACCATGATGACGTGGCGCGTGCCCGCGAGCTTTTTCAGCGCTGGCAGGCGGGGCAGATCAGCCCCTCCGAACAGGACTCCAGTGCGCTGACGGGCTACCTGGATCGAGGACGCCTGCTCGGTGATCTGCTCGGCGCCCTGCAGCGTTATCCACTCACCCTGTTGTTGATCGCCCTCTGTGGGCTGTTGCTGCTGCTGGCCCCGCTGGCCAGACCGACAGCGCTGACCCAGGCGCTGCGCTTTCCCGAGTTCAGCTACGGGGGTGGCTTCATCATACTGTCCCGTGTGTGGGAGCAATTCTCGCTGGCCGACCTGCTGCGGATGCTCACGCCAATCCTGTTGCACGGCGGCTTGTTGCATCTGCTGTTCAATATGAGCTGGTTGTGGGAGTTGGGGCGCCGCATCGAGCGGCAGCAAAGCACGCTGACCTTGGCGCTGGTCATCCTCCTCATCGCCTTGTTCTCCAACAGTATCCAGTACCTTTGGGGTGGCAGCACGAACTTCGGCGGCATGTCCGGGGTGATCTACGGGCTGTTTGCCTATATCTGGCTCTGGCAACTGGTCGACCCACGGCAGGGTCTCGCGCTGCAGAAGTCGCTGATCCTATTCATGCTCGCGTCACTGGCGCTGTTCACCTATCTCGATCTCGGCATGATCGCCAATGCGGCCCATCTCGGCGGCTTTTTCACCGGTCTGCTGATCGGTGCGCTGACAGCGCTGGTCAGTCGTATCAGGCGTGCTGCCCGTCAGAGGACGCGTTGATGGAAAAGCCGCAAAGCTGGCGTGCACTCGTGGCTACGCTCACACCCGAGTTGCACCAGAGCCTGAAAAATGCCGTGGAAACCGGCCGTTGGCCGAATGGCGACAAGCTCACGGCGGCCCAATTGGAGCATTCGCTGCAGGCCATCATCGCCTACGACCAACTCTATCTGCCCCAGGAGCAACGTACGGCCTTCATCGACCGCGAGGGCCTGAAGAAAAGCCATTGTGATGACTGACTTCAGCGGTCCGCTCAAAAAACTCGAAAGCCGGCTCGAGCAGCCCGTTCGCTACTGGCTGCCGTTGGGGCAGCAACGAGTCGAGGTGTCGGCGTTAGTGGGACGGCCCCTGTCGTTGCGCGTGACGGGCAAGATTTTCTGCGTGCACTGCGGAACTCTGACCCACAAGAGTTTCAATCAGGGCTACTGCTACCGCTGCTTCACCCGGCTCGCTCAGTGCGATGGCTGCATCGTGGCGCCAGAGCAGTGTCATTACGAACACGGTACCTGCCGTGAGCCGGTCTGGGCCGACCATTTCTGCATGCAGGATCACATCGTCTATCTGGCCAACTCGTCTGGGCTCAAGGTGGGGATTACCCGCGCATCACAGGTGCCGACGCGCTGGATCGACCAGGGTGCAAGCCAAGGCCTTGCCATTTTGCGTACACGCAGTCGGCAGCAGGCGGGATTCTGCGAGGCGCTGCTGCGCGAGCATGTGGCGGATCGCACGAATTGGCGCGCCATGCTAAAGGGGGAACAGCCCCTGCTCGATCTGGCGGCGGAGCGGGACCGTCTGCTTGAACTGTGCCGCGAGGGGCTCTCGGCACTGCAGCAGCGCTTCGGCGTGCAGGCGCTGAGTGTGCTGATCGGTGTCGATCCGCTTCGCATCGACTACCCGGTGCAGTCGCTGCCAGACAGGCTCAGCTCACTGGATCTCGACGCTGCCCAGCCACTCGGCGGCCGGCTGCTGGGGATCCGGGGCCAATACCTGTTGTTCGATGCCGGCGTTCTCAACGTCCGCAAGTACAGCGGCTACGAGTGCGAACTGGCGGTTTGAACGCGTCGGCTGGTTTTGAGGCTTCCATTCATGACTACAGTACGAGGTGACCGATGAAAGAATCTGCAGGCAAGACCGTATTCCTCAGCGATTACCGCGTACCCGATTTTCTGATAGACGAGACCCAGTTGGTCGTCGAATTGTTCGAGCATGAGGCCCTGGTGACCGCGCGCTTGCGTCTGCGCCGCAACCCGGCAACGGGCGCACCGACTGCGCCACTGATGCTGCACGGCCGTGCCCTCGAGTTGCTGGAGGTGAGGGTGGAGGGTCGAGTGCTTGCGGCCGAAGAGTATCTGGTCGACGACGAGCAACTGAGTATCGCCAAGGTTCCCACCTCCTTCCTGCTGGAGACCCGTACGCGCCTTAAACCCCAGGAGAACACCTCGCTGGAAGGGCTCTACAAGTCACGCGTCATGTTCTGCACGCAATGCGAGGCAGAGGGCTTTCGCAAGATCACCTACTATCTGGACCGACCAGATGTACTGAGCAGCTTCACCACCCGCATTGAAGCCGAAAAAGCCCGCTATCCCGTGTTGTTGTCGAACGGCAACTTGATTGCCAGCGGGGAGCTCGGTGGCGGTCGGCACTTCGCCACGTGGCAGGATCCCTTCCGCAAACCCTCCTACCTTTTCGCGCTGGTGGCCGGTGATCTGGCGCACGTGGCAGATACCTTCAGGACCTCGAGCGGCCGCTCTGTCGACCTCCGCATCTACGTCGAGGCGAAGGATATCGACAAGTGCGACTTTGCCATGAGTGCGCTGAAAAGGGCCATGCGCTGGGACGAGGAGGTTTATGGTCGTGAATACGATCTCGACATCTTCATGATCGTCGCCGTCGATGACTTCAACATGGGCGCCATGGAAAACAAGGGACTCAACATCTTCAATTCTTCCTGCGTGCTGGCCAAGCCGGAGACCTCCACCGATTTTTCGTTTGCACGCATCGAAGCCATCGTGGCACATGAGTACTTCCACAACTGGTCGGGCAACCGGGTGACCTGCCGGGACTGGTTCCAGTTGAGCCTGAAGGAGGGTTTCACGGTTTTTCGGGATGCCGAGTTTTCTGCCGACATGGGTTCGCGAGCGGTCAACCGCATCGAGGACGTGGGACTGCTGCGCACCGTACAGTTTGCCGAAGACAGTGGCCCCATGGCGCACTCGGTAAGACCCGAGTCCTACATGGAGATCTCCAACTTCTACACGGTGACGATCTACGAAAAGGGCGCCGAGGTGGTGCGCATGCTCGCCAACCTGCTGGGGCCGGCGCAGTTCCGTGCAGGGACAGACCTTTACTTCGCAAGATTCGACGGACAGGCGGTGACGACCGAAGACTTCGTGCGCTGCATGGAGGAGGTCAGCGGCATGGACCTCGGCCAGTTCCGCCGCTGGTATACGCAGGCAGGCACACCCGAGCTGCGGGTGAGTCGCCACTACGATGCCGGGGCGCGAAGTTTTTCGCTCACCTTTCGCCAGACCTGCCCGCCCACACCGCGCCAGCCAACCAAGGAACCCTTCCTCATTCCCGTTGCCGTGGGATTGCTCGACAGCCAGGGCCGCGAAGTGCCGCTGCAGCTTTCTGCCGAAGAATCCGCGGTGACCCACAAGGTACTGCGGGTCACCGAGCCTGAGCAGTGCTTCACGTTTCTCGGCATCGATGAGCCGCCGGTACCGGCCCTGCTGCGGAGATTTTCTGCCCCCGTACGCCTGTTCTGCGACTACACGCGTGAGGAACTGTCCTTCCTGATGAGCCATGACAGCGATGGTTTCGTGCGTTGGGAGGCGGGCCAGCAGCTCGCCCTGGCAGTGATCAACGATGGGCTGGCAGCGCGGCGGGAGGGCAGGGCAGTATCGGTCGACCCGCGGCTGATCAGTGCCTACCGGGCCGTACTGTCCGCCGCGCTGCAGGACCAGACCGCAGACAAGGCCATGCTGGCGAACCTCCTGCTGTTGCCCGCTGAGGCCTACATCGCCGAGCTGGGCACTCCCGTCGACGTGGATGGTATACATGCCGTGCGTGAGACGCTGCGGCTCGCGCTGGCCCGGGAGCTCAGCGCCGAGCTCGGCGCCGTCTACCGGGCGACCGTCAGCAATGAGCCCTACCGCTACGAGGCCAGTGCCATCGCCAGACGCTCGCTCAAGAACACCGTGCTCAACTACCTGATGCTGCTGGATGAGGAAAGCTGGTTCTCCGTGGCACGCCAGCAGTACCTGACGGCGTCAAACATGACCGATCAGAGTGCAGCACTGCGCGCCTTCGTCAACAATCCTTCGCCAGCCTCTGCCGGTATCCGCAACGAACTGGTGGCTGCTTTCTACGAGCAGTGGAAGCACGAAACCCTGGTGGTGGAGCAGTGGCTGTCGCTGCAGAGTGCCGCGCCGGTGGCGGGCAACCTGCCGAACGTCCGTCGCCTGCTCGAGCATGAGGCCTTCGACCTGCGCAACCCCAACAAGGTACGTTCGGTGATCGGCGCCTTCTGCAACGCCAACCTCGTGGGTTTCCACCAGGCCGATGGCAGTGGCTACCGCTTTCTCGCCGACCATGTGATCAAGTTGAATGCAAGCAACCCCCAGATCGCCGCACGTCAGCTCACGCCTCTCACGCGCTGGCGCAAATACGATCCGGCCCGGCAGGAACTCATGAAGGCCGAGCTGCGGCGTGTCCAGCAGGAGCCGAAGCTTTCGCCAGACGTCTTCGAAGTCGTGTCGAAAAGTTTGCAGGACTGAGCCAAACTGCGACAATGCCGCCGCCTGCGGCGGAGCCAGCGCTCTCGCCGAGCTTCGAAGAAGACCCTTCAACGCCTGCATCGAGGGCCCAGCATGACCCACAGCGACCCGCGCGAGACGCTGGAGCAGTCCGCCATGTCGCGGCTGCAGTACGTCATCGTCGGACTCACCATTGCCCTCAATGCCCTGGACGGGTTCGACGTGATGGCGATCAGCTTCGCATCCCCCGGCATCGCAACGGAGTGGCAGACGACGCAGGCGGGTCTCGGTCTCATCCTGTCGATGGAATTGTGGGGCATGGCGGTGGGTTCCATCCTGCTCGGAGGGATCGCCGACATGATCGGACGTCGTCCGACCATCCTCGGCTGTCTCGTGATGATGACGGCCGGCATGTACCTGGTCACGACGACGCCGAGCCTGCAAGTCCTGTCGGCCTGGCGCTTCGTCACCGGGCTCGGTATCGGCGGCATGCTGGCCGCAATCAACGCGCAAGTAGCCGAATTTTCCAATCAGCGTAACCGGGCACTGGCGATCGCCCTGATGTCTGCTGGCTATCCGATCGGTGGAGTCGTCGGGGGCATGGTGGTCACCCAGTTGCTGAAGACGCACGACTGGCGCGCCGTTTTCTACTTCGGTACCGCCATGACCGCCCTCATGATCCCGCTCATTTTCTGGATCATGCCGGAGTCCGTGCATTGGCTGGTGCGCAAGCGCCCGGAGGGCGCCCTGCAGCGAATCAACACCACGCTGTCCAAGTTCGGGCATGCGGCCACTGCGGTACTTCCAGCGCTGCAGGAGGTGGTCAAAACTCGGGTCTGGATCGACATCTTCAGCAAGTCACTGCTGGCGACCACCTTCATCGTTACCATGGCCTACTTCCTGCACATCGTCACCTTCTACTACATCCTGAAGTGGGTGCCGAAGCTGGTGGTGGACATGGGTTTTTCGCCTGCCTCTGCGGGGGGTGTACTCACCTGGGCCAGCGTGGGCGGGGCAGTCGGCTGCCTGACTTTCGGGTACCTCACACGTATCTTCGATCTCAAGAAACTGACGCTGTTCATGTTCGTCTTCTCCTGCCTCGGCACGATCCTGTTCGGGCAGACCAGCGCCGATCTCGGCACCTTGTCATTGCTGGTGGTGGTCGCGGGCTATTTCATCAACTCCGGCATCGTCGGCATGTACTCGCTGATCGCGCAGGTGTTTCCGACGCACGTGCGAGCCTCGGGCACCGGCTTCGCCATTGGCGTCGGTCGCGGCGGCTCCGTGCTCTCGCCGATCGTGGCAGGCCTGTTCTTGCAGGGTGGCATGCAGCTTCCGCTGCTGAGCGTACTGATGAGCATGGGGTCCATCCTGGCCTTCGCCGCACTGGTCTGGTTGCAGTGGGGAAGTGGACCGGCCGTAGGCAATCAGCCAGCGCGTTCCTGAGCGGAGACCGCAGTCACAGCAGCCACCGGCACGTCGCAGCACACTTTTGAAAATCAGCAGTGAATTGAGAACAGCATGGGCAGAGACTACCAAAATCGCAAAGAAGCGATGGCCAAGACCTCGGCACACAAGTCGAAGGTCTACGGCAAGTACGGACGTGAAATCTACGTAGTAGCCAAGAGTGGGGGCATGGATCCAAACGGCAATTTGGCCTTGCGCAGCATCATCGATCGCGCCAAGCGGGACCAGGTGCCGACCCACGTCATCGAAAAGGCACTGGAGAAGGCGCGTGGTGGTGGCGGTGAGGACTACTCGATCACGCGTTACGAGGGCTTCGGGCCAGGCAACTGCATGGTCATCGTCGAATGTCTGACCGACAACCCGAATCGTACCTTTGGCGACGTGAGGGTCTGTTTCAACAAGACCAACAGCAAACTCGGTACCCAGGGCGTGGTCAGCCACATGTTCAGCCACAGCCTGATCCTAATCTTCAAGGGGGACGAAGAGGCTGTGATGGAGGCGCTGCTCGGTGCCGACGTGAATGTCTCCGAAATCGAAAGTGAGGACGGCAGGGTCACGGTTCTGGCTCCCCACAACGAATATGCCAAGGCCAAGGCTGCGCTGGCAGCGGTCTTCGGTGAGATAGACTACGAAATGGACGAGATCCAGTTCATCCCGCAGAGCTACACCACGTTGGCTGGTGAGGACATGGCGATCTTCGAAAAGTTCATGGGCATGCTCAACGACAATGATGACGTCCAGAAGGTCTACCACAATGTCGAACTTTGAGACTGGACGATAACGGCACTGCTGGCCGGCTAATGGGCGAGTGCTGCCTGAACATCCACAGTGTGCGGTTCCACAGTGCCATCGACGTCGTGCTGAACCCTGCCGAGGGTCAGATCGCCTGCCGCGTCGGTACCGCTATGATCATCACCGCGGCAAATCCTGATCTCACAACCTCCCGGGGCGTCTGGGACGCCCGGGGAGGAGGGGACTAGACCGCCTCGACCACGTTGGCCAACGGAATGGTCTTGGCCCGCTCGGCGCCCTTCATGAACGACGCCACTTCGTTGAAGTTGAGGTAGCGGTAGATGGTCGATGCCATGGTGTCGAGTTTGCCCATGTACTGCAGGTACTCATCCATCGTGGGAATCTTCCCCAGCAACGAGCAAACCGCCGCCAGCTCGCTGGACGCCAAAAAGACGTTGGCACCATCCCCGAGGCGGTTGGGGAAGTTGCGTGTTGATGTCGACACGACCGTGGACTTGGCCGCCACCCGCGCCTGGTTGCCCATGCACAGCGAGCAGCCGGGCATTTCAGTGCGTGCACCGGCGACACCGAACACGCCATAAACCCCCTCTTCGGTGAGTTGATGCTGATCCATCTTGGTGGGCGGAGACACCCACAAGCGGGTCGGTATGGCACCCTTGCTCTGGCTCAGCACGGTGGCAGCGGCTCTGAAGTGACCGATGTTGGTCATGCAGGAGCCGATGAACACTTCATCGATCTTGGTGCCGGCCACGGCCGACAAGGGCTTGATGTCGTCCGGGTCGTTCGGACAGGCGAGCAGCGGCTCCTTGATCTGGTCCAGATCGATTTCGATCACTTCCTTGTACTCGGCGTCCGGGTCTGCTTCCAGCAACTGTGGATTGGCGAGCCAGGCCTCCATGGCCTGCGCGCGACGCTCCAGCGTGCGGGCATCGCCGTAGCCTTCGCTGATCATCCAGCGCAGCAGCACCACGTTGGAGGTGAGGTACTCGATGATTGGTGCCTTGTTGAGCTTGATGGTGCAACCGGAGGCGGAGCGCTCGGCAGAGGCATCCGACAGCTCGAAGGCCTGCTCGATCTTCAGGTCGGGCAGGCCTTCGATTTCCAGAATGTTGCCGGAGTAGATGTTTTTCTTGCCCTTCTTCTCGACGGTCAGCAAACCTTTCTGGATCGCAGCATAAGGGATGGCATTGACCAGATCTCGCAGCGTGATGCCGGGCTGCATCTTGCCCTTGAAGCGCACCAGTACGGACTCGGGCATGTCGAGCGGCATCACCCCGGTGGCAGCCGCGAAGGCCACGAGGCCGGAACCGGCCGGGAACGAAATACCGATCGGAAAGCGGGTGTGGGAATCACCGCCGGTACCACAGGTGTCGGGCAGCAGCATGCGGTTCAGCCAGCTGTGGATGATGCCGTCGCCCGGGCGCAGCGAGACCCCGCCACGGTTGCGAATGAAGTCCGGCAGCGTGTGCTGGGTCTGGATATCCACCGGCTTGGGGTAGGCCGCCGTGTGGCAGAACGATTGCATCACCAGTTCGGCCGAGAAGCCGAGGCAGGCCAGGTCCTTCAGCTCGTCACGCGTCATCGGCCCCGTGGTGTCCTGCGAGCCGACCGTGGTCATCTTGGGTTCGCAATAGGTGCCGGGCCGGACGCCGTCGACGCCGCAGGCCAGACCGACCATTTTCTGGGCGAGGGTGAAGCCCTTGCCAGTCGAAGCCGGGGCGACCGGACGACGAAACACAGGAGATGGCGAGAGCCCCAGCTCCGCGCGGGCCTTGTCGGTGAGGCCACGGCCTACTATCAGGGGGATACGACCACCGGCCTGCACTTCGTCCAGGATGATGTCGGTCTTCAACTTGAATTCGGCGATCAATTCGCCACTGCCGTGGCGCAGCACCTTGCCGGTGTAGGGGTGGATGTCGATGACGTCACCGGTGTTCATGCGGCTGACATCGCACTCGATCGGCAGGGCACCGGCGTCTTCCATGGTGTTGAAGAAGATCGGGGCGATCTGCCCCCCGATGCAGACACCGCCATCGCGTTTGTTGGGGATGTGCGGAATGTCGTTGCCGATGTACCAGAGCACCGAGTTGGTGGCGGATTTGCGCGACGAACCAGTACCCACCACATCGCCGACCAGCGCCACCGGAAAGCCCCGTTTCTTCAACTCCTCGATTTGCTGCTCGGCCTGGGTGATGCCCTCGCGCGGCATCTTGTACATGGCCTTGGCGTGCAGCGGGATGTCTGGCCGTGACCAGGCATCGGGGGCTGGGGAAAGGTCATCGGTATTGGTCTCGCCCGGCACCTTGAAGACCGTCACGGTCAGCGCCTCCGGCACCTTGCCGCGCGAGGTGAACCAGTCGGCATCGGCCCAGGACTGCAGGGCTCTTTTGGCGTGGGCATTGCCGGCCTTGGCTTTCTGGGCCACATCGTGAAAGGCATCGAACATGAGCAGCGTGTGCGAGAGCTGAGTGGCAGCTTCGGCACCGAGCTCGTTATCGTCGAGCAGGTCGACCAGGGCATTGATGTTGTAGCCACCGAGCATGGTCCCCAGCAGCTGTGTCGCCTGCAGCTTCGTCAGCAGCGGTGACCGTGCCTGGCCCTTGGCGAGCGCCGTGAGGAAGCCAGCCTTCACGTAGGCGGCTTCGTCGACACCTGCTGGAACGCGATTGGAGAGCAGATCGACCAGGAAGGCTTCTTCGCCCTGCGGCGGGCTCTTCAGCAGTTCGACCACGGCGGCAGTCTGGGCTGCATCCAGGGGTTTCGGAACGACGCCCAGCGCGGCGCGTTCGGCCACGTGTTTGCGATAGGCTTCAAGCACGGCAGTTACCTCGATGACGGGAAAGTAGGGAATACGGAAACGGGCGCTATTTTAGGTCAGACGCAGGGGCGCCGACCACCGCCAGTTGCATGCGAGTGGCCGAGCCACCGTACAATGAGCGCCGCCCCCCTCGCTCCGAACCCAACGTACCATGAAACCCGTCAGAACCCCCTGCATCGGCGTATGCTCCACCACCTCGCTCGGTGACCGGATCTGCCGCGGCTGCAAGCGCTTCAGTCACGAGGTCATCCACTGGAACGCCTTTACCGAACCTCAGAAGCAGGCAGTGCAGGCCCGTATCAACCAGTTCACCGAGCAGTTGATGGCGAGCAAGTTCCGCATCGTGTCACGCCAGAAGCTAGAACAGGTCCTGCAGGATTTCCGCGTCTTCTACGACCCCGATCTTTCTCCATACTTCTGGCTGCACCAGTTGCTGCAGAAGCATCTCTACCGCCTGCAGGGTCTTGCCGAGATTGGCGTAGAACTCGTCCCGTCCCTGCGGGGCCGGGACCTGCGCGATCTGCTGCTGCAGATCAACGAGGAATTGCAGTTGCTGAGCGAGGCGCACCACGAGCGCTATTTCCGCCAGTAGGCGCCGCGCACGTAACAGGGACCGGGCTCAGGCCTCGAAGGGCAGCACGTCACGCGGTACCCAGCAGCCATGCACCTGCATGTGCAGCCGGAACGGCAGCTTTACCCGCGCCAGCGCGCCCCCTGCCAGATCCATCGCCGAGACTACCACCAGCTCTGAGCGCTGGGCCCGGAAGTCGTTGACCACGCCGATCAGGTAGCCATCACCCTCGGCAGCGTCTGGGCTGCGCGGCACGAACTGCGGTTCGGAAAGTCCGTGCGCATCCCCGGCCGAAAACTTGTCGATGCTGCCCGTGTGGTGATCGAAGCGATACCAGGCATTCGACACGCGCACCGCGAGCGTGTCGGCGAAGTCGCTGTTGATCGGCAGGCCGGGGTCGCTCATCAGCATGAAACTGTAGCGCTGCGGTCGGGTGAGGAAGCGGTCGTCCATGCGGGTGAATGTCGTGACTTTCATGCCGCCGAACAGGATTTCCTCATCCCAGCTGTCGCGGTCGGCGGCGAGGTCGAAGGTCCAGCGGCGCAGGGTCGGTACGTACAGGGCCGGGTCGGAACGCGTGCCGTCAGTACGCGGAAAGTAGGGATGAAAGTTTTCGCCGGCGACCGGCGCTTCGAGAATGACCTTGTCACCCTCGCTCCAGGCATTCAGCGTGTGGATCAGCATTGCCTGATCCGGCCGGCCGTGAAACCAACGCACATCATCGGCCCGACCGCCGCGCGGTACGATCGCGACATGGGCGGCGACGCCGGGGTCGTGGGCCCAGTGCAGCTCGCCGCGCGCGAGGCGCTCCCGGGAGGTCACCATGGCCGTGGTCGGCAGAATGACGTGGCGGTCGGTGATCGCCATGTCATGCATCATCGACACGACCGGTGTCTTGAACCAGATCTCGTTACTCAGCCGGCCCTGAGGGTCGAATTCGAAGACGGCGAGGTCGTCGCTGCAATCTCCCGTGGCCTCGTAGGCGAAGGCGAGCATTTCCCCCGTGAAAGGATCGAGTTTCGGATGTGCCGTGAAGGACCGGGAGCGCAATGCCCCGTCGAAATCCCACTCGCCGAGGGTCTCCAGCGTATGCGGATCGAGACGGGTAGGCAGGCTCTCTTCCTTCATGCTGAACAACAGGCCGGCGTGCACGATGGGTGTCGTGTTGGCGGTGTTGTGGCTGAGGTCGCGCACGCTGGGGTCGGAGGTCGAGCGATTGCGATAAAGCCCGAACAGCGCCCGGTGAGCCTTGCGTTCGGCAGCAAAGCGCTGTGTTCTCACATAGCGCGAGCGGAAGTCGACGTGGCCGTCGTAGAAGCGGAACAGATCCACGGCACCGTCGGCATTGTAGGGCGTATCCTGCGGGTAGAGCGGGGGGAAGCGTCGATCGGCGCAGCTGCGGTAAAAGCTGCCCTGCAGGGCGCTCGGCAGTGTGCCTTCTACCTCGCAGTCAAGGACCTCGGCTTCGAAGCGCATGGGAGCAAAAAAGTCGCTGCCGCGGGGAGAAGTTGCCATGTAAGACCCTCGACTCTGTCTGGTGGTGGCTGTACGACTGGTCGTGCTACTTGAGAGTCGGCATCACGAAATCGGCCTTACCGCCGCCGCCGTCCGGCCAGCGTGCGGTGACGGTCTTGAGGCGTGTGTAGAAGCGGACGCCATCGGGGCCGTGCACGTGCAGCGGTCCGAACAACGAACGTTTCCAGCCGCCGAAGCTGTGGAACGCCATCGGCACCGGGATCGGTACATTGATGCCGACCATGCCGCACTGCACGGCCTCCGCAAAGCGGCGTGCGCTGCCGCCATCACGGGTGAACACGGCGCTGCCATTGCCGTACTCGTGTTCGGCGATCAGCGCCAGCGCGGCGTCGAGAGAGTCGACGCGGACCACGCTCAGCACCGGACCGAAGATTTCCTCACGGTAGATGTGCATGGCCGGTGTCACGTGATCGAAGAGCGTGGGTCCGACGAAAAAGCCATGTTCGCCCCCGGGCACGCGGAGTTCACGGCCGTCACAGACCAGCGTGGCTCCCTCGCTGACCCCTTGGGCGATGTAGCCGCGCACCCGCTCGGCATGCTGGCGCGTGATGAGTGGTCCGAGGTGGGGTTCAGGCTGCGAGCGCCCATCGCCCACCCGCAGTGTGAGGATCTGCTCGCGCAGGCGGGCCACCAGGGCATCGGCCACCGCAGCGCCCACGCACACGGCCACCGACACCGCCATGCACCGCTCGCCAGCCGAACCGTAGGCCGCGCCGAGCAGCGCAGCACAGACCTGCTGCAGATCGGCATCCGGAAGGACGACGAGATGATTCTTGGCGCCGCCGAGGGCTTGGGCACGGATGCCCCGTTGACTGGCCCGGCGGTACACCGACTCAGCCACCGGCGTCGAGCCGACGAAACTGACGGCCTGTACCGCCGGTGCATCGATAAGTGCGGCTGCAGTGTCGCCGTCGCCGTTGACCACGTTGAAGACACCCGGGGGAGCACCGGAGTCGGCAAGCAGTTCGGCAATCCGCAGCATCGCCGAAGGCGCACGCTCGGAGGGTTTCAGCACGAAGGTATTCCCGCAGGCCAGCGCCACAGGAAACATCCAAAGCGGCACCATGGCGGGAAAATTGAACGGGGTGATGCCGACGCAAACGCCAACCGGCTGCAACAGGCTGTAGCTGTCGACACCGGTTCCGGCATTGAGGCTGTGCTCGCCCTTGAGAAGGTGCGGGATGCCACAGGCAAACTCCACCACGTCCAGGCCGCGTTGCAGTTCCGCGCGGGCGTCGGACAGTACCTTGCCATGCTCGCGGGTGATGAGTGCAGCCACGTTGTCCGCGTCACGCTGCAGCAATTCCCGGAACCGGAAGAGTACCCGCGCACGCTGCACCGGAGTCTGGGCTGCCCAGCCGGGGCCTGCCGCCTCCGCGGCGGCCACTGCCGCTCCTGCAGCGGCGGCATCGCCCAAGGCCACCCGCCCCTGCGCTGCGCCGGTGGCGGGATCGAACACGGTCGCCTGTGGTCCGCTGCAGGGACGCGGGGCGTTGGCGATGAAGTGACCGCAGGTATACATGGCAGAAACTCGCTGTGAACGTTGCTGCAAGATAGTACGTTGGGCTGGCCCAGAACCAGTCCTGGCAGGATGCCGGTCCGCGCGCGGAATCCAAGGGTTTTCCACGCCGACTTGACTTGCCACTGCAGCGAGGTGCGCTACCATGCCGCGGCCTTTGCCCCGTTGATTTGCCGGTCCATGCGCCGTTCCGCTCCAGTCACCATCGCCTCGCGCCCGCGTGCCCCGGGCCTCTTCAGCCTGCTGGGACCCTACCGACGGGACGTGCTGCTGCTGATGCTGCTCGCGCTGCTTGCCAATGGCACGTCCTTACTGGTGCCTCGCCTGATCGCCTCGGGTATCGACGCCTTTCTGGTCGGGGAGTTCGTGGTGCGCGACTCGGTGGCATCCATCCTCGGTGTTGCGGTGCTGGTGCTGCTGTTCACCGCCGGGCAGAACGTGCTGCAGACGCTGGTTTCGGAAAAGGTGGCGCGTGACCTGCGCCGCCAGTTGGCCGACAAGCTGGCAGGCCAAGGCTATCGCTTCATCGACGAGCGAACGCCGGCGCGGCTGCTCACCAACCTCACCTCCGATATCGATGCGGTGAAACTGTTCGTTTCGCAGGTGATACCCACGCAGGTGACGTCGGTGGTCGTCATCCTAGGCACGGCCGCCATTCTGCTGGCACTCGACTGGCACCTCGCGTCGTTGGTGCTGCTGGTGATTCCCCTGTTGGGTGGCACGTTCTTCCTGCTCATGCGCAAGCTGCGTCCGCTGTTCCTGCAGGGCCGGGAAAACATAGACCGTCTCAACCGCGTGATACGCGAGAACATCGTCGGTGCCGCCCTCATCCGTGTCCTCGACAGCGGTCGCGGCGAACTCGACAAGTTCAATCAGGTCAACCAGCAGAGCCGCACACTGGGCCTGCGCATCGTCGGGCTGTTCTCGCTGTTGACGCCCATCATCACGTTCGTGTCGGGCATGGGCACACTGGTGGTCGTGGTGCTCGGAGGCCGTTATGTCACCAACGGCTCGATGACGCTTGGGACATTCACGGCATTCAATAGCTACCTCGCCCTGCTGATCTTCCCCATTCTCATGATCGGCTTCATGAGCAACCTGATCGCTCAGGCTTCGGCATCCCATGCGCGGCTGCGCGAGGTGCTGGCAGCGGCTGACCCGCCAGTGGCCGGCACGCAGCGGGCGGTATTGCAAGGAGCCATTCAGGTCCGGGAGTTGGGTCTGGTGCTCGGGGGCAAGCCGGTGCTGCGCGGGATCTCACTCGACATCGTGCCGGGTTCACGCACAGCCATTCTCGGACCAACCGCCGCCGGCAAGACGCAGTTGCTGAACCTGCTCGCCAGCCTTACACCACTGCAAAGTGGCAGCATCACCTACGACGGGCACGCGCTCGCCGATCTGGATCCCCTCGATTTTTTTGCGCAGATCGGCCTGGTGTTCCAGGACAGCGTCCTGTTCAGCAGCACCCTGCGCGAAAACATCGCCTTTGGGGCCGCGCTGGACCCGGCCGATCTGGCGCGGGCCCTCGACACAGCCGAGCTGACCGACTTCGTTGCCACGCTGCCGCTCGGCCTCGATACTCCGGTTTCCGAGCGCGGTACGTCACTTTCGGGCGGCCAGAAGCAGCGCATCATGCTGGCCCGAGCGCTGGCGCGCCGTCCGCGCATCCTGTTTCTCGATGACTTCACGGCCCGGGTAGATGCCAGTACCGAGCGACGTATCCTGGCCAACCTCGCGCGCGAGTACCCGGGGCTCACGCTGGTCTCCATTACCCAAAAAGTGGCCCCGGTGCAGGGCTACGACCAGATCGTGCTCTTGATGGAGGGCGAGGTACTGGCCCGTGGTACCCACGCCGAACTGCTGCAGCGCTCACCGGAGTACGTGCAGATCCTCGAGTCCCAGCGCTCCACCAATGCCTATGAACTACGCGCTTGAGTCCCAGCCTCCACGACCTAAGCTGTCGGCGTGGCAGGCCGCGCGCGAGCTTTTTCCATTGTTGCAAGGCGAGCAGCTCAGTCTGCTGTATTCCTCGTTGGCGACGCTCGGCAATGCGCTCGTCAACCTCAGTGCCCCGCTACTGGTGGCGCACGTGGTGGACAGCTATCTGCTGGTCGGTCAGTTCGACGGCGTGCTGCGCTACGCGGGGCTGCTGTTGCTGCTCTATTTGCTGGGCCTCTGTACCAGCTATCTGCACACTCGTCTGATGGGGGGCGTGGGGCAGCGCGTGCTGTTCTGGGTCAGGTCGCGCATCTTTGCCAAATTGCAGGAATTGCCAGTGGCGTTCTTCCACGCCAACAAGACTGGGGACCTCATTTCCCGCATCAATAACGATACCGACAAGCTCAACGCGTTCTTCTCCCATACGCTGGTGCAGTTCATGGGCTCCATCGTGATCATGACGGGAGCGGGCCTTTTCCTGCTGCTTCTCAACCCACTGGTCGGCATGGCAGCGCTGGCGCCAGCGCTGTTGCTGGTACTTTTTACCCGCGTCCTGTCCCCCTGGATCAAGCGACGCAATGCAGCCGCAATGGCTGCCACCGGCATGCTGTCTGCCGAGGTAGCAGAAAGTCTTGGCAATTTCCGGGTGATCGTGGCCTTCAACCGCCGGGACTTTTTTCGCCAGCGGCTCGAGCAGGCCAACCGGCAAAACTATGCCAGTGCTCTGCAGGCAGGGCTGGCCAACCAGGTCTTTACTCCGGTGTTCGGTCTGGCCGCCATGTTCGCGCAGCTGCTGGTGCTGGTATGCGGTGTTGGCCTGATTGCGGCCGGAGAAATGTCGGCAGGGCTGCTGATCAGCTATCTCAGCTACGTCACTTACTTCTACAACCCGCTGCGGCAGCTGGCGCTGCTATGGTCGAACTTTCAGGTGGCGCTAGCCAGCTGGGATCGCATAGAGACCATCCTCGAGTTGCGCTCTCTGCTGCCTCAATTGTCCGTGCTGCCACCGCTTGCAGAGGCACCTTTGCTGGAGCTGCGCGGCGTGTCGTTCGGTTACCTGCCGGGCCGCCCGGTACTGCGTGACCTCAGTCTGCAGCTTGCTCGTGGCAAGACCTACGCGCTGGTTGGCCCGACCGGAGGAGGCAAGACCACCACGGCCTCCCTGATGGCGAGGCTCTACGATCCCGATGAGGGAACCGTGCTGTTCGAGGGTCGGGATCTGCGCAGCGTTCCCGCCGCAGAGCGGGCGCGCCGTATCGGCTTCATCCTGCAGGAGCCGGTGCTGTTCAGCGGTACCGTGCGCGACAACCTGCTCTACGGGGCACCGGAACTGGTGAAGCTTCCGGAAACTGACCTGGCTGCGCTGCTGGAGCGGCAGGGCGTGGCGTCGCTGTTGCCGCGTTTCGACGGGGGTCTGCAGGCACCGGTGGTCGGTGGAGGCGACAACCTGTCGCTCGGTCAACGCCAGCTGATCGCCTTCATGCGCGCTGTCCTGCGCCAGCCCGACCTGCTGATCCTCGACGAAGCCACGGCCAACATCGATACCGTTACCGAGCAGGCACTCGAACAGATCCTGCAGCGCTTGCCTGCGCAAACCACGCGGGTCGTGATCGCGCACCGTCTCAATACCATCGAAAGCGCTGACGAAATCTTCTTTGTCAATGGCAGTACCTTGACCCACGCGGCCAGCATGCAACAGGCTGTCGACCTGCTGCTGCATCAGAAAAAGCAGTCGTGAGCGGCCCGCTCCGCATAGCATCCGGCGCCAGACCAGACCGCCGCTCAGAGGTCTGCGACTGCTGAGGGGATGGGGAAGCGATGCAGCTGCAGCTCGCGGCCGAGCTCGGCGTACCAGCCGAAGTCGCCCCAGTCTCCCAGCACGAGGCGCTCCGCGCGGCTGTTGCCGAGCGGGAAGTGGTGGTGGCCCGGGCGGTGGGTATGACCATGAATCAGCGAGCGGCAGCCGAGGCGCAGGAGCAGCGCCGCCACTTCTTCCTGACTCACATCCATGATGTCTGCCGCCTTGTTGCTGTTCATGGTGCGGCTGCGTGCGCGGGCTTGCTCGGCAAAAGCGCGCCGTTCCTCCAGCGGGCGGGCCAGAAATCTGCCCTGCCAGACCGGGTTTCGTACCTGCTGACGAAACGCCTGATAGTCCGTGTCACGGGTACACAGTTCATCGCCATGCGTAAGCACGAAGCGGCGTTCGCCATGCTCAAGCAGGCAGGGTGACTCCAACAACTCGGCGCCGCAGTCGCTCGCGAAGTGCTCGCCCAGCAGAAAGTCCCGATTGCCATGCAACAGCCGAATCAGCAGGCCTCGCTGGCTCGCCCCCCGAAGTGCCGCCACAACGGTGCTACGCAGCGGCCGATCATCGTCGTCGCCGAGCCAGACGTTGAAGAGATCACCCAGGATGTAGAGCGCCGAGGCAGCCTGCGCTTCGGTGGCGAGAAAGTGCAGGAAGGCGTCGGTGAGGGCAGGGCGTGCTTCCTCGAGGTGCAGATCGGAGATCAGCAGGATGCGGGGAGCGGCGCCCATGGCACTCGGGAAGACTCAGGCCGGGAGCTTGCTGCTGTCGATGCTGACCGACGAGATCACCACGTCTTCGATCGGCACGTCGCCGTGGCCCTGTTTGTTGCCGGTCGGTACCGACTTGATCTGATTGACAACGTCCATGCCGTCCACTACGCGTCCAAAAACGCAGTAACCCCAGCCTTGTGGCGTCTTGCTGCGAAAGTTGAGGAAGTCGTTGGGGGCGACATTGATGAAGAACTGGCAGGAGGCCGAATGGGGGTCGCTGGTGCGGGCCATGGCGATGCTGCCGATTTCGTTGCGCAGCCCGTTGTCCGCTTCGTTTTGTACGGGCGCACGCGTCTTTTTCTGCTTGAGGCCCGGTTCGAAACCGCCGCCCTGGATCATGAAATTGCTGATGACGCGGTGGAACACTGTACCGTCGTAGTGGCCGTCCTGGGCGTACTGGAGAAAATTTGCTGCCGTGAGGGGCGCCTTGGCGAAGTCGAGTTCGAGCACGATGTCGCCATGGTTGGTATGCAAGGTGATCATGGAAAATCCCTGAGAGTGAAGTCGTGGCAATTCTACTCGGCCCACGCCGCTTCGCCAGCTATAATGCCGCGTCTTTTCTGCCCGAGCCCAGCAGCAGCGCAACCATGTCAGAGTCCGCCAGCAGCACCCCGGTGAACTTCATCCACCAGATCATCAATGACGACCTCGCCAGCGGCAAACACGCGGGCAGGGTGCATACCCGTTTTCCACCAGAGCCGAATGGCTACCTGCACATTGGCCATGCCAAGTCGATCTGCCTGAATTTCGGCACGGCGCAGAAGTACGGAGGGCTCTGCAACCTGCGTTTCGACGACACCAATCCCGAAAAGGAAAATCTCGAATACGTGGAGTCGATCAAGGCCAGTGTGAAGTGGCTGGGCTTCGATTGGGACGACCGGCTCTACTACGCGTCGGACTACTTCGACCAGCTGTACGAGTACGCGGTCGCGCTCATTCGCCAGAGCAAGGCCTACGTGTGCAGCCTCACCCCGGAGCAGGCACGCGAGTACCGCGGCACGCTCACCGAGCCAGGTCGCCCGAGCCCCGATCGTGGGCGTTCCATTGCCGATAACCTCGAGCTCTTTGCCCGCATGAAAAACGGAGAATTTGCCGATGGCGCGTTCACCCTGCGGCTGAAAATCGACATGGCCTCACCGAATATCAATTTGCGTGATCCGGTCATCTATCGCATCAAACACCAGCACCATCACCAGACGGGCGACAAATGGTGCATCTACCCCATGTATGACTATACGCACTGCATTTCTGATGCCCTCGAGCGCATCACCCATTCGCTTTGCACCCTGGAATTCGAGGATCACCGGCCACTGTACGATTGGGTTCTCGACCAGCTCGACGTTCCGGCCCATCCGCAGCAAATCGAGTTTGCCCGGCTCAACATTGATTACACCGTGATGAGCAAGCGCAAGCTCAAGCAACTGGTCGACGAAGGTCTGGTCAGCGGTTGGAGCGATCCGCGTATGCCGACGCTCGAGGGTTTGCGACGCCGTGGCTATGCCCCGGAGGCCATACGCCACTTCGTCGACATGGTGGGCGTGACCAAGTCCAACAGTCTGGTGGAAGTCGGCCAGCTCGAGTTCTGCCTGCGGGAATTCCTCGATGCCACCGCGCCACGCGCCATGGCGGTACTGCGCCCGCTGCGGGTGATACTCACCAATGTCCCGGCTGAGCACACCGAGCGTCTGACATTGCCCTGTCATCCGAAGAATCCGGCGCTGGGTGAACGGGAGATTCCTTTTGGGCGGGAACTTTTCATCGATCGCAGCGATTTCGAAGAAGTACCGCCGGCAGGCTTCAAGCGTCTGGTGCCCGGTGGTGAGGTCCGTCTGCGCGGTGCCTACATCATCCGTTGCGACGAGGTGGTCAAGGATGCGGCGGGTCACGTAACCGAGCTGCACTGTCGCTGTGATCTCGCCACGCTTGGCAAGAATGCCGAGGGTCGCAAGGTCAAGGGTGTCATCCACTGGGTGCCGGCTGCCGAGGCCATTCCGGTGGAGGTGCGTCTGTATGATCGCCTGTTCAACCATCCCGCGCCGGACGCCGCAGAGGGCGACTACCGTGATCACATCAATCCGGATTCGCTGCAGGTGCTGCGGGGCGCCCTGGTCGAGCCTTCGCTGGCCACCGCAGTACCCGAGCAGCGGTTTCAGTTCGAGCGTGAAGGCTACTTCGTGGTCGATCGCTTCGATAGCCGGCCGGATGCGCTGGTGTTCAACCTGACCATCGGTTTGAAGGATTCCTGGACCAAGCCCTGAAGCGGTTTGGCCATCCCCCTCCGAACGAGAGTGCCTGTGCTGAAGATCTACAACACGCTCACCCAGCAAAAGGAAGTCTTTGTTCCGCTCGAACCAGGCAAGGTGCGCCTGTATGTCTGCGGGCTGACGACCTATGACTTTGCGCATATCGGCCATGCCCGCATGCTGGTGGCTTTCGACGTGATCGTCCGTTACCTGCGCGCCGCCGGCTATGCCGTGACCTACGTCCGCAACATCACCGATATAGACGACAAGATCATCAGGCGTGCTGCGGAAAATGGCGAGTCGGTCGGCGAACTCACAGAACGCTTCATTCGCTTTACCCACGAGGACGAAACGGCGCTCGGCATCCAGAGGCCGGATCTGGAACCAAGGGCCACCGGGCACATCGCCGAGATCATTGCCATGACCACTCAGCTGATCGGTCGTGGGCATGCCTATGCGGCCGACAATGGCGACGTCTACTTTTCGGTGCCGAGTTTTGCCCACTACGCGCGCCTGTCGCGCAAGAATCCCGACGAGCTGTTGGCAGGGGCCCGGATCGAGGTAGGAGAGAGCAAGCGTGATGTGCGCGACTTCGCCCTGTGGAAGGCCGCCAAGCCAGAGGAGCCCGGCTGGCCTTCACCGTGGGGTTTTGGCCGCCCCGGTTGGCATATCGAGTGTTCGGCCATGTCCACCACCTGCCTGGGACACACCTTCGACATCCACGGTGGCGGCAGTGACCTCATGTTTCCGCACCACGACAACGAAATCGCCCAGTCCGAGGCCGCCACGGGCCACAGGTTCGTCAACCTGTGGATGCACAACGGACCGGTGCGCGTGAACGACGAAAAGATGTCGAAGTCACTCAACAACTTTTTCACCATCCGCGAGGTGCTGCAAAAATATCCTGCGGAAGTCGTGCGTTATTTCCTGGTCGCCAGCCATTACCGCAGTGCCATCAGCTATTCGGAAGAAACCCTGCAGCATGGCTACGACGCCCTCGAGCGCTTTTACCACGCGCTCAAGGGACTGGATGCCTCAGTGGCTGCCGCCGTGGATACCGAGTGGGAGCGGCGCTTCCATGCGGCCATGCAGGATGACTTTGGAACACCGGAGGCGCTGGCGGTCTTGTTCGACCTGGCACGCGAGATCAACCGGCTTCGCACACTGGCGCCAGCTGCCGCTGCCGCGCATGCGGCGCTGCTGCGCCGCCTTGGTGGCATTCTCGGCCTCTTGCAGGCCTCGGCCGAATCCTTCCTGCGCGAGGGCGGAGCAGTCGATGCGGCATTCGTCGAATCCCTGCTGGCCGCCCGACTGGCGGCGCGGGCCGCCAAGGACTGGGTTGAAGCGGATCGCATTCGGGCCCAGTTGAAGGCCCTGCACGTCGTGGTGGAGGACCGTCAGGGCGTGAGCAGTTGGCGCATCGACCGTAGCCTCGAATAGCGGCGTACAGCGCGGGTTTCGCCGCATTGGCGATTGACCGCAAAAGGGGGCGCCAGTAACATGCCCGCCCGCTGGTTGGAGACAAATCGGGGTATAGCGCAGCCTGGTAGCGCGTCTGCTTTGGGAGCAGAATGTCGAGAGTTCGAATCCCTCTACCCCGACCAACTCCCACACCAGCCTAGTTCCGTCGATAGATTGCCGTGCCGGCAGTCCTTCCGTTCCGCTGGTCTTGAGTTTGCGCCCGTAGCTCATCTGGATAGAGCATCGGCCTTCTAAGCCGGTGGTAGCAGGTTCGAATCCTGCCGGGCGCGCCACTCCGCTGCTGCGGCGAGGCAGGCGTCCAGGCAGCGATACCCGCCGTTCGATGGTGACCGTAGCTCAGTTGGTAGAGTCCCAGATTGTGATTCTGGTTGTCGCGGGTTCGAGCCCCGTCGGTCACCCCATTCATGAATAGGTCCCCGAGGCTACCTACGGCGGCCGTTCGCGGGCGTCATAGGGTTGC
>DAIRDB010000001.1:0-31322 GCA_036796405.1 Gammaproteobacteria bacterium | reverse complement strand
TTCGAGCGCCGCGGGCGCTCTTTCACGAAAAGATCCTGAGGCTACCTGCGGCGGCCGTTCGCGGGCGTCATGGGGTTGCTTCGAGCGCCGCGGGCGCTCTTTCACGAAAAGATCCTGAGGCTACCTGCGGCGGCAGTTCGCGGGCGTCATGGGGTTGCTTCGAGCGCCGCGGGCGCTCTGCTCCTCAGCGTGTCCGCTGGTAGCGATCTTGCAGGCTGGTGTAGAGCTGGTGCTGGAAATCCGCGGCGCTGGCGTCCAGCGTCTGCATGATGTCGACCAGATGCTCATTGTCCTCCCGTCCACCCCACATCTTTCGATAGGTGCCCGCCTTGTAGCCGTGGTCCTGCCGGAAGAAGTTCAGCACGTTCTTGCCCACGTACTGGCAATAGAGTGCCTGCCAGTCCAACCCACAGTCCCTCAGCAGAGCAGAAAAGAGCGGCAAGCTGATGCGGCGCGCCGCGGCGAGTCCGATGTTCAGTTCCAGCTTTGCCACCAGATCGAGATCGGCAATCCTGTACTCGAGGCCATCGAAACTGACGCTGTCGGCCGTGTGAGCGGCAAGCAGGTCCCCCAGTGCGCGTTGCTGATCCCCGCCGTGCACCAGCAGCAGGTGCGAGAGGGTGAAGTGCCAGATGTCCACCAGTTCCATCTGCAACTGGCTAAGGTCGCAATCCTGCTTTTTCCACCATTTCCAACCCCGGTGCTCCATGGCCTCGGCCCCCTCGACCACCACGGCGCGCAGGTAAGGGTAGGCAGCCTCGATCCACGCTGGATTCACCTTGGCATTCATCTCC
Source organism: Gammaproteobacteria bacterium (assembly GCA_036796405.1). GTDB lineage: Bacteria > Pseudomonadota > Gammaproteobacteria > Pseudomonadales > Pseudohongiellaceae > CAILUG01. The sequence continues at coordinate 30,528 of DAIRDB010000001.1, read as the reverse complement.
GCCTGCAGGCGCAGCATGGTGGTGGCTTGGGCTTTGGTCAGCATGCAGACTCCTGAGCGGTGGGTGTACCCGGCTGGCAAGGACGGCGGAATTCTAGCAGCCGCGCGCTACGGCGTCCCGTGACGCTCCGCACGCCGGCGGCACCTGCGAATTCCTTGGCGCAAGCGTTACCCGCTGGCTATGTTGCCAAGGCACATAGGGACATGTTGCATCAGGGAAGAACAGCGGCGTCGGAGCAGTCCGGCGCCGCTTTTCCCGCCTGGCGTCGCCCACCGCAGGCTGCCGCCACGGCAGCAGCCAAGTTTGTTATGCTTGCGCGCCTTCTTATCCAGCACCTGTCGCTCCATGACGCCTGCCATTTCTATCCGCGATCTCCACAAGACCTATGCCAATGGCCACCGCGCCCTGAACGGTATTTCCCTGGAAGTGCAGCAGGGGGACTTCTTTGCGTTGCTCGGGGCCAACGGGGCCGGCAAATCGACCACGATCGGCATCATCGCCACGCTGGTACGCAAGACCGCCGGCAGCGTGGAGGTCTTCGGGCAGAACGTCGAAACCCACGTCTACGAGACCAAGCTCAATCTCGGCATCGTGCCGCAGGAAATCAACTTTCATCAGTTCGAAAAGGTGTTCGATATCTGTGTGACGCAGGCCGGCTACTACGGGCTGCCGGTGAAGCTGGCCCGCGAGCGTGCCGAAAAATACCTGCGCCAGCTCGGTTTGTGGGAAAAGCACAACCAGCAGGCCCGCGTGCTGTCCGGGGGAATGAAGCGCCGTCTGCTCATCGCCCGCGCCCTCGTGCACGAGCCGCGCCTGTTGATTCTCGACGAGCCCACCGCTGGAGTGGATATCGAACTGCGTCGCTCGACCTGGGACTTTCTACAGGAGATCAATCGCGCGGGGACCACCATCATCCTCACCACGCATTACCTCGAGGAGGCCGAGTCCCTGTGCCGCAACATCGCCATGATCGACAAGGGCGAAATCGTGGTGAACACCAGCATGAAGCAGTTGCTGCAGACTTTGCATCAGGAGCTTTTCGTGCTCGACCTGTGCGCTCCCTTGGCCACTGCGCCGGTATTGAGCAGTTTCCCGGTGGCGCTGGTCGATGAGACGACCCTCGAGGTCGCCGTCGAGAAGGGGCAGGACCTGAACGAGGTGTTTGCGCAGCTCAGCGCCCGCGACATCCACATCAAGAGCATGCGCAACAAATCGAATCGGCTCGAGCAACTGTTCGTTTCGCTGCTGAAAAAACCGTCCCAAGGCAAGTGAGGAGCCAGCCAGCATGACCAACTACGCGACGGGCGCCCGTGCCATGCAGAGTGCCTATCTCTGGACGGCCTTCATCACCCTCGTCACCAAGGAAGTCCGGCGCTTTTTGCGCATCTGGGTGCAGACACTGGTACCGCCGGTCATCACCATCGCACTGTATTTCATCATATTTGGCAATCTGATCGGGTCGCGCATCGGCCAGATGGGCGGTTACAGCTACATGGAGTTCATCGTGCCGGGCCTGATCATGATGAGCGTCATCAACAATGCCTATGCCAACGTGGTGTCGTCTTTTTTCAGTCAGAAGTTCCAGAAGAGCATCGAAGAGCTGCTGGTTTCCCCGGTGCCGAACCAGATCATCCTGCTCGGCTTCGTAACCGGTGGCGTGGCACGTGGTTTGTGCGTGGGCGTGATCGCATCGCTGATTTCCCTGCTGTTCAGTGGTGTCCACATGCATAACATCCTGATTACGGTATTGGTCATCCTGCTGGCTTCCGTGGTGTTTTCGCTGGGCGGCTTCATCAACGCCATCTTTGCCCGCAACTTCGATGACATTTCCATCGTGCCTACCTTCATCCTGCAGCCGCTCATCTACCTGGGTGGGGTTTTCTACTCGGTGGAATCGCTGCCAGCGTTCGCCCAGACCATTTCCCACTTCAATCCGATCTTCTACATGATCAATGCATTCCGCTACGGCATCCTTGGTGTGAGTGATGTCGACATCGTGATGGCCCTGTCTCTGCTGATACTGCTCACCGTGGTCATGTTTGCGGTTGCGCTGCGGTTGCTGCACACCGGCAAGGGGCTACGCAGCTGATGAGCCATGTTCCGCTCGGCAGACAGGTCGCGTATCCGGAGCGCTACGACCCCGCGCTGCTGGCGCCTATCGCGCGCAGCAGCAACCGCAGCGCCCTGGGTCTCGACGGCAGCCGGCTGCCCTTTACCGGGGCGGACGTCTGGAACGCCTACGAGCTGTCCTGGCTGGATCCGCAGGGTCTGCCGCAGGTTGCCAGGGCGCGTTTCATCTTTCCCTGCACCAGTCCCTGCATCGTCGAGTCCAAGAGCCTCAAGCTGTATCTGAATTCGCTCAATCAGGAGCGCTTCAGCGATCTCGATGCGGTGCGTGATTGCCTGCTGCGCGATCTTGCCGGTGCCAGTGGAGGCGAGGTCGAGGTGCTTCTGCAGCGCTTTGGTGGCATGCAGGAAGTGCTCGATGCGCCCACTGGTCACAGTCTCGACCGCCTGGACGTGGCCTGCTCCGCGTATGAAGTCGACGCCGGACTGCTGCAACTCGCCGACGCGGCCGCGCCGTTCGAGGAAGTGGTGGACGAGGTGCTGTACACGGATCTGTTCCGTTCGCTGTGCCCGATCACCGCGCAGCCGGATTGGGCGACCATCACCTTGTGTTACCGGGGTCCGCGCATCGACCGTGCTGCGCTGCTGCGCTATCTCGTGTCATACCGTCTACACCAGGATTTCCACGAGAATTGTGTCGAGCGCCTCTGGTGTGACATTGCTGACCGCTGCAGGCCGCAGGAACTGTCGATCGAGGCGAATTTCACGCGGCGCGGGGGTCTCGACATCAACCCCGTACGCAGCACGCACGAAATGATGGATTACGTATTGTTGCCACGCTACAACCGCCAGTGAACCTCTTTGGAGACCAGCCCCCGTGGATGCCCTGACTGCCCTGCAAACCCGCACAGCCTCCCCACGACTCACCGAGCCGGCACCCGATGCAGGCCAACTCGAGCAGATCCTCAAGGCCGGTCTGCGCGCGCCCGATCACGGCATGCTGCGGCCCTGGAAATTCCTGGTGATCGAGGGAGAGGGGCGACAGAAGCTCGGTCAACTGCTGGTGGACGTCACGCAGCCCGAAAGCGAGGAGCGCCGGCAGAAACTGCTCAGCACGCCGCTGCGGGCGCCGCTCATCATCGTCGCCGTGGCCACCATCAAGGAAGGCAAGATACGCCCGAGCGAGCAGGTCTGCTCGACTGCCGCTGCCATCCAGAACATGTCGGTGGCCTGCCATGCCCTGGGTTATGCGTCGATCTGGCTCACCGGCCAAGTTGCTTATGACAATCGCGTGAAACTGGCGCTGGGTCTCAGGGAATCCGACGAGATCGTGGGTTTCCTGCACATAGGCACCGCCACGTTCAGCGAGCGGCCCGTTCCCGAGCACAAGCTGTCCGACTTCGTGCAGCGTTGGCCGGCCTGAGAATCATAGGCTGGCAAGTCCCTGTAACTGCCGGTAATTGCGGCAGATTTCGGCAGCTGCGGCTTGAGTTTGCCAAGGCCATCCGCTACAGTGCATGCGCTTTCGACCACACAGCAGTCGCTGTTTTCCCAGGTCCCGGTGAGGTGTCCGAGCGGTTGAAGGAGCACGCCTGGAAAGTGTGTATACGCTAATCACGTATCGAGGGTTCGAATCCCTCCCTCACCGCCATCTCTCGCTGTTTTCCCCTTGATGTCCAGTGGCTGTGACGTTGCTGTAATCCTGCGGTTATGTTGTTGTCCAAACAGCAAATTTGACGCAACATTGCCGCGCTAGGCAGCTTTTCACGTACGAATTTCCATGATCTGGCCTGGGCGCAAGAGCCAGACCGCCTGCGCGCTTGCCTGATCATCATCTCGCGGCTTTCGGCCCTCGCGGGTCCCATATCAATATCAAGGTGAAGACAATGCGTGTTTCCAGACTTGCAGTAGCAGTGCAACACGGAGCGGCCTTGCTGGCGCTCGGGGGCCTCGTGGGTTCGTCGTCCCTGTCTGCCCAGCAGCTTGAGGAGATCACGGTCACGGCTCAGCTGCGTGAGGAGAACATCCAGCAGGTACCGCTGGCGGTGACTGCTGTGTCTGGTAAGACCCTCGACGAAGCCTCGCTGAAGGACGTCGTGGAAATGATGACCAGCGTGCCTAGCCTGCTGGTGGGCACCAACCAGAGTTCGAGCACGGGCAATTTTTCGATTCGTGGCGTCGGTACCGGCGCGCAGAACTTTGGTCTGGAGTCGTCGGTCGGTCTTTACGTCGACGGTGTCTACCGGGCCCGTCAGAGCTCCATCATCAACCAGTTGGTGGACGTGGAAGCCGTGGAGATCCTGCGCGGGCCGCAGGGCACGCTGTTCGGCAAGAATTCGGCGTCCGGCGCCTTGCTGATCAGGACGGTCAAGCCCTCCGACGAACAGAACGGGTTCGTGGACGTGACGGTCGGCAATCTCTCACTGGTCAACTTCAGCGCCGCCGGCAATTTCCAGCTCGGTGAACGACTGTCGGCCAGATCCACCGTGTTCACCAGCAATCGCGACGGTTTCGTGGACGCCGGCCTCGGTGATGAACTCAACGACCGCAAGCGCTGGGGCCTCCGCCAGCAATTTCTCTACGAAGGAGACGATGACCTCAGTGTTCGTCTGATCGCTGACTACGCCAAGATCGAGGAAGTCTGCTGCGCAGCCCTCACCGTGAAAGACAGCCTGTTCGCTTCCGACCGTCGCAACGGCACGGCACCCATCCCCGGCAGTGACGCCATCGTGCAGCAACTGGGAGGTACCATTTATCGCACGGGTACTTTCGATGATTACCGTATGAGCCTCAACCAGTTGCCGCGCTCGGAAGCCACCGACAGCGGCCTGTCGCTGCAGGTGGACAAGCGTCTCGGTAATCTGGATTTCGTGTCGATCAGCGCGCTGCGCACCTTCGATACCGACGATTCCATCGATGCCGATTTTACGAACGTTGATCTGGCCAGCCGCGAGTATGGCGCCGACCAGCGCATGCTGTCACAGGAATTCCGCCTGTCTTCCGATGCCTCCGAGCGCGTGCGCTTCCTTGGCGGTCTGTTCCTTTACCGTCAGGACATCGACAGCAACGACTTCCTGTCGCTCGGCACCCGTCTGCCGAACTACGTCGTGGCAGCGGCGCCCAACACCCTGGGCAAGCTGGTGGCTGCCCAGCCACTGCTGCCGTTCATCAATCAGGCCTGGGGCACCAAATTCCCCACCAGCTTCGCGCCCGTGGTCGTGCCGGGTAACCGCATCCATGACAGCAGCGATCAGCAGCACGAGGCGGTGGCGCTGTTTGGCAGCGTGGATTTTGACCTCACCGATCAACTGCAGGTGAACCTCGGCCTGCGCTACACCGACGAAAGCAAGACCATGAAGAGTACCTTCCGAGAGTCGGTGCCCACGCCTGGCCCGACGGCGCTCAACGTGACGGCGGTCGGTACCGCCTTCGCCATCGCGGAAGCACAGTACAAGCGCCTGCTGGGCGCACCTCCCGGCGATGGCACGGGTGTAACCCACAATGCCGTGCTGGCGGGGCTGAACCCGGCTCCCTTCATCCCCGCGCTGGGCGTACTGTTCCAGCCGGGCTGGGCGACCTGCTCGGTCACGGCACGTTTCTGCCCGCGGCCCGACATCGACGCCACCCTCGACGACGAGCGGGTCACCGGCAACGCCGGCCTGTCTTACCGGCCGGCAGACAGCACGCTGGTCTATGTGTCCTATGGCACCGGCTACAAGTCCGGTGGCACCAACACCGATCGCATCGGCCTGGGTTTCGATACCGTGTTCAATGCCGAGGACACCACCAACGTGGAAATCGGCGTGAAGCACGACTTTTCCTCGGCGCTGCGGCTGAACCTCGCCATCTATGACATGCAGGTCGACGACCTGCAGACCAATACCTTCACCGGTACCGCCTTCAACCTGCAGAACGCCGGCAAGGTGGATGTTAATGGTGTGGAAGCAGAAGTGTGGTGGTCGCCGATGGAAGGTCTCGACACACGCTTGGCCTATGCCTATACGGATGCCACCTTCAACGACTTTGAAAAAGGCAACTGTCAGATCTCCAACATCTTCCACACCGGTGCCCCCGCCGAGGCAGCCCAGAAAGACAGCAAGGGCTACTGCAATCGCAATGGTGACCGCGTAGGCAACGTGCCCGAGCATTTCACATCGCTCAACGTGGCCAAGCAGTTCCGCGTTGCCGAATACGACGCGCAGATCGCTGTCGAGTACGTTTATTACTCGGACGCCATCATGCACAGCAACAACGATCCCTTTGCGGCCCAGGGCGCACGCAGCCTGCTCAACATCAATGCCATGCTGCAGACGGCGGGTGGTTACGAGTTGCTGCTGTGGGGTCGTAACCTCGCTGATGAAAGCTGGTTCGGCACCGTGTTCGACACGCCTCTGCAGGATGGCAAACTGAGTGCCTATCCGCGGGAGCCGCGCACCTACGGCCTCAGTCTGCGTCGGCGCTTCTGATGACGGCCGGCAGCGCGCTGGTGCGCTGCCGGCTTCCTCCGGACTGCTGGTCTAACCTGACTGTTCAGCTGGCCTTGGCGTAGCGGACCTCGTGGCGCTCGATTGATGCCTCGAACAGCCACTCCAGCACCCACGGGTTCTGCAGCAACTGCTGGCCATAGTCGGCGGCCGCTGCGGTCAGCTCCACGCCCTGTTCATCGAGGCAGATGACGAAGGGGGCGAGGAACGCATCGACGATGCCGAAGCGGCCGAACAGCCAGTCTCCCCCGTCACCATACTTGCGTCGGCAGCAGCTCATGATGGCGTCGAGGCGGGCGATGTCGCGCTCCATCGCCGCAGTATCGGGTGCGCACGTTGCCGGTGCGGCAGCACCGGGCCAGTTCTGCTTGAGGGACTGAAAGTCGGCATGCAGTTCGGCACAGACCGAGCGGGCGGCCGCGCGCTTTTTCTGCTGCTGTGGCCACCCCCGACCCTCCAGCCAGGTCTCCGCCAGGTATTCGCAGATCGGCAGTGCGTCCCAGACCTTGATGTCGTGGTGGATGAGCACCGGCACCTTGAGCGATGGTGAAAACCAGCCCACCCGCTCGACGGCATCGTCTCGGCTGAGGTCGATGCGGATTTCGTGAAAGGCGATGGCGTGCTGCTTCAACAGCAGCCAGGGAATCAGCGAGCCGGGTGACAGCGAGCGGTTGCCGCTGATCAGATTGAGTTCATGCATGGCAGGCCTCCAGGACCTGTGGGCGGGTGGGGTTGACGACGGTCACCGACGGGTGACGAGCCCATTGAACACCTGGGTTCTTGCCTTGCCGGGCAGGGATTGCGGCAGTGCGCTGATCAATCATGGCAAAATGCTGGCAGAGCCGCCTGCTGCCTTGGCCTGACCCGCCGCTCCGCTATAGTGCAGCCTGCCCCGCCGCCCGGGCCGGAGTTTTCCATGTCACGCCGCATCGCCATTGTCGAAGATGAAGCCGCCATCCGGGAGAACTACGCCAGTGTGCTGAAAAAGCACGGTTACGATGTCATGTGCTTCCCGAATCGGCGCAAGGCCCAGGCTGCTTTCGAGCTGCGCCTGCCCGACCTTGCCATCATCGATATCGGCCTCGAACAGGAGATCGATGGCGGTTTCCTGCTGTGCCAGTGGCTGCGTTCCCTGTCGGAGGCGCTACCTATCGTCTTTCTCACCGCGCGCGACAATGACTTCGACACAGTCAGTGGCCTACGCATGGGTGCCGATGATTACCTCACCAAGGACATCAGCATGCCCCACCTGCTGGCACGCATCGCCGCGTTGTTTCGTCGCCAGGACGCGCTGCAGTTGCCGGCAGCTCCGGAGAATCAGCTGCTGCGCGGTGATCTGGCACTCGATCTCAGTCGGCTGTCCGTGCACTGGCGTCAGCAGCCCGTGCTGCTCACCGTGACCGAGTTCTGGATGCTGCATGCGCTGGTGAAATTTCCCGGTCACGTGAAGAGCCGTGATGCGCTCATGACCGAATCGAAGATCTACGTCGACACCAGCACCATCACTTCGCACATCAAGCGCATCCGTCGCAAGTTCCAGCAGGTGGACCCTGCCTTCGACGGCATCGATACGGTCTATGGCATGGGCTACCGCTGGACGCTGCCCGGTGCTGCCCATGGCTGAGTGGCGCTGGCCGCGTGCCGGGCTGCGCAGTCAGTGGCTGGCGGTGGCGCTGCTGCTGCTGGTGCTACCGTGGCTGGGACTGCGCTATCTGGCGGAGCTGGAACTGTACCTGCAGCGAGGTCAGGAGCAGGTCATCGGCGGGGCTGCCCGCGCCCTGGCGCTCACGCTGTCCGACGACGCGTCCCTGTTCGATGCCGCCGCCCAGACTGACGGCCGCGGCCTCTACGTGTATCCGTTGGCTGCGGCTCCCCAGCCCGGCGCAGCATCGGCGTCCAACTGGGGTGCCAGGGCCGGAGAGGAACTGGTGCTGCGCGAGGGCAGTGCGGCAGGCTACGCCGGCAACCGCACCAGCAGCTTCCGCCGCACAGGTGGGCGCGGCGACCCTCTGGAAGTGCGGGTACTGGCTGGCGAGCGAGATGGCAGACTGTTTCTGCTGCTGCGCGTGGTCGACCGCTTCCTGCAGTTGGCTCCAGAGGCCGAACGGCCGAGTCTTGCCGGCAGTGACGCGGTGCGCCTCACCACGTTGAGCGCCGAGGGCGTCAGTAACCAGTTTCGTCTGCCGCTGGCCGGCGATGGCGAAGTGCAGTTCTGGCAGGCCGGCGACGATCCAGAGGCCGCCTACACCTATCGACCCGCCAGTGATGTCGACGCCTCGCTGCTCTGGCAGCCCGAAGGCTACCAACTCCTCCTGTCGCTACCCCTGGCGCTGACCAGCCAGGGGCTGGCCGTGGGAGTGGAAGACGTCGATGACCCCGAGCGACGTGCGCTGGCCGCCCGCGTAGCCTCCGGCGATCTGGCGCAGGTGACGGCAGACAGCCTGCGCCTGCCGCGCCGCGCCTTCGCCGAGCGGCTGGGTGGACAGCTGGCAGGTAATTACCGCCTGCAGGTCTACGACAGTGACGGGAACCTGCTGTTCGAAGAGGGTGACCTTGCTTCAGCACGCGGCCTGTTGCCGGTGCCCGTGGCGCTGCCTGGTGACGGTCTATTGGGCGCGCTGCGCGTTCGCTTGCTGCAACCGCTGTACGCGCCGCAGCTGCGTTGGCTGGATCGCTGGCTCGCCAGCCGGCAGCTCTACAGTCAGGGCCCGGACAGTCCGCAGCTGACCGCAGCCCTTGCCGGACTGCCCCAGACCGGCTATCGACAGGATGGCAGCGCCGAGCCGCCGCGGCTGGAAGCCGGCTGGCCCGTACTGGCGGACGGCAGGGTGCTCGGCGCCCTGCTGCTGGACCAGAACCTCGATGGGCTACGCACGCTGCGTCACGCGGCCCTGTCCCGTCTGTTCGACACCGCGCTGGCGTTGATGCTGGTGAGCACGCTGGCGCTGTGGCTGCTGGCCAGTTCCCTGTCGTCGCGACTGCGACGCCTGCGCGACCAGGCCGAGCGCAGCATCGACGAGCAGGGCCGTCTCAACCGGCCTTTCGTGGCGGCCCGCAGTCGCGACGAGATCGGGGATCTTTCGCGCAGCATCGGATCGCTGGTCGAGCGGCTTGGTCGCTACAACCAGTATCTGGAAAATCTCACCGCCCGACTCTCGCACGAGTTGCGCACGCCGGTGACCGTAGTGCGTACCTCCCTCGAAAACCTGCGCCTGCTCGGCACGCAGGACGCAGAGACCGAGGTATACCTGCAGCGGGCCGAGGAGGGCATCAGTCGCCTCAGCCTGATCCTCGCCAACATGAGCGAAGCCACCCGTCTGGAACAGCTGCTGCAGCGCTGCGAGAAGCAGCCACTGCGGCTCGACCAGTGGCTGGCAGCCTGCGTGGAGCAATACCGCCAGATCTACCCAGCGGTGGATTTCCGACTACAGCGCGCCAGCGAGCCGCTGCTCATGGAGGGCAGTGCCGAGCATCTCGTGCAACTGCTCGACAAGGTCGTTGCCAATGCCGTGGAATTCTCTACGCCGGGACGGCCGATTCGCCTGCGGGCCGACAGCGACAACGGCGACGCCGTGTTGAGTGTCAGCAACTATGGGCCAACGCTCGACCCGGGCATGCAGGACCGCATCTTTGATTCGATGGTCTCGGCGCGGCCGCAGGGTCAGCAGACCCAGCCGCACCTCGGTCTGGGTCTGCACATCGCCCGTCTGATCACCGACTTCCATGGCGGTAGCATCTACGCCGAGAACCTCTTGGAAGAGCCGGGGGTTATCGTCGTCGTCCGTCTGCCGCTACAGCGACCGACCTGATGCCTGCCTGGCCGGCTGGTGCGTCGCCGGTTTTTTCTGGCAAAGCACACGCTCTGTACTAGGCTGGTCCTGCAGGCAGGGCCATCGGGCCGGTGCGCCCTGCCGGTGGTGAGCGCAGGAGGCGCCCGGGCATATGGACTTTGTCGATCCACTGACTGAACTGCTTGCGCGCCGCTCGACCGCCACGGCCCTCGTGCTGGTCGAGGGCAGGCAGCAGCGGCTTCGGTGGAGCTGGCAGGCGCTGCAGCAGGCGCGCCATGCGGCGGCAGGTTGGCTGAGAGAGGCTGGTGTCGGCGGCGGTCACTGCCTGGTGGTGCAGAGCAGCAATCTGCCGCATTGCTTTGCGCTGCTGCTGGCGGCTCTCGGCGAGGGCATCGCGCTGCTGCCCATCCACACGGACGCGTCCGATGACATGCTGCAGGAGTTGCTGGCGCGCTGGCGCCCGGCGCTGCTCATTCGTGAGGCCAGTCTGCCGGACAAGCACTGGCTATCTGCTCTACGCTGTCCACTCTGGCAACTCGAGCCCGGCCAGCCGCGCTGGTTGCAGCCGGTGTCGCCGGCGGTGGCCGCTGCGCCCGTCGGTCGGCATCCGGATCTCGCCCTGTTGTTCCATAGCGCCGGCTCCACGGGGTCGGCGAAGGCGCTGCGCTACAGCCGGCGTTCACTGGCGGTCTTCCTCAGCGCGCTCGCCGAGCTCTATGCAGCCTTTCCTGACACGTGCGCGCTGGCAGACGGGCCGTCGGCGCGGGTGAATATCCTGCCATGGACGCACTGGGGGGGACTCAGCTTCTGCTTGCAGACGCTGCTGGAGGGCAGACCCCTTTTCCTGCTGCAGAGCAGCGACCCGCGCGATCACCTGGCGCTGCTACAGGAGACCGGCGCGCAGTTGCTGCTGCTGGTGCCCGGACTGCTCACCGAACTACTGGCGGTGGCCCCGGGCACTGGCGTGCTGCCCGCACTGCAGCACTGTCTGGCGATGGGGGAGGCTGTCAGCCTTGGACAGCTGCACGCAGTACAGGCACGCCTCAGTGCGCGTGTCTACAACGCGTATGGCCTGAGTGAATGCCTCACCGGTATCTACAATCGCCACGACGACCTGTCTCTGCCCTTGGGCAGCGTGGGGCGTTTGCGTTTCGGCGAGGCCGTCTTGCTCGACTCCACCGGCAGCCCGGCCGATGAAGGGGAGCTCTGCGTGCGCAACGCCACCACCACACCCTGCTATACCGATGCTGCCCTGCTGGCGGCGCGCTACCGCGACGGCTGGTTCCGTACCGGTGATCGTCTGCGCCGCGACGCCGACGGCTATTATTTTTACGTGGGTCGCGTGGACAGCCTCTGCGTGATCCACGGCCGCAATGTGTATCCGCGCGAAGTCGAGGCGGTCCTGCTGCAGCATCCCGCCGTGCGGCAGGTCGTCGTCTCCGCGCTCTGCCTGCGCGACGGGCGAACCCGACTGGCGGCCGCGGTGCAGTTGCAGCCGGGCTACTCGCTCGACGCCAGTGAACTGCTCGATTTCTACCTGCGCCACGGGGCAGCGTATGCCACGCCTTGCTGGCTCGAATTCTGGGAAAACCTGCCCTGCAACGCCGCCGGCAAGTTCGACCTGCCGCGCATTCGCGACACGCTGCAGCGGCACTACCTGCAGTCGCTGGCTCCGGCGCCGCCCCATGACGGCTGAAAACTGGAGAGCGGAGAGTCTGGCCCACGATGAACCCTCGCTCGACGAGCTGATTGCGCTGTGGCGCCAGCTGCTCGGCACCGAAGACATCGATGCCGACAGTCACTTTTTTCTGGTGGGTGGGGACTCCCTGCAGTTCGCGCGTCTGATCAGCCGGCTGCAGGACCGCTGGGGCTGGCGGCTGGCCCTGACCCACTTGGCCGACTGCAGCACGCCACGCCGCATGTGGGCGCAAAGCCAGGCGCTGGCGGCGCAGCACGTCTCGGCAGCCAAGACACATGCTCGAGCCGGCAGTGAGGCCGCCGACGTGGCCCGCAGCGGTACCGGCACAGGGCCAGCAGCAAGACCGTCTGCCACGGCAGCGCCAGCCAGTTTCTTGCTGCCTGCCACCGCGCGCGGCCTTTGGTTCGGCGAAGCGCTGGTGCAGGGTGCCGGCCTGTACCGAGGTACGGTCTTCCTCGAGTGGCAGGGCACGCTGCAGGAGGCCGCGCTGCGCGAGGCGCTCGACTGGCTGCTGCAGCGGCATCCGCTGCTCGCGGGCGTCGTCGAATTCGACCTGGCCAGCCGCGGCCCGCGTCTCTGCCGCAGTGGGCCCCGACCGGTGTTGGTCTCCCTGCCGATCGGTGTACCGCTCGCTCGCGCACTGGACGCCTTGCCGACCCGGCAGGACTGGCAGCGGCATCTGTTTGCTGCCGGCTTGCTGCAGCGGAGGCGGCGCCCACCGCTGCTGGTGCTGGAGGGCCAGCACCTGCTGGTCGACGGCTGGTCTGGCGCGCTCCTGCTGCAGGACCTGGTCACGGCCTATACCCGGGCCGTACAGCGCAGGCTGTCTGCTCCCGCACCCGAGGAGGGCTTTGCTCTTTTCTGTCTCGACTCTGCTGCCGGCCCAGCGCGGGCGCCACACGGCACCTCGCCACCTGTGGGCGGCACGGGCCTGGCGCAGCCGCTGCAAATGGCCCGTCGAGCCGGGCCCTATCGTCTGGCATCGCAGCGGCGTTCTTTACCTGCTCGCTGGTGGCGGCAGGCGCTGCTCACTGCGGCTCGCCATGCCGTGAGTCCTTTTGCGCTCCTGCTCGCCGCGCTGCGACTGTCTCTGGCACGGCAGTGGCCAGGTCTGGGGGACCTCATCCAATTTCCTCACGCCAACCGATCGGCTGGCGAGGAGCAGAGTGTGGGCTGCTTCATGCAAGTGCTGGCAGTACCGGTGCGGCTGCCCGTTGGGCCTGCCGGCGCGCAGGGCAGGGTGGAGATTTCCGCCGCGGGGCTGCAGCCTCTGCTGGCCGAGGTCGAGGCCGCGCTGCAGCGCAGCCTCGCAGAAGCAATGGCCGTACCCGCACTGGCGGAGCAGCAGACCGGCCGATTGCCAAGCGGCAACGCCTGCAGCGACGTGTTGCTGGCGCTGCAGAACTTTCCCCAAGCCCGGCTCGAGGTTCCCGGTGCGCGACTGCTAGCCCACCGGCCGCCTTCGGTGCTGGGCCAGCTTCCGCTGCGACTCGACGTGGTCCCCGGGCACGCCGCGGTCGAACTCTGCTGCGAATACGCCAGCGACGAACTATCGGCGCAGCAGATCGCCCGCCTGCTGCGCGATGTCAGCGCCGTGCTGGCAAGCTGGCGCTGACACCGGACTCCTCCAGCAGCCTGGCCAGCAACAGCACCGTGGGAGGCGTCTGCAGTACCTGGCGCAGCGTGAGCCGACAACCGAAGCGCTGATTGATGGCCAGCACCAGCGTCGCACTGAGCATGGAGGAACCGCCGAGATCGAAGAAGCTGTCGGTGGCAGCCACGGCGGGCAGGTCCAGAATCTCGCAAAAGAGGCTGGTCAATTGGCTGACCAGCGAGTCCCCCGCGACCTCCGGCCGGGGCTGCTCGGCCGCCAGCGCCAGCAAGGCGCTGCGATCGAGCTTGCCGTTGGCGGTCAGCGGCAGCCGATCGAGCACGAGGTACCGCTGCGGCAGCATCCATGCCGGTAGTTGCTCTGCAAGCCAGCGGTTGAAGGATTGGGCGTTCTTGTTGAGCGCACCGCGGCGGCAGACGATGGCGGCGAGTAGCTGCTGCACGGGTGGATCGCCGGCCAGCGGCCGCAGCAGGCACGCGGCCTGGGTGATCGAGTCGTGGCGGAGCAACTGATTGCTGATCTCGTCGAGCTCGATGCGGTGGCCCTGCCACTTGATCTGGTTATCTTGCCGCCCGACGAAGTGCCAACCGCCCTCGGCATCCTGGCGGCAGAGGTCGCCACTGCGGTAACAACGCTCGGCCGTGCCTGCCGTCCCACTGAACCGCGCCTCGGTGGCCTCGGCATGGCGCCAGTAGCCGAGTGCCACGGCTGGACCGCTGATCAGCAGTTCGCTGGCCTCGCCGGCAGGCTCGCCTGCAGAGAGGCCATAGCCTGGTAGAGCGCGGCCCAGACTTACCACGCTGGGCGCCGTCGCGTGGAACTGCGCCGGCCCCAGTGGCTGGGCGCTGGCCCAGACGGTGCATTCGGTGGGCCCGTACAGGTTCCACGCGGCTTCACTCACGGCGCACAGGCGGCGGGCCAGTCCCTTCGGCAGGGGCTCTCCGATGCTGAGTGCCAGCTGCAGGGGCTGCGCCGGACTCCAGTCCTGCAGCAGCAACTGCCACTGGGAAGGCGTGGCCTGCACCACGGCGACGCGGTAGCGGTCGATCAGGTCCTGCAGGGCGCCGGGCGCCTGCTGCTCCGCGTCGGTCGCCAGCACCAGCGCACCTCCGGTCAGCAGCGGTGCCAACCACTCGAACAGGCAGATGTCGAAACTGCAGGCGGCGCAGCCGAGAGTCGACCAGCCCGGCGACAGCTCCAGCACCTGCAGTGCAGCCTCGCAAAAGCACGCCAGATTGCCATGGCTGAGCAGCACCCCCTTGGGCTCGCCGCTGCTGCCCGAGGTAAACATCAGGTAGGCCGGCGCCCCTGTAGCGGGCTCGTCGTGCCACGCGGAAGTGGGCGAGGAGGTCGAAAGCCCTGCCTCGGCTGGCGGCACCGCAAGCCAGGGTACGGGCAAGTGACCGACCTGCTCGTGCAGGGCGGGCTGGGTCAGCAGCAGGGCGGGCTCGGTCTGCATCACCATGCGCAGCAGCCGCTGGCGCGGTAGCCGCAGATCGAGTGGCAGATAGATAGCGCCGCAGCACCAGCAGGCCAGCAGCGCCGCCACGGCCTCGGCGCTGCGCCGCATCGCAACGCTTACACACTGGCCAGGCCTCACGCCGAGGCTGCGCAGGTGCTGGGCAATCTGCTGGATTCTCTGCAGCAGCGCACCATTGCTGCAGGTCTCGCCACCACAGAAGATGGCGGTGGACTCGGGTGCTGCGGCGAGGGTCTGCAGGATCTGGGACAGAACGGGGCGGCCGGAGCAGTGAGCATCCATGGGGGGACTCCGCAGCGAGGACAGGGCGCCCACCCAACATAGTCGTTTTCGCCGGCAGTGCCAGTTGCCGTGGTGACCGCCGGGACTAGGTCGTTGCGCGCCGCCGTTTGCCTTGGGCGGAAGTCGCGTGACCGCCGTATTCGAAGATCTGTCCCCGGTGGCTGAGGCTCAGACGGTTGCCGCGCCGCGAGGCCTCGGTGCGACCGATCACGCGGGCATCGATGCCGAAGCGCTTCGCCAGCTGGATGACGGTCCTGGCTTCGCCGGGCAGGCAGTAGACCTCCATGCGGTGGCCCATGTTGAAGACCTTGTACATTTCCTTCCACGCCGTGCCGCTGACCTTCTGGATGACCTTGAACAGGGGCGGTGTCGGAAACAGTCGATCCTTGATGAAGTGGATGCCCTCGCCGAACTTGAGGCACTTGGTCTGCGCGCCGCCGGAGCAGTGGATGAGGCCCTTGACGAGGCCCGGGTGCTCGTCGAGCAGCGCCTGGATGACCGGCGCATACGTGCGGGTGGGTGACAGAAGGGCTTCGCCGATGCTGAGGCTGCTGCCCGGTAGCGGATCTTCCAGCCGGTAGGGGCCGCAGTAACGCAGACTGGGATCGACGTTGCTGTCGAAGGTCTCCGGATACTGCTCGGCATACCAGGAGCTGAGCAGTTCGTGACGGGCGCTGGTCAGCCCGTTGCTGCCAATGCCGCTGTTTTCCCGGGATTCGTAGCTGGCCTGACCGGTGGAAGACAGTCCCACGATGGCGAGCCCCGGCCGGATGGTAGCAGCCGTCAGGACGTCCTGCTTGCGCAGCACTGCCACCGCCGTGCTGTCGACCACGAGGGTGCCGGTGAGGTCACCGACGTCGGCCGTCTCACCGCCGCCGCTGTAGATGCGTACACCGAGGCCTCGCAGGGTGGCAAGGAAGCGCTCGCTGCCCTCGATCAGGGCGGCCACCACTTCTCCGGGACAGTTGAGCGCATTGCGGTTCACGGTGTTGGCGATGAGGATGCGGCCGTTGACGCCGACACAGAGCAGGTCGTCGAGGTTCATGACGATCGAGTCCTGCGCAATGCCGTGGAATACCGAGGCATCGCCGGTTTCCTTGTAGGCGAGGTAGGCGATGATCGACTTGGTTCCGCTGCCGTCGGCATGGATGACGTTGCAGCACTCCGGATTGCCGGTGAGAAAGTCCTCGGTGATCTTGCAGAAAGCCTGGCGGAACAGGCCGTGATCGAGCTTGTCGACCACTTTGTGCACTTCGGTCTTGTCGCTGGAAACGCCGCGTGCCTGGTAGCGACCGACGCTGGTATCCTGGGTGACCACGCGATAACCGCTGCGCGGTTGCGCCGCCAGCAGACCGCGGAATTCGAGCTGGCGCAGTGCCTTGGCGACGGTGTTGATGGCGAGGCCATGTTTTTTTGCCAGTTCGCGTAGCGAGGGCAATTTGCTGCCGGCGGGCAGCTCTCCACTGCTGATCTGGAAGTGCAGCTGTTCGACGATTTGCTGGAAGGCCGGCGTGGCTGAGCCGGCGGCGATCTTGAGTTTCATGGCTGCTCCGCAGTTCTGTATCACGGAAATGATACAGATGGCCGGTCGACGCCCGCAAGCGACTTCGCTGCGCAGCTGTCGGGTCGCCGCTCAGTTCTTGCGGCGGCGCTCCAGCCAGAAAGCATGGATGGCCCGCGTATTGGGGGCGATGGCGTCGCTCAGCCGATCGCTGTCGTCGGCCGACAGCTCATGGCCACGCCATTCGGTTTCGCTGCTGAAAGCACGTATCGGATCGAGGAGCTTGCCGATCAGCGGCTTGCCGGCATTCCAGGCCTTGCCGCCCAGCCGCACACCGCGCAGGTAGCCTTCACACCAGTCATCGACGATCGTGTAGGTCGTGCCACCTTCGTCTTCGTAGAGGAACAGGGGTTGGTAGTCGTCCGGGGCCTCCTGCAGCGTGGCTGCCAGCGTATTCATGTAACGCTGCAGCAGTTGCACGATGCGGTCGAACTCGGCCTCGCTGCGCCACTCCGGTTCTTCCTCGCCCCACAGGGCTGGTACCCACTCGGCCGTCTTCACCAGTGTCGGACCGCTGATCAGTGCACACAGCATGCCTTCGCACTCGGAAAGATTGAGTACGCCGGGTTCGGCATCCGGATCCGCCTCGTGAAGGTCGTCAGCGTGTTCGCGCAGGAAGTTGTCGAGTGCCTGCAGTTCGTCAGCGGTCAGGGGTTGCAGCAAATCGGTCATCAGGCTCGTCCCAGCGTGGCAAGCACGCGTGCCGGGGTGAAAGGGTAGGCGCTCATGCGCTTGCCGGTGGCATCGAAGAAAGCGTTGGCGATGGCAGCTGCGGCGGCCGCCATGACCTCCTCGCCAGCACCGAGCGATGGTTCCTCCAGCCGCTGCACTATCACCGGTGTCACGCGTGGCGCGTCGGCGAAACGCAGGATGGGGTAGCTGGCCCAGTCTGTGCTGGTGACCTGCTGCGTGTCGAACAGCACCTCTTCGTGCAGCAGGCGGCTGGCGGTCTGCACCAGCTGACCGATGATCTGGTGCTCGACGTTGGAAGGATTGACGACGCGACCGGCGTCGATGGCGCCGACCAGGTGCAGGACCCGCACGCGTCCCGTGTTCGTGTCGACTTCCACCTCTGCCACGGCGCCGCCCCAAGATGCGAGGTGGGTGCCGAGGCCGATGCCGCGGCCCCGCCGCAGCGGGCCGGTACTCGCAACGCTCTGTGCGGGCCGCGGCTGCCAGCCGGCCGCCATGGCTGCGGCATCGAGTACACCGGCCCAGCGCTCGTCGAGAATGTTCCGCTGGCGGAACTGCCACGGATCGAGACCGAGCTGGAAGGCCAGATCGTCGATGGCCTGCTCCGACACGAAGGCCAGCGACAGGTCGAGTGGCGAGCGCAGCCAGGCCCCTTTCAGGTAATCCACGCCGGGCACATGGTGGTTGAGCAGCTTCAGGTGTGGAATGCGGTACTGGCCTCCGAGCACCAGCGGATTGATTTGCTGGGCCGCCATGGACGGCCACTCGGCAGCGGGTGTGCCCTTGGCACTCTGTTCGGTGGTTTCCACCAGCGCCCAGTGGTGCTGCCAGCCCTCGTACTCGTAGGTCAGCAGCTTGCCATCGGCATCGGCACTGACCCGGACCTTGCCGAGGTGGGCAGGCCCGTAGGTGTCCCAGCCCAGCTCGTCCCAGCGCATGAACTGAACGCGCACCGGCGCCGATGCCAGCTGCGAAAGCAGGGCAGCGGCCTGCGCCGCATCGTCCCAGCACGAGTGGCCGAAGGTGCCTGCCCCTTCGAAGTACTGCACCCTCACCGCGGGGACCGGCAAGCCCAGCAGGGTCGCCAGCTTGCCACGGGTGCCGTAGACGTCCTGGGTGGAGCAGAGCACCAGGGCGCTATCCTCACGTACATCGGCGAGCGCGCAGTTCGGCGCGAAAGGAGCATGGGCCTGGTAGGGGCCCTGACCAGTGAATTGGCTGACTGCGTGGGCAGCGCCAAGGGCGGCGAGATCGCCCTGTTCGCGAGCGATACGATCGTCTGGCGGTGACTGCTCCATGCGTTCGAACAATGCGTCGTTGCCGGGCAGACTGGCCGGCTGCTGCCATTCCACACGCAGGCGTGCCGCCGCCTGCACCGCATCCCATTCTCGCGGCGCCACCACACCGAGAAAGTTGCCTTGCCGCAGCACGCGCACGCCCGGCAGGCCCGCGATGGAACTGGCATCCACGCTGCGGATCTGCACGCCGTCCTTGTAGGCGCCTTGCCCGCGCGGGCGCACGATGCGGCCATGTAACATGCCCGGCAGCCGCTGGTGGTGCATGAAGCCATAGCTGCCTTTCACCTTGAGTGGGATGTCGCGCCGCGGCAGCGGCCGACCGACCAGCTTGTAACTGGTCGGCGACTTCACGGGTGCCGTGCCGCTGAATGCCAGTTCGAAGCGGCGGTCACCGATCAGTTCGCCATAGGTCACGAAGGCGTTATCGTCACCGCTGCCGGACACCACGCCGTTCTCCACACGCAGCCGCGTCACGGGCAGTTGCAGGCGCTCGGCGGCCAGCGCCAGCAGCGCCTGCCGGGCTTCGGCTGCCGCTCTCTGTACCTGCGGTCCGCCGCGGCGCATGGCCTGGCTCGAGTAAGTACCCCCCTGATTGGGCGTCACATGCGTGTCGAGACCGACACTGCGCACCTGGTCCATGCCGAGGTCGAGCTCCTCGGCGGCCACCTGCAGCAGCGCCGTCGAACAACCTTGTCCCAGTTCGGCAAAGCCGATGAAGACGGTGGCCGTGTTGTCGGCATGGATGGCGATCCAGCTGTCGATCTGGTCGGCCGGCGGTGGCCCGGCCTGCGCTTCGCGAGTCTGGGCCTGTGCCAAGAACGGAAAATCGACTACCAGTATGCCGCCCGCCTGCAGCAGCTGACGGCGGGTGAGCGTGACGCGTGTCATGCAGCACCCCCCGGCGCCTGCGCGGCCAGCTGGATCGCCTCGAGTATCTTGGGGTAGGTGCCGCAGCGGCACAGATGACCGTCGAGGGCGCGACGGATGTCCGCTTCGGTGGGGGCGGGGTTCTGCATGAGCAGTTCGGTCGCCTTGATCTGCATGCCGTTGCTGCAGTAACCACACTGGAGGGCCTGCACGGCGATCAGCGCCAGTTGCAGCGGGGTGAACTCCGGCACCTGCGCCAGCTGACGACGCTCGGCGAGCAGGGCTGGCAGCCCCTCGAGGGTGGTCACTGCGCCAGTGCCAATGGCGGCAAGGGGCGTCACGCAGGAGCGCAGTTCGCGGCCATCGACGAGCACGGAGCAGGCTCCGCACTGGGCGAGTCCACAACCGAAGCGCGGTCCCTGCATCTGGAGTTCGTCGGTGAGCACGTAAAGCAGGGGCGTGTCAGGCGTGGATGTCACGCTGACGACGCTGCCATTCAGGCGCAGCGTGGTGGACTCGGCCATGGGGATCTCCGCGGCAAGGGTAATTGGGCAGTCTGCGCAGCATGTTACGGTACAGCCGCCACCACGGGAAACGCGGCGCTCAGCCGGAATGCAGCAGCGTCATCGCTGTTGTAGCGTTAGCCGTCAGCAGACGAGCCGCACGCCCGAAGCACCAGGCCGCGCCGCCCCAGCAACCCAGTAGCAAGAGGCCGATGGACCAGCCCAGTGCTGCCGGTCCCGCTGTGGGTGACCAGGCATCGCTCGGGATGGCCACCAGCAAGGGACCGAGCGGCAGGGCGATCACGTTGCTCACCAGTACCGACAAGGCGTGGGCGAGCGCGCGGCGCCCGGTACCGCCAGTGACCTGCAGCAGCGTGAGTACCGGTCCGCTGTTCATGTGCATCAAGATGGTCATGAGGGCCAGTCCCGCCAGCGCCGCTGCTGCGGAGTCCGTCAGGAACAGCAGGGGCAGCAGTGGCAGGATGGCCAGCAACGAGTACTGGCACAGTCGCGCAAAGGCGCAGGCCGAGCCGTCCCGGTCGCTGCGCGCAGCCAGCCAGCCGCCACCCAGAGCTCCCAGCAGCCCGCCGCCACCGTAGAGCAGCGCCATCCAGCGCCCCGTCTCTAGCGGCTCCAGCCCGTGCTGGCGCAAAAAGAAGGAGGGGATCCACACACCGGAACCCATGGCGCCCGTGGTGAACAGACAGGCAGCCACCACCACCCAGCGGTAGGCCGGCTGGCGCCAGAGCGTGTGACACTCGCCCCAGAGTGCCCGGCTCGACCACACCGCTGCCGCGACCGTCGGAGGCGGCACATCGCGGGGATCATGGAGCGTAAACCACAGCAGCGCTCCGAGCGCGATGCCCGGCAGGCCCACCACCTGCAGCGCCGCCCGCCAGCCCCAGGTCTCGCTGACGAAGCTGCCGAGCAGGAAGCCCACGAACACGCCCGCGGGTATGGCCGATGCCAGCACCCCTTGTGCGAGGCCGCGCTCGCGGCGGGGAAAATGGTCGGCCAGCAGCGAAGTGCTGGGCGGGTAGGCGCCCGCTTCGCCGATGCCCACGCCCATGCGGGCCAGAAACAGGCTCGAGAAGCCGCTCGCCTGCCCGCACAGGGCGGTCATGGTGCTCCACAGCGTAACGGCCACCGCGATCAGACGCCCGCGATGCCAGCGCTCCGCCAACCAGGCGATGGGCAGGCCCAGCAGCCCGTAGAACAGCGCGAAAGCCAGACCGGTGAGCAGCGCAAGCTGCGTGTCGCTAAGGCCGAATTCGCGCTTGATCGGCTCCAGCAGTACGACGAGGATCTGCAGATCCACGAAGCGGAACAGGGCCACCAGCCAGAGCAGGCAGAGCACGTAGCGGCGATCGCGGCGCAAACGGGCCAGCAGGGGACGGACCATGGGTTCCTCCTTGAACCGAGACGGACCAGGGGCCAGGGGCCCTTCAGGGCCAGTCTAGCCAGCCTGCCGGATTTCGCGCGGAAATTTGCGGAGCGGTCGTGCCGAGCACGCGGGGGAACCCGGTGCGCCGTCACGCGCAAACTCCGCGGGGAGCTGCGTCGAATCTTGGCGGCGTTGGCAGTACAGTGGCCGCATGCCTGACCACGCCACCATCGCCTTCGAATTGACCGACCACCCCGACCCGGCTGCCATGAGAGCTGTGGCCCAGCGCCTCGGCCTCGTCCCGGCCGCGTCGGCCGCCGGGCAGCAGGCTGCCTTTCTCCTGCGAGCCGACGCCACCGGGCTCTGTCTGCAGGATCGCGGCTCGCCGCTCGCCGCTCCCACGCGGGTGGATTTCTGCGATCCCGCCCTGCAGCATCGCCTGCGCACGTCTGGCAAGCGGCAGGGCATCGGCAAGGCAGTCGGGCTCGACAAGTTGCCGCCAGGCGTCTCCCTGCAGGTGCTGGATGCCACGGCAGGTCTGGGGCGAGATGCGCTGGTGCTGGCGCATCTGGGTTGCCGCGTGCAGCTGCTGGAGCGCTCCCCTGTGCTGCACGCCATGCTGGGGGAAGGCCTGCGGCAGGCGGCACTGGCGCAGCAGGCGGCGGCGACGGCCGGCGTGCCATCCTCTGCCGCGCTGGGCCGCCTCAGTCTCCGGCACGCCGAAGCTCGTGACTGCTTCGCTGCCATCGCCGCGGGGCAGCAGCCGCAGCCCGACGTCATCTATCTGGATCCGATGTTTCCGCCCCGCAGCGGCAGTGCCAAGGCCAAGAAAGACATCACGGCGCTGCATGGGCTGCTGGGCAGCGAAAGTGATCTCGCCGGACTGCTGCGGGCGGCACTGCCCTGTGCACGCTACCGCGTCGTGCTGAAGAGGCCGGAAGCACGCCTCGACGCCGGTCTGCCGATGCCGACCCTGTGGCTGCAGAGCAAGGCCACCTGTTTTGCGGTCTACGTCAACAGCAGCTTTTCGAGCATGCGCCCGTAGATGGCGACGAGGTGGTCCAGCTCCTCCACGGCGATATGCTCGTTGACCTTGTGGATCGTGGCATTCACCGGGCCGAGTTCCACCACTTCCGCGCCGGTGGGCGCGATGAATCGGCCATCGCTGGTGCCGCCACCGGTCGACAGTTCGGTCTCGAGGCCCATCACCTCGCGGATGCTTTCCCGCGCGGCCTGCACCAGCGATCCCTCTGGCGTGAGGAAGGGGTTGCCACTCAGTTGCCACTGCAGCGTGTAGTCACGGCTGACGCGATCGAAGAGGGCTTCGGTGCGCTGCTTCAGCTGCTCCGCGGTGACTTCGGTGGAAAAGCGGAAGTTGAACAGCACGTCCATGTGTGCCGGGATGACGTTGTTGGCCCCGGTGCCGGCAGAGATGTTGGAGATCTGGAACGTCGTGGGCGGGAAATAGGCGTTGCCCTTGTCCCAGGGCTCGGCCGCCAGCGCCGCCAGCGCCGGCAGGAAGGCGTGGATCGGGTTGCGGGCCAGGTGTGGGTAGGCCACGTGACCGAGTTGCCCGTGGACACGCAGCACGCCATTGAGCGAGCCGCGTCTGCCGTTACGGATCACATCACCGGTCCGCGCCGTGCTGGAAGGCTCGCCAACCACGCACCAGGTGATCGTTTCCCCGCGCGCTTGCAGGGTTTCTACGACCCGCTTGGTTCCGTCGACCGCGATGCTTTCCTCGTCACTCGTGATCAGGAAGGCGATGGATCCCTTCGGGTGCGGATGGGCTGCGAGGAAGCGACGACAGGCCGTCACCATGGCCGCCAGGGAGCCCTTCATGTCGGCCGCTCCGCGCGCATACAGCTTGCCGTCACGCAGCGATGGCTGGAAGGGATCACTGCCCCAGGCGGCGACATCACCCGCGGGCACCACATCGGTGTGGCCGGCAAAGCACAGCAGGGGACCGCTGCTGCCGCGGCGTGCCCAGAAATTGCTGACAGAGCCGAATGGCAGGGCTTCCACCGTAAAGCCGAGGGCCGCCAGTTCGCGGCCCAGCACCGCCTGGCATCCCTGATCGTCGGGGCTGATGGAGGGACGGCGCAGCAGTTCCAGGCAGAGTTCGAGGGTATCGCTCATTTCAGCCATGCTCGCGGGGTCAATTGTGGGAGTGCAGGGCAGCGTTCAGTTCGACTTCGGTCTGGTTGGTCAGACACTCCACGCGGCCGCTCACGGAATTACGGCGGAACAGCAGGTCGCTGCGGCCGGCGAGGTCGCGGGCCTTGCACACTTCCACGGCCTTGCCGGTATTGTCGAGCACCGTCACCTTGGTACCGGCGGTGACATACAGCCCGGCTTCGATGGTGCAGCGATCACCGAGCGGAATGCCGAGGCCGGCATTGGCACCGATCAGACAGTGGCGACCCACGGTGATGACGGTCTTGCCCCCGCCGGACAGCGTGCCCAGGATGGAGCAGCCGCCGCCCAGATCACTGTGGGCCTGCACGAACACGCCGGCCGAAATGCGGCCCTCTACCATCGCCGGGCCTTCGGTGCCGGCATTAAAGTTCACGAAGCCTTCGTGCATGATCGTGGTGCCTTCGCCCAGATAGGCTCCGAGGCGGACCCGTGCGGCGTCTGCGATGCGGACGCCACTCGGTACCACGTAGTCGGTGAGCGCCGGGAACTTGTCGACACCGTGTATGCGCAGCACCTCGCCGGCCAGGCGGGCGTCGAGCTGGGCCTGCGGCAGTTCGGCCAAGGCGACGGCACCCCGTGAGGTCCAGGCTACGTTGGGCAGCAGGCCGAACAGTCCTTCGAGGTTGACGCCGTGCGGTCTTACCAGCCGCAGCGAGAGCAAGTGCAGCTTGAGGTAGGCCTCCGGCACCGAGACCGGCTTGTCGTCGCTGGCGATCAGCATCAGCAGGCAGGGACGCTGCGACTTGGCGAGCTGTGCACACAGTGCCGCCTGCTCGGCATCCACGCCGGCCAGTCCATCAGCAAGCTTGCCAAGGTCGTCGCGCAGCAGCGGGAGGCACTGGGTCGTGGCGCCGCAGCCCAGCAGGGACTGCACGGCGGACACCAGGGCGGCGGCAGGATGCAGCAACGGCTTTGCGTAGAAGACTTCGAGCCACTGTCCGGCACCACTTCTGGTACCGACGCCGAATGCGAGACTGAACATGGGAAATCCTTGCGTGAGAGAAAAATATGCGCGGATTATAGCTAACTGCTGCCTTCGGCATCGAGGCGGGCACGCAGCGTCGCCTGCAGGGATTCGATGCGCGATGGATCGAGCAGTTTCTGCTGATGCTCGTCGGTGATGAAGAATACGTCCTCGACGTTTTCGCCGAGGGTGGTGATCTTGGCGTTGTGCAGCACGATGTGCTGCTCGATGAAGACGGTGGCCATCACTGCCAGCAGACCGGGTCGGTCCGGACACAGGACCTCGAGGATGCTGTAGGGACGGTCCTGTGGGTTGCTGAGCGTGGTGATGGCATGGCGGGCGAAATAGCGTTGCTTGCGATTGGGCGTTGCTGGCCGATTGCGCGGCAGGGCCTTGCTCGCTGCCGCATACTGCGACAACAAGTCTTGCATCTGGCGAAGCTGGGAGACATCGCGGTGCAACGGCGTACCGTCGGTTTCCAGCACGATGAAGTTGAATACCGTGGCGCGGTCACCGAGGCCATACATGCGGGCGTCGTGGATGTTGAGGTTCAGACGCTCCAGGGCGGCGCTCAGGTTGGCGAACAGGAAGACCGAGCTCGGTGCACGCACGAAGACTTCCGTGGCGTACTCCTGGCGATGCTCGGTGGAATTGCGGATGACGACCAAGGGCTGCGGATTTTCGCCATGCGTGAGCAGGGCGCCTGTCTGCCAGACAAGATCTTCCGGTGATTCGCGCAGGAAATACTCCTCTGGCAGCCTGCGCCACAGTGGCTCAACGTCCTGACGAGCGTGGCCATGGTCCAGCAGCGCGGTGAGCGCCTTGCTCTGATTCTCGTTGATCTGGCGCTGTTTGCCGGCCGTTTCCTCGAGACCAAGGCTGAGTGCGCGCCGGCATTCGAAATACAGCTTGCGCAGCAGTGAGGCGCGCCAGGTGTTCCATAGGTTCGGGTTGGTCCCGTTGATGTCGGCCACCGTCAGCACGAACAGGTAGTCGAGGTGGATGTGGTCACCCACCCGCAGGGCAAAGGCCCGCACCACGTCCGGGTCGTGAATGTCTTCGCGCTGGGCGACGCCCGACATCATCAGATGATTGCGAACCAGCCAAGCCACCAGGCCGGTATCCCACTTGCCCAGATGGTGCAGACGGCAGAAGTGTTCGGCGTCCGCCACGCCGAGCTCGGAGTGGTCACCGCCGCGACCCTTGGCAATGTCATGGTAGAGACCGGCGATGTAAAGCAGCTCGATCTTGGGCAGGGTCCTGATGACCTTGGCGGCCACCGGGTACTTCGTTTCGGCCTCGGGGTTCCAGAAGCGCCGCATATTTTCGACGACCTGCAGCGTATGGTCGTCCACCGTGTAGATATGGAACATGTCATGCTGCATCTGACCGACGATGCGGCCGTACTCCGGCAGATAAGCCGGCAGTACGCCGTAGTGCTTCATCTTGCGTAGCAGACCAACCATGCGGTGTGGCACGCGCAGCAATTCCATGAACATCGTGGTGTTGCGCAAGTCCCGCCGATAGCGCTCGTCGATCAGTCCGATGCTGTTGCGCAGCAGGCGGATAGTGGAGGCCCGGATGGTCTCGATGCCGGGGTCGTGACCCATCAACACGAAGATTTCGATCAGCGCCATCGGCGTGTGGCGAAACACGCGATTGTGGCGCGCTTCGATGGTGGCACCGCGCTTCTGGAAGCGTGAATTGATGATCTCGACTTTTTCCTGCTTACCCGTCCCGAGAATCTCTTCGTCGAACAACTGCAGCAACACGTCGTTGAGCCGTCTCAGCGTCAGCACCGCCTGGTAGTACTGCTTCATCAACTTTTCGATGGCCAGAGAGCGCTCGTCGTTTCTGTAGCCGAACAGCTCCGCAAGGTTGCGCTGGTGTTCGAACAGCAGCCGGTCCTCGCGTCGTCCATTGAGGATGTGCAGGCCGTAGCGCAGCTTCCACAGGAAATTGCGGCCCTGGACCAGCTCACGGTATTCGCTGCGCAGCAGGAAGCCCTTGCGGGCCAGATCGCGGAAGTCACCGGTCCCGAAGTAATGGCGGGCAATCCAGCTGATGGTCTGGATGTCACGCAGCCCGCCGGGTGCCACTTTCAGGTTGGGTTCCAGCGAATACTCGATGTCGTCATGCTTGCGGTGGCGTTCGAGTTGCTCAGCCTTCTTGGCGACAAAGTAGCGGCCCTTCTTCCAGATTCTGTCAGGCCCCAGTCTGGCCATGACGCGGGCATGCAGGGCGGGATTCCCGTAAACCGTACGGGACTCCAGCAAGGCGGTGGCGATGGTGATGTCGGCGGCCGCCTGCTCGGCGTTTTCCCGGACCGTCCTCACGCTCTGGCCGACTTCGAGGTTGATGTCCCAGAGAAAGGTCAGAAAGGCTTCGATCCTTTCCTGAACCCGCGGCAGCGTCGTGCTGCGGGACAGCAGGATCTGGATGTCGATGTCCGAGTAGGGGTGCAATTCACCGCGCCCATAGCCGCCCACCGCGATGAGACTCACTTCGTGCGCCTCGTCCAGCCCATGCCGGCACCAGATGTGGATCAGAATCTGGTCGACGAACCAGCTGATGTCGCGAATCAGCTGCTCGATGGATTCTCCTTCGGTGAAACGCTTGTCGAGCTGTTCGCGGGCCTTCTTGATGCAGGTCTTGTAGGTGGGGATTACCGGGGCGCCCGCCTCGAGTTGCCGGTTGAAGTCGCGGGCGCTGAACAGTAGCTGGCGCTTGAGTGTGGCTCTCGTGGCGGGCTGGCTCATGGTCCGGCCCTGGAGGGGTCCAGCCCGCTCACAGGTTCTCCTCACTGCGCCGTGTCAGCACCTCACAGCCCTGGGCCGTTACGGCGATCGTGTGCTCCCACTGCGCCGACAGGCGACGATCCTTGGTGGTGACCGTCCAGTGGTCGGCCGTGGACAGCTTGGTGAAACGGGTCCCGGCATTGATCATCGGTTCGATGGTAATGGTCATCCCTTCGCGAAGCTGCATGCCGGTATTGCGGGCACCGAAGTGGAGCACCTGTGGGTCCTCGTGGAAGACCTTGCCGATACCATGCCCGCAGTATTCGCGGACCACCGAAAAATTGCTGGCTTCGGCATGCTGCTGGATCACGAAACCGATGTCGCCGAGGTAGGTGCCCGGCCGCACGAGCGCGATTGCCTTGTAGAGGCATTCCTGGGTGATCCGCATGAGTTTCTCGGCATGCGCCGGTACGCTACCAACCCCGAACATCTTGCTGGTGTCACCGTGGTAGCCGTCCTTGATGACCGTGATGTCGATGTTGACGATGTCGCCCTCCAGCAGGATCTTGCTGTCACTCGGTATGCCGTGGCACACCACATGGTTGACCGACGTGCAGATCGACTTGGGGAAACCCTTGTAGTTGAGCGGGGCGGGGATGGCTTTCTGGACGTTGACGATATAGTCGTGGCAGCGGCGATCGAGCTCCCCGGTGCTGACCCCGGGCACCACGTAAGGGCCGATCATCTCCAGCACCTCGGCGGCTAGCCGGCCTGCCACGCGCATCTTGTCGATTTCTTGCGGCGTCTTGATCGTTACTGCAGTCATGAGGTCGGCGGGTCGGCAGGGCTGCTACGGGACTGGCATTCTAGGGAGCCTGTGTTTCGCACCGCAACCTGCAACTGTGGCCCGACGACCAGCCTGGCGAGCCAGCTTGGTCCGCTGTCGTGGTCTGTGGTATAAAGCCGCCCGCTTCGACTGCCGGTTACCCTGCAGTCAAAGTCTCGGCCTCCCGCCGCTGGCCGTAAACCAGTCCGGGGCTGCCGCAAGGCAGCAGGCACGAGTAATCCGTTGTTCCACTTAAACCAACGTCACACATATATCGGCACATACGCCAGGGTGCCCGTGGGCTGCAAGGTCCGGGGTTGGCGGCATGGGGTATATGGAGGCTCAACCCTACAGGAAAAGTCATGACCGTAAGCATGAAAGAAATGCTGGAAGCCGGCGTCCACTTCGGCCACCAATCCCGCTACTGGAATCCGAAGATGGGCAAATTCATTTTCGGCGTCCGCAACAAGATCCACATCATCAACCTCGAACATACGCTGCCTGCCTTCCTGCGCGCCCTCGGCCTCGCGCGTTCCATGGCGGAGCGCAAGCAGAAGATCCTGTTCGTCGGCACCAAGCGCGCCGCCGGCAAGATCGTCAAGGAGCACGCGGCACGCGCCAACATGCCGTACGTCGACCAGCGCTGGCTCGGCGGCATGCTCACCAATTACAAGACCATCCGCGCCTCCGTCCGTCGCCTGCGTGATTTCGAGACCCAGGCCGGCGATGGCACCTTCGATAAGCTCACCAAGAAAGAAGTCCTCATGCGCCGTCGTGAGGCCGACAAACTCGAGAAGAGCCTGGGGGGAATCAAGGACATGGGTGGTCTGCCTGACGCCCTGTTCGTGATCGACGTCGACCATGAGCGCATTGCCATCTCCGAAGCCAACAAACTCGGCATACCGGTGATCGGTGTCGTGGATACCAACAGCAATCCGGACGGCATCGATGTGGTGATCCCCGGTAACGACGACGCCATCCGGGCCATCCAGCTTTACGTGGAGCACATGGCCAATGCCTGCATCGAAGGTCAGGGCAAGGCGGCGATGCAGCATGCCAGCGAGAAGCAGGAATTCGAGGTCGAGGCTGAGGGCGAAGCCGGTGACTCCAGCGTTGAAGGTGGCAGTGGCAAACCGAAGTCGAAGGTGAGGGCCGCTGCCAAACCGAAAACCAAGGTTCAGGTGAAGGCGAAGGCCAAACCAGCGGCCGCCGAGTGATCGGGCGGGGGATCACGCGCCCTCGTGCCGTTGTATCAAGCAGGACAAGCATGAAAGGGGGCCTCAGCGCCCCCTTTCCACAATCGAAAATCCGGCAGTCGCCCCAAGTTCGGGCCAGGCTGCCCTGGTGAACACAGTGAGGAACGAGTTATGGCAGAGATTACCGCCGGAGCAGTGAAGGAACTGCGCGAGCGCACGGGTCTGGGAATGATGGAGTGCAAGAAGGCCCTCACCGAAGCGGCGGGCAATCTGGACCTGGCCATAGAAAACCTGCGCAAGGCCGGCAGCATGAAAGCGGCCAAGAAGGCCGGTCGCACCGCTGCAGAAGGTCTGGTGCTGACGCGAATCGCCGACAACGGGGCCTTCGGCGTCATGGTCGAAGTCAACAGTGAAACCGACTTCGCTGCCCGCGAAGAGAATTTCGGCGCGTTCGTGGCGAAAGTGGCCGACCGCGTCTTCACGACCCGTGAGACCGATGTGGCCAGGCTGATGGCCTCCGGCCTCGAAGAGGACCGACTGGCCCTCGTGCAGAAAATCGGTGAGAACATCAGCGTGCGTCGCGCCGTGCTGGTCGGTGGCAATGGTGAGACGGTCGGTGCCTATGTGCACTCCAACAACAAGATCGCCGTGCTGGTTGCGCTGCAGGGCGGTACCGTCGAACTGGCCCGTGACATTGCCATGCATGTGGCGGCCACCAACCCGCTGGTCGTCCGACCCGAAGACGTGCCTGCCGAAGTGCTCAAGAAGGAGAGTGAAATCTACACAGCGCAGGCTGCCGAAAGCGGCAAGCCGGCGGACATCGTCGAGAAGATGGTCAGTGGTCGATTGCGCAAGTATGTGGAAGAGGTCAGTCTGACCGAGCA